>CATLLN010000002.1:0-326509 GCA_950022695.1 uncultured bacterium | reverse complement strand
ACATTTTTAATAAAATTCATGATTAACTCCTATCCAAATAAGCTACCAATTAAAATAAATAAAAAAGCTAACCAAATAATTTCAGTAATCCACATTATTTCACCACCTGTTCTGTAATAATTCTTAGTTGCTAACACTATTTATACACAACGAGAAATGATTGCAAGATGTCAGAAAGTTTATTCTTTATAATCTTTTCCAACATAGCGATATTTCCCGTATTCCAATGCTTTAAAATAATGCGGTTGCGTCTCCCAATTAATCCCATTATTTTTTATATTATGGCAGTAATCAGAAGGAATATAACTATCTCGTGGTCTTCCGTATAAACCTTGCAATGTATCTTTAAACCATTTGGTTGTAAACTCCAAATTTAAAGGCATTATTGATAATAATTTTTCAATTTCAGCTTCAATTTGTCTTGTCATAGTAGATTATTTAACCTCCGTAACTAATACTTTAAACCGTCCATTGCGGTCATCAAAAGTTGAGTAATCTTGCCATTTTATAAAATAGTCATTCTGTAAAATAAGTGGAGGACAATCTTTTTGAGTGCTTGGTGCGGTATTTTCAGACCACTTTTTTATTCCGCTACTTACTAAACTATTGTCTTCAAGCGAGAAATCGTAATCTGTTTGCGACTTATTGACAATTTTTTGCCATGTTCTGTACTGATTAGTAATCATAATCGCATAACCTACAATAAACTTACTTTCATTAACCTTAAATGCTTCAAGCCTATAAATATCTTTTAGATATTTATATCTTGTTTGGTCATTTGCACTATGCTCTTTCAACTTATATGAGAAATTACCAAAATTTTGCTCAAATTTACTTGTGCAATACTTTAATTCAATAGGGATAAAACCTCCGCTACAATTAACTAATAGTAGGTCTATGTTTTTGTTTTTCCCCTCAGAGTCTTTTATAGGATATTCTAAATGAATTTGGTATTCTTTACCGTATAATTCTTTAATTTTCCACGCTAAATAAAATTGAAATTCAAGCTCGCTACAAAATAGAGGTTTGGTTTTTGATAACTCTATCAGAATCTTATAAATATCAAATTGATTTTTAGTAACAGTATTTAAAACCATTCTTAACCTATATTTAAGGTAAATAATAACCGCTAATTTACCTATCTTGTAATAAATTCTATCAATTAAGTAAGTTTAAGTCAAATATTTACCTAATATTCCATTCTGAATTGTCAAAATACTTAATAAAATTGAAAGAGAGGTTTATATGAATATCAAAATTTTGTTCGGACGTAAAATTAAAGAGTATCGTAAAAAGAAAAATCTAACACAAGCACAACTTGCTGAACTTGTGAATGTTGATGATAAACATATAAGCTGTATTGAAAGTGGTAAAAACTTTCCGTCTGCGGACTTAATCGAAAGACTTGCGACATCTTTAGATGTTGAGCCTAAAGATTTATTTGAATTTTACTACCTGCAAGAAACCGCTGACCTAAAATCAGACTTAATCTCAATGCTTGATAAACTAAATCAAGACGAACTATCTTTGGCGCATAAATATGTGCGTACATTTTTGTTAAAATAATTCTCGGTAACTTTATACCTCACTGCTCTAAAACATTTCATCATCAGCCGATAAATGCTCTCATCAGAAATTTTAACCGGCGGGGTTTTTCAAACCGAGAAAAATCTCACAACCGAAAACTTATATCTTCCACCAAGAAACCTCATCACATAATGAGAGGGGCTGTATGGTGGGGGTAATATTTAATAAATTTAATATTTGAGCTTAATTAAAATTTTTTATGATAAACTTAATGTATTCAAGGAGGTTAAATGTCAGGGTTAGCTGTATGGTGTGAAGGTAAAGAATTAGACCAATCATGTGCATGTCCATACGAAATGCATTTTAATCTATGGACAAATATTAAGCCATATGTATTGGATATTGGTATAAAAGTTAAATATGTAAAAGAATTACAAAATCTTTGCTTGTATTTCCCTTTTAAACTTTCAAAGGACTCCATAACAGATTTGGGTAAAACTATTACTTCATCAAAATTGCTTTTAAACACAGTATTTAACGAATACTATACGAAAGAAGAAGATGCAGAACCTAAACAAATAGCTATTCGTGATAATGGTGCAACGGTTTTTTATGTTTATCAATTAGATATTAATAATGATATTGATGTAAGTAATAAATATAATGGTACTATATTAACAATCAAACTTTCTGATAGGAAAAACTTAAAAGAAGAACAAATGTATTATTTTAGATTTCGTTGTTCCGCTTTGAATTTAAATAAAATTGTTGAAAAAAGAACTAACTTAAATTTATTAAATGCATTATTGATTGAAAATGATTTTATCGATTTTAGACTTAACGATTGGCGTAGTTTGAATAATGACTCTTTAATTGAACATGTTCGCAATAGCAGAATTAAAGATTATTGTTTAAAAAAAGTTAATTTCTTTGTTATGACGAATGGGAGTATAGAAATAATTTCAAATACAAAGAAAAGTGAAAGAAAATTAGAAAAAGGTATATGGGAAAATTATATTCAATTTGATAAAAACCAAGTAATTCTTGCTCATCAATGGCAGCAGAAAATAAATAGCGAACAAATATCAAATGCAGAATCTATTGAGAATTTTAATGCTTATCTAAAATTTAAAAAACAATGGCTAAATTGGGCAACAGTTTTGGGTTATGCTATTTTAATAGTTATTATTAATTTAATATCTTCTTTTCTTTCAAAAATATTACTAGGAGGGTGTTAATTGAGAATATTATTAGATACAAATATTTTAATATTAAGAGAAAACAATCATATCGTACCTGAAAATCTTGCACATATGATGAATTTAATAAGTGGACTTGAAGCTAGTTCTACTTGGGTTCACCATCTTTCTATTGCTGAAATTAAAAAAGATGGAAACAAAGAAAGACAAGCGGTTAATCTTTCTAAAATAAACGGGTATGCAATATTAGACACTTATCCCGATTATAATACGGATGACGATTTTAAAAATTTATTACCAATTCCATTGTCAGACAATGATGTTATAGATAATCAACTAATTTATAGTGTAGCTAAAAATGTTGTAGATTATTTAATAACGGAAGACCAAGGCATATTAAATAAGGCTGAGAAATTAGGATTAGAACAGGTCCTTAATATAAATGAAGCGATATCATGTTTTCAAAAATTTTACCCAAATTCTGATATCAATCTTTTGCCAACTTTTCAAAAGAAAATGGGTTATGAAATAAACATAAAAGATGAAATTTTTGG
This sequence comes from uncultured bacterium, assembly GCA_950022695.1. Classification (GTDB taxonomy): domain Bacteria; phylum Cyanobacteriota; class Vampirovibrionia; order Gastranaerophilales; family Gastranaerophilaceae; genus Zag111. The sequence continues at coordinate 323,229 of CATLLN010000002.1, read as the reverse complement.
CACTCTAGAAAACGAATATAATGGTTTTGCGAATTGGTGGAATTCAAAGGTGTCAAGACGAGAGCTATTTGTTTACGAAAATGATAATAAAATAAACGCTATCTTAATACCTAAAATTGAAGAACGAGAAAATATTGATTGTGCACCAACTCTTTATAGAGATAGAATTCTAAAAATTTGTACATTTAAAGTTGCGGAACATTCTCGAGGATTAAAATTGGGTGAAAGACTACTCCGAATGGCTTTTGATTATGCTATTGCTAATAACATAGAAGAGATTTATTTGACACATTTTAAGCAAGAGGCTGATTATTTAATCCCACTAATACAAAATTTTGGTTTTTATAAATATGGAGAAAATAGTTTAGGTGAAGAAGTATATCTAAAAAGAATTATTCCAAATGAAAACCTTGAGATTAAAGATGTTGAAGATATTATTTCTATTAACAGGAAATATTATCCTTCCTTTTATGATGGTTCTAAAGTCAAAAAACATCTAATACCAATCAGACCTAATTTTCATAAGAAATTGTTTCCTGATTTTATAGGTAAAGATCATCAATTAACATTGCTAACATTGGAAAGAAGTGAAGGTAATTCAATAAAAAAAGCCTATATATGCAATAGTAGTACTCGTCTAATAAACAAAGGTGATGTTTTATTGTTTTATCAAACTCATGAAAGAAAATCCGTTACTACAATAGGAACGGTAGAGGCGGTTTACTATGGGTTAAGAGATGCTGAACAAATTTTTAAGCTAATTGCCAAAAGAACCGTTTTTAATTTAGAAGAAGTCAAGTCATGCTGTACATCGGATGTAACAGTTATATTATTCAACCAAAATTTCAATCTTGAAAATGAAGTTGAATATAACCAAATGGAACAAAATAATATTGTAAATGGTTATATACAATCAATAACTAATATAGATGACCAAAGGTATAGAAAAATAATAAAGGACAATATAGATGAGCGTTTTATTATCAATTAAACCTAAATATGTGGAACAAATAGAAAATGGTTCTAAGCTTTATGAGTTTAGAAGGGTTATCTTTAAACAAGATATTGATGAAATATATGTTTATGCAACTGCACCAATTAAGCAAATTGTAGGCAAAATATGTATTGATGAAATTATAGAAGATACACCTAAAAATCTTTGGGGTAACTTTAAACAAAATGCAGGTATTAACAAAAAAGATTTCTTTGAATATTTTTCAGGAAAAGAAAAAGGCTATGCAATAAAAATTAAAGATTTTATATCTTTTGAAAAACCAATTGACCCATATCAAGAAAATCCCAAATTTGTTCCACCACAATCATACGCATATCTTGATAATATATTGCCAATGATTACCGTATGAAATTTTTAGTAGCTCGTTGGCTCATAAGGGGCATTTTAGTTTTATTTCCTTGCTCGATATAATAAGTGTTATTGGTATTTATAGAATACTTAATTATAATAATCTATTACTAAATACAAATTCCCCTATTCTGCAAACATTTCTTAACATCTTTTCCTCGCAGTTTTATATAAAAAGTTGCACTAAAAATTTCACTCCGCACCGCACCTACAAACATACCTACAATAATTGTAGGTATAAATAATTTTTAACTAAAAAATCAGGGGACTTGATTTTTATTTTTTACGGAGCATAATATAGATATCGAGGGAGTTCCCTCGGTATGAAAATTAAATAACGCGGGTTGGAGCAGTCTGGTAGCTCGTCGGGCTCATAACCCGAAGGTCGTTGGTTCAAATCCAGCACCCGCAACCATTTCACTGGAAGTACAAAGGCTTGATACTTCCAGTTTTTTAGTCTTTTTAGGGTTTTCCAAAGACGTCCAAAATGGATTTATATTAAACTTCACATTGACCGCTTTCTTAACTGGGTCAAGGGTTACGGACTCTATACATCTTTCAATGAAAGCTCTTTTTTCTGCCAAAGAACTATGGGTTAGCACCTTAGAACCGTTATGACACAACTGTTTGAAGTAATCATAGGTTAGTATTCTGTATTGACTAGGCTTGCTACTATCATCTATTTGAGCTTCAAGAACCTTGATTTCTTCCGATATAGAATTAAGTTTATTTGAAGCCACTTCCAATGCTACACCTGCTATATGACCGCTTGATATAGCATTAATCAGATTGGTTTGTTCTTGCTTCTTTTGTTTTATTGCTTTGACTAATACTGATTTATCTGCCTTGTTATTAGTTATATCGACCTTGACTCCATATTTCTTTTTATATTGTTCATACAATACTTGAATAGTTTTTTCATTAAGAATTAACTTTATAATTTCTTTTTCAATTTTAGAGTCTAGCCACTCACTATCAACATGAAAACTTGAAGCACCGCAACCCTTTTTACCGTAACTGTTATAACTGGAACATACATAATGCTTTCCTGTTGAGATGATTTTACTACCACAGTTAGCGCAGTAGAATTTATCGGGTATATTTACCAGTAGTTTAGTATTGGTTTTAGTGTTTGCAGATGTATTTCCTATTTTACGAGCCTTTTTCTCGGATATCTTTTGAAGTGTGTCGTATTGTTCTTTTGTTAAAAGTGCAGGCATAGCATTTTCTTCCACAATCCATTCACTTTCGGATTTTAAGGCACCCTTTTTGTAGTTATTGTTGTAATGGTGCTTATTATAGATAGATACCCCATAGATACATTCATTCTTTGCTTGAATGGATAAAGTGTTTTTTCTAACAAAAGTTGATTTTCTTGCAATAGGAAGTTTGATTTCATTAGCAAAATCTGCTATCTCACTATATGATTTACCTTGCTTTAATCTCAATTCAATAAATAGGTATTTACCCCATTCCCACATAGTTTTTGTAATATCTTTTCCTTTAATTCTTGCAGTATGAATAGTAGTGTTTTCTACCCATATAGTTTTAGTTATATTTTCACCGTATTTATTAACTCCAATAATAATTTTTTTTGGCATTAGCCAAAACGGAACAGAACCACCGTTTTTATATACGTATCCCGTTTTATTATCACGAGTACGTGCGTTTTGTTTGCACCCTCTTAATGTGTCAGAAGCTACCTTTCTACTATATCCCTCAGCCGCTAACTCTTGCATACCCTCTTGCCAAAAACCGCTATCACTATTAGGGTCTGCAACATCCCCAGTTACAAAGCGAACTTCTAAACCAGCCTTACGGAGCTTGTCTTTATACAGCTTTGAACGTTTAGAGTTACGACAAAATCGCTCTTGTGAGTAAGAGAGAAAATAAGCAATACTAGGGTTATTGCATGCTTCTTCTATTTTATCCTCAAATAAAGACCAGTTTGCACGGTCTTGATATGATGACCTTGCCTCATCTTCAACGAACCAGTCAATCTGTTCTTCTTTAATTCCTAATTTTTCTGCAAGAATAAGGATTTCAGCCTGTTGGCTTTTTAGAGAGTTTTCAATTTCCGCTTTATCACCCTTAGACACTCGGCATTGACCTATTGCTATTTTTTTTAAATCAGTATTTTTCATGTTATAATTTTATCATGAAAAAAGATGAAAAAACTGAATTTATAAGCGACACGACTAACCTAGCAAATGAAAATAAGAAAATTAATACTGTTTTTGCTAAGTCTTTTGCAAATTCTATAGTTTCTATATTTACAGGCGTTTACAACTGGTTAGAGTTAAACCGACTTCTTAATTCAAACGACCCAGTTAAAGAAATAAAAACTATCGCTAATGATGAAGAAGAACCACACAAATTTAGTAAAATGAAATTCTTCAATTAATGTAATTTATAATCAAGCTACAGCATAAACTCACTCATAGTATCATTTATAACATCTTGCGTAATCCCAATGTACCGTAGTGTTACAGCGGTTGAGCTATGATTTAATAAAGTTTGAATTAGCCCTAAATCTTTAGTCTTCAAATATAGGTGATAAGCAAAAGTCTTTCTCAAACAGTGATTGGAATAATGAATTGGTAAATTCAAATCTTTCACAGCTTTGCTAAAAGCCTTATATAATACGGATTTGTCTATATGTTGCGTTTTGCGGTCAAATGTTTTATTTTCCCGTCCGTCCGACCTAGCACCGCTTTTTGTCATATTTGAATAAAAAATATACTCATCATCTTGTAGATTTTCTTGCTTAATCCATTTTTCAAGTGTTTCTTTTAGGTAGTCGTTCATCTTGAATTGACGTGCTTTTCTAGTTTTCTTTTCTTTAATCTTTATAACGCCGCCCTTCAAATCCTGAACTTTCAAAGCAACAATGTCGGATACACGCAAAGCGGTATTCAGCCCAACAATTAAAAAAACATAGTATTTGTGTAGTTTCCCGTCTTTCCCCTTATCCCTAAAGTGACTTTTCAATTTTTCAACATCATCAATATTGCGGATAGGCTCACCCTCACTAGCTTTTTTAATACCTTTGCTTGTTAATTCAATATCTTTTTCCATTGTTTATTTTTCTCTTTCCGCCCCACTAGGGGCATTGCCCCTATGCGATTGAAAAACGTCTGCTTGAAACTTGTTTAATGAAAGTATTATATAAATCACTGTGTAATTTCTTAAACGCAGTTGTGTCAAAACGGTTTGAAAGAACGGAAGTAAAACGAATAATTACATTACCTAGATTTAATTCTTCTGTTTCTCTAGCTTCCATTTCTTCTTTAATTAAACTTTCTTTAGCTGTAATTTCTGCTTTCAATAAATCGGCTTGTGCGTATAAGTTTTGAAGTTCTTCAACTGCCAATCTGATTTCTGCGTTTCTCATAATTTATCTCCTTTGTTTTTCTGTTCTTTATACCTTTATTATACATGATAAAGTGCAACTTGTCAAATCAATAGTGTGTACTCTTAATCTTTTTTCTTTTCTTTTTTGTTCAAATATGCTTGTATTCCGCTTATAGCTTGAAAGTTTGTATTAACAAAAGTACACACTTTTATAATTAGTGTGTACTTTGAGGATTTTTGAAGTTGATAAAAAAGTGTAAAATCCGCCCTTTCGGATTGGAGGCGAGAGTGTGAACGAACTAAAAAGTGAACACTCGTCTCACAATTTAAAAAATAACACTCTGGAATTAAATTAGCTGATATTACTTGCTACTATTGACTTATAGCTATATTTATTAAATATCGAGTAGTATAAATCCTACCACATCACGTAACCGCAAAAATCACCTAAAATAATCCAAATTCTACCATTTTTATTAAAAAATGCTACTAGTAGGATAAATCTACCATATTACGGTATGATAAGTGGGATAAAATAAGCTAAAAAAATAGAACTCATAAGAGTTCTATCAAAAACAAAAAACAAAGTATGTGCTTATTGTATCGACCTTTTCACAATATCAGCAATGTTTTTCAACCTTTTTTCTCTAGTCTCTTCACCGCCATAAGTATGCAAATCCAACGTATGAAACCATGAGTCGTCTAACAGTTCATCAGACAATTTATCCGCTAATTGAACGGGAGTAGCACTTTTTACTTCATCGCCTAAAATCTTAAGACCATTCAATATTAACAACTCTAAATAGTCGGCAATTTCTTTCCTTAATAATAAGTTGATACTTTTATAATTTTGTTGCTTAAGCTGAAAATCCCTAATTTCCCCTAACTTGCGGAAATTCAACGCAAACCTTAATTGATTGTTCATAAAATTGGATATATTTGAACCGTATATCTCATTGTATTGTTTCAATTTTTCTACCAAGTCTTTATCAAGTGTAACGCTTAATTTAACCTTATTTTCACCGCTTTTATACACCGGTGAAAAATCCAAACTATTATTATTTTTTTCTCTCATTTTATCAACCTCTAAATTTAAATAAGGCGAGAATACCCGCCCCACCTACATCTTAACCTTTTTTATTACATCTTTTACTCTTTCTATTAAAAGAGGATTAACACCTTTATCATTAAGGATTGTGTCCACTTTAGCCACTACTTTACCTATGAAAGACGACCATACCTCGAGGTCGCTTTTTACTCCATACACCGCCAAAGGCATTTTAATTTCCTCTATTCCCCTAATGATTTCATCTTTGTAGTCTGATGAGATAGCAGAGGTTTTTATTGAACAAATCAGCCTGAAACGTAATTGTTTCAGATTAGCAATATCTCTATTATTAACCATTATTTAATCTCCTTAACCCAGTAAACAGGGTTTTCCATATAGGGGTCATATTTTTTATTATAAATTGGTCTAAAGCCCATACTAGTATATGTTTCATAGCTTTGCTCGGCTAATAATTCCAAATAATAATCATAATTAGTTTTCTTAATTTCTTCCAAATTTATTTTTTCTGTTTTCATCTTTTTTACCTCTTTATTTACTTTTATCCCTTTGATAGCCTGATTTACCGCATTATCAGTAAATTTACTAATACTTTTAATTAATCCAATTTCCTTTAATACCGCCAGTTTGCGGTGAATGTCAGGGCTAATATACACTACTTTATACATCTGCTTTGCTCTCCCTGTCTAGTTTTTCACGGATTGCACGATTAACAAATCTTGAAAGATTAACATTTTTCACTTCTTTCAAAGCGTACAAAGCCTTAACAACTTCAATATCTAGGCTGAATGACTTTGTTACAGTGTCTTTGATTAACATAAGTTTTGTTTCTCCTTATTATTCTTATGTTTTCACCTGAAAACATACTACATAAGAGAATGTAAAACTTTATTTATTTTACTATTAGTTATTTTATTTATAATAAAACTATTATTTTCAGGGGTATATTTATACCCAAAGTAAGTTTAATTCGCCTTAATGGGCATTCTAGCGCGTGTAAATTAAATATTTTTGTAGTTGACGATTAGTTGACAGGGTGATAGAGGGTAATTTTTAGTAAAAATTCAAAATTCAATCCTAACCTCATATAGAATTTTTAGGATTTTTGAAAACTTTTACCCCCTAAATACACACTACAAGCGACTTTGATAGGGTTTTGTATTGGAGGGTAATTGTATTGCAGGGCAAAAACTACATGCTCACAAGCACCTATTTATACATAAATTTTTATGTTCATCTTTTATTCAAGCACGACTTCATCTAGATACAATGGGTCTTCATATTTCAGTTTCTCTTTACAATATGAAGACGTTACATGATTTTTCCCATGTTCTTTGTATACATCATAATAAACATCACATGTAGCATAGCCCCAAAAACTACGTGCTAACGTTCCGGCTCTATAGCTACTAAAGTCCCCTTTACCTGTAAATTCAAAACGTGGAACTATCCAACTTGGAATGCCTGTAACTATAGTATTACTTGGATATAACGTTAATCTAGCAGAACATTCATATTTTTTTATCTCTTTTTTATAACTCTCTGGCACTATCATAGACATTTTAATATCGCTTACCATACCCCATTTATCAAGCTCTTTGAATGCACGATTATTTTGTTTAAAAATCTCAATAACCTCATTTTCAGCAAATTTACTATCGCAAGCCGGTAATGAAATTGCCTCAATTCCTTTGAAAATTCCAAAACCGACACCGCATAATGCAAATATAGAGATTAAAGATGTTATAAAAACTGGTTTACATATAAATCCGATTGTATTATGAAAACAATTCTTAAATATTGAAGATGTAAATATTTTAAATAATCCCAACAATACTAATAAAGCGACAATAACTATTGAAACTGTCAATAAAATTTGCTTATATGTAGGTTTTTCTTGTACTCCTGCATTTTTTAAAGCATTTGTAAAGCTTAATAGAGCCTCTGTGTTATCATTATCAATATCTGCAACTATCAATCCACCATTTTTAATAGGCTCTTGAATTCTTGCATTCATAATTTCTACGTCATCATAAATAATAGCAGCTTGTTTTCCTACGTTTTTTTCTGTTATCTCGGCAAGTTTTTCTTTCCCTGTTTTATCGAAAGTTAGTTCTAAAATATTATCAGATAATGAGTATTGTCTTATGTTACTTATATTTATTCCTGCGTCAATAGAAGTTCCATTATCCTCAATTATTTTAATTGCAAATTCTCCCATGCAATCATCTGCATTAACCATATTGCCTAAAAATAACATTAAAAATAAAACAAATGCTAAAAATATCTTTTTCATTATTTACCTCTAAAAATTTTACAACATCATGCAAACATAAAAATAACCATATATCAATAAGTTGATATACATTACTTAATATTACTATCAATAACTTTTGTTTAAGTCATTGTATTTACCCCCTAGAATAACAAAGGGGTATAACAATGAGTAAAAATAACACTTTTGGCGAAAAATTAAAACAAATTAGAGTATCAAGAGGATTATCGCAAGCAAAGTTAGCCGAAATGGCTGATATTCATGAAAAACATATTTCTAAAATCGAAACTGGTAGATTTCACCCTAATTTTGAGACATTGAACAAAATTTTAAAAGCATTAGATTTAAAACTTGATGATGTAGGTATTGATTTAAAAAATGTATCAACTAATGACAACCCTTTTTATATAAAATCTATGCAGATATTAAGCAGTGCAAGTGATGATGAATTAGAATATTTTTATAATTTATTGAAAACTGCACAAAAAGGGTTAGAGATATTTAAAGAGTAAAAAGAATAAGTCCTGTTATTATTCTTTGGTTAGTTAAATCCGACAACTTCACCTATTCTTGCAACTAATTTTCTTTGAAATTCATCTAGTTTGTTCTCTTCCCATAGTAATATATTTTTCTGTTTAAGGTCAAAATGTACACCATTAAACTTGTTGCCATGCTCATCTGTATGCTCTTCAAACCATTCTTTACTACAGGTTAAAATTACAGGAATTCCAAGCCCGTCAGCAAATCCAGCTTCATAATAAACTCCACCTCTATAACCTGATAAATCTGCTATCATAAATTTACTTCTTTTAATTTCGGAGATTATTTCAGCAGGAATATAGTTTATATGGTCTTTTTCATCTATTTTCATAATGCTGTAATTTGCACCATATCCATTACTATTTTTATCGGCTTTAGGATTTCCAGTTACGGCATTTTGTATTCTTTCATATAGTTGTTGAGTTGACTCATCAAACCACATAGCCACAAAGCATTGAGTTGAATTAGTCCTACTAAATAGAGTTTCTGCATATTGTAGACCTTTAGAGGTCATTACTATCTTTCTGGATGGTAAACCTTGCGAGGTAACTATTACATCTAATGTAGAAACAGAATTACCAGTAATATATCCTTGTTGTTTTATAGCCTCAAGAATATTTTGTAACTCTTCTTCATCTTTGCAAAAAAATAATCTATGACCGTGTGGTCTAGAAATTTCAACTGTATCTCCAAAGAATTTTGTAGAGTCTGCTAAATATTTTATGACAAAATTTATTTTATCAATCAGTGTTCTAGGTGGATTGATACTATTTATAATCTCGTTTTTTGTTTCTTTAGTAATAGGTTTAGGTCTATGTTCTCCATCTGATTTCATATACCTATAACAATATGTTTTTAAAACTGACTTATCATACTCGGAAAATTCTGGGGTTTTTAATCCATTTCCAATAGTATATTCATGACAAATTGGGCAATCAATTATATCTGCTTCTAAACACATAATTTTAGTTGCATTTTCTCCACATATAGGACAGTTTATATTAACTCTTTTTTGACTTCCCATATTACGAGTATATCATAAAGACAGAATTCTCAAACTTTTTTGACTACGAATTTGTATAAAGCTTGCTCTTTCCCTTTGTTACCGACATTCTCGGTTTTTCTTAGTTTCTTTATAACTCCTGTATTTAAGAAATGGCGTATATACCAGTAGGCTTGACCTGTTGTTAAACCCATAGTTCTTTCCATGAAATCACGAGAAAACACCCGTTTTTTGCGTATGCCCGAAATTACCTCATCAGAAGATGTCCTTTTCATGGTACTTTCAAATTTCCAAACACGTTCAATGTGGACACCCGCAACCATTTCATTTAAGTGACTTTTAGAGATTTTCTAGAAGTCACTTTTTTAATACACCAATATTTAAGACGTTCTGTTATTTCCGCTATTAGCTAGAAAACATTTACGGCATTAAATAATGTTCTAAATAAACTACATCTCCATTAGACAGTACAGATTTTTTTGCGACTCCTGAATGAATATTTTTCGCAATTTTTGTCACAGGAAATTGTGATTGTCTCCCAAACTTTGATGTTACTATATTATGTATCGGTCCATCTATACTCCAATATCTTAATGCTTTTTCTTCTATTTTGCCGGTCTTTTTATGCCGTAATATTGACTTTTCAACCTTTCTTAATACAAGTCCTAAATCTGCATAAAATCCTTTTACTCGATTATACAACTTACCCTCTATAGTATTTTTATTTTCAGTTTTGCTTGATGCAAATACACCTTTACTGTCAACAATGAAAAAATCAGAGTTATTTTTTTTACTTAAAAGTAAACCTATTTTACCATTTTTCAAATTTTTCTGATACACAGGACACCCCTGATTCTCACGTTGTAAAGACGAAATATTAGTATTTGCGACCCTACCAACCTTGGAGAATTTATTTCTAAACATTGTTAATTTTGTAACTTTTACTGTCATTGTTTTTCCTTCTAAAAACTTAAATTTATTTGATATTTATTTAGGAATGTTTTCATTGAGTCTTCATCAAACTTCAGCACGGTATGAATTGTTCCTCCAAAGTTTCGTGTCCCGTCATTTACCATACCTAGATTTTTATAGAATCTGATATTTTCAGGTTTATCTGTTGCAAATTTCAAAACCTTATTTCCGGTTTCCAAACAGAAACTTACCATTCTGGCAATGACAGCTTTTCCACAGCCGCGAATTTCTGCATTTGAACCTTGGTTTTGTGGTGCTGTATTTAAACTTCTTCCCCAGGCTATACCGTCATTTTGAAGCTCAACATTCGCAATTGCTTGCAATCTTCCATCATCTGTGTGTAAAGTAAAATAATGAGCATCAGGATACAATGTTCCTGTTCTATATGGCGGTAAAATATCTGCTTCCGGATAGTTTTTTCCAAGCCACTGTTCTGTAATCTCAGAAATTAGATTTTTATACTCAGATTTATTACTAAATGCTGGAATGTCTTTAATTACACCAAATAAAGGTTTACCTTCGCGAACATTTTGTAAATATACACTTTGACCATTTTTTAATATATTCCAAGGAAGCTGCACATTTTCTTTTGGTAATAAACTTTGTAATCTGTTATCTTTTGTCTTAAATCTTTCAATAAGCTGTTGTCTTTGTATTTTAAGCTGTTCAAGATACGCTCTGAAGTCTCTGTCTGATTTTGGTTCAACTGAATAAAAGCCGTCTGACATCATTGCTATTTCTTTTTGAACATCGGCAGGAAGTTTAGATTTTGGTATATCAAAACGAATTCCTGCTTTTTGAATTCTCTCAAAACATTTATTTAGAACACTTTCATCTGCGGACATAACAATTCTGACAAATCCTTCACCGTTTGTACCAAAAACCGTACCCGGAGTAAATGCGACATGAGCTTTATGGAGAACATATTTAAAAAATTCATCGGATGTAAATTCCGGCGGAATTTTTGTCCAAAGATAGTATGTACCATCAGTTGCTTTTGCATCAGACCCCAATTTATGAAGCCAATCAATTGCGGTATTTTTACGGCAGCGATAGATATTATTAACCTTATTTATATATCCTTCTTCGTCTTTTAATGCTGCAACTGCCGCATGCTGAACAGGTACATACACACTGCCGCCGGATAAATATTTAGCATCAAGAAGATTTGTTATATTTTCTTCATCACTTACGGTAAATGCAACTCTTAATCCCGGCATACTTTGAGCTTTACTCATTGTATGAATTTGAAAAGCTACATCTTTCGCTCCGTTAATTTGCATAATTCCTGCCGGTTTTATACCGCTATGTGTAACTTCGCTATTGTCCATATCGTGAATAATTAAGGTTTTATTTTCTTTTGCCCACTTTACAGCATCTTCAAATACCTGTTTTGGAGCAAATGAACCGGTTGGATTATGAGGATAATTCAAGATAAGAATTTTCGCATCTGTTGGCATTTTAGAAAAATCAGGTAAATAACCATTTACAGGATTTAAATCAAATTGAACCTTTGTTAAATCATGACGAGTAATTAAATCATCGTATAAAGAATAACCGGGATTTGGTACAAGAACTTTATCACCATGATTTGCATAAGCAGTAAAAATATGATCTATTGCATCGGAAGAACCTGATGTTGCCATAACTTCCGTACGAGGATTAAAGACAACTCCAAACCTTTTTTCCATCCAAGCTGCAACTGTATGAAATAAAGTACCTTCACCCTTTGGACTGTTATATCTGTGTGACCATAAATCGTTAACTTTATCTTTTAATATTTGTTTTGCTTTCTCCGGAGGAGTTAAATCCGGATTACCCATTGATAAATCTACAACAGCCCTGTCTCCGTGAAAATTACGAGCTTTACTTATTTCTCTGATATAACCGGAAATCAAATAATCCGATTTTGTTAATCTATTAGCTTTCGGAATAAGACCTGTAAAATTTATTTGTGAATATCCCGGCAATAAATTGATTATATTAGTTTTTATCGGAATATTTTGTAATCTTTTATTTTCCTCGACTTGTTTATTTTGAATTAAAAAATTATTTCTTGATGGGTTTATTGTAAGTATTTTCATAGTAAAAATTATAAAACCTCTAAAAATTATTTTTGCTATATTTACTCAATATTTTTACAAGTTCAGAAAGCACATCCGACCAGCAATTATTTTCTTCTACCTGTATAGGAGTTACAGATTCATACCAGCCGACATTATCACCGTTTAATTTAAACCATCTAAAATTCGGATATTTATTAAATAAACCGTATGTTTTTACACCGAGAGCTCCTGCAAGATTTAAAATCACATTATCAGTTGAAATTATTATATCCATATTTTTTAACGCACAGGCCGTATCTGTGAAATTTTCAAATGTTTTACCTAGTGAAATAACTCTTTCATCAGAATTATCATCAAGCGAAAAAGAGTAATAGTCTATATTTTTAATATTAAACAATCTGTTAAACCTTGAAAAATCAATATCCCGACTGTTATAATTTGCAGATTTATTTCCTTGACATGAAATTCCAACTTTTAAATGTCCAGAACCCCCCAAATATTTTTTTGCATATTTTTGAACTAAAATTTCATCAACATCTAAATATTTGTCAGTAAACGGCATATTACAAGAATCTACTTTGCAAACAAACGGGGCATCCAAAAGCGCCATATGAACATCAAACTCTAATTCATCAAGGTTCAACTTATCAGAAATAATCTTGATGCCTTCAAATATTTTTGAGGATTGAATAAGTTCAAAAAGTTCATCCTGCACAACAAAGATTACTTTTTTTGCCATGGATTTCAAATACGGAACAAACCTGCAATACATAAATGTATCACCAAACCCTTGTTCATAATGAACAAGAAGAGTTTTGTCAGATATATCCGATTTTAAATCCCACTTTATTCCTTTTGAAGTTAAAACAGGATATTTAAGATTTTTATCATCAATATTAAAACGATATGTTAAAAACTTGTGCCCTTCTTGAAACTTGCCACAGCTTATTAAAAACGCCCCATAATTATAATAATCAGTATTTGTCGGGTTATTTCCCAAAATCTTTTGATAAAACTTTGCAGCATTTTTAATATCACCAAGTTTTTCATACCCAAAAGCAAGACCATGTAAAACCAAACGTTCATCAGGTTTTAATCGATAAGCTTTTTCAAAATAATAAACTTGATCTTTCAGGCTGAATTCGCCGTACTCTTTTGCATATAAACCTGCAAGAATTGTATAAATAACCGCTTTAGTTTCATCTATTTTCAAATACTGTTCATAATATTTTATTGCATTTTTATACTCTTTCAATTGCAGATTATAAAAATTACCCAAAGATAATAATTTTAACGGTTTATTTGTTTCATATTGTTCATAAAGTTTTAAAAATTCTTTAGCAAGTTTATTATCATTAAGTTTCGAAAAAATTTCTGCAATATCATAATAACTTGCAGCCTGCAGTCTGGATTTCATTATCAAAAAACGCTGCAAAAAAAGTCCATCTATAAACTTTTCTTCAGCAACTTTTTCTTTAATATAACTTTTTATAATTCGAAAAAGTTCATTTTTCATTCCTTCTGGAGCTTCTCGCCTCATACTAACGAATTTACTATAAATATTGAATACTTCAGAAGAAACAAAGTCCAAAGAAGTTTCATTATCCAGTATAAATTCATCATATGCATTTAAAAGTTCGCTGGATATACCATTAGTTTCAAACGGTATTTTATCAAGAAATAATATATTTTCAATTTCTTCTTTTAACATAAAATAATAATATCATATTGCGAAAAATTTTTCTTAATATAACTACACGAAAATATTACAAATTTGTAATATTTACAAGAAAAAGATAGCAAAAATAATTTTTTACGGTTATTATACATAACAACTAAATGCATACCTATTTTGAAAGGACATAAAATGAGTTACGTTAGACCTGTCAGTGCAGAAGATCATTTGAACTACTTATTTAAACATATGGAAGTTGGTACTGAAAGAAAGCTCGAGAACTTTAATGGCCGCAGAAAAATTAGTGTTTACCGCGGAAAAGATTACATGAATAAAATTACTCAAAGATTAGATACCGACCCTAATATGACTCTTATCAGACAAATGAGAAATATCGGAACAAAAGATGAACCAAAGTTAGCAACACAAGTTATTAACTTAACCGTACCCAAAGCTGATGTTTTGGTGTTTTTTGACGAAATTGGAAACAGCCTAAAAGGCATTACTTTAAATCTTTTCAGAAGAGACTTTGAACCCGTTAAAAAGAATTACGCAAACTTGGCAGAACTTCGTGCAGACAAATGGTTCATGGATGTTTTGAGCAAATTATTAAAAAGAAAATTAATCTAATTTTATTTTTACCTGCTCAAAATCATTAAAATTATTCGGACGCGAATACTCGGTTTCGTTAGAAAGCATTAACACTGCAGACACCTTGGCTATTTTACGCTTTGTATTATGAGGAAATATTGTTAACTCAGAATATTCAAAACTTTTAATGAGTTCGATTATCTTCTGTTTATCATCAAAGCTGAGGTGCATTGATTTTACAATAATGTCAGAAATTCGTCCTTCTGTATCTACATTAAACTGATAATAAAACCACGAACCGTTAGGATAATTATCAAGTTCTTTAATGCGTACGCTTTCATCCAAAATTGCATTAACAAAGTTACTTTTCCACGTATTCCAATCTATATTTTTATAAGTATATTTATTCTTTGGCATAATTCTAAACGGTTTGTTACTAACATCAACCGGGTCAGAAGTAATTTTTTTAGCCTGCTCTATACGTGAATCTAAATCACTATAATCCAAATTTTTATAATTTAAATTATTATGATTTTGTATTTCAGTCTCTTGGTTAGAATATTCAGCGTTAATATGTTCAATTTCATTCTCTTGAATAGAAAAACCTGATGAATTATTATAATCAATATTTTGATTTTGTGTATCTACAGAACTCAACTTTATTTCTTTTTCATCTGTTTTTATATTTTTATTTTTTATATTTGAACTGCCGAAATTAATTTTTGTATTAGAATCATTAACTATTTCATTATTTGTATTGTTTATTTCAAACGCTTGATTTGAAAATCGAACTCTGCGTCCGGGTACTGAACTATCAGATGCTATAACAAATACTGTTACTAACACAAATAAAATTGCACAAATAAACCATAAACTTTTATTCATAAATAACTAATCCAAAGCAGCTAATAATTCATTATAATTGTTAATTTTATGCATAGTAGCACTAAGCATATGAGTTTCCGCAATCAAAAGAGCAGTCGGAACAAGAGCAGTTACAAAACTCAAAAACATTCCTTGAATATCTCCACCTATTTCAGTTACAAAATATGAGACATTCATTGTAAATTCTATCATTATTATAAAACATGCAATAAACATCACGACTTTTTTCTCACGTTCAAGGTTTCTCATTGAATCCAGTCCCAATACATTAACTCCGTGAGTGGAATAATCATGAAATCCGTCAAATTTGATTATCTCAGATCCTTTTATTTGTTTACCAATAGCAAATGCTCGTACAAAAGAGAAAAATGCAAAAATAATCAAAAAAGTAGAAAGAGTTAAAAATATAGGAGAAAATCTTAAACCGGAAATTCTAACCCAATTTGCAGCTTCCGGAAAACAACTTGCTAATGTGTTTGAAACACCGTAAGCTAAAAAAGGAGATGTTACTAGTCCTATAAACACTTCCATTACCATTTTTAATTGATTATTTACAAGATTACTTTTAATCGTATTAATTTTATTCTGACTTAATTTATTTATATATACTGAGATCAATTTTCTATAATTTTTCATTACAGACTCAAAATCCTCTCTATATTCACAATTTGTCAGTTGTTTTTGATAAAGTTTTGATTGAAATTTAAAATACCCGCCACCAACAGTTACAATAGCTAAGCCTCCAACAAATAATAGTGAAATAAAAAGCGAAGCTGCAACAAAACCAGGTATTGCTTTGTAATAAAATAAATTTAATACATATACTACAAATAAGAAAAATGATGATATTCCGACAACAAATTTCTGTGCAATATTTGTCTCTCCGAATTTTTTATTTACAGAAAACTCTAATAAAGAACATACACCCTGCTTCAAAATCGTACAAACTGCACACAAAATAGCACTAACACAGAATAAAAAACCAAAATTAGTAGTTAAATTTAAAACAGATGATGTATTATCTATTTTAAAACCAAGTAAAAAATTAGTTATTCCAAAAGCCGAAACAATTGACAAAATAACCATTGCAGCATTTAAAACAAATAACGTTATGCCTGTTGATTTTATATTATTTTTATACTCAAGAATTTTAGACCCTATTTCTTTAATAATAGTAATTCTTTGTTTTTCAATATTGCCAAAAATATCATTATCTTGAACAGGTACGTATTGTGATAAAGAAATATCACTACCTGAATTACGTCCACCGACAGCAACAGATGTTTTTACCGGAACTTCTACTTCAACTTCAATATTTCCTGAAATTTTATTAGAAGATATTATGAAATTCTTATTTACAAGGATTTTTGAAAACACCTTATTATTACACAAGATTTCTCTGCTTTGAGATACATTCATCAAAACATAATTATTATATTTTTCTGCATAAACAAGTTTTAATATTTCATCATCTGAGAACTCTGAGATAATGATATCACAGTTTTTATTACCTATAGTTATTGTTTCTTGATTATCAAATTCTTTTGATAAATTACCGTATTTTACAACAACCTTCATATAATTTTACCTTCCAATTGCAGCTAAAAATTGTCTTAAAACTCTATTTGAAGCAGTTTCATTACCAATTATAAGTTTATTTTCTCCAAGTACAGGCCCAAGCTTTTCTTTTACCATATCTAATTTTTCAGGAGAAGCATATAAAAACATCATAGCAAAATCATCTGCTTGATTTTTAACATTAGAAACTTCTTCAGGTAAGGTTTCCCAATCTATTTGTTTAGATATATCTCCTTCATTTTCAAGATCACCTATTACAACAACAGCAGGAATAAAATCTTCCTTATTTTTGGTTAAAGCATGATTAAATGCTTTTTTCAAAGCAAGTCCGTATGCCGTACCATATTCATTTGAATCAAGTTGAGTAAATTTTTCCATTGATTTTCTAACATCAGCACTTGACTGAGGAGAACCCTCATATATTAAATATGACTCTTGTGAAACTCTTAGAATTTTTATATGGTCTTCAGGGTCAAGCATAGAGCATAACTGTCTTATCAACATCTTTTGAGCTGGTAAATTCTTATAATTAGATGCGGAAGAATCCACAACAAAAATTACTGCAGCTTTATGAAAATCATCAACTTTTAACTTTGACAACCCAAATATGCACAGTGAAATAAATATAAAAAATGCAGCTGCAAATAATATAATTTTAAGCGTATTATTCATAATTAAAAAATATCATAAAATTCCAATTTAGTTAATCATTTAAATGGTGTAAAAGAAAAGTTACAAAAGCAAAGTAAAACGCAATTAATTGACAAAAATAACTTTTATATTATTAAGATAGAAAATCAAGGGTTAGTATTGTGTCAAAAATAATTAATTCACTTTTCAAATATGGAATAAACCAATCTAAAACAATTACCAAAGATATAGTAAAGGTAAAACATATGCCTATAGATATTTTAAACGGTTGGCAGCAAGGTTCACGCCTTGCCAAAATACAGAATAAAAGTTACATAGAAAAAGCCGGAATCATAAGTGCAACAACCTTAAAAAAAGGGGTAGCTCCTCATCTTCCGGGGATAATGGCAGGTACAACATTTTTCAGTCCAATACCCGGAAGCTCTATCGTAACCTATTATCTAGGTAAAGTATTAAAAAATATTATTTGTTAATTTATTCAATAATCATAATACTAAAATATTTTTCAAATAAAATATTGACAATAAATTTTTACCATATAGAATAATAAATGTGACCAATAAATATTGGGGCGTCGCCAAGTGGTAAGGCAGCTGGTTTTGGTCCAGCCATCCCGGAGGTTCGAATCCTTCCGCCCCAGAGTTATAAAAATACCTTCAATATTTGTTGAAGGTATTTTTATTTGTTATTGTAAATCTTTAAATTCAAAATATACCTCTATTATTGACAATCACAAGCTGTTACTATAAATTAACTTTAAAAGGGATTCATTATTTAAATTTAGTTATACCACATATGGAATAAGGAATGCGTTAAATATAGCGAAGAATGGATTATTAACGTGACATAAAAATTATGATAAGAAAAGTTTTAAATTTAAAATCAGGAACAGCAATCACAAGACAGTATAGAAATGCCCAGAAAATCAGAGCATTTTCTGCAGCTAACGTTTTTATCGCTTGTTCTTTGGGATATAATCATGCAAAACAGGGTAACAAAATAGTATTTGTGGATATGATAAATGTTTTTCTTTTCGGGAAATTTGCAGAAAAAAATCATGCAATTATAAAAAATTTAAAACCTGAGTACAATAAAATTGTTAACCGTGCTAAAGCAATCTTTGCTAATAAGTAAAATTATAAAAGATGTCGCCGGCTTTTTAAGCCGGCGACATCTTTATATTATACTTTCTGCATTTTATTATTCATTGGATTCCAAATATCTTCGAGATTATTTTCAATAAGATTTTCATAAAACTTTTCTTTATAATCTAAAAGTTCCAATTGTGTTTTAAGTTCCTGCATTTGTTGAAGAGCTTTTTCTTTTGTAGAGCGTATAATATCATATCGCTCTTTTATTGTAGAATCTCCAACAATACATAAATCAACATATTTTTTTATTGATTTATTATCTGTTCCAACGGAGCGCAGACATTTAACAATTCTTACCCAGCCCAAATCATCTTCTGAAAACTGACGGTTGTTATTCTTATCCCGCGTAATAAACGGGAAAAATCCGCTTTTTGCCCAGAACCTCAGAGTATGTTCAGAGACTTCCATAATTTCTGAAACTTCTTTAATTGTGTACACAGCAAGCCTCTTTCAAACATTTTTCAACATCATCTGATATAAGTTCTTTAGTTAAATGATATCTTCTGTATAATTCATCTAACGGAACTCTGTCAGAAAACTCTTTTTTAGCTCCAAAGTTCAAAACTTTCATATCGGAATTACCGTAAAATCTTGAAACTTTTTCGCCAAAACCGCCGTCAAGAATACCGTCTTCTAAAGTTACAACAACACTATGATCTTGTTTAAGATTTTCAAGTAATTCTTCATCAATTCCGGTAATAAATCTTGGATTAATCAGAGTTGCATCGATTCCAAGTCTTGATTTAAGTTCGGATTTAACTTCCTTAGCTAATTTAAAGAAATTTCCAAGTCCAAGAATTGCAATTTTTTCACCTTTTTCCTCAACTTTGAACTTATTCAACATTGAATAATCTGTATTATCCGCAACACCGGTAGAAACAAGTCCGCCCATAGGAACACGAATTGCTACAGGATAATCGTTTTGATTGTATGAATATTCAAGCATAGCTAAATATTCTTCTTTATTTGCCGGTGCAAGATAAACAATATTCGGAATATTACCGATTAAAGACATATCAAAAGAACAAAGGTGTGTTGCATCAGCTCCTGAAATTCCGCCCCAATAAACAAGCATAGTCATAGGTGAATTATTTAGTGCCATATCTTGTGACATCTGGTCGTATGTTCTTTGAATAAATGAACTCATAACCGCAAAAATAGGTTTTGCACCGCATTTTGCAAGTGCAGAAGAATAAGCAACAGCATGCTCTTCTGCGATACCAACATCAGTATATTGTTTACCAACAGTTTTTCTAAATTCTTTATCAAATCCAAAAACACCAGGTGTTCCGGCATTTACAACAATTGCACGGCAATCTGTTTTAACTTTATTCAAAATAAAATCTTTTGCAAGCGAATCATAAGATTCAACAGCAGATGCAGCAGAATCTTCTTTTACATCAAGAGTTCCAGGTAAAATCCAATGGAATTTTTCTTTATTTGCAACCGCAGCTTCAAGCCCGTGACCTTTTTCTGTATGAATATGGACAACTACAGGTTTTGTTGAATCTTTAACTGCTTCAAATGCTTTTATAAGTTCGCCGATATTATTACCTTCTTCAACATAGGAGTAATCAAACCCTAACGTTTTAAAGAAATTAAGTTCAGCTTTTCCGTTTGTTTCACGTAAAAGTCTTAAATTATCATATAGTCCGCCATAATTTTCAGCAATAGACATTTCATTATCGTTAACAATAATGATAATGTTACTTCCTAAAGCTGCAGCGTTATCTAAGCCTTCCAAAGCTTCGCCGCCGCTTAACGAACCGTCACCGATAAGCGCTATAACATTAGCTTTTTCACCTTTCAAATCACGGGCTTTTGCAACACCTGCCGCTAAACTTACAGATGTTGAAGTGTGACCGATTTTGAATAAATCATGTTCGCTTTCTTCCGGTGCTGTATAACCTGTATAAACATGGTATTTTTCAGGATTTGTAAATCCTTCTTTCCTGCCTGTTAAAATTTTATGCGGATAGCACTGGTGAGAAACGTCAAAAACAAATTTATCTACAGGCGAATTAAAAACATAATGCAAAGCAACTGTGGCTTCTAAAATTCCTAAATTCGGTCCCATATGCCCACCTGTTGTGTTAACTTTTTTTATTATAAGTTCACGCATTTCATCTGCCAGAACATTCATTTCATCAAGTGATAATTTCTTCAAATCATTCGGCATATTTACTTTGTCTAAAATCATAACCTCTCCTTTATATACTTAAAAATCATAACAATATAATATTACAACTTGATAGCAGCTATCAAGCAAGTTTTTTTATTATTTTTTAATATTTTATTTTCTAAACCCGTAACCTGATGCTATAACTCTGTCAATAGAATTTATTTTTTCTTCTATTATTTCACGTGAACAGTCACTAATTTCAACTTTTCCTGGATAAATTTCATATTTTTCCCTAAATTCAGTTACAGTAACGTTTGGCATTACAACGTTAGCTCCGCTTTGCAGTGCAATAATTCTGCCATTGGGATTTAAAGTTTCCATAGCAGTTGTTGCGGGGATATTTATATCAGGAAGCAGAATTCTTGTAAGCGCCATAACTTTCAAAGCAAGTATAAAATCGCCATTTGGTTCATCTTTAAGCGGAGTATCAGGGTGCGCTATAAATGGTCCGATACCCACCATATCAGCCCCAATTTCTTTGAAAAATAAAATATCATCTGCCAAAGATTCAACCGTTTGACCCGGAAGCCCGACAAGACAACCCGTTCCGGTTTCAAACCCGAGCGCTTTTAAGTCCTTCAAACATCTTACACGATTATCAAAACCCATATTCGGATGCATTTGTGAATATAAATTTCTATCAGTTGTTTCTATTCGAATCAAATACCTGTCAGCACCCGAATCTCGAAATGCTTTGTATTCTTCAAAACTTCTTTCACCAATGCTTAAAGTAAGTGCCGTATCAAGTTTTTTAATTTCTTTGATAATTTCGCATATTATGTCTTGTGAGAAAAACTTATCCTCGCCTGATTGCAAAACTATCGTTTTATATCCCATACCCACAGCTTTTTCTGCGGTATGGATTACATCCTCCGGATGAATTCTATATCTTTCTATATTTTTGTTTTCACAGCGTAAACCGCAATATTTACAGGTGCTTTTACAAATATTGGAAAACTCAATCAAACCCCTCAAATGAACTTCATCACCAACATTTTCTCGTCGAACCCGATCTGCAAGCGAAAATAACCATTTATTTTTGCTATCATCACGTAATATTTCAATAATTTCTTGTTTTGAAAAATTCATAACATTCATGTTATCACAAATTATTTATTTTAAAGTCATCCCAAATATTATTGATTTTAGCTTTTCAAGCGATGTTTTCT
This sequence comes from uncultured bacterium, assembly GCA_950022695.1. Lineage (GTDB taxonomy): Bacteria > Cyanobacteriota > Vampirovibrionia > Gastranaerophilales > Gastranaerophilaceae > Zag111. The sequence goes on along the minus strand of CATLLN010000002.1, from coordinate 300,708 downwards.
TTTCTAATGAATTCACTGCCAGAGAAATATATTCTGTTTTTGCATCATTTTGTGCAATCTTTTGCATCAGTTTTGAAAGTTTTGAATAATTTTGTTTAAATTTTTTAATGTCTTCACATGTCATACTCTCTTCAACATCTTCGAAATTAAATAATTCTTTGTATGTGACATTTAATGCCGTGCAAAGTTTTTCTATGGTTTCAGATGTAACAAAACTTGTACCGGCTTCAATTCGTGCAAGCTGTCTTATATCAATATTAATTTGTTCAGACAACTCTTCCTGCGTAAGTTTACGAAAATTCCTTAATAATTTTACCTGAGCCCCGAAAAGTTTTTTAAATGACATTATTAATCTCCTGTTTAACTAATTATAGGAATTTAACAGCAGTTTAATAATGGTATATTAGGTCTTTATTTTTATAATATTCTTGACTTATGAATTTTAATGTCATAATATTATTTTATTGGAGGTTAATATGAAAAAACACAAAGCATTCACTCTTGCTGAAACTTTAATCACTCTTGGTATAATTGGAGTAGTTGCAGCAATTACAATTCCGGGATTAATTTACAATTATAAAGCACACCGTCTGCAATCACAATTTTTAAAATCTTATTCAACCCTCCAGCAGGTATTTAAGCGTATGGAAGCTGATGACGTTTCACTTGATCCGTCAACATATCCTACAGGAACATTTTATCAAACTTTCGGTAAGTATCTTCAAGCTCCAACTTATTGTTATAGAAATACAAAAAATTCTGTCTGCCACTCCGGAACATCTACAGGTAAACAATATAAAAGTTATGACGGCAAAGCAACTGTTCAATATGCCTGGTTTGATGACGGACAAATTGCTTTACAAGACGGTACTTTAATTTTATTTGAGAATTATACTGGAATTAATCAATTATGGTTATCAGTTGACTTGAACGGATTTAACAACCCGCCAAATCGCTGGGGATATGATCTGTTCACATTTGAGTTTTTAGATGGCGAACTCCGTACAATGGGTGATAAACAAACAAAATACAACAATCCTGACCAATACTGCAACCCTAATACTTCAAACACTCTAAATGGCATAACCTGTGCAAACAAAGCTAAAACTGAAACTGATTATTTTAAACATATTATCAAAAAATTTAAATAGTAATAAACGGACAGTTTTCTTTTGCAAAAACAACCTTAACACCATCTCCGATAATATCTTTTAACACGGGTAAAATAAGTATTTCGGATTCAAAATGCCCGATATCAAAAACAACAATATCACTATCAAGTGCAGTATGGAATTTTAAGTCTCCTGTTACAAGACAATCCGCGCCAAATTCCCGCGCTTCTCCGATAAACTCAGACCCGCTTCCTGCACAAAATGCCGCGCGTTTTAAAACCTTTTGTCCGTGATTGTTTACATAACGCAAATTCGGTGAGATTTTTTGCAATTTTCGAGCTAAATCCAAAACTTCAATACCATTTTCAAAATCCACAAATCTCAAAAACTCATGGGGGTAAATCTTAGGGGGGGAAATTTCTACTTCAAAACCTGAAGATTTAATTAGTGTATCAGTTGTACCGCCGTTTGCTTTATCAAGATTGGTATGAGCACTGTAAATATCAATATTCGCCCAATCTGCCGGCACATAAAACAACGGATGATGAGCAATTATCATATCACAGCCTGATTCGCGTGCCTGATGAATGATATCTTCTGTCACAGTAAGACAAAGCATAACTTTTGAAACATCTTTCTTATCTGTTTCAACCATAAACCCGACACAGTCCCAACTTTCAGCAGTTTCAACAGGTGCAAAATTTTCTATTCGTTCTGTAATTTCATATTTATTCATTAATATACTCTAAAACCTGACGTGCAATAACTGATTTTGATGCTTTTTCAAGCCTTTTCATGCCGCCGTTTTTATCTAATATAACAACTTCATTATCCTCTGAACCAAACCCGATATCATTGCGCGAAATATCATTGGCTATTAAAAAATCACAACCTTTTTTTGTAATTTTTTCTTTTGCATTTTCAATCAGGTTTTCACTTTCTGCACAAAATCCTATTATACATTGGTGAGTTTTTTTCTCGCATAAACCTTTTAAAATATCAGGATTTTTTATAAGCTCTAAGGTTAATTCTTCATTTACCCCTTTTTTCATTTTTTGGGGGCTAACTTCTTTTACCCTATAATCGGCTACAGCTGCCGCCATAATTACAATATCAGAACTATCAAATTCTTCATCCAAAGCTTTTTGCATATCAAGTGCGGATTTTACATTAATAATTTTGTAAGGCGCTTCAATTTCTTTTGTAGTAATCAAAACGACATCAGCACCCATTTGTTTTGCTGAATTTGCAAGTGCAAACCCCATTTTACCTGATGAATAATTTGAAATATACCTTACCGGATCAATATCTTCAATTGTACCGCCTGATGTTATAACAACTTTTTTACCTTTCAACTTTTGTGAATAATTTAGCCATTCACAAACCGCATCATAAATTTTATCGACTCCGCAAAGTCTACCTTTTCCTAAATATCCGCAAGCCAAAAAACCGCTTTCAGGTTCCAGAATTTCTACCCCGCGGGCTTTTAAAACTCTTATATTTTCATTTACCCCCGGATTATTCCACATATTACAGTTCATAGCAGGTGCTATAATCATTTTTTTTCTGAATGCACAGGCAATTGAAGTTAACAAATTATCGGCTATCCCACATGCAATTTTAGAAACAGTATTAGCTGTTGCAGGTGCAATCACCATAATATCAGCCTCATCAGCAAGCGAAATATGCTCAGGTTTCCACTCTTTTACCTCAAATTCTTCAACATAAACCTCATTTTGACTAAGATTCTGCAAAGTCAGTTTAGTCACAAAATTCAACGCATTTGGCGTACAAACAACCTTAACATCAGCTCCGTTTTTCTTAAATCTACGGATTAATTCACAAATTTTATACGCAGCAATTCCGCCCGTAATACCTAACAAAATTGTCTTATTGCTAAGCATTTAACCCAAGCTCCTTGCGTGTTATTTCTTCAACCTCATTGATTGCACGTTCTAAATCATCATTTACAACAACATAATCGTATTGTTTTGCTCGTTCAAGCTCAACTTTTGCCTCTGCCAGACGGCGCTGAATAGTTTCTTCATCTTCTGTATTACGGCCGCGTAAGCGTTTTTCAAGCTCATCAACTCCCTGACCCGGAGGTGCGATAAATATCAATACAGCTTCCGGCATTTTAGATTTAACCTGCAATGCACCCTGTGTTTCAATTTCAAGGATAATATTCAATCCTTCCTCAAACTTTTGTTTAATAAACTTTTTCTTAGTTCCGTAAAAATTACCGGCAAACTGCGCGTGTTCCAAAAATTTATCTTCCTGAACAGCTTTTTCAAATTCTTCATGGGTTAAGAAAAAGTAATTAACCCCATCAACTTCACCAACACGAGGTTTTCTTGTAGTGCAAGAAACAGAAAGCATAAAATCATCAGAATTTCTTGCCATAAATTCTTTTAATACAGTGCCCTTGCCGACACCTGAACATCCTGAAATTACAAACAATTTTTTATTCATAGATTGATTATATTATAAAGATGTCAAAAATAATTAATTTTTCCTTAACTTTTTTAAAATTTTATCAAATTTGTTATATAAATATAATGTAATATGAAAAAAGGAGAATATTATCATGATTAAACCATTAGGAGAAAGAATTGTAATTAAAGTCATAGAAGAAACTGAACAAACTTCAGGCGGAATCTTTATTCCGGACAGTGCAAAAGAAAAACCTCAAAGAGGCGAAGTTGTTGCTGTTGGACTTGGCAAAATGAACGACAAAGGTGAAAGAGAACCGATGGATGTTAAAGTTGGTGATACTATCCTTTATGCTAAATATTCAGGAACAGACGTTAAAATTGACGGTACTGAATACAAAATTTTATCAATAAAAGACGCATTAGCAGTTATAGAGTAGGAGAAATAAAATGGCAAAACGTATTGTTTTTGACGAAGAAGCAAGAAAATCGCTTCTAAAAGGAATTGATGCGGTAGCAGATGCAGTTAAGGTTACACTTGGACCAAAAGGCAGAAACGTAATTTTAACAAAAAAATTCGGTGCACCTCAAATCGTTAATGATGGTGTGACTATCGCAAAAGAAATCGAATTAAAAGACGCTTTGGAAAATTCAGGCGCTCAATTATTAAAAGAAGTTTCATCTAAAACAAATGATGTTGCAGGTGACGGTACAACAACAGCTTCAGTTTTAGCTCAAGCTATTGTTCGCGAAGGCTTGAAAAATCTTACAGCCGGCGCTAACCCAATGTCAATGAAACGTGGTATTGATAAAGCTGTAGAAGCTTCTGTAGAAAAAATTAAATCTATGTCACGTCCTGTTAATACAAAAGAAGAAATCGCTCAAGTTGCAGCAATTTCAGCTGGAAACAACAAAGAAATCGGCGAACTTATCGCAGAAGCAATGGAAAAAGTTGGACATGACGGCGTTATCACAGTTGAAGAATCTAAATCTTTCGGTACAAACTTAAAAGTTGTTGAAGGTATGCAATTTGATAAAGGCTACATTTCACCATACTTCGTAACAGATCCTGAAAGAATGGAAGCAGTATTAGAAGATGCTTACGTATTCTGCTGCAACAAAAAAATCAACTTAATCGCAGACCTTGTTCCTGTACTTGAACAAGTTGCACGCGACGGGCGTTCACTTCTTCTTATCGCAGAAGATGTTGAAGGCGAAGCTTTAGCAACTTTAGTTGTTAACACTATGAGAAAAGTTCTAAGAGCAGTAGCAGTTAAAGCTCCAGGATTTGGCGACAGAAGAAAAGCTATGCTTGAAGATATCGCAATTCTTACAGGCGGCGAAATGTTCACCGAAGAACTTGGTATCAAATTAGAAAACGTTACAACTCAAATGATGGGTAAAGCAAAACGTGTTACAGTTACTAAAGACGAAACAACAATCGTTGTAGGCGATGAAACAAAAGAGGCTGTAGCAGAACGTGTCAGACTTATCAAAAAACAAATTGAAAGCTCTGATTCTGAATACGATAAAGAAAAATTAAATGAACGTGTTGCAAAACTTTCAGGCGGCGTTGCACTAATAGAAGTTGGTGCAGCTTCAGAAGTTGAATTAAAAGAACGTAAATTAAGAATTGAAGACGCACTTAACGCAACTCGTGCAGCAAACGAAGAAGGTATCGTACCTGGCGGCGGTGTTGCATTATTAAGAGTACAACAAGAACTTAATTCAAAATTAGATTCTTGTGATTTTGAATCAGACGATGAAAAAATCGGCTTCAAAATCTTAACTGCAGCACTTGACGTACCTCTAAGAGCAATTGCACGTAATGCTGGCGCTAAAGCCGATGTTGTTGTTGATTGTGTTCTTGAAAAAGAAGGTGCATACGGCTACGATGCTTTAAACAGCAAATACGTTGATATGTTCCAATCAGGTATCGTTGATCCGGCAAAAGTTACAAGATCAGCTCTAATCAACGCAGCTTCAGTTGGATCAATGCTATTAACAACAGAAGCAGCAGTTGTAGAAATTCCGGAAGAAAAATCTTCAACCCCTGATATGTCTGCTATGGCAGGTATGGGCGGAATGGGTGGTATGATGTAACGCCAGCCGGTGTGAAGTCCGAATTTTACGGCATTATTTTAAAAGGCGCGGTTCTAAACCGCGCCTTTTAATTGTCTATACTTTTTGAACTGATTTAAGTCCTTTTCCTCATACTTAGATTCAACAAACTCCAAAAATAAACTCACATCTTCACTTTTGCGACACTTCTTGTAATAACTCCAAACCCCGCTGCAAAATTTTTCAATAACACGTAATTGTATTTCTAATGATTGCTTTTTAAAAATTTCCATTCCATAAAAAGCTTTTAATGCAATTAAATCATTTTTTATACCGTTTTGGGCAGTAGCAGAGCCAAAACGATTTTTTCTATACACATATAAAGCCTTATTAATAAAACAATATTTAGGGTTATTAAACATACAACAAAGTGAAAATATACCATCTTCTGATGTTTTAATACCAGCAGGGAATTTTAAATTATTTTTACTAAGAAATTCTTTTTTATAAATTTTATTCCAACAAAATGTTTGAAATAACCACAAATTTGGTGTAATGGTCTTCAACGCCTTTCGTATACTTTTATTTACCCTACCAAATTTAGAAAATATCCAATATTTTTCAAATAATCCAAAAACACCAATATCAGCACCTTGAGCAGTTATAGAATCATACGCTATCTGACAGGCATTTTTTATATAATAATCATCCCCGTCAAGAAACATAACATATTCACCCTGCGCAATATCAAGTCCTGTATTTCTTGCCGCAGAAACTCCCGCATTTTCTTGGGTAATTAGTTTTATACGCGAATCTTTCAAGGCAAATTTTTCTAAAATTTCAATAGAACCATCTTTTGAACCATCGTTTACACAAATTATTTCAATATCTTGTAAGGTTTGATTAACAATACTTTCAAGACATCTTTGCAAATATTTCTCTACATTATAAACAGGTATTATTATTGAAACTTTAATCATTGTAGTTTCAGAATCTCATATTAGTAAATTCTTGTCAAGAAAAAACGGTCTTTTTAAGACCGTTTTTATGCTTTTCCAAATAAACCCTTAAAGAAATTTCCTATTTGCGGTGCAAACCTTATCCCAAGATTTGCAGTCTGTCCTACGACATAGCCTGCGGCCATGGAATTAGACGGTCCAGTATTTATAGTAATATTATTATTACCCCATCCGCCAAAAGTCGAAAAACTTCCAAAGTTAAATCCACCAAATGGCATAAAACCGCCAAATTGAGGAAAAACACCGAAATTTCCAAAATTACTATGATGACAGCAATTAAATAACGACCCGTTTCGCCGCATCATTGCATGATTTTCATAGCGTGCTGCAATATTTTGTCTGCCCCAAAGCACTGAAGGAGCACCTCGATTACCATAATTGTTTACATTTACCATCGTTTTCTCTCTTTATTTATATAAAAGTTTTTTGGAAACGTAAATTTCACTAATTATATTATTTGTTACACAAATTTACAAAACAAAAAAGGCGCCGCCGAAAATTTCGGCGGCGCCTTTTTGATATAATTATTCCTTTATTTTCAGCATTTCTATTTCTGCTTTTAATTTATTTATTTCACATCGGATAGGATCAGGAATTCTATTATGCATAAGATGTCCATTACTATCTATGACTGCCCTGTGAACAACACGTCCGGGAACTCCTACAACGGTTGAACATTCCGGGACATCTTCAACGACAACAGAACCTGCACCAATTCTAACACTATTACCGATGGTAATATTTCCAAGAACTTTTGCTCCGGCACCTACAATAACATTATTACCAAGTGTCGGATGACGTTTTCCGGATTCTTTACCTGTTCCGCCAAGAGTTACTTGCTGATAAATCAAAACATCATCACCAATAATCGTGGTTTCTCCAATTACAACACCTTCACCGTGGTCAATAAAAAATCTTCTGCCTATTCTTGCCCCAGGATGAATTTCAATACCTGTAACAATTCGTGTTAAATATGAAATTATACGTGGGAAAAGAGGAATTTTCCATTTATAAAGTCTATGAGCAAATCGATATGCAATTAAAGCATGCAACCCAGGATAACAAAGAATAACTTCCAAAATATTCTTTGCCGCCGGATCGTTATCATAAATAACTTTAATATCTTCGCTTACTTTTACTATACCGCGTTTTATAACATTAAACATTTATTACCTTACTAATTTTGCAAACTTACGTTTTCCTGCTTGTAATACTACATTATCTTCAAACGAAATTGTATAAGACAAGTCAGTAATTTTTTCACCATTGATTTTTACTCCACCACCTTGAATAAGGCGTTTTGCTTCTCCACGGCTTGATACAAAGTTAAGCTCAGTAAGTAAATCAAGCATTGCTTTACCTTGTTCAACTTTAACTTCTTGAATATCTTCAGGTATGCCTTTATTTGATACAACATTGATAAAATCAGCTTGAGCAGCATCTGCACCGTCTTTTCCGTGATATTCTTCAGTAATTTGGTAAGCTAACTGCATTTTAATATTACGAGGGTTTATAGACCCATCTGCAATTTGTCTGTCATAAGTTTCTAATTCTTCCTTTGTTGCATTAGTCAAAAGACTATAGTAACGGGTAATCATATTATCAGGAATACTCATCAACTTACCAAACATATCTTTAGCTGTATCAGTTAAAGATATACAATGTTCAGGATAAGTTTTAGACATTTTAACAACGCCGTCTGTACCTTCTAAAAGCGGTAACAATACAACAAGTTGAGGATATTTTTTACCGTAAGCAGATTGAATATCACGACCAAGTAATGTATTAAATCTTTGATCTGTCCCACCTAGTTCAATGTCTGCATCAATTGCAACCGAATCGTACGCCTGCATAAGCGGATAGAAAAATTCGTGAATAGCAATCGGACGACCGTCAGCATAACGTTTTGCAAAATCATCTCTTGTCATCATTTGTGCAACAGTAACTTTTCCTGCTAACTGTAAAAGTTCTGTAAACGATAATTTATGAAGCCAATCCGCGTTATTGGTAACTTCAGCTTTAGTAACATCAATAACTTTTGACATTTGTTCAAAATAAGTCTTAGCATTTTCATCAACCTGTTCTTTTGTCAAAGCAGGACGAGTATCGGATTTACCTGACGGATCACCAACCATAGCTGTAGCTCCTCCGACAATTAAAACAACTTGATGTCCGAATTCCTGAAATTCTTTCAGTTTTCTCATTACAACAGTATGACCTAAATGCAAATCAGGACGAGTAGGATCCATACCAAGTTTTACACGAAGTGGGGTATTTGTATCCGCCGAATGTTGTAACTTCACAGCTAATTCTTCAATTCCGCCCGGTAAAACTTCTGCATTTCTTGCAATGTGTTTTGCCTGATTTATAAATTCTTCTCTTATTTCTACCATAATCTTTCTCCTATATTTATTTAAATTATATCAAAAAAATAAAAAATAAGGCTGGCGCGGAAATTTCCGCGCCAGCCCGTCACCCAAACAGAAAGGTTTTAAAGTTGTGCTTCTAAGCTTTTATATTCAACACGTAAATCATAAATTTGCGCATTATAATAATCTAGCCAGGTTTCTCCTGACCTTTCGGACTTAACTTCATCTTCACAAACTGCGCGAATACGCTTTGCATCCAATATTTCGAGTTCTTGTGTAATTTCATCAAGCCGTTTTTCAATAAATTCTCTTTGTTTTTCATTTTCATAATTTGGGTTTTCTACTATTTTTCTGTCAGCATATATATACTTTAAAGGTTCTTGAATAAACTCATTGTATACATCTTCGCTAACTTCAATATTTTGCACCCCTTCTGTAAGTTGTATAGCTTCACCATAGCCATTTATTTTTCCATCTTGAACAAAAATATATTTTTTCATATATATTACCTTACCTTTCTATAACCAATTGCTGCAACATATAACATATTAGAACCTACTGTACTGTTATTCGATTTAATATAGACTTTTTTAGTAGAATTCACCGGAACTCTTACAGTATTTCCTGCATAATATGCTCTACCATTTTCGACACGTCCAAAGGTAAACCAATTGTTCATTAAATCCGAACCAAATGCATAAAGTCCATAAGATCCTTTAGCTTTTGCCTCAATATCTGCACGTAAAATAACATCATAAACACTACTTCCGGATGGTAAATAAGAGGCTAAACTTACAGTAACATATTTTCCTGAAACAGGACCTGCAACAGAACCAAGCAACGTAAACGTTTTATAAATCCATTTACCGTCAATATCTGCAGCATTTGCCTTATTATTTAAAACTGCTTTTCCTGCAGTGTTTAAATTAGCAAGATCAAGCCCTGCCTTTTTAGCAAGTTCAGTTTTTAAATTTTGTTCTACTTGTTCTATTTCTTCTTTGTTTGCATTATTTTGCGTATTAGCTTCATCAATACGCGTATTAGTTTCTTCAATTTTGTTTAATACTTCGATAAAGTTTGCATTAACTTCATCTGCTCTTGCTTTTGTTCCAGGGACAAAAGAGTATGGTACACCGTATGTCATAATTTACCTTTCTGACATAACGTTGACACTATTTAGATTGGGAAAGCTCAAATTTCATTCTTATTATAACATAAAATTCCCACTACGTCAAGAAATACAGGTACATAATGTTTATGTACCTGTATTTGTGAATTATTTTGATAGGTTTTCTCTAATTATTTATACTGTTTTTTTACCAAACCATTTGCCGCATAATTTTGCAATAGGATCATATGTGTATTTAGCAATTGCATCACCTGCCACAGCTAAATAGTGACCAAGTTTTTTAGGACTGTAGAATTTAGTATCAGCTAAAGCTGCAGCATCTAAAGTCTTTAATACGTTAGTTTTCTTTAATGTTACTAATGCAGCTGCTGCTACAACCAGACCAACAAAAGTATTTCTTAATTTATGACCTGATTTTTTCACAGGTTTTTCTTCTGTAGTCGGTGTCGCTGCTGTTTCAGCAGGCTTTGAAAAAGCACCTTGTCTTTCTAAAACATTATTTTCTGCCCCTGCGCGAAAATTTACACGGGACTGCGCTACAGATACAGGACTTACCATCAACATGAGAAAACCTCCTTACACTTTTCTATCACATGCACTATAAAACTCCTAATGAATTAATTTTGACTTATTAGCTTTAAGCATGCAATCTTTTGTTACAAAAATTTACATTATTTTGGAATATTTTTAAAACTCGTGTCATCTATATAAGTAAGAAGGGGAGATTTTAAAATGGCTAGAAGACAAGAAACATTAATTTATATTGAAAAAGAAAACACTGCAGAAGCAGAATTTATGTCCAGAAACTTCGTAAAACCGGAGATAAAAAACAAGGCATATATCAATGCTTTAGGGGCAGAACTTTTAATAAAATATTTAGCATCTGAAGGTATCGATGTTTCTAATGTCCATAATATCCATTCTATATCTAAAATTCTTGAAAAATATGATATTGCGGATATTTTATTACCAAATATTCACATTGACGTTCGTGTAGTTTTTGATGAAGACGAAATTTTTATTCCAAAAAGCCATTTTGAACTTGAAATAACTCCTGATATATATGTAGTATTAAAACTTGATAAAAAATTCCAACACACTGAACTTTTAGGCTATTTTAAAACAACCAGAATTAACAAGAAAAACGAAAATGATGATTATTACTTTATTTCTAAAGATAAATTATCAAACCCAGATTCTCTTGCAAAATTTATTAAAAATCATACAGGCAAAACTTCAAGAAATATTTCAGAAGAAGATATGTACAGAGGAAGAGAGCTTTCTGTAGCATTAGCTGATCACAATATTACATATTCTGAAGAAAAAGAACTTCTTGAATTATTACTTCTGAATGACAGTTTGCGAGAAAGCATTTTAGAATTTGACAATTTCGAAACACTTTCTTATAGTGCAGCACCTGAATTAGCTAATATCGCAGTACAAGAATTTACTTTTATTACTGACGAAAACAATACTACAGATACTGATACTGAAACTGTCGAAGAAAATGAAGAATTAACACTTAGCGAGTCATTCTTTGAGGATCATGAAACAAACGACAACGACGAAGAAGAAGACGAAACTTTATTAGAAAATGCAGAACAAGAAGAATCTGAAATAGAAGTTGAAACTGAAACTGAGCCTGAAACGATAGTTGATGTTGAGTCTGAATTTGATGCTGTAAATAATGACAATGAAGAAATTATAGATAACAACGAATTACGAACAGAAAATATTGACGAAGAAAGTATAATTAACAATGATAATACAGATTTAGGTTACGACTTACTTGAAGATAATTTATTAGAAAACGAAGAAATAAATTCTCTTGAAATAGACCTGCCGGAATCTGTTGAGCAAGAAAATATTCAAGAAGAAATCACAGACGAAGCACCGGTTGCTGATAATAAAGAAGAGCAATTAACAGATGAAGAGCAAACACCTGATGAAATAATGTCTGTTGATTCTATTCTTGATAATACTATAGCATCTATCAATACAGAAGAAGCAAAAGAAGAACCTCAAAAAGATATAAATAAAGATTTATCTGAAATTCTTGGTAATGTAGTTCAAGGAGCACTTGAAAAATCAGCTGCTGCTGGGGCAGTTGCTGCAACAGGAGCATTAGCAGCAGAAGCTGCCTCTGCCTTAACTGCATCTGAAGAAGTTATAAAACTTGCATCAGTTGCCGGAGACTTAGTTGACAATGTTATTGGTGAAAACATTGAAAAACAACAAAAAAATCTTGACCGAATTGATTATGAAAAAACAGACATTGCTCCTGATACAGTAGAAATCCCGGAAAACCTTGCAGCATTTGGAGATGAATTATCAATTGTTAAAATGGAAGCGAATTTAGAAGCTGAATTCTCAGGTGAATTTGACACTCCAACTGATTTATCTGCACTTAACACTGTAGAAAAATACGAAGAAGAATCATTTGAACAAGAAACTGTTGATATTACTTCAATGGATTCTGTTATGACCGAAGAATTTATAGAAAATACAGATGAAATTGTTAACTTAGAAAATCTATCAGAAATTGATTCACCAACAAAACCAATTGAAAATCTTCCTGAAATCACAAAAGACGAAGATTTTGCAGGAATAGATTTACCTGATTTATCTTCATACACTATCAATGAAGACGGTACATCAACATCACCTCTTGACAATTTTGATACTGGATTTGAATTCGAAGCGAAAAATGATGAACACCTTATTGATATGGAAATGAATATTAATGAAATTTCTTTTGATGATAATCTTGATAATTATGATTTCAATACAGAAAATCTAATGCCGCTTGATAATGAGCAAAATTTTGAATCAAATACTTTAGAAACTTTATCTGAAATCAATGATGAACTACTAGATTCAGAAAATGACTCACTAAATCTTCAAGATGATTTATTTGAAGATAACAACGAAAACAATAGTTTCGAAGAATTTGATAAAGAAGAGTTATTAAATACTTTTGATGAAAATGAACTAATCCAACAAGAGAACGAACCATCAAATAATACATTATTTGACAATGAAGAATTGGTAAACTCTGAAGATGAACAAAATGAAGATATTTTTGACAATAACATTACAGATATTGACGAATCTCAAAATATTGAAAATCCGGAAGAAAAAATTTCTAATATTGAGACAAATGAATTTGATTTAGAATCAGATATTCAACCTGAAGTCGACTTTAATCTTGAAACAGATATACCGAACCAAACTGAAGAACCGGTACAAGAATCTCAAGACTGGATGGCTGACACGGATTATGAAAATCTTCAAGATGCTGAAATTGAAGCTCCAACCCCAGTTGAAGAATTTATTATCGAGCCGGAACCTGCTCAAAAAGAATTCGCTGTAATGGAAAATTCAACAGTAATAAGTGACAAAACATTCACACCGGGCGAAATCCTAATTGATATTAATAATGAAGAAAATATTCAATATGAAGGTTCTGAAAATCTTGAAGAATTATATGATTCAAATTCACAAGTTCCCGGTGGTGCATTATTACAAAATCCGGGCAGAATGGGAGCAAAAATACAAGGTAAATCTGGACTTAGTATTGGACTTGGTATTGCCGGAACACTAATCACATTAGCATTAGTAGGAGCAATAGGATTTGGTGTATCCAAAATGTTCAAAACTCCGACAGAAGAAACTCCGCAACCTATAACAGACGAAGCTCTTCCAACAAGCCATGATAATGGTGTTTCTGAAGCTAACACATTAAATGTAAATCCTGATAATGTTATTAATATGGAAAATAATACAAACTCTTTAGCTTCAACACCAACGCCAACACCAACGCCTGTACAGAAACAACAAACAGTTTCTCCGGCGCCAACCCAAACAACCGCACCAGCTGCAAAAACAGGACCGGCAAAATCATTTATTGATATAAAAAAATTAACTTGGGAAGTTCCTGATTATGTTTCATATAATCCACAATTTAAACAGTACTTCCAATCTGTAGGTAAAAGCTTAAAATTAACCCTAACCAGCGATTTGCTTCTTGCAAAAGATTATCTATATTCAAGTCAAGTTAGAGTAAGCGTTACATTTGATAAAGACGGAACATTTAAAACATCACAAATAATCGTATCAAGCGGCTCTCAAGAAATTGATAAAATTGTGTTACAAACTGTTAACCAAACACTAAAAGCACTCAAAGCCCCTCATAGCGTGGGAAATGACGAAAGCACAACAGCAATACTTAAAATTTACTTTTAAATATGATATAATGCTGTTGAAGTAGAGGAAATTGAGCTGTGGAACTGGCACAAGATAAAATTGATTTAATAAGCAAAATAATAAAAAACGATCGCAAATACCCGAATAACGAAGATTTGTACGATGATTTTTTTAATGAAACCTGTAAGCGTTCAGTTGCAATTCTTGGTGCAATTGACACCGAATCTACTTTGGAAACATATTTAAGACGTGTTGTAACTACTTCTATAATCAATGTTTTGAAAGACTCCGGAAGATTAAGAAGAACCCGCAGCGGTTACATGTCAACAAATGAAGTTGCCTTAGATGATTCACCAGCTGTTGATTATTCTGATGTTGTCATAAACTATTCAGATATAAAAATTCCTGAAAATCCTGAAGAAATTGTTATTCAAAAAGAGATTTTAACATTTGTTGCAGATACAATTAAAAAAATCGACGAAGAAGATCCGGATAAAAACTATTTACATATTTATACTTTGCGTTATGATAAAGGCATGACGCAGAAAGAAATTTCAGAAGAAATTGGTATCTCTCAATCTGAAATCTCAAAAAGATTATACAAATTGATGGAAAAAGTCAGAGACGTCATTGAATAAACTCTAAACTATGAAATGTCCAATATGTAAAAAAAATATTTCAAGTACGGCTCTTAAATGCCCGTATTGTAAAACCCGTACAGGACTTCTTTGCAGTGAATGCAATACAGTAAACCCTGTTGGTACACTTGTGTGCAAAAAATGCGGACAAGAATTGTTAAAAATTTGCTCTCGCTGCAAAAGCGTGAATTTTCCAAGCGCTCTAAAATGCAGAAAATGTGGTTCGCCATTCGGAAATAATAAAAATAGTCACCCAAATGCCGAATCTGAAGTTATTACAGAATTTACTCCTCAACTTTGTTTAAAAAATAAAGCTGTTGAAATTTTAATAGAAGGATTGAAATCAAAAGATCAAAAAATCTTTTCTATTACAGGTGAAAAAGGATTAGGGAAAACTTCTTTATTAAAAGATATAATAATAACACTTGGCAAAGAACGTTACGAATGGTGCATCGGTAAATGTACACCGCTAACTCAATTAACCCCCGGAGGCGTAATCCAGGATATGCTTCTTAATCTTTTTAAGCTTCCAAATTATTATACAAATAATGAAGAATTAAAAAAAGATGCTCTACAATTCTTTAGCAGTGAATTCAAATTTCTTGCCCCCGAAGAAATCAACGATTTTCTAAACTTTTTATACAATTCCAAAGACGGATACTACGAAGATCTTATTATAAATAAGAAAAAAACTTACAATATCTTAAGCAGAATTTTTGACGCATTCTGTCACACAGGAAGGTTTATTTTTGTTGTCGATAATTTTGACTTTATTGATGGTTTTTCGATAGAATTTCTTACAAATTTTATTCGACGTGGAAATAACTGGAAAAATTTAAAACTTATTGCAATTTATAATGACCATAAACCTGTCAGCAGTATTTTTGGAATTGAGAAAAAAGAATTAAAAGCATACACAGATATTCATTTAGCTCCTGCATCGGAAGATGAGCTTGTTAAAAACATTAAACTTACACAAGATGCCGGAGCATATGTTTCAGAACGTGAAAAAGAAATTATATTTAAAAAATCAAAAGGTAATCCGGCTTTCGTTGAACAAGCAGTAAGCTATTGTTTCGATTGTCAAATTTCAGATAAAGCATTTTTAATGCCAAATACTTTTTCGGAACTCATAAAAGAACGGCTGGAAACATTAAAAAAATCAAATAAAGAAGCACATAAATTGTTATGCGGTGCAGCTATTTTAGGAGATAGAATAAATTTAGCATTGTTAAAAGAAATTTTTGGCTTAAAAACACCCGAATTTAAAGACATAATGTCATTTTTGGTAAAATCAAATTTTGTAAGACCATATAATGATGTTTTCTATGAATTTAATAATCTGCTTTTGTGGGAAACTATTTTAACAAATATTCAACACAACTCCGAATTCGAAGATATTAATATGAAAATCGGTAAAGCAATCAGTGTATTTAATCTTAATACTAACGCAACTATGGCAATGATTGCACACAATTTAAAAGAAAACCGTATGGCATTTGATATTTGGACAAAAACCACAAGACTTGCATCATACATTGGAGATATTAACCTTTATGTAATTGCACAAAAACAATGTCTTGCTCTTTTAAATGAATTCAACGAAAACGAAACATTAAATATTCGATATAACATAAGTGAAAGACTCGGAAAACTTTTAACAGAATATAATCCTGAAGAAGCAATAGAATTTCTTCCTGATGCAATTTCAAATGCTAAATCAAACAACGATGAAGCCAGAGAAATTGAACTTTTAGGTTACTTATCACTGTGCTGTAAAAAAATCGGTAACTATTTTGGCGATGTAGAATGCGTAGATAATGTACTAAAAAAACTTACAGAAAGCCAGGATATAGAAGAAGCAATGATTAAAGCTTCAAAACTTCAATCACTTATCAGCATCGGAAACTGCGGTGAAGTAATTAATCTTATTGATAACGACATTCTGCCTGTATTGACTTCAAATATATCTAAGCCGCGACTAAATAAAACAATTCCGCTTGGATTTTTATACGATACCTTATTAAGAGTTTACCTTTTGCTAGCAGCAGCGTTAGTACTTCAAGGTAACGATCGTGCATTTGAAGTTCTTTCGTTATTATTTGAAATCATTGAAAAACACAAAATCAATGATGAAACTTTAATATGTAAAACCAAACTGGTTTTAGCTTACGCAAATACAATGAAAGGTAACTTCCAAACAAGCCAGGAAGTATTGTCAGATATTTCAAACAGATTTGGAGCAGAATACATTGATGTAAACAGTCTTGATTCTGAAACATGTGATATCGTCAACTATTTCAACCTAATCACAATAATAAATAAATATATGACAAAAGAACTTGATAACATGCAAGAAATTTTGTTTGATTCCACACTGACTGCCGGGGATTCCGGAAATGAATTTCTGAAAAATATATTCAAAACTTTTTTAGGGAAACTTTTCTATGAAAATAGACAGGCAAAACACGCTGTCCATATTTATAATGAACAAGTTACATATTTTGCAAATAAAAAAATGGCTATGGGCGCTCTTTTAACCTGGTATTTTATAGCCGAAGCAACAATGGTAACCGAAAACCCGAAAAACTGTATTGAAATTGCATCCCAAGCACTTGATATCGCACAAAACCCAAGAATCAATAATACTTTCTTTATTGTATTATTAAAAATTCTTCTTGCAAAAGCATATATGGAACTTTCCGACTATGAAAGTGCTAAGATTAACCTTGAATCAGCTGCAATTCTTACAAAAAAATATAATATGAATGACCTGACTTCAAAAATCTATTTCTTATACGGAAATTATTATCTGGATTTAGGCAATGTACAATCGCAAAACCAGCTTGAATACCTTAAAGGTTCTGCCAAAATGTACGATAAAGCCATGGAAATTGTTATAAAAATAACCAAAAATTCATATTTAAGAGAGAAAATAAACAACAAAAAAAGTATTTTAACAGCATACTGCAGTTCAAATGGGCTAAATATTTAAATATGAATATATATTTATAATCCTATATAAGTATTCCTTTTTGTTACGAAAAGATATATAATCTTTACAAGAAAACATGTTTATTCTAAAAATATGGTATAAAAAAGGAAACTAAATTGCTAAATAATTTTGAAAGTTTTGACAACTCGGAAACAGCTACAAAAAAAGATATCGTTATACAAGAAAGAGTAGAACTTGTATCTTCTCATATGTATAAACAGTTTTTGGATTACCAACATTCAACCGTTAATACCAATGATATTTTTACGAGAATGATTGAATGTCTTGAACTTGTTTCAAATAATTTAAAACAATCATTTTCATCACGCGGAGTTACAACTCAAAATATTTACGTAGATGCAGATTCTTTAAAATCAGTTGCTGTTGTTAATATTCTATGGCATAAAATGAGTTTCACTACCCGTTGCAACTTTCAGCCTCAGGCTTTATTTAGAGATGATGGCAGACATATTTTTTCAAACCGTATTATGGCACTTCGCGGAAACTACAACGATATTATAAAAGACGCTAAAGACCGTGAAGAAGAGATGGTTAAACTTTTAGAAAACGAAATTGCATCATTATATATTCCTGCTGATCAAAATCAAAAATGTGTATTCAAAATCAAACATACCGGTCAAGAATTTACAATCAATCAAACAGATGCGCCACGTGAAGTTGTCTTAAAAGTTGTAGAAACCATATGCGGCGGTGGCTTATACCATCAGGACGGCTCTGTTAAAACATTTACTGTATGATAATTTGACATAACAAAAATAATCACTAATAATATAAGTATAAACATTTTTAGGTTAGGATATGAAGCTAGTAGAGAAATTAAAAGAGTACGAAAATCAATATTTATTTATCCGCTGGGCAACAGGTGCTGAGTACGGTAAGCTTATATATGCAGGAGATGATTTTATAGAATTTAATATTATCGACACTGATACTATGAATTATCAGGAAACCATGCTGATTTATGCCCCATTAATTTTAGAAGTATCAATCGGCGGAGCAGATATTGCAAGAATTATTGCCGAAGTTTCATCAAAAATAAGCATAAATGAGTGATAAAGCACAACGGGAATTATATAAATGTTCGCACCTGCTCGTCTAACTTCCGTGCAGACGAAACCCCTGCGAAGCTCAAATGTTGGTGTTGTGTTTAACAATTGGTGGCATAATGCCCCGTGCGGTCGAGCACCTTGCAGAGCTGAATTATTGAGATGACTTGGAAATAACCGGTAACAACATTTACCCCCTAGTCGTTTGCACTGGTAAGGAAATTTACAAGTCCTTGCATGCCTAACTTATAACTATCTGTCTTAAAACCTGTAATCTGACCGACACAAACATCTGCAAACATTGAATTATGACGGAATTCTTCACGTTTATAAATATTGGAAATATGCACCTCAACAGTCGGAATTTTAACTGATGTTAATGCATCACGAATTGCAACACTTGTATGAGTGTAAGCCCCTGCATTTAAAACTATTCCGTCAAAATTTCCAAGCGCATATTGAATCTTTTCGATAATTTCACCCTCAAAATTGCTCTGGAAAATCTCAACATTTATCCCGAGTTCAAAAGAATACTCATAAAGCTCCATTTCTAAATCTTTATACGACTTAGAACCATACTGTTCAGGCTCTCTAACACCCAGCATATTGAGATTTGGACCATTAATTATTAAAATATTTAAATCTTTTTCCATAATGCCATTATAATACAAAAAACTGTTTTTGTAAATTTTTGTTAAAATTTACAATATTAATGTAACCAATTTGACATGATTATCATATCATGCATGTACAAACTATCCCAAAATCTCCTCCCAAGATTATTGTTCAAGTCGCAAAAAGTTGTGACTTTTTTTTTGCAAAAAAAGTCACAATCATACAACTTATTTTTATTGTTCATTCCGATCTGCAAGACGGAATCTATAATTATTTTTTAACGAATTCTTGATGCATTTTTTCAATCATCTGAAGAGTTTCTTCTTCACTATGAGTTTCTGCATAGTTATCTATTGCCTTGTTTAGACCTTCGACAAGACCGGGATTTTTTTCCAAAAACTTCATATCGCTTTCTAAAGAATCAGATGCAACCTGAGATTTACCTAAAGATGCAGCAGGCATATTTGACAAATCTTTTATCTCTTTTTCTTCAACAGGAATTGCCGGAGTCTCCGGTATCTGACTATCGTTTGATGCTTTTTGGATACCCTTAAAGTTTAAACTATTAATATTTTTGTTGTCGATTTCTCTCATAGTATCACCTTACTTTCAGAAATTATTCATTTCTCTATTATCTTCATGTTGGTTTTTGTATAGAAAACACCTAAATAATATTTTTTGCTACTTTTTATAAAAAAAGATTACAAAAATTTACATGCAAATTCACAAAAATTTTTCATGTTATGATGTATTATATACTATAAAAGGATGTAATGCAAATTATGAACTTGGATAAATTTTCAAAAAATTTGTGGTGGGCTCTTACAGCATATAAAACGATTGATGAATTACCGGATGCGGTTATATTTGTAGGGTTTAAAGGTGAAATCAAACACTTTAATAAAAAAGCACAAGTGCTTTTTGCATTAGGTTCAGACGACTTTACCCCTGCCAATATCCTTGAAATAATAAAAGACGGACTCAACTGTATATCAGAATCCGTAACAAAATCCAGACCAATACTTGCAACAGCATCCATCCCGGGCAGAGATTTTTATGTTGAGCTTAACGCTTCAAAAGGATGGAAAGGTTATTTTCTTAGCATAAGAGATTTAACAAAATTAACAGACGAAATTTTCAACGAAGAAAAAGTTATAAAATTTAACGGCGAAAAAAATGCCATGCTCGCAAAACTTGAAAACGAATTAAAATCACCTGTCACATCAATCAGCGGGTTTTCAAAAGGCTTATTGGACGGGCTTGGCGGAGAATTATCCGAGAAGCAAGCAAAATACGTCAAAATAATAAATAATAATTCAGAAGAATTATATCACTTTTTAGATAAATTTTTAGAATTTTCAAAGGCGGAATCTTCTATTTACGAATCCGATTATCACAATTTTGATATTATAGAAGTTTTCAAAGCGATAATTAAAGATTTCGAAAACGAGATGCAAGACAAAAAACTTGTGTTTGATTTTAATTATGAAAGCATTGAAAAACGTACAGTTTATGCTGACTTAAATGCTGTAAAAACAATTTTAAAAAATATTCTTGAAGTTGCTATTTCAATGACAGAAACAGGTTATATTTCAGTAAAATTAGCATATCCTGACGAAAAAACTTGTGCACGCTACAACTTAAGTATACCGGCACTAAGACAAACATCATATTTGAGAATAACAATAAGGGACACAGGAGCAGGCATTGCAGAAGAAGATATGAAATATTTATGTGAGCCTTATGCACAGCTTGAAAAAGGGAAAAAGAACTTTTTAAGAGCACTAAAACTTGGGACTGCAAGTATTTTAGTAAGAAGAGCCGACGGTATGATTGATATCTTCTCTGAAATTATGAAGGGTACAAGATACGACATAATCCTTCCTATAGAAAAGGAATAAGATGAGCAGCGTAATTTTAAAAAACGTCACAAAAACTTATGATAACAACAAAACCGTAATAAACAATGTTAGTCTGGAAATAAAAGATAAAGAATTTATTGTTCTTGTCGGGGCTTCCGGCTGCGGAAAATCAACACTTTTGAGAATGATTGCAGGGCTTGAAGACATATCTGACGGCGAAATTTTTATTTGCGACAATAAAGTAAATAACGTTGCGCCAAAAGACAGAGATATTGCATTTGTTTTCCAGAGTTACGCACTTTATCCGCATATGACAGTAAGAGAAAATATTGCATTCGGTTTAAAAATGCGCAAAGTTCCGAAATCTGAAATTGATAAAAAAGTACAAGAAGCGGCAGAAATCCTGAATTTAGAAGAATATTTAGACCGCAAGCCGAAACAATTATCAGGCGGACAGCGTCAGCGTGTAGCTTTAGGACGTGCAATTGTAAGAAACCCTAAAGTTTTCTTGATGGATGAACCGCTGTCAAATTTAGATGCGAAATTACGTGTTCAAATGCGTTCTGAGATAAAAAAACTGCACGAAAAATTACAAACAACATTTATTTACGTGACCCACGACCAGACAGAAGCTTTAACAATGGGTGACAGAATCGTTGTTTTAAATAACGGAATAATTCAGCAGGTTGACAGCCCTGAAGAGATTTATAACAATCCTAAAAACACCTTTGTAGCTGGTTTTGTGGGTTCTCCGCAGATGAATTTTATTGAAGGTAAAGATTTAGGACTAGATGAAAACATTTTGTACGGAATCCGTCCTGAAAAAATGACCAAACCTGACGGAGATATAAAATTAACCGTAAATGTTGATATATCAGAGATGCTAGGTAGTGAAAAAATCGCATATTTTAATATCGGGGACAGAAAGTGTTCAGCTAAACTGGAAGCGGATGTTCAGATTGGTAAAACACTTGAATTAAGTATTAAATCATCCGATTTGTATAAGTTTGATATGCAAACCGGCGAAAGAATCTAACATTGCCACTCCGAACTCCACTCCAGAATCTATTTACTAATGCGGTATTGGAGTTGAACCTATTTAGTGGAGTTTAATATATAAGTCCCTTTATTATTTTTATACTCCAATAATTGAACGCGTATTTTTTACTTGGAGTTTGGATAATAATTGTTTAAGTATATATAAGATTCCTAAACTTACTAGAGTGACTGTGATATATCGAATTGAAACTATTCCTATTGCTGAGAATAATTCTTTTAAAGAATTTACGGAAATAACTTTTGAAACTTTGAATATTTGATTAAAAGCAAATAAAATATACCAGTGTATAAAGAAAATTGAAAAACTGTATTTTGCTACAAAATCTGCTGATTTATTAAACCATTGGCAGTTTTTTATTTCATTATCATAGTGTTGTAAATATCCAAGTACAATTAGGGTTAAAAAGATTTTTGAAATTGTATTATTCATAATGTGGAATGTATGGTTTAAATAAATATCGGCTCCTGCGGTTATAAGCATACCAAGGATTAGCCCCCAACGGTATTTGTAACAGTAATTAATTTTTTCTTTAAAGGAAGAAAAGTACATTCCTAAAATGTACATTGATGCAAAATGAATAAATCCGTTTAAAATATATTTTATGTAGGCAAAATACTTTGCTCCGTAACTCATTCCGGTAAGGTAAGATGGTTCAATATCTATACGTGGAACAAAGAAGGTTATTAAAAACAGGACTGGTAAAAATTTGTATAATATTTTTTTGCGTTCCAGAATGATAAATAAATCTGCAAGTAAGAAGAATATACAAATCATTGGGATATACCAGGTTGGAACGTTATGAACCCGTCCGGTTGTCAAAAATATTCCAATTTGAGCAAAAGGATTTAATCCAACAAACGGGTTCCCGTAAGCTTCCGGCATGGTAAAACAAAGAATTATCCCAGGAATTGCGGTTATTATATATGGGAGAATTACATTTATCCATTTCTTTTTGAGATAAGTTTTATATTCAAATTTATCAGACAAATGTTGAAATAAAAATCCTGAAATGAATATGAAAAGAGCAGTGCCACCTGTTAAAATTTCAAATGCAGTGTCATTAATCCAAGTTCCTTTTGTACCAAATTGCATAGTATGTCCGGCAACTATTAATAAAATCGCAAGCCCTCTGAATACATTGATGTAATTTAACATTTCGCGTTTTGGTTTTACTGTTGCTTGATCCATATTTATTTCCTCCATATCGGAATTTTATCATAAAAATCTGGGAATTTTATAAATAATAGAATTAGGATATATAGGCAATAAAAATTTAGGGTTTTTAATTTATAGTGAGCGTATGAAGAAGTTATTGACTATATTTTTAATGTTTAATTTGTTTAGTTTTATTCCTTCTGCTGCATTTGCGGATTGTGATGATTGTGATGCTCAGGAGCATATTTTATCTAGTGAAACTATTGCAAATCCGGATTCAAAAGCTCTTGCAAATAGTGTTTATGAAACTGAAAATTTCTATATTATTTGTAAAGGTAATGTTATTAAAATTGCTTTTGAATGTAAGTTTATGTCTGAATGCGTCAAAGATGGAGAATGTGTTTATTTTTATGTTCCAAAGGATATTATGACATCATGCGGTAGTGTAATTATTCCCATGGGGTCAAAGTTTGTAGGTAATGTTCGCGGAGTTTATAAACAGAGAATGTTTAATAAAAATGCGCGTGTTTATTTGAATATCAATAAACTTATTTTACCTGATAATACAGAAGTTGATGTGAAACTTAAACCTTTTAGCAAGGATTTTTCGCTAGTGGAAAATGGTTGGATGACAGCGGGAAAACTTGCGGCTTCAACTGTTGGTTTAGGTATTGTTGGAGCAGGGGCTGGTGCCGGATTGGCGTTTATTCCGCATCCTCAAAAAATTGCAGTCGGAGCAGCAGCTATTGGTGTACCTGTTGGAACTTTCATCGGGCTTGTAACGGGACTTGTAACTCCGGGACTTAAGTATCATGCAAAACAAGATGAAGAAATTAAGGCTATTTTCTGTGAAAATGCATGTATTCCAAAATGTAGTGTTGATGAATATTAAAATTATTTTAATTTTACAATTCGTTTAAAATAATCTGTTTCAGTTTTGGTTTTGTGAGCACAAGCTATTCTGGAAAGATTAAAAGAATCTATGGGAGATGATATTCCTCAAAGTACTTTTTCTTGTAAAATTCGTAGGAATACTTTGAAACTTGAGGAATTTCAGAAAATTTGTAAGCTTTTAGGATATACTATCAAGATTGAACAGGTCAAAAAATAGTTATTTGTAACTTTTAATTGCGCCCCAGGCTTTTACATCGCCTCGTTCGTATCTGATTAAGTAGTAAGAACCTGCGGGAATGTATTCAATTGAAGCTTCCTGATAAATGTCTGCTTCATCATTAACTGGCGGCATACCTTGTTTGGCTCGTTTTTTATTGGTTTTTGCAATTTCTTTTTCTTCTTTTTTCTTTTTGCGCAGGGATTTATTATCACGAACCTGTTCGTATTGTGACATATCAACTTCAACTTTAAAAACAGGAATTATTGCAAGCGCTTTTTTAGATTGAATTAGGATAAGGAAATCTCTTTCATCAGACAGTGCAAGCTCGTAATGTCCGGGCGGGATTATGTTTCCTTGATTGTCACAAAGCTCATCAACAAGAGAAAGTGTCGGATATGAGGATTCTCTGAGTCCGTAACGATAAATTGCTTGAGAGCCAACAATTAGTCCTGCTGTAATCTGAGGTTCTGTCGGATAAACACGGGTTTCAGAATGCATCATTATATTGTCGACATAAACGCCTTCAATCATAATTTCTCCAGAGTTTTTTGGATACTTGATTTGATTTCAGAAAAGCTTTTGCCAAGGGCTTTATCAGAGCCTACAAAAACTAAAGACATAAACTGTTGTGAATTTCCCAGATAGTTTTCTTTTAAAAGCTGTCTGTAGCTTTCGCGCATAAGTCGTTTCAAGCGATTACGTTTTACTGCGCGTTTGTGGACTTTTTTACTAACAACAAATCCAACTTTTGTTGGATAATCTTCTTTTTTTAGAATCCCTGCAAACAAAGTTACTCCGCCCGAATGGGTGGAGTTTTTAACTTTATATGTAGCTTTAAAAGCTGATCTTTTTTTTAAGCGATATTGCTTTGGCAGCATTTTGCCTCCTGCTGTTTGTCATTCTGAACTGGTTCAAAGACCAAAATGACAAATTGTGCGTGGACTTTTTTAATATTAAGCACGTTTTTTAGCAGTGATAGCAACTTTATGACGACCACGAGCTCTGCGTCTGTTGATAACTTCGCGTCCGCCCGGAGTTGACATTCTTGCTCTGAAACCGCTTACGTTTTGTCTTTTTCTTTTAGTTCCTTCTAGTGTACGTCTCATTTTTTTATTTCCTTTTACTATTTATTTGTCGTATAATTCAAATGTTATAGTAAACAAACTTATTAGTCAACAAAATACGAAGGGAATGGTTAAATATTATGAAGAAAAACATAGGATTTATTGGCTGCGGCAAGATGGCAAGCGCTATAATTAAAGGTATTTTAGGTTCTGACAAAGACGAAAATTATATTGTAAGAGGTTCTGAAGTATGTGAAGAATTTGCAAAATCTGCTGCTCAAAGACTTGGTATTGAAGTTTTGACTGATAATAAAGAACTTGTGAAAAATTCAGATATTGTGTTTATTGCAACAAAACCGAATTCTGTTGTAGAGGTTTTGGAAGAAATCAAAGAACAATTAACACCTGAAAAACTTTTGGTATCTATTGCCGCAGGTGTGAGTACCGAAAAAATCGGGAATGTTATTCCGCAAAATCGTGTAATCCGTGTTATGCCTAATACTCCTGCACTTGTGAATTTAGGAATGTTTGGGGTTTGCAAAGGTAAAAATGCATCAGATTCTGATTTGGAGCTTATTGAAGAATTGTTATCCGTTTTAGGCAGATGTATTACTGTTGAAGAATCTCAAATTGATATTGTTACAGCTATTTCAGGTTCAGGTCCGGCATTTTTCTATCAGGTCATAGAAGATATGGCGCGTGCAGGTGAAAAACTTGGTTTGGATTATGAAAAATCTCTGATTTTAGCTGCGCAAACCGCGTTAGGCTCTGCTCAAATGGTGTTTAGCCGTGGTGAAACAACTGTTCAAACTCTTATTGATAATGTCGCAACAAAAGGTGGATGTACTTATGTCGGAATTTGTGAAATGAAAGAACAGCACTCTGATAAGTTGTTCTACGATGTAATCGATAAAACAACTCAAAAAGCTAACGCATTAGGTAAATAATTAAGCATAAAGTCTTGGGAAAACATTCCCAACTGGACTATAAGCTAAATCTGAATCAACTCTTGGAGATAATTCTCCTTGATTATAGTTTGTGCTGAACGCATTTGTTGCAAAAAACGGGTTTGAAACATTTTGTGCTTGAACTTTTTTAGCTCCGCGTCCTGCGTTTATTGCTGTATTCGGATTTATAGAAAATATACCGTTTATTGGTGCCATAGTATTCCCCAAAAATTTCCCTTACATATATATAAAGTATTTTGATGGTGAAAAATTGCTATGTAGGTTTACAAATTTTAACAAAAATCCTTAAAATACTAAATTTTTCAAAAAAAATGCCGATAACATAAGTAATCTTAGTTAAAAAAGGGCAAAGTTATGTCAGATTCAAATTTCATGTTTAACAGACCATATAAACCTTTCGGTATGAATGTAAGAGTTCCTGAAAGAACATTACAGCAGGCAGGGGAAACTTTAGAAGAACTTGTGAAAGCTCCGGCTGCTCCGTTGTTTGAATTTTTAGAAGAAAACGAAGGTGTATTTAATGGTGATGTGGCGTTTGAGATTAACAGAACAAATGCCCAGAATTTTACAATAGGTTCTGCTATGCGTATGGAAGATGAAAAGATTAATGGCAGAAATCCTAGCTTTGACATGCACTTTTAGTGCGTAAGATGTGAATGCAGTGTAGCAATCTTTGATTGCACAGGCTGGTAGGTGTAAAGGGGTAAATGTTGTTACCGGTTATTTTCAAGTCATCTCCATTGTTCAAAACCATGGGTAAATGTTGACAATGCCGGAGTTGGTTTATTCGTGCTAAAATCTTAGTATGAAGTATTTAAAAGATTTTGAAAGCGATTTAAATAAATGTTCAAAATGCGGGCTTTGTGAGTCTGTTTGTCCGCTTTTTAAACTTAACCCTAATGATTGTGTTGCAAGTAAAGGCAAGTTTATTATGCTTCACGGGGTTACAAAAGGTGATTTAACGCTTTCAAAAAATATCAACAAATACATTGATATGTGTCTAAAGTGCGGCAAGTGTAAGATTTTTTGCCCAAGCGGTATTGATATTTGTCAGATTTTGGCGACTGCAAAATATGAATATATGAAAAATACTTTATGGGGTAAGTTTATAAATTTTCTTGAAAGCAAGTATGTTTTTGGATTGTTTTTGCAGCTTGGTGCGCTTGTTTCTGCCCCGTTTCGCCCCGAAAAATCTCATAAAAAACCAGTGCAAAAAGTTGTTTATTTTAAAGGTTGTGTGAATAAAATTTGCCCTCAAACTGATAATTATTTGAACAAAATATTTAAAAACGTACCTTTTGAAATCATCGAACCTGATTTTGACTGCTGCGGTATACCGTTTTTGTCAGAAGGTAATATGGAACGCTTTATTCAGGCGGCTGAACATAATTTAAAACTCTTGGATATTGACTATGATTACCTTGTTACAGATTGTGCAAGCTGTGAAAGTACTTTACACGATTATCCAAAAATTTTGGATTGCGGGGAAAATGTATTAAATGTTGTTAACTGGGGGGAATTGATTGCTGATAAGGGACTGAAATTTCGGTTTAAAAAGCCTGTTAAAGTGACGTTTCATAAACCTTGTCATTTGGCTGATGATTCTTTTTTTGAACAAATTTTGGCAAATTGTGAAAATGTAGAATATATAAAAATGGAAAACTATGATGATTGCTGTGGTTTTTCCGGAAGTTTTGCTCTTAAAAACCGAAAATTATCAATGGAATTATCAAAACAAAAGGCGAAAAATATTGTTCAAACCGGCGCAGATTATGTTATTACAACTTGTCCGGCTTGTGTTTTAGGTTTAAAACAGGGACTGTTTTTGACAGGCGGGAAAACGAAAATAGTCAGTCTTCTAGAATTTTTAGCTAAAGCTGAATCTTACTCATAACGCAGGGCATCAATCGGGTTAAGCAAAGAAGCTTTATATGCAGGATAGTATCCGAATCCTATTCCGATTGCGGCTGAAAATCCCATCGAAAGCAGAATGGATTCAAGTGTTATTGCAACATTCATTCCGCCAAACTTTTGCATTAAAAGTGCCCCAGAAACTCCGATAAATACACCGATAAGTCCGCCTATCATTGATAGTAAGAAGGATTCTATCAAAAACTGTATTCTGATATCTGAAGCTTTTGCGCCTATTGCCATACGAATCCCGATTTCTTTGGTTCTTTCGGTTACAGAAACTAACATAATATTCATAATCCCGATTCCGCCGACAATCAATGAAACACTTGCGATTGCACCAAGTAAAAGTGACATAGTTTTTGTTGCAGATTTTATTGTTTCCTGCATTTCTGCAAGATTTCGGATTTCAAAATCATTTTCCTGATTTTTTCCAATGTTATGACGGTGGTGTAAAAGTTCTGTTATATCTTCTTGAGCTATATTTATTACTTCATCATTTTGGGCTTTTACGGCAATCATATTTACAGTTCCCGGAAAATTTGTTCCAAAAACTTTTCTTTGGGCTGTTGTAATAGGTATAAAGACCATATCATCCTGATCTTGTCCCATTCCGCTTGAACCTTTTTTCTTTAAAAGTCCGACAACTTTGAATGGTACGTTACCGATTCTTACTGTTTTTCCTATCGGATCAACATCGCCGAAAAGCTCTGTTGATACGGTTTGTCCGATTATAGTGACTTTGGTGCTGTTTTTGTTATCTTCAGGTAAAAAACCTCTGCCTGATTCAATTTCATAGTTTCTTATCATAAAATAAGGCATTGTAGTTCCGCCAACAGATGTGGACCAATTTTGATTTCCGTAAGTTAGTTGTTTTGCTTCGGATGAATACGGAGCAAGTGCTAAGATTCCTCGGCATTTGGCTTCAATGGCTTCGGCATCTTTCATTGTTAATGTCGGACGGGTTCCTGAACCCATTCTTACTCCGCCGGATTTTGCGGATGCTGAACGTATCATAAGCAGATTGCTTCCCATTGATTCCATATCTTTGGCAATTTTTTTGCTTGCGCCTGAGCCTACTGCAAGCATTATAATCACGGCGCTTACTCCGATAATTATGCCTAAACTTGTCAGAATTGAACGCATTTTGTTTATTTTTAATGACACTGTTGCCATTTTTAATATTGATTTAAAATCGAGCATTTATGTCTCCCTTGTGCGGTGTGCAAGCCATTTTTCTTTAGCTTCATCCAGAACGATGTTTCCGTCTTTGAATTTTACAATTCGTTTTGTATACTCTGCAATATCAGGTTCGTGGGTTACAAGTACTATTGTTTTTCCCATTTCTTCATTGAGACGTACAAAAAATTCCATCACCTCAATACTTGTTTTTGTGTCTAAGTTTCCGGTCGGTTCGTCAGCTAAGATTAATGGTGCATCGTTAACTATAGCCCGTGCGATTGCAACACGCTGCTGCTGCCCGCCTGACATCTGGTTTGGCATATGGTCTTCCCGGTTTTTTAGTCCTACAATATTAAGCGCCCATCTGGCGCGCTCAATTCTTTCTTCTTCAGGTACACCTTTATAAATCATTGGAAGGCATACATTATCAATTGCGGATGTTCTTGAAATCAGGTTAAATCCTTGAAAAATAAATCCGATTTTTTCACATCTGACCATTGCAAGACGGTTATTATCAAGATTCAACATATCTTCTCCGTCAAGGAAATAGCTTCCGGATGTAGGTTTGTCAAGAGTTCCGAGCATATTCATAAATGTTGATTTCCCTGAACCTGATGTGCCCATAATCGCAGTAAATTCACCTTTTTTTATCGTTAAAGATACATCGTTTAAAGCGTTAAACGAATCTTCACCGGTTTGGTATGTTTTTATTGCATTTTTTACTTCGATTAAGTTCATATATTCTTTGTGCCTAAAACTATTGAAATGACTTGGAAATAATTGGTAGTTCATTTACCCCTTACCCCCTGAACATTCCCGGAGGTCCGCCACGGCGTTTACCTGTATTCATTGTTTTTGCTTGTGATTTTTTGCTTGATGAACTTATAATTACTTCATCGCCGAGTTTAAGTTTTTTGGAAATTATTTCAACGTTTGTGTCATCACTTGCGCCTTCTTTAATATCAACTCTTAATGGCTTTCCGTTATCAAGAATCCAAATTCCGCGGTTTTGGTATTTTTGTCCGTCTGTTTCCGGTGTGTATTTTAGTGCAATGCTTGGTGTGCACATTACGTCATTACTGCGCTTTGTGATGATTGAAACATTAGCGGTCATTCCTGGTTTAAGTTTCAGGTCTTCATTGTTAACGCTGACAATTACGGTATAGGTTACAACGTTAGATGTTGTTGTAGAATCAAGTCGTACTTGTGTTACTTTTCCATAAAAGGTGCTGTCCGGATATCCGTCAAGATTGTATTCAACTTCTTGTCCTTCTTTTACTCTTCCGATATCGGCTTCTGAAACGTTAACTTCAATTTGCATTTTGGTTAAGTCTTGTGCGATTTTGAAAAGTTCAGGAGCCTGGAAGCTTGCTGCAACCGGCTGACCTACGTCAATATCACGTGATATTATTGTTCCGTCAACAGGTGCAATGATTTTTGTATATCCGAGGTTTGTCATTGCAGTGTTGTAGCTTGCGCGTGCTTGAGCGATTGATGCTCTTTGAGCTCCTATTGCGGCTTTTTGGGCAAGGTAGTCGCTTTCTGCCTGATCAAGTTCGCTTCTGGCTATAAAGTTTTTTGCATAAAGATTTTTGTAACGATTGTAAGTTTTTTCAGCCATTATAAGCTGGGCGTTAAGTTTTGCTAAATTTGCCTGTGCATTGTTGATTTGTGCTGTATTTTGATCTACTGCTGCCTGAAAGTTTGCAGGGTCGATTTGCGCCAGCATCTGACCTTTTTTGACTTCCGCGTTAAAATCGACATAGATTTCTTTCATAAGCCCTGATACTGTTGAACCTACGCTGACAATGTTTACGGGGTTAATTGTACCTGATGCTTCAACTATATCTGTGATTGTACATTTTTTGAGCTTTTCTGTCTGGTAAGTAATTTTGTTGGCGTTGAAATTTGCTGCACAAATTCCGCCTAATGCCAATACAATTACCCCGGGGATTATAAAGCGTTTTTTTAAGTATTTTGTTTTGATTTCTTGTAAATCCATTTTATTTTCCTTCTAAGGTTATGGTAACTTCTTGCGGAAGTGAGATTACACTTTCTAAATTTGCTCTTGCTACGTTGTACTTATAGATTGTTTCAATGTAAGAACATTGAGCATTGTTGTAGTTTACTTTTGCATCCTGCAATTGAATATAATCCCCTAAACCGACATAGTATCTGCCTTCGGCAAGTTCAAAGTTTTCTAAGGTTTGGCGGACTTTAACCGCTAAAAGCGGAATTTGTTTTTCAAGTTCAATCATATTTATGTAAGCGTTTTGAACTTCAAAATATATATCTTGATTAAGTTGGTTTAGTGAATTTTCGGCGATATTTACCTGAAATTTAGCTGCATCAACTCTTGATTTTTGGTTCATTATGTTAACTGAGCTTGAAATATTAAATCCAAGGGTTAGTGAGTTTGTGCGGTTTGTGTCACGAAATCCGTAGCCTGCTGTAGCTGACAATTCTGGATAGTAATTTCTTTTGGTTAATAAAAGATTTTCTTTAACAGCATCAAGAGTTGAATTGTAAGCTTTTAGATCAGCTCTGTTTTTGTAAGCCATTTTTATACATTCTTCAAACGAATACGGAAATTCTGACATCTTGTAATCTGTAAGAACTTCAAGCTTTTCAACCGATGTGATAAGTTTTGCATCTTCTACATTTGCAGGAATATGGTTAACATTTATTTCTGAAGATTTTGTTATTTTTGTTAAGTCTACCGGCGCAACATTATCCTGAATATTAAATTCTTCAGTACTTTCGATAGAATAAGCCGGTGCATTTGCAAGATACATTGCATTGTTTAAGTTTACCAGAGAATTTTTGTATGCTTTTTGGGATTGTATTAGTGTAATTTTAGAATCGCTCAGGGTTACTTCGGCGTTTACAAGGTCGATTTTTGATTTAATTCCTTCGTCAAAATAGGCTTTTGTTCTTAAGTAATTTCGTTCATTAATATCAACATATGCTTCGTTTATTTTAACTGTTGCGCGGGCAGCAAGAACTTCATAATACTTTTGTTTAACGTTAAAAGTAGTTTCTCTGACGGTGTTGTCAAAATAATATTGATCTGCAATCAGGTAGAATTTTTGCATTTTAATATTTGCGTTTGTTCTGCCAAAATTCCACAATAATTGGTTTAACTGGGCTTGAACATTATAAGTATTTGTGCCTTGGGTGTAGTATTTTGTATTTGTGTTACCCAGATTATAACCTGTTCCGATTCCTATTGTCGGGAAGAATTCCGAACGTGCGATATTTACATTAGCTTTTGAAATTCCGTAATTATATTGGGCGTTTTTAATATTCGGATTGTTGTTCAGTGCTATAGTTATACAGTCATTTAGAGATAGGATTGAACCCTGCTCAACTTTAATATCTTCCAATGCAAACACCGGTGAATTCAATGATAGAGCTAAAATTATACTTAATATTGCTTTTGCAAATTTATGCATTAAAATCCTCATAATCCGTATATATAACGATTAAACTATTAATTTGTTCATTTGAAATCATCCATCGGGGGTAAAACCTTATATCATCATTGTCCGATAGGGTATTGCAAAAAATTTTGCTTGTTTGTAATAATATGGTATTAAAAGAAGAAGGAGTATTTTTATGAACAAAAAATCACTTATTACAATTTTAGCTATATTATTTTTACCGTTACTTGCTTTTTTCGGTTTAACATTTAATCGTGATACATCTGTTATAGCTGAAGCGGGCGGAAAACCTCAGATTATTAAATTTTCTTCAACTATGTGTCTTGAATGTAAAGAAGTTGAAAAAGTTTTTAAAGAAATTATGCCTAAATACGGTGATAAAATTGTTTATACCGAAATCGTTGTTGATAGCCGTAATGATATGAAAAATGCACTTATTAAAAAATATAATGTAACATTAGTACCAACAGTTATTATGTTGAATTCTGACGGAACTCAAGCAAGACGTATTGAAGGAGCTGTACCGGCAGAAGAAATGGATGAGTGCATTAAAGGACTTAAATAATGGAAAATTTAACACAACTGTTCACTAACCAATCAAGTATTTATATTTTATTTTTGGCATCATTTTTGGGTGGTTTAATTTCGTCAATTTCTCCTTGCTCATTATCTATGTTGCCGTTAATTATCGGATATATCGGCGGGTATTCGGATGCCAAACCTATGAGAACCCTTTTACAAATGATTATATTTGTAATCGGTTCTGGGCTTGTATTTGCAATTATTGGCGGAATTTGCGCATTTACCGGCAAAATGTTTGTCGGAAACCCTTACTTTGCCTTGATTGTAGCATCTGTTGTAATGATTATGGGGCTTAAGATTCTTGGTGTAATTGATTTTGATTTACCTGTTATTATTAAAGAAATTCCGCAAAATAAAGTTAATAACGACTTTTTATATCCTTTAATTTTAGGTGCTGTATTTGCGCTTATCGGAACACCTTGTTCAACCCCTATCTTAGCAAGTATTATGGCATTTGCTTCAATGTCAGCAAAAATTAGTCAGGCAGTTGTAATGTTGTTCCTGTTTTCTATAGGGCAGGGATTGATTTTAGTAATTGCAGGATTTTTGACTTCAAAACTTAAAGCAAACGAAAACTTCTATAAAGTCTCCGAAGCCATTATGAAAGTCAGCGGGGTTTTGTTAATCCTTGTTGCTTTATATATTTTTTATAAGATTTTCGGCTCTGTCCTTGTAAAATAACCTTCTGTATAGTAAAATATACGCATAGAAGGATATTTTTAAGGAGCAGGTATAAATGAAAACTTTCGAAGGACAATTAACTACAACAACTGATGATAAATTTTGTATAATTATTGCAAGATTTAATGATTTTATCGGTTCAAAATTATTGGATGGCGCTGTAGATGAACTAAAACGTCACGGTGTTAATCCTGATAATATTGATGTGGTTAAAGTTCCGGGAGCTTTTGAAATTCCTGTAATTGCTCAAAAATGCGCAAAATCAGGCAGGTATAATGCAGTAATCACTCTTGGTGCTGTGATTAAAGGGTCAACATCTCATTATGATTATGTTTGTGCCGAAGTTTCAAAAGGTGTTGCACAGGTAAGTCTTCAAACAGGTGTTCCTGTAATCTTTGGTGTCTTAACAACTGATAATATTGAACAGGCAATCGAACGTGCCGGAACAAAAGCCGGTAATAAAGGTTCTGATGCCGCTAAAGCTGCAATCGAAATGGCAAATCTCGTTAAATTAGTGTAGTAAAACCTTAATAAGGTTTTGGAAAGGAGTTGGAGATGACAGAAGCAATTACCGAGTACAGGAATGAAAATACAAAGGATATCGATCTTTTATCAACTATTGATATGGTTCGTAAAATGAACGAAGAAGATTTGATAGTTGCAAAAGTTGTCGGTGATGAAGCCGCAAATATTGCATCTGCAATCGATATGATTGCAAAAGCGTTTTTAAAAGGCGGAAGGTTATTTTATTTCGGTGCAGGAACATCAGGCAGGCTTGGAATTTTAGATGCTTCTGAGTGTCCTCCGACTTTTAGTGTTGAACCTTCAATGGTTCAGGGAATTATCGCAGGCGGAAACGGTGCAATACTTAACGCAGTAGAAGGTGCTGAAGATAGTTTTTCTGCCGGAAAAGAAGATGCAAAAATTTTAACAGATAAAGATGTTTGTGTAGTTATTTCTGCAAGCGGTAATCCGAAATATTTGCTTGGTGTTTTGGAACAAGCTGATGAAGCCGGTGCCGCAACAATTGCTGTAACTTGTAATTCGCACGGGGCTATAGCACAAGATGCAGGGCACGTAATATGTGCAGAAGTAGGTCCGGAAGTTATCGCAGGATCAAGCCGATTAAAAGCCGGAACTGCACAGAAAATGATTTTAAATATGTTATCAACAGGTGCGATGATTAAAATCGGAAAAACCTATGAAAACTTTATGATTGATTTAAAAGCGGTTAATGAAAAATTAAAAGACCGCGCAATCAGAATTGTTTCTCAAATCGCAGAAGTTACCCATAGCGAAGCTTTAGCAGCACTTTTAAAATGTGACTGGGAAATTAAAACAGCTATTATTATAATAAAAATGAAAACAGATGCCGACAAGGCAAGATTAGAACTAAGAAAACACGGCGGGGTTCTTCGTAAGATAATCAAGCCTGAGGAAACAGCGGTATAGAGGAAGGCGGGAAGTAATGAAATTAACAGTACTTGGAGCAGGATGTTGGGGGCTTACTTTAGCGTGGCTTTTAACAGATAATTTTGAAGATATTACAGTTTGGGGCAGAGCGCAGGATTTAACAGAAGATTTAATCCAAAATAAACACTGTTCAAAACCGTTAGAAGTCCAATTAGATTCTAAGGTTGAGATTACTTCAAGCCTTACAGAGGCAATAAAAGATGCTGATATTATTTTATCGGTTGTTGCAACATCAGGAACACGTGATGTATGCGAAAACTTAAAAGCTGCAGGAATCAAGTCTGAACAAATTCTTGTTAATGCATCAAAAGGTATTGAATTACCCTCATTGATGAGAATGTCAGAAGTAATTAAAGATGTTCTTCCTGAACAAAAATTAGCAATTTTGTCAGGGCCGACACTTGCAAAAGAAGTTCTTCAAGGTAAGCCTACAGCAGCATGTGTTGCATGCGAAGATATTGAAACCGCACAATTTGTACAAAAAGCTTGTAATGTGCCGAATAAATTCAGACTTTATACAAATACAGATGTAATTGGGGTTGAGCTTGGCGGAAGTTTGAAAAATGTAATTGCTATTGCTTCAGGTTTTGCACATACAATGGGGTTAGGGGATAACTGCTCAGGCTCTCTTTTGACCCGCGGAATGGCTGAAATTGTTCGAGTAAGTTTACAACTTGGTGCAAATCCTTCTACTTTATACGGTCTTTCAGGTATGGGCGATTTGATTGCAACTTGTTCTTCTCCGATGTCTAGAAATTACACAGTCGGTTCTATGCTTGCAAAAGGTAAAAAAATTAACGATATTTTAGCTGAGTTGGGTTCTGTTGCAGAAGGAGTTAAAACTTCAAAAGCAATCTGCGAACTTGCTCAAAAACTTGATATTGAAGTTCCTGTGTCAAGCGCGATTTATGAAGCTGTTTATACAGATATTACACCGGAAGAACTTTTGTCAAAACTTATGAATAGAAAACTGAAAGAAGAAGAAAGATACGTATAATGAAATTTGCCGTAAGATATTTGAAAAATACATATTATCCTCTAAATGTTCCGGAAACGATTAAACTCGAAGACGGACAGATGGTTGTTGTAAGAACTGAAAAAGGTGAAGAGGCATTAAAGGTTTTTTTAGTAAACTCAGAAATTGAAAAACTCTGGCAAAACGCTAAAAACAAACCTGAACCGTTTTCTGTGATAAGAACCTTATCTCAGCGAGACTTACAGACACTTGATGAAATTAAAAAAGAGGAAGTTGAAGCGTATTTTAAATGTCAGGCTCTTGTAAAACAGCATAAGCTTAATATGAATCTTGTTCAGTGTCGTATAACTTTTGACAGACGTAAGATTACTTTTTATTATACAGCGCCGGAAAGAGTTGATTTTAGGGCACTTTTGAAAGATTTAACGCAAACATTTACAAGAGTAAGAATTGATCTTCGCCATATCGGTGTGCGTGATGAAACCTCAATACTAGAAGGTGTTGGAATTTGTGGTCAGCCGTTTTGCTGTTCAAGTTTTTTACGAAAATTTGCGACAATTAACGTAAAACTTGCAAAAGATCAAGGTATGCCAATAGCACCGGGTAAAATTTCAGGTACTTGCGGAAGACTTTTATGCTGTTTGACATATGAATATTCAAATTATATTGATGCTGCTAAAGGTATGCCTCCAATCGGATCTTCTGTTATGACAACCGAAGGTTTAGGTAAGGTTTGTTATCTTCAATTTATGAGCGGAAAAGTTGCCGTTAAGCTTGAAGACGGTAAGACAAAAGAATTTGATAAAAATGATATTGAAATGGTAGATGCTGATGTAAATGTCGAAATTGATGTTCCTGCAATCAATAATTACACAGATGAGGACAGCTCAAATATTGATATTAAACAGCTTGAAGATGATAGAAACAGTTCAACCGGCAATATATAATATAATGTGGTATTAGTAATGAGATTCTTTACTCACCAGCATGACAGAGGGTAAATGTATTTGTCACTGCTAAACTGAACTGTTAAAATGACTTGGAAATAGTTGGTAGCATAATGCGTACGGTCGAGGACTATTTTCCTTTTAGGAAATCGTACCAGTAGTTGCCTTTCCCGTCGGGACTTTTATTGTTTAATGCAAAATATCCACAGGTATGAGATACATTTTCGTTTTCTGTGCTACAATATTTTGCAATTTCTTTTTCATTTGTTAGTTGTTTTGAGCTCAAAGTATTCCATACTGCTCCAGTATACGGAACAATGCTGTTATTTTCGGTAAATACAAATACAAATCTGTCAACGCCCCATTTATTTGGTTTATTTACCCCATTTATGTCGACACAAATTTTAGGTCCGTATGAAAGATTTTGATAGCCTGCATTATCATCCATCGTATATGTACGTCCAACTATATCAATAAATACATTAGATTGATCACACGGCCATTGTGTCACTTCTTGGTTATTTAAGTTTAAGTTTTTAATTTTATGTATTTGATCGAATGTACGATAAGTCCAGGTAGTGTTAGTAGTAACTCCTTTATAATAAGACATGAATTTTTCCATTGAGTTATTGGAATTCCAGGAAGAACCATCGTATACCGAATCCTGAAAATCTCTGAACGGCATATCATTATCAGCATAAAAACCTCTTGCGGCTTGGTTGAGTTCTGAGTATGTCTTTTTGAATTGCGATTCAAGTTTTTTCCCGCGCAGGTGATTATTCAATGTCGGAATAGTCATAGCTGCAACAACACCGATTATTCCAAGGGTGATTAATACTTCTGCTAATGTAAATCCCCTCTTCCTAACACTCTCCTGCAAGGGGCGAGGGAATAAATATTTACACCTGTCATTTGATATATACATAACCTTAATTCTCCTTTTGCTAGTGACACTAGTTGTATTAATTGCTAGTGTAGCAAACAATTTAAAAATGAACAAGGATTATTTACAAAAATTTGCAAAAAATTTGAAACGTCTGAGGAAAGAAAAAGGCTTTACGCAGGATGATTTAGCATCAGAAGGGATTTCCCGTTCAATGGTTAGTTTGATAGAAATTGCAAAAACAGATTTAACTGTTTCAAAAGTAAAATTGTTAGCAGATACATTGGGGGTTCATCCTAGAGATTTATTTGATTTTGAGTAAGATTTCGATATTAGATTCTGACTTTCGTCAGAATGATGATAAATGTAATACTATAATGGGCGGATTTTCAATCCGCCCATTTTCTTTCTTATAAATATTTAATTATTTATTTTCTTCGGTTGCTTCGTCTTCTTGAAGATTTTCATCGTTTTTTTCGATTATTTCTTCATTTACTTCTTCTTCTGAGGCTTCATCCTCTTCGAAGTTTTCTTCACTTATTTCCTCTTCTGAGTCAGAATCTTCCTCGTCTTCAGTTTCATTATCAACTTCTTCGGTTTTCAATGCTTCTTCGATTTCTGCTTCATCTTTTGCTCTGATTACAGGGATTGAAAGCATTAATGCCATTTGATCGCCTTCTTGGTCGAAGTTCAATTCAAGTGCATCTTTATCCATCTCAACGTATTTTGATAGAAGCTCAACAAGTTCGCGTCTCATACGTTGTAAAAGTTCCGGTGTAAGGTTCGTTCTGTCTTGCATTAAAACTACACGCAGTCTGTTGCAAGCTACTTCTTTTGCATTTTCTTCTTTTGATTCTGTTTGTTTAAACAGGCTCAAAACTCTATTACATAATTCTTTTAAAATATTTTCGCTCATCTTACTTCTCCTTACCAATCAGGTTTGAGAAGAATTTCTTAACCTTAGCTACAACGCTTGTTGCTTCTTCAAGGTCAATGAACGGAACTTCTTCGCCCATAATTCTTTTTGCTACATTTCTATAGGCAGTACCAGCTAGTGATTTTTCATCATTAACGATTGGTTCACCTTTGTTTGTTGATGTGATAATTCCTGTATCTTCAGGGATTATACCGATTAGTTCTGCTGAAAGGATTTCAACAACATCTTCAACGCTCATCATGTCGTTAGATTTGATTAAGTTAGGTCTAACTCTGTTTAAAAGCAGTTTATAAGATTTAATTTCTTCTTTAGCTTCCAAAAGTCCGATAATTCTATCCGCGTCACGAACTGCTGACATTTCAGGAGTTGTAACAACGATTGCTTCTGTAGCGCCTGCTACTGCGTTTTGGAAACCTTGTTCAATACCTGCAGGACAGTCAACCAAAATGAAATCGAAATCTTTTTTAAGTTTGTCGCAAATCTCTTTAAGTTGTTCTTCTGTTACTGCGGTTTTATCTCTTGTTTGAGCAGCTGCAAGAAGGCAAAGGTTAGGGTTTTTCTTATCTTTAACCAGTGCTTGTTTTAGTTTACAGCGTTCTTCCACAACGTCAACAATTGTGTAAACAATTCTGTTTTCTAATCCCAGAAGCAGGTCTAAGTTTCTTAAACCAAGGTCTGTATCAATCATAACAACCTTGTTACCTGCTCTGGCAAGAGCTGTACCGATATTGGCATTAGTAGTTGTTTTACCAACTCCGCCTTTTCCGGATGTAATTACTATTACTCTACCAGTCATTTATATCTCCTTAATTTTCTTCGTGTATTTTTCTTATTACAATACTGCCTTTGTGAGTGAATGCTTCTTCAGGAATGTATTCACTTGATTTTTGAATATAAGGCAGGTTAATTGTATCCGGTCTGCGAGCGAAAACTTCTCCGATTCTGATTTGAACAGGGTTAAGTTTAAGTGCGCGGATTCTTGCGTAATTGTTGCCGTCAGAACCTGCGTGTGCAATTCCGCCTAAGATACCCCAAACAGTAATATCACCTTTAGCGATAATTTCAGAACCGGGGTTAACATCACCAATAACAATTATGTTTCCGTCTGATGAAATACTTTGACCTGAACGTATTGTTTTTCTTATATAAAGTGTTGGAAGATTTTCAGCTTCATTTTTTAAAGCCGCGATATCTTCATCTGATTGTTCTTTAATTTCTTGTTCTGTTACTTGTTCTGCGATTATTTCATCGTGTTGCAATACAGGAAAAATTTCTTTTTCATCGTTTATCGGAGCTGGTTTTTGTTCTTCTCCAAAGATGTTATCCAATGCATTAGAAACATCCGGAGTTGATTCCGGTGCTTCAAAATCAGGTGCTTCAACTTTTGTTGTGAATTCTGAAATTTTAATTCCTAAAGCTGTTGCAGATTCAAGTGTTACGGTTGAACTTGTGCTGATAAATCCAAGGCGGGATTCCATAAGTTCAACTAAAGCTTTTACGCTTGTTAATTCAGCCTGAGTAAGGTCAACAGAACCAAGTTTCAGGCAGATATGCTTTTGTTTTGATTCCGGCATGTCAAGAATTCTGGAGATTTCATAAATAACTTCAGAAGTTTTTTTGGCACCGGTTAAGTCAACAATAAAGCCGTTCTCTATATATCCCTTATCCATTTTTCCCTTTCTAAAAAATAACTTACATAAGATAAGGTACACGAAACAATTGCAGACTTCAAGAAATTATGTACTTTTTGTAATTAAAATGTAATATTGTCTACGCTAAAAATGTACTATCACTTACGTAATGGGATTGAACGCGTTGGGCAAGTTCATCTTTTGTTATTTTGCCATCATTGTTTTTATCAAGTGCTTTATTTGCATTATAAAAATTTTCGTCTGATGTAGTTAGTATTTCGCGTTTTGCTCTTGCCGGTAGGAATACTAAAGCATATAAATCTCCTGCTGATAATTTATCAGATGCACTGAAACCGGCTGTTGTTTTATTTATAATAAAGTATTTTTCAACATAATCAAGCTGTTGAATCGGGCTCATGTTTCTTAACGCAGCTGTTGTTGTACCTAATGTACGCGCGGTTGATTCTATAAACTGAATAAGTCCTGTAGCTGAACCGTTAGAGTTTTTAGCCTGAGCATCAATTCCGGATTCAGAGTTCATTACAGCAAGTAAATCTCTATAATTACAATTGATTTTTTTAGCAATTTGTTTAACTTTTGCTAAAAATTCAGGTCCGTATTTGGATTTGTCTTTATTAAGTTTTACACCCTGTGGTTCATTCGGGTCTATATCATTAATGTCATTACTGTTATTTGTTGCGGCACCTAAGTATGGGTTAAAACTAAAATTCGGCATTTTAAATGATGATTGCATTTGTTTGGTTAATAATGCCATGTATGAATTTAAGTCAGTTCCGAAATTATTAACAGGTGCAAATGAATTAAAGTTGTAATTGTTGTTAAGTGTGTTAAAACCTGTAAGATTATTTGTATTATTGAATCCAAATCCAAATGTTGGCATCGCAGGCATCATATGATAACTGTTAAAGCCCATCATACTACTACTGTATGGCATAAATAATGAACCGCCAAAAGGTACTCCATACATAGACATAGGAGATGTGGCTGCTGCCATTCCTAAGCAGAAGTTAATTTTTGGATTTAGCATCGTTGCTCCAAACGGGTTTGAAAAGCATTGATGCATATGTGGCGGTGTGAAATAAAACATACGTATCTCTTTTAGTATCCTTATTAATATAAAGATAAAAAGTATATAATAATTGCATACTTTTCATACGTTTGTAAACAAATATTAAAAGTTTTAACACATTGATTAATTGTATTAAGTATGTTTATTATATAAATATAGAAGAAGGATAAAAAGGTTATACTAAATGTTCAGCGTAACAAAAACACACGAGATTACAGTCGACGTAGTAATTTTAACTATTAAGA
Organism: uncultured bacterium; assembly: GCA_950022695.1. Lineage (GTDB taxonomy): Bacteria > Cyanobacteriota > Vampirovibrionia > Gastranaerophilales > Gastranaerophilaceae > Zag111. The sequence goes on along the minus strand of CATLLN010000002.1, from coordinate 257,861 downwards.
ATAACAATATTCAGGTATTATTGGTAAAACGTACTACAGAACCGTTCAAAGGTAAGTGGGCGATTCCGGGGGGATATATCAGATTATCAGAAAATCTTGATGAAGCTGCATTACGTGTTTTGAAAGAAAAAACAGATGTAGATAATATTTATCTTGAACAGCTTTATACATTTGGTGATCCGCTTCGTCACCCTAATGCCCGTGTAATTACCTGTGCATATTTTGCCCTTGTGCGTTCTGAGGATATCACAATCGCTTCATCTCCTGAACTTGCATGGCACAAAATCGAGGACCTTCCGCCTTTAGGATACGACCACAAGGAAATCATTCAGTATTCAATAAAAAGAACAAGAGAAAGACTTGAATTATGTCCGGTTGCTTACCAGCTTTTACCGGAAAAATTCACGCTAACAGAAATGCAAAAAGCTTATGAACTTATTATGGATAAGAAATTGGATAAACGTAATTTCAGGAAAAAAGCTTTATGTACAGATGGTTTAATTGAGCTCGATGAGTATACAAAGTCATCTTCAAAACGCCCGGCAAGGCTATATACTTTTGAAAATATTGAATTAAACTCAAAAAGAGCACATTTCATAAAAAAGGAGAAAATTAAATAATGGTAAATATATTATGGGCAATTTCAACTGCTGCAGCTGTATTATTGATTATCTTGATTCTGCTTCATTCGCCAAAAGGTGACGGAATCGGCGGGATTGGCGGAGCATCTCACGTTTTTGCTTCTCAAAAAAGCGCGGAAAAAGGGTTGAATAAATTAACCGGAATTGTATGTGCTGTATTTATTATTTGTACATTTTTAATAGGGTTTGGAATCGTTAAGTAAGGAGAATTTATGAAGGCAGGAAGAATTGTTGGCGGAATACTTTTAACGGCATCAATTGTTTCTGTCGGTTCTGCTTTGTCCGGGTGGCATAAAAAGCTTAATGAGGATAAAAAATTACAGATTGAACTCAAAAAACAACTTAAACAATCCGGTATTAGCGATGTTGAATATAGCAGGATAGAGGCGCAGGCTCAAACTAAAAAATACCCGTTTTCAGCTAATAAAGTATACCAAAAAGCTTTGGATTCGTTAGAATTGAAAGCACGATATGAAAAAATGCATCTTTATGCATTAGATTCTTTAAAAAACGATAGTTTAAAAATTATAACAAAGACAGCTAAATAATTATGAATATATTAGTTACAGGTGCATCAAAGGGGATTGGCAGAGCAATAGCAGAGAATTTAAAAGCTGTTGGTCAGGTTTACGTTACCGGAAGAAATGAAGAAGCGTTGAAAAGTTTCGACAACGCAGGGTATTTTGTATGCGACCTTGCAAATGAAGATGAGCTTGTTAAACTTGGTGAATTTATACAAGAAAGAAGTATTGATGTTCTTGTAAATAATGCTGGAGAATATATTTACGGATGTATTGATGAAGTTAGTTTATCAGACTTGAATCATATAATTGCAGTGAATTTAAAAGCTCCGATTTATTTAACGAATTGTGCTGTACCTTATATGAAATCTCAGCGATTTGGAAGAATAATTAATATCGGTTCAATTTCAGGAGTAATGGGAGAAGCACATGCAAGTTTGTATTCTTCAACAAAGGCAGGACTTATCGGACTTTCAAAGGCTGCGGGATTAGAGCTTGCTCAATATGGCATTACAGTAAATACAATTAATCCCGGATGGGTTGATACAGAACTGGGGAAATCTTCAATTGAAGATAGTGAATTCTCAGAAGATGAAATCCTTGAATGTATACCGCAAAGACGCTTCGTAAAACCTGAAGAAGTTGCGGGACTTGTTAAATATTTGATGGCAGATGAAGCTAAAGGAATTACAGGTCAATCTATAAATCTTTGTGCAGGCTTATCTGTCGGTATTTAGAATAAATGTTAATAAATCGTAATAATGTTTGTAAAATCAGCAAATTTTATTTTTATTATCTTTAATGTATATGTGTGTAATAAGCAGGAAGGAAATTTACCCAATGGAAGTTAAAAACAATGTACAATCTCCAAATTTTGGTATGGCACTTAAAATTAAATGTTCTCCTAAAGATTTAGAAGCAGCAGGAGCAAAGGTTATTGAAAGATTAGGTAAAGCAGGTGAAGAGCTTGCTGGTACTAAGTATTGGGATTTAGAAGTTGTAAAAGGAACAAGCGAATTTACTCCGTTGCGATATAGAGTAAATGGTAATTATTGTGCAAATGCTTATATTGGAGATATTCGTGGAAAAGCTGTTCCGCATAATGAGTTTTTAACAATTAAATCGACTTGGGACGGCACAGATGGTGTTGGCGGTAAGAAAAAAGGCGAAGCTTGTGAAACTGTTATGCGATTAGCTAGTAAAGATGCAGCATTAAAAGCATATGATTCTTTAGATGTTTCTAACAGTTTAGATAATGCAGTAGCAGCTACAAAAGTACTTGATGAGTGGACAATATTTCAAAGAACCACTGACGCTGCAGAAGATGCTTTGAAAAAACAAACTCAACAGGCTGCCGCTGATTTATTTAAAAAATACGGTGATATCGAAATTTAATTAAATTAACTATAATGAAAAAGACCTCATAAAGAGGTCTTTTTTATTTTACTTTTAAAAATACATTTTTAGAGATTTTAATAAATGAGTTATCTTTAAGTAATTTTTCTATTTTTAGAAGCTCCGTATCTAATTTTCCAATAACAAATAAGCTTCCTTTTTTCAACACTTTTGAAATTGTTTCTACAAAGTTATTTATTATATTTGGTTCTTCGAAAAAATATCCTAAAATATTTCGGCATAAGATAATTGTGTTTGAATCATCTTTTATTTTGGGAAGAATCTCAAACATATCACCTTGTTTAAAAGAAATTCTGCTTGTTAAGATATCAGAAACTTTGAATTCATTTCTTGTACCTATAATTTTATAAGGATGATTTCTTAAAGTTTCAAGCTCTCTGTCTGATAAATTGAATGTAAAAGGCATACGTTCAAAATACGTTGGAATATTTATAGAATTTGTGCGCAAATGTTGAATATCTTTTTCTCCAAGACAAATTTTGCCGCTTTTAGCTCTATTTATAATGAATTCGTTTATATCAAAAGCCTGAATTGGGAAGAATTTATTTACCTCTTTTCTTTTTGCATTTTCAAGTAGCGACATTATTTGAGTATAACCTTCCGAACCGTCAGAAGCTGCAAATTGAATGATATTAACCTTGTCTTTATGTTGAAAGTGTGAAATCTCTAATTGAGCTAAATTATGCCAGCTAATATCTTCCCTGAAAAGCCAGGTATTATTTCCGATTTCTTTTCCTGCTTCTGTCTTGTAATATCTGTCGGTTGAACCAAATGAAACAGATTTTCTGCAACTAGTATTATATGAGTGTTCCGGCATGATTTTCATAATGTTTTAATGTCTGTAAAAATAATTTTTGCTAATATTAATAATCTTTCATAAAAAGCTTGTATTCGTTTGAAAAATATCATGTTTATGGAATAATTAAAATGAGGCTAAATATAAAATAGCGATGTACATATAAATAGAAAAAGGAAAAACAAAATGGCTAGAAAAACTCCATTGGAAAAAATTAGAAACATTGGTATTGCAGCCCACATCGATGCCGGTAAAACAACTACAACAGAACGTATCTTGTTTTACACAGGTAAAACTCACAAAATTGGTGAGACTCACGATGGTGCAGCTGTAACTGACTTTATGGAACAAGAAAAAGAACGTGGTATTACAATTCAATCTGCTGCGGTTACTGCTTCTTGGAAAAATCACCAAATCAACATTATCGATACCCCGGGTCACGTTGACTTTACAATTGAAGTTGAACGTTCACTTCGTGTACTTGATGGTGTTGTAGCTGTATTCTGTGCGGTTGGCGGTGTTCAATCTCAATCTGAAACAGTTTGGAGACAAGCAAACCGTTACGAAGTTCCTCGTATGGTTTTTGTTAACAAAATGGACAGAACAGGTGCAGACTTCTATCGTGTAGTTGACCAAATCAAAAACAGACTAGGTGCTAACGCTGTTCCTATTCAATTACCTATCGGTGCAGAAGATCAATTTACAGGCTTAGTTGACTTAATGACAATGAAAGCTGAAATTTATACAAACGATTTAGGTACTGATATTAAAGAAGAAGATATTCCGGCAGAATTAGCTGAAAAAGCTAAAGAATACCGTGATGCTATGGTTGAAGCTATCGCATCTGAAGATGACGCTTTAATGGAAAAATTCTTTGAAGATCCTGAATCAATTACTGTTAATGAATTAAAAGCAGTATTAAGAAAAGCTGTTTGTGATAACAAAATCGTTCCTGTTTGCTGCGGTACAGCATTTAAAAACAAAGGTGTTCAATTATTGTTGAACAACGTTGTTGATTATATGCCATCACCGGTTGATGTTAAAGCTATTGAAGGTGAATTAGAAGATGGTACAAAAACTGAAAGACATTCATCTGATTCTGAACCGTTCTCAGCTTTATCATTCAAAGTTATGACAGACCCATTCGTTGGACGTTTAACATTCTTAAGAGTTTATTCTGGTGTTATTACATCAGGTTCTTATGTTCTTAACTCAACAAATGGTAAAAAAGAACGTATTTCAAGATTGGTTCGTATGTATGCTGACCAACGTCAAGAAGAATCAGAAGTATACGCAGGTGATATCTGTGCTGCTGTTGGTTTAAAAGATACAACAACAGGTGATACATTATGTGATGAAAAAGCACCTATCATCTTAGAAAGAATGACTTTCCCTGAACCGGTTATCTCTGTTGCTATTGAACCAAAAACAAAAGCTGACCAAGATAAAATGGGTATCGCTCTTCAAAAACTTGCTGAAGAAGATCCGTCATTCCGTGTTAAATCTGATGAAGAAACCGGTCAAACAATCATTTCCGGTATGGGTGAACTTCACCTTGATATCATTGTTGACCGTATGATGAGAGAATTCAAAGTAGAAGCTAATATTGGTAAACCTCAAGTTGCTTACCGTGAAACAATTCGCGGAAACGCTGATCAAGATTCTAAATTTGCTCGCCAATCAGGTGGTAAAGGTCAATACGGTCACGTTAAAATTAGAATCTCTCCAGCTGAAGAAAATGCAGGATTCGTATTCGAAAACAAAATCGTTGGTGGTGCTGTTCCGAAAGAATACATCGAACCGGCTAGAAAAGGTATGGAAGAAGCTCTTGAAGGCGGTATCTTAGCAGGTTATCCAATGATTGACGTTAAAGTTGAACTTTATGATGGATCTTACCACGAAGTCGACTCTTCTGAAATGGCGTTCAAAATTGCTGGTTCAATGGCTATTAAAGAAGGTACTAAAAAAGCTCAACCTTGTATCTTAGAACCTATGATGAAAGTTGAAGTTGAAATTCCAGACGAATTTACAGGTACAATCATCGGTGATATTTCAAGACGTCGCGGTCGTGTTGAAGGTCAAGAACCTCTTGGTAATACCGGAAACGTTATCGTTAGAGCTCTTGTTCCGTTGGCTAACATGTTCGGATATGCTACAGACTTGAGATCAAATACTCAAGGTCGTGGTACATTCTCTATGGAATTCCAATGCTACGAACAAGTTCCGAAAAACATCGAAGACGAAATTATTTCAAAATCAGGTGCTAAAGCATAGGTTTTAAATAATTTAAAAGTTAAAAGGTGGAAATTGTATTAACAATTTCCACCTTTTTTATATATAAGAAGTTATGCTATTATTTACCGCCAATACCGCCGTATACAAAATCTGTTTTGATTGCAGCTGAAAGTAATTTTTGCCATGTACTTTCATAAGATTGAATTTCATTTAACTGTGTTTCTAAGTTTTCTTTTTCAATATCGAGTTGTGATTCCCAAGAATTTATACTTGCAAGTTCAAATTCGTGTTCGCTTTGAAGCTGTAGTAACATTTCTGAATATTCATCTGTACCATAACCGTATTCTTCATCGTAATACAATGCACTTAATTTTGCATTGAATTCTTGCTGTTTTGTTTGAATTGTTTTTGATGCTGATAATTGTCTCATTTGAACATCAGATAATTGCATACTGATTCTGCTTTTTTGTTGTGTGTAAAATAACAACTTTTCTTGGAAATTTGAAATAGCCATAACTTTTGTCCTCTTCTTATTAAATCTCTCTTAGTTATATAAAGTATTTTGAAAAGTTGTGATTTCAAGGTTGGGTTTTTCTGTTACATTTGTTTACAAAGTAGTTTCCTTGACTAATAAAAAAAACTAATTATAAATATATTATGCAATGGAGTGAGCTTTTTAATTTTAATAAAAAATGTCAGCATAATAAAGTACCGTTAGATACAGATATTGGTTACTGTCCGGATTGCGGAGAATTAATAGAAAATCACTGGTATATTACCCGTTGTGCTTGCTGTGGTGTAAAAGAGCGTGCTACAATCAGAAACGGTGAAGTTGTACCGGAAGCTGAATTCTGTCCTAACTGCGGCGGTAAAGCTTACAAGGTTGAAGAAATTGAAAAAATAGATTGTATAAATATAAATTACGCAATTGTGGTTCGTGAAATTGTAAAAAATGAAATAAATGAATATACTCAAAGCTGGGTTGATGCTATGCAAACATCAAATTACACACCAAAACTGCTGCGGCAATCCCGATAAAATCAGCCAAAAGCCCGATAATTAAAGCATATCTTATTTTTGTAATTCCAACTGCTCCAAAATATACGGCTAACACATAAAATGTTGTTTCACTGCTTCCAAGCATTATTGCTGCAAGTTTTGTTGAATATGCATCAGGTCCTGCTGAGTTTGCGATATCAGAAAATATTCCAAGCGCACCAGAGCCTGATAAAGAACGTACAATCATTAGAGGTAGAGTATCTGATGGAATATTGAATTTTGTTAGAAGAGGCGATGCAAAATTTGCAATCATATCAATTGCGCCGCTTGCTCTAAACATTGAAACCCCCACAATTATAGCAACAAGATACGGGATAATTTTAACCGCAACTTTAAATCCGTCTTTTGCGCCATCAGTAAACTCTTCATATACAGGAACTTTTTTAACAAGTCCGCATGTCAAAACTATTATTAGAATTGCAGGCAGTGCCCAAAGAGAAATTAGATTAAGAAGGTTATTCATTTTCAGCCTCCTTTTTATTTGATATCCATTGAGCAAATTTTGCCATAACTATTGCAGAAATAAATGCAATTGATGTAACCAAAAGTGTCGGAGCTATAATTTCTGTAGGATTTTTATAACCTATTCCAAGTAATACAGCTAAAACCGTAGTTGGAATAAGTTGAAAACCTGCTGTATTCATCCCTAAAAATAAACACATGGAATTGCTTGCTGTTTTTTTATCTTTATTTACGTCTTGCATATTTTCCATTGCACGAATTCCGAATGGTGTAGCCGCATTTGCAAGTCCGAATGCGTTTGCTGTAAAGTTCATTGCGATATCGCCAACTGCCGGAGAATCAGGCGGCAGTTCGTTAAATAAAACTTTAGTTATCGGGCGAAGAAGTTTTGAAATCCATTCAATTAAACCGGATTTTTCTGCAATCCTCATAATTCCGAGCCAGAATGCCATAATTCCAATTAATGAAAATGCTACTTTTACGGATAATTCAGCGCCAGACATAACTGCATTAACCACATCTTGTAGTTTACCGTTAATTGCTCCGATAATTATTGAAAAAACTATTAAAAAATAGAATATATAATTCATAAACTAATTAAATCATTAAATTATATTTGGGTCAATCTGAATATAAAAAAGACAGAACAAATTGTTCTGTCTTTTTGTTTATAATTGGTATTATAAATTTACCCTTAAACTTCATCTAAAGCTGCAACGCCAGGTAATACTTTACCTTCGATGAATTCTAATGAAGCTCCGCCACCTGTTGAAACGTGAGTAAAGTCTTCAGCTTTGCAGAATTTTTTAGCTGCTGAAACTGAATCTCCGCCGCCGATAACAGAAACTGCACCATTTTTAGTTGCTTCAACAATAGCTTCTAATACAGCTTTTGTACCTTCAGCAAATGCAGGGTTTTCGAATGCACCTACAGGACCGTTCATCAAGATTGTTTTTGAAGATTTAAGAACTTCAGCGAAAGCTTTTCTTGATTCAGGACCGGCATCAACGCCTTCAAATCCGTCTGGAATTTCATCGATTTTAACGAATTTGTTTGTTCCGTTACCTGAAAAATCATCAGTAACTAAAACGTCAGTTGCCATAACAAGTTTTACGCCTTTAGCAGCAGCTTTAGCTTCGATAGCTTTAGCAACATCAATTTGGTCATTTTCACAGATTGAGTTACCGATTTTACCGCCGTTAGCTTTTACAAATGTATAAGCCATACCGCCGCCGATAATTAGGTTATCAACTTTATCGATTAAGTTTTCTAAAACACCGATTTTAGATGAAACTTTAGCGCCGCCTACAACTGCTGTAAATGGTCTTACAGGGTTATCAAGAGCTTGAGATAAGCATCTGATTTCTTTTTCCATTAACAAACCTGAAACTGCAGGCTTAAGGATTTCAGCTAATTTTGCAGTAGATGTATGTTTTCTGTGAGCTGCACCGAATGCGTCGTTTACATAGAAATCACCAAGTTTTGCAAGTTCTTGTGCAAATGTCATATCATCATCTTTAGCTTCTTCAGCTTTGTAGTAACGGATGTTTTCTAACAATGCAACTTGTCCGTCTTGAAGTTTTGCAACATAATCAGCTGCTTCTTCAACACTAGGGATGAACATAACTTCTTCACCTAAAACTTTAGACATGTATTTTGCAACAGGTGCTAATGTAAATTCAGGATTTTTTTCACCTTTTGGTCTTCCTAAGTGAGCCATAAGGATGATTTTTGCGCCTTTATCTTTTAAGAATTTTACGGTAGGTAAAATTGCTTGGATTCTTGTATCATCTGTTACGTTTTTGTCAGCGTCAAGAGGAACATTTACGTCAACTCTGATTAACGCTCTTTTACCTTGGATATCGCCAAGATCTTTGATTGATTTTTTCATTAGTCTCTCCTTTTTAAAAGTACCGCATGGTTATTTTACAAAAAACATAGGGCTAAAACAACATGCGTAAATTTTAAATTAAAGTTTACACAAAAAGTACCGATAATATAATTGTTGACTTAGGGATTAAAACCATTAAAAAAATAATAGAAAGGTGTATTTTATGTCGATAAATAATATCGGAAGTTTATCCGGTTTTATTGTAATACAAGATAGGCTTAGCGAACAAACCCGCCGCAAACTTATTGCTCTTGGAATTGATCCAAGCACTGTATCTTCGGAATCTGAGGCTTTACGACTTATTGAATCGATTGAACGTAAAAAAGAAGTTCAAAAAGTAGACAATCAAAGCAATTCTAAAAATACTGTCAGTGAGGAAGAAGAAGTCAACACCAAAAAACGCAATGAAGAAGCTATTTTTTCAATGCTTAATATGAGTGCAAATGTAAATAAATTTATTCTCGGGTTATGATTTTTTACGTTTCAATCTTATTTTTATCCCTAAAATAGTTATTTCTTTGTGGGTTTTGTCTGCGGAATTTGTTATTGAGAAAATAGATGTTATTATGAAGTTTACAATATTTTTATGTCTGCAATTAAATTCATGCAGTTTAGTAAAGTTTTCATTTGAACGTTTGAGCGAAACAAAATTCATGTGACTATTAAATCCTTTATTCCCAAAAACAAACATTTTTATGAAGTCAAAAATATTATATACCGGTGCACCTTTTTGAATATTTTTCTCATCACCTATCATTTTGTATGGAATTTCACCAATTATATCAGCGGTTTCTTTATCCAATGAGTGATTAAAATAACTAAAATAATGTTTGCTTATTTCATAAGAATTACAAGATAATTGATTTGAAGTCTCAACAAAATACATATTTCTAGTAAATGCCAAAATCCCAAGTATATATTTTTCAAAACCCCAGTTAATTAAATTCTGGCTATTAACATTTTCAAGTTCCGGTATAATTAAAGAGTCGGATTTTTTATAACCAAGAGTTTGACCGCCAAGGTTTCTGCACAAAAGTTCAATACCGTAATTATAGAAATTTTTTGTAGCAAAATAACAAAGTTTTAATGATTTATTCAAATTACATCTGTTGTAGTCTTGGTAAAAATAAAATGTAATAATTGGTTTTTGACAGATTTCTTGAATAAAATCTTCTACTAAATCCTGAGTTCGTCCGGAACCTTGTACATCCACAAATGCAATTACATTTTCATTAAAATTTAATTCCTGTTTAAAATATTCTTTTGCAAGTTGTATTTTTTCATAATTATCTTTAATTAATCTATTTTTGAATTCTTGATTTTCTAAAAGTATATTTTTTATCTCATCAATATTTTTAGTTCGGAGTCGTTTTTTTGAATATTTGGTTGTTCCAATAAAGTTTTCCAATTCTTGAGGCGACATATTAAATCGCATAGCTAAGAATTCTATACTAAAAAGTCCGCGAAATTCATCGAGAATCCAGTTTATATATGTTTCGACAGTATTTTTTGACGGAATTTTCCATGCTGCACGAGAACCGTAGATATATTTTGTTTTTAAATCAAGATTTTTTAACTTTATAATCTCATCGGCTATGAGTTTTGGTATATACCCGTCTCTTGCAATAAAATAAAGTGTTTTAATCCCTCTGGACAGTGATTGTTCTATTATCCATTGTACGTAATTGTATAATAACGGACCTGAATATGAGCAACCAAAATCAAAGATTTTATCATTATAATCAGATAATGTTCGTGTAAGTTTAGCTGTACCTACAAGCATTTGGGAATAAAAATTACTTTCGCTGATTTCGTTATTTAAAAGTAAACTCTCTTCGTATCCTTTTAAATCATTTTTAGGTGTGTATACAGTTTTTATGCCTAAAAAATTTGCCATTTTAATATCAGAATAATTATTATCACCGTAATGAGTCCAATTTTCATATTCGACATTTTCTTGTTCTTTGACATAATTGTACAGATCACTGGAAGTTTTTGTTTTATTGTATTCAGATGAAACGTAAATTTTTATATTTTCAAATATAGGATCAATGTGGCTTAAAAAAACTCTTATTGTTTTTTCGCTATGGTACATATCAGATATCAAAACTACACGATTGTTTTTGAAAATAAGTTCTTTTAATGTATTAATATTTTTTTGAATTGGAATAATATTTTTGATTTCTGTATTCAGTTCGAGATTCATCAAGGTATTAATCTGAGTTTCATTTAAATTATAATTATTTTTTATGATTTTATAGATATCTTCAAATTTAATATCTTGCTCGTCATACATTAGTTTTTTATTTGTTCTTATAAAGTTTTCGGCTTCCTGTCTGATTATGAAGAAATTTTGTTTAACAATTTCAGGGAAATTTGCGTACTCACTGTCTTGCAGTAAATGCTTTTCCATAATAGAAAAAATTCCACATGGAGTAGCAGTTGTTCTTGTAATAAGAGTATCAAAAATATCAAATGAATACAGTATAGTTGTTGAATTTGTTTCTTTATTATCTTTGTTTATATTGATTACTTCTAACATACTAAACGATACTCCTTTATAATATTACATTAAAAAACCTAAATTTATTATTATGCAAAATATGATACATCTAAAAACTTGAAAAATCAACAAAAAATTCGATTCTTGCATAATCATACTGTGCATAAGTTTCATGGTTTTGTAAATTTTAAACTTGTTGACAATATACATTAAAGATTATATCTTTAAAGAAAAAGAATAAAGGAGCTATATATATGGAAAATATTTTGTGCCCGTTTTGTAATGGTGAAATTTTAGCTGATGCAAAAAAATGTCAGCACTGCGGCGAATGGGTAAATAAAGATGTTGAAAATTTACCTGAAGAATTAAAACATTTCAATTGGGGTGCGTTTTTGCTTAATTGGATTTGGGGAATATGGCATAAAAAATATATTACTTTAGTTTATTTTCCTGCTTGCTTAATTCCTGTAATAGGTCCTTTAGCGGTTTCAATTTGGTTCGGACTTGCCGGAAACAAATGGGGTTGGAATTCCAAAAACTGGGAAAATATAGAGCAGTTTAACGAAGCTCAGAAAAATTGGGTTCGTCTGTGGTTTATTCTTGCAATTACCGGCATGATAATTTGTTTTAAAGTAATTGCGCTGCTTGTGATTATCTCAAATATTAATGTTTAAATTTAATTATTTTATTATAAATTGCGGGAAGTTTTCACGGAAATAATTGATAACTTTTTCACTAATTTTTGGTTCACCGAAACAATGAGGATTTAAATAAACACTTGTTTTATTTTCTTTCAGTCCGAAGAATTTAAAATAATCAGCGATAATTTTTCGTTCATATTTTGGTGCGAAGTCTGCAAAACCAAGCCAAGGGTCAATTATTAGTAAATCTTTCATTTTACTTAGCTGCGTCATGCTGACTTTTTGTCCATTTATTGGGATAATTTGTATTGCATGATCTATGAAAGAACCCATTGCTCCATTTATTGAAGTGAACATTTGGGCTTTTTGAGTTGGAATCCCATTTATATTTGCAATTAATGAACATAATTTTGACATATCACCGCAGTTTGCGATACGGTGTTTTTTTACTGCTTCAACGAGAGTTTTGTAAAAATCTAACTCATCATTTCCCGGTCGGCGCATATTATTCCAACTAGGATTTCTGACAAGTGTTTCAAGACGCTTGGTTATTTCTTTTGCAAAATCAAAATATCTTCTGTCCGTTTTTGCAGCTGTAAATTCAGAAATTTTTGTTGAAGAAATCGCAGAAAATTCTGAGGTAATTATGCGGCAAACTTTTTCAGCTTCATTTCTGGCAGCTGTACGTGATATTATTGGTCTTAGAAAATTTACCTTCATAATTTATTAAAAACAAATAAATAAAATTAATTGCTTTTTTGATGTCTTTCTATAAATTTATCTACTTTTTCTGCTGTATAAGTTGAGATAATCGGAAGAAGTCCGTAATAAATTCCTGCAAAAATCAATGCCGGACGTAGAATATTTATTCCTTCGATGTATTTATATAGTTTTGGATCTGCAGCATTTATTTGTTTAAATTTTTCTATAAATTTACTTGATTTATTTTTTATAACATTATCTATTGCATAGCCGCCAAAAAGTGTTATTGCAGTTGAAATTATGTTGTTATAGATTAATGCTTTTTTGCGGTTTTCTTTAATTTTTTCACTTTTATTAGTTTGGTAAGCTGCTGCACCTGTTAGTAAAATATCTGTTCCGGCAGTTATGTGTTTTGGGATATCTTTATCTTTATGTTCGTATTTTTTTGCAAGGTTTTGGATATGGTTATTATCAATTATTTTGCTTAAACCTTTTGATATTTTATCGGTAATTCTTCCTGTAAACGGTGGTTTTTGACCTGTTGTAACAAGGGCTGGATTTTGAGTTGTTTGCAGGGGCTGTTTTTTATCTCTAAATAAGACTTTATCCATTATCACCGGAATGAGTGCAATAGTAAGAATTGATTTTGGTATTGCGGTTAAAAATCCTGTGCTGAGTTTTATAACTTGAGTTAGAAGTTTGTAGCTTTTTGAATTTATGAGTTCTTTTGAATTGCCTGATAAATTTTTTATTGTTGATTGGTTTAAGTATTTATTTGGGTTTTTGTCAATGTTTTTTATTGCGTATTCAACCGGTAGTGCAACAGCTTCAACAAGAGCGTATTTTACCAGTCCTGAACTTATAGAATTAGAGGCTGCATATTGCTTGTTTTCTTTTTCTGTATCCGGAGTTGAAAATATAGCAAGAGGTCTAAGTCCTAAAGATAGTATAAGAGAGGTTGTTGCACTGAAAGAGGTTCCATGGTCTGAAATTTTTTCAAGACTTTTTAGCAGGGTTTTATTTTTTAAAATCCTTGTTGATAGGTTTGTATTTGTTATCCCTAATTTTTGAATATTCATTACTTCTCTATTATACATAAAAGTTTTATGCTAGAATAACTTTAATGGGTATTAGTGAATTTATTAAAAAAGAGTTAGAAGGCTGGGGAAGGGTTGAAAGGATTTTGTTCCCTTTAGGTATTTTAGCTATTATTTTAATTTCAATTTATTTGAAAGATAATAAAGTCGCACTTGTTTCTGCGATTTGCGGAATAAGTTATTCAATTCTAGCCGGGAAAGGTAAAATTTCCTGTTACTTTTTCGGATTATGCGGAACTTTATGTTATGCCTTTATTTCCTTTAAAAATCATTTGTTCGGGAATTTGGCATTGTATTTGCTGTATTATTTCCCGATGCAAATATTTGGGATATTTAAGTGGAAGCAACACTTGAAAAAAGACACACAAGAAATTGTTAAAACAAAACTTTCAAATAAGCAAAGGTGGATGTATTTATCTGCTTGTATAATTTTTTCAGCAATAATGTGTATTATTTTATGGAAACTTAATGACCAAAATCCATTAATTGATGCTGTAACTTCAGTATGTTCTGTTGTTGGATTGATTTTGACTGTAAAGCGTTGTATAGAACAGTGGTATGTATGGTTTTTTGTTAACGGATTATCGACTTTTATGTGGATAGAAGCGTATTTAAACGGTTCAAATTGTTTTGCGACAATTTTAATGTGGGCTGTGTATTTAATATTATCGGTATATTTTTTGTATACCTGGAGAAAAGAACTTTTGTTAAAGGCTTAGCCATTTTTACGGATTAAAAATCCTATTGTTTGAACATTAATTAAATGTACAAAGAAAGGAGATATTATGTCATTTAATCCGTTAAAAGAAAAAGGGATTCCTTTGGATAAACAGTTAAGAACATGGAAAGATATCGCAAAACGTAAATTTAATAAATATGATGTAGATTGTTACAGCAGAACACGCCAAATTTTAATGAACGGTATCGAGGTGGAAGCTTGGAATTTTAAACATGCTTTTTCTAGATTTTGTTCAGATGATGAAACTAAAGAATTTTTGGCAATGACCAAAAAGTTTGAAGATTCGCAGCAGACAACAATTAACTGGATGTCACCTGCAGATCAGTCTGTATTGGAAACAACCTTAGGTTATGAACAGGTTGCAGTTGATTTAACTGCTTGGATGGCACAAAATGAACCTGATGAATATGTCAGAGAAACTTTTAATTTCGGTTTGTTAGAGGACTTTGATCACTTATACAGATACAGTCAATGGGCTTATATGGAACACGGAATTAATCCTAATGAAATTATTCAGGCTCAAACAGATGTTATATTAAGCCGTCCGACTCAAAACCATCATAACTGTAATATATTAAGACTTCGCCGTCCTTATGATAAGGAAACCGCTGAGCCGCAAACAAAAGTAAATATTATGACACTTGTTGCTGCAGAACAACAAACTCACAATTACTATGCAGAACACGGTATGCAATATGGCAACGAAACCTTAAGATGTACTTATGCCGAAATTAAAGACGTAGAAGAAGAACACGTAAATATGTATGAATCTCTTGCAGATCCAACAGAATCATTATATGAAAAACTTTTACTTCATGAATTTACAGAAGTTTGTAACTATTATACCTGCTATGCTGATGAAGTAGATGAAATGATGAAGCCTGTTTGGGAAGAATTCCTTGCTATGGAAATAGGTCATCTTCATGAAGCAGCAAGATTATTTACCAAATTTGAAGGTCGTGATCCTGAAGAAGTTATCGGTAAGAAAATTGTTATTCCAAACCACTTTGAATCTCAAAAAGAATATGTACGTAATATCTTAGAAAATGAAATTGATAAACGTATCGGTTTAGATAAGGATTATACTACAATAGATGAGCTTCCTGAAGATTGGGCAAGTTACTCTATTCAGGAAACGTCTAATGCAGAAGGTTCTCCGACTGAAACTACAATTTCGACAATTGCAGTTCAAAAAGGTCGTGATATTGCTATTGCAGATCCTAAACTTGTAAAACAACAACCAAAATTATTAGCAAGAGGATTAGAAGATATTGCTCAAGCTCCAAATACAGTTACTGTTGAAGAATATGAAATAATGACACAACAAGAATTTGAGTTCTAATACATAATAAAAAAACGGGGAATTTTTCCCCGTTTTTTTATAAAGTGAAATTTTCGTCGTTAACTTCACGCAGAAAATTTGTCCAACTGTTGTAATATTCTGCAAGTGCGTATGTATAACCTACAATTATTGATTTATAAGATTGTTTCATAACAATAAGTGAGGTAATATCTGATTTCCCGGTTTCGTAGGCTTTTTTTGAAATTTCAATTAGTTCTTCTGAACTTGTCAGAATTTTTGATTCATAATAATTTAAATTTTCTGCTGCGATGAGGAATTTGTCATATGCAGATGTAACATCTTTTTCGGCTTTATTTTTTGCAGATTCGTATTTAAGTTCTGCTTGTTGAAGTTTTAACGCTGCATTTTGAATCTCCGGTGAATAATTGTAAAATAATGGAATATTTACAAGGCTTGCACCAATATATGCTCCGCCATTAAATCTGCCATCTTCGGTGTGGTTTGCATTTTGGTATGCAAAACCGCTGTTTAATGCAATATCAGGGATTTTTTGACGTGCGATTACTGTTAAGTTTTTTTCTGCAACATCAACTTCTTGTTTTGCGATTTGAATGTCATATCTATTTTCTAAAGCTTTTTGCATTATTTGTGAAATTTGTGGAAAGTCTTTTGTTGGCAGTGGTGTAAGCATTTCATCAAAGTTATTTTCTTCTGAAAAAATGTTATCCATACTGTCATAAATAATATTTTGTGGGTTGTTTATTATTTTATTAAAATCTGATAGGGAACTTTTAACGTTTGCGGCCGCGCTGTTTACCTGAGTAATCATTTGATTTAATGCAATTTCAGCTTGAATTACATCAATTTCAGGAACATTTCCTGCCTTAACTCTTTGACGTGCTATTTGTAAAAGTTCTTCCTGAAGAGTTTTTTGCTGTTTTAGGGTTTCTAAAACGGATTTTGTTGCAACAAGATTTATGTATGCTTCTCTTACATCCATTTTTAAGTCAAATTTAGTATAGTTAACATTTTTTTCAACAAGTTTATAGCTTGATTTCGCAAGATTTTTTCTGGCATGGCGCTTTGCAACTTCTACTGTTTGGCTTATGCCAAGTTGTCGGGGTTCACTCCAGCCTGATGCACCAACAAAATAAAAAGCTTCAAGTGAAGGATTTTGAAGTCTGTTTGCAGCTTTGATATTATTTTTTGCAATATTTATTTCAAGTTTTGCGGCTTGAAGATCAATGTTATTTTCAACAGCTGTGGTAATCGCTTCTTGAAGATAAACTTTTTTTACATCTTCTATCCCTAAAGATACAGACTGAATAAGTAATATACTTAAAAATGTCAGTGCAACTTTTTTCATCTTAAAATTATTTTAGCATGAATAATACTGTTTGCTATATAATAATTGTGTTATGGTCTTAGAAGAAAAAGAAAAAATAATTGCAGGTTCAAATAAAGTTAAAATATGTGGAAACAGAGTTTTTCGCTATGTTGATAATATTGATGATGCAAAAAAAATAATTGCGGTGTGTCAAAATAAATTAGGTGAAGGAGTTGTAGGAACAAAAGTTTATTCAGAAGAAGAAAATCTTTTGGAACACGAATTTATTTCTCCGATTATTCATTCCGGAGAATACACAGAATCCATGGCATATGATGTAACTGAAATTGCTCTTAATACTGCAATAAAAATGGCTGATTGCGGGGTTTATTCATTCGATTTATTGCCGCATAATTATACATATCATAACGGGAAATGGATTTTATATGATTTTGGGGCGTTTGAAATGACCCCGAAAAATGTAAAAACACAGGTTCGCGGGTGTTTCAAAATATGTTTTAGTGCTTTTGAATTATCTAAAATTATTCAAAGAAAATACCTTAAACACTATTACCTGAACTGTATTAAAACTTCTGCGCTTTCAAAAATGATTCCTGTATACAGTTTTGCTGTTTTAGAATTGAAATCTTTAGCCTGTAAGTTATTATATATGTCAGGTTTTTATAAACAGTCATATGTTTTATTGAAGAATATTTTTCAATCTTATAACAAGAAATACGTCCGAAAAATTTATGAATCAACATATGAAAACTTAGCCAGGGTATATACCCTGGACGGAATTTTGGCACAAAATTCCGTCCATAATGCTTTTATTACCGGTAGAAATGCTGAATTATATGCTTGTTTTTCGAAAAATAATTGTCGAAAATTTGTATATTTGGAAGACTATGAGCTTTGTGATGAGTTTTATAATTATATTTATAAGTCAGGAAAATCCAATATTTCGACTGCGGTATTGTATCCAATGATTCAGGATGATGAGATTCCGGAAGAATATCATTATCGTGCATTGTATGATAGTTTTGCGCATGAAAGGTTTGAATCCGATGCTGTTGTTATAACGGATTTAAATGATTTTTCTAATGTTGATGAAGATGTATTTCTGGATAATGTTTCAATGTTTGGTAAAAATCTTATGGTTCTGGGATTTAAACTCAATGATGGAAGATGTGAAAGTATTTGTGAAAAGATTAGTAAATATTATAAGTTTTATGAGTGTGTTGAATCAGAAGATTATGTATTTGTTGTCGGTAAGAATCGTATAGAACGGAGTAGAAAAACATGCGAAAAGGAATATACGAATAATAATCGTAGAGAGTGCGAAATTTTGCATTCGAAAAAGATTTTGAAGATACTAAAAAAGAGCTAGTATAAATTCTAGCTCTTTTTTAGTATCGGGATGACAGGATTTGAACCTGCGGCCCCTTCGTCCCGAACGAAGTGCGCTACCAAGCTGCGCTACATCCCGAAGGTAAATATAGTTGTTATTTGTTGGGCTAGCTTGGTAGCGACGCTACCTGCTCCCTCCTTCTTTTTCGATATTTAATCGAAAAAGTGGAGTCCTTGCTACATCCCGGGGGTAAATAGTGTTACCAATGGCTACACCACTTACTATTTACTCATATTTTTATTGTATCTCAAAAATATTATTTGACACAATCACATAATATTTTTTTTATTTCATTTCTTTTTAGTTTACGTGTTGTTGTTCTCGGTAGATTCTCAGTGCGTACTATTATATTTATTGGTCTTTTGTACGGCGCAAGACGGTTTGAAAGGAACTTAACTTCATTTTTTATTGCATCTTCAAGGTTTTCAAAACTGCTGAAATTTTCGGAATACTCTTTTGTTGGAACAATTATTGCCGCAATCTCTTCACAGCCGTCTTTTTCTCCAAATGATTTTTTTATTCCGCACACACAAACTTCTGCAAAATTTGTACTTTGCTCAAGAACAGATTCAATTTCTTCCGGAAATACTTTTTTCCCGCCGGATAGAACAATCATGTTTTTAATTCTGCCTGTAATAAAAATTAATCCATGTTCATCAATTCTTGCAATATCTCCGGTATGTAGCCAACCTTCGGAATCAATTACTTCCTGAGTTAAGTCTTCGCGACTGTAGTAGCCTTTCATAACTGATGGTCCGCGCAAAAGTAATTCCTCAGTTGTTTCATCAATTCTTGTTTCAAAAGAGTTTAATACAGGACCAACAGATTTTATATCCTGGTATTTACCGCGATTAACAGCAACAACAGGACTTGCTTCAGATAAGCCGTATCCTTGGAATACTCTTATTCCTATGCTTTCAAAGAAATCTCCAACTGAAGGATCAAGAGGAGCTCCGCCGGCTATGCAGCCAAAAAATTCCCCGCCAAATTTATCATGTACCGGTTTGAATAATTTCTTTTTCATACTAACAGGTAAAATTTTTGCTATTTTTAAATTGAAATTAAAAATGGATTTAATAATTGCAGGTTTTTTACTGATTTCTGCTTCGATAGAAGATTTTAGAAGTTTTAAAAATGCAGGAACTGTAATCATAAATTTAATTTTCTTTTCGGTCATAACCTCTAAAATATCCTTAGGTTTAAGGCTTTGGGTGTAATAAATAGAATAACCGTGATGAAGGAATATGAAAAATCCTACAGTAAGCTCAAATAAATGATTCATCGGCAGGATTGAAAGCATTCTCATATCTTCGTTCAATGGTAAAATTTCTCTTAAAGCGATTTTAAGATCATGCATCTGTGAAAGCATGTTTTTAAATGTGATTTCAACGCCTTTAGGGTTACCGGTTGTTCCTGATGTATATATAATAAATGCTGTAGAACTTAATGGTCTGCGTCGCCATTTAGCGTTATAAGTTTCAGGAATAGAGAAAAGGCTTGGAATTTTTATGTCTTCATAAACTGAAGGATCCATAAGTATGATGTGTTTGATGGAAGAAATTCTGGATTGAAGTTCTTTTGCTCTTTCTATATTAGCACTTGAACATAATAATATTGCAGGCTGACAGTTTGAAAGAATAGAGTCAAGTTCATATATTGTTAATTTATTATCCAGCGGAACAGTTGTTAATCCTGCTAAAACTGAGCCAAAAACACATGCTCCGTATTCCGGTTTGGATTCTGATAGAATTGCAAGTTTTTCTCCTTTTTCTACTTGTAAATCATTGATAATATAACTTGCAAGTCGTCTTGATAAAAGACCTAATCCCTTATAAGTAAACTCATTCCATCCCCATTTTGATTTCATTCCCAAAGAAACTTTTTCACCATATTGGATAGTAATTTCTTCCAATAAAGTAAACACATTTTCATATTTCATATTTTTACCCCAATTCCACAATAAACACTATAAATTATTTTACTTAAAATTTCAAATAATGTAAATATGTAATAAAAATAAAAGAGAAATTTTATTGTTTTATAATAAAATTAATTTTAATGTATTAGGGATTGTAAAAAATGTTTGTAAAAAATATTAGTACAAATTTATTGTCTTTTCAAAGAAGATTAACTCCTGAAGAGAAAATAGATTACAGACAAAATGCACTTAAACCGGCATTTGATTATCTGGGTACTCAGGATGTTGCAATGATTATTCACGGTACGTGTTATCCTGAGGCTTCTCGTGATATTGGTGTAGGTTCTCCATACGGTAAAGCTGCGGCTCAATTAATTCCGTTTGAAATTCTTCATGGTTTTAATTCAAATCAGCTTGGTCCGGTTGGTGTAATTCGTAATACTCTGGATGTTTCGCCTTATAAGTCTACAGTATCTACAAGAAACTATCTGTTTTTAGATTTTACTGAGCTTACAACAGATAAATACTCAAATATTTTATCTAAAGATGTTGTTAATTATATTTTAAATAAACCTTCGAAAAATGGCGAAAATTATGCGTACTCAGATTTTCCTGAAGCCTTTGCAAATTATAAATACTTGATAAGGCTTGCTTATAAAAACTATCACAAAAGCTTAATAAATCGAGAACCTGCAGCAATTGCGTTGCGTAATGAATTTAAGCAGTACAAACTTCAAAATAAAAATGTTGCTTCGAATGAAGCTGTGTTTAGAATTCTTGCAGATACTTATGGCACAGATGATTTTACTAAATGGAAAGATGAAGATAAAAATCTTATTGTTTCCATAAAAGCAAATGACAAAAGTGCTATTGAACGTTACAAAAAGATTGTAGCCAGAGAAAATGAAGACTATGATAGTTACTTATTTGGTCAATTCCTTCTTGATAAACAAATAAAAGAAAATACAAAATTAAGAAAAGAATTAGGTTTCAAATATATAAGTGATTTTCTTGTAGGTGTTTCAAAATCTGATGAGTGGGCAAATCAAGATATATTCCTGAAAGATTACGAAATGGGGTGTCCGTATGGAGGAAAATTCGGACCTCAATTATGGAAACTTCCTGTACTTGATCCTAAAAAATTATTCGATTCTGAGGGAAACCTTGGTCCTGCAGGAATATTCTTGAAACAAAAACTTAATTATGCTTTGGATAATTTTGATAATGTCAGAATTGACCATGCTTTAGGATTAGTTGACCCATATATTTATGATAAGAATTCAGTTGTTTACAATGATGAAAAACTTGATGTAAGTAAATTTAAAGGAAATAATATTTCAAATCTGCCTGAAATAGATCCTGACGGTAACTTTAAAAAAGTTTTAAATGAAATTATTATACCTTCTCTAGAAGAGCATGGTATTGATAAAAATTATCCGGTTTGGGAGGATTTAGTAACTGAAACTCCTGTATTTAATCATATTTATCACAATAAAAATCATCTTCCGGGGATAACTCAGCTTGAATATATGAGAGCTGAAAACTCTCAAGATGCAGATGATTGGGGACTAATAGGTTCGCACGATTCAAGTCCTGTAAATCAAATGATAAAAAAAGACTGGGTAAGAAATCATGATGCGTGGAATATTTTTTACCTTGCGGGGTTTTTAAATCAGAATCCGAAAAGATCACAGTATAGAGATAGTTTTTGTCGCGAAATTGATAATAATGATTCCTTAAGAGTAAAAGCAAAATTCGCAGAATTGTTTTTGACTTGCAAGAAAATTCAGATTTCATTTGCTGACTTTTTTGGAATAAACAAGACTTATAATGTCGCCGGTGAAGAAAATGATATAAACTGGAAACTTAGACTGAATAAGGATTATGAGGATTCTTATTATAAAAACCTGTCAAGTGAAAACCCGACAGCATTGAATATGCCTGAAATTTTAAAAATAGCGGTTCAGGCAAAAGCAGATATGGATACAATTAAAGCTGCTCATAAAAATGGAATTCCTGATGATTGTATTTCAGAATCAAATGATGAGCATGTTCAAAATATTTTAGATAAGCTTGATAAGTATGAAAAGATTTTAAAAGAACCTGAATAAAAAAAGACCTCTCGTTTGAGAGGTCTTTTTTCTAGTTATTATATGCTTCAAAAAGTGCTTTTAAAAGTTCCTGACCTTTGAGCATTGTTTTATAATCCAGGTATTCATTTGCTGAGTGCATATTGCAAACTGTTGCGAGTCCAAGAAGATATGGTGAGAATTTTTCACCTTTTTTATTAGTTTTGTTTGCATAAATGTGGGTTTCAGCACCGGCATGGAAGCTTGAAATTTCAGGCTCAATACCTAATTTTTTAGCTGTGGTTTCAAAAAGAATCGGTAAATATTCATCCTCATTTTTTTCAAACATAGGCATTTTTTCTGTAAAAGTAATTTCAGCTTTTGCAATACCTTCGTATTCTTCATTAAATGAATCAACAACATCCTGCATTAAATCAATAAGTTCCTGTTCTTTGTCTTTTCGGGAGCTTCTGATTGAATATGTGGCATGCGCGTTTGTGTTAATTACATTTGTAATATTAACATCACCTGAAACAATTCCACCAATGTTACAAGAGGTTACAACTTTACCGTTTTCGCTGTAGTAAACTCCTTGTGGCATGTCAGTAATAATGTCTGCAATTAATTTTGCTGCGTTTTCTCTTGTGTTATCTCCGATATCATTTCCGGAATGACCGCCTTTTGGTGCATTTACATTTAAATCCGCAAGAACATAGCTTGCACCTGATACCAGGCATTGACCTAAAGCATCACTGTCTAAAACAAGTACATATTTTGAATCAATTTTTGAAAAATCTACATGTTTAATACCTGTCATGCCGTTTTCTTCATCTCTTGTGAAAACGATTTCAAGCCCGCCATGCTTTAAGTCTGTTCTTTTGCTAAGTTCTTTTGCAAAATACAAAGCATTTGCCACTCCAGCTTTATCATCAGCACCAAGTGTTCTGCCTTTGGCTTTGATTAAGTCACCTTCTAAATATGTACATACAGGTGAATCATCTCCCACAACATCCATATGTGAAGATAATAAAACCGGTTCTTTCGTTTCATCTGTTGCAGGCACTTTTATGTAAATATTTTTGTACTCGTCAGTACTGCATTCCAGATTGTTTTCATTACAATAGGCACATATTTTTTCAATAATTTTTTCTTCTTTCAAAGAAGGTGAAGGGATTTCTGCTAGTGTACAGAATAAATCTACTAATTCGTTTCCATTTCTTAAATTTTTTAATTCCATAATAATCTCCAATTGTTGGGCTATTTATATAATAGCATAGTTTTTTATAAAGAGTACAAAATACTTGCAAACTTATAAAAAATGAATTATATTTAATTCATAATCAAAGGAGAGAAAATATATGAAATTTAACAAAAAATTAGAAAAGCGGGGGGGGGAGACCGTTTAAAGCTTTCCTTACGTGCTTTACCAGGTTTTACTTTAGCTGAGGTTTTAATTACTTTAGGTATTATTGGTGTTGTTGCTGCACTTACAATTCCCGGTTTGATGACTGCTTACAAAGCGCATCAATTACGCTCTCAATTTTTAAAGTCTTATTCTACAATTCAGCAGGTATTTAGAAGAATGGAAGCTGATGATGTTTCAACAGATATAAGCGCTTATTCTGGGAAAATGGGTTCTTTTTATGATGTATTTAAACAATATTTAGCAGGGGTGCATGAATGTGGAGTTTTTTCAAATACAAGCGATGCTTTTCCTTGTGCCGGTTTTAAGGAGTTTAACAATAAGCGAAATAGATATAAAAACTATAATGGAACTGAATATTTAGCTAGAGGTATTTTTGATGATGGTCAGCTTGTCCTTTCTGACGGTACATTTGTAGCTATTGAAAATCCAAATGGTGTTGATCACTTATGGGTGTTGGTGGACATAAATGGATTTGGAAAATTACCTAATAGATGGGGATATGATTTATTTACGTTTCAATTTATTAATGGTGAACTTCGTACTATGGGTGATAGGGAAACTACTTATAATGATGTTGAAAAATATTGTAATCCTAAAAAAGGTGACGGGCTTAACGGCATAGCTTGTGCTTACAAGGCTAAAACCGAAACTGATTATTTTAAATCACTTGTGAAACATTTTAAATAGATTAAAAGGCGCGCGGCGTGTCGCGCCGCGCGCCTTGCTTTTCTTAATTGATATCTACAACACACACACCGTCTCCGCCTTCTGAGTCTTCTCCTGGGCGGAATTTGGCAACGTAAGGCGATGTTTTTAGAAAATCTCTGACAGCTTGTTTTAAAGCTCCTGTGCCGTGACCGTGTATTATATAAACAGGTGTCAGGTTATATAAACTTGCTTTATCAAGGTAGTTTTCAACTTCGTCAAGGGCTTCTTCCACTCTGAACCCGCGTAAATCCAATGTTTGTGACATTTCGTAGCGTTTAAGTTCAAACTTTTTGAATGAAGTTCCGGGGATTTTAACTTTTGCAGGTTCTTTGTAATTTTCATCAAGAACGGCAAGTTCGTCTTTTTTTACTTTCATTTTCATTGCGCCCATATCCACAAAAAGACGTTTGTTTTTATCGGGAAGTGTCAGAACAGTAACCTTTTGATGAAGATTTTTAATCATTAAAATGTCTCCGATAACTACTTTATCCCAATCAATTTCGAGATATTTTTGTTTATCAGAAACTTTCTCAATTTCTGTGCGGAAACCTTCTTCAAGTTTTGCAAGACGTGAGTATGCGCGACGGGCAATTTTCTCGGATTTTTCACGGCGAAGTTCATCTAAAATTTCTTTTATTTCGGCACGGGCTTCCATCATTTCAGAATCAAATTTGTTCTTAATATTTTTTAATGTTTTCTTTTTATCCTGTTTAACTTTATGTAAATTTTCTTCATATTCTTTTTTAATTTCGAGTGAAGTTTCTTTAAGTTCTTGAGCTTGTTCAAGGTTTTTGGAAAGCTCTTGATGGGTTTCCTGCAGCTTTTCTACAACTGCAACTGTCGGGTCTTTTTGGGTTATGAGTGTTGTTTTAACTTTGTCAACGATTTCTTTATCAAGACCAAGGTTTGCAGCGATTGAGATTGCATTACTTAAGCCAGGAATCCCTATAAGCAGTTTATATGTTGGTTTTAAGGTTTCTGTATTAAATTCAACAGATGCGTTTTTGAAAAAGCTGTTAGAGTATTCAAGAGCTTTAAGTTCGCCATAGTGGGTTGTAATAACGCTTGTTACTTGTTTTTGAGCAAGTTTTTCAAGTATGCCTTGAGCTAAAACCGCACCTTCAACAGGGTCAGTTCCTGCGCAGATTTCATCTAACAGTACAAAAGATTCGTCATTACTTTGGTTTAGGATTTCGATGATATTTGTCATATGGGATGAAAATGTTGAAAGACTTTGTAAGATGCTTTGAGAATCGCCGATATCTGCGAAAACATTTTTAAACGGGTAAAGTTTAGCGTAAGTGCAAGGAAGAAACATTCCGGCTTTTGCCATAAGAATGAATAACCCGATTGTTTTTAGTGTAACTGTTTTACCGCCTGTGTTTGAACCTGTTATGATAACAGATTTGTAATCTTTACCGATTTCAAAATTATTTGCAACAACTTCTTCTGTTACTTGCATCAAAAGCGGATGTTTCATATTCTCAAAATAAATGTATTTTTCATCGGTTAATTCCGGCTCTACGGCTTGTAATTTTACTGCATAGCGGGCTTTTGCAAAGTGGTAATCGATTTCTGACATGATTTTTTCACAATTTTCAAGTCCGGATATGTGATTTTTTACTAAATCAGTAAGACCTACGAGAATTCTGATACATTCTGCGTGAATTTTTGATTTAACTTCGCGCACTTTATTGTTTAGCGGAACAAGCTGTGCAGGCTCTATATAAAAAGTTTTAGCAGAAGCTGATACATCGTGAACAATACCGGGAACTTTGGTTTTGTTTGAAGCCATTACCTGAAAAACAATTCTGTCATCTCTTTGAGTATAAATATTGTCTTGAAGATATTTTGAAAAATTTTGATTGTTTAATAATGAGGAAATCTGATCACGAATGTTTTGCTCCGTATCGCGAAGTGATGAATATAATCCTTTTAATTCGGGTGTTGCGTTTTGTTTGATTCTTAAATTTTCATCAAAAGTATCGAAGATTTTTTCTTCCAATTCTTTATCTGTTATTAAATCTTGGGCTAAATCTTTTAGTAAAAAATCTTCGTCCGAATTTTCAAGGATAAATCTTTTTAAAAGTCTTGAGGATTTCATTGTTTTAGCAATATCAATCAATTCTTCTTCCATCAGGTAAGACACGGCAGAATTGTTTTTAATTTTGCTGACATCTGCAATAAATTCAGTAGGGGTATCTTTCGCGTAATCAAGAATTTTTTTAGCTTCACGGGTAAG
Organism: uncultured bacterium; assembly: GCA_950022695.1. Lineage (GTDB taxonomy): Bacteria > Cyanobacteriota > Vampirovibrionia > Gastranaerophilales > Gastranaerophilaceae > Zag111. The sequence goes on along the minus strand of CATLLN010000002.1, from coordinate 230,754 downwards.
TTCGATTTGTCTTTTAATTTTATCTGTTTGGTTTAAGGCTTGCGCGCGAAGACAAAGAACTCTGCTTTGTTCGAACTTGGCAAACTTTGAAAGTTCTTCTTTTACCTTATCAAATTCAAGTGTAGTATTGCTTTTTAATGTGATATCCATAAGTTTATATTAACACAAAGAAAATTTCGTATATAATAAGTTTATGGTAAAAAGTGCATATATACATATACCGTTTTGCAAGTCAAAGTGTCATTACTGCTCGTTTGTTTCGTTCAGTAAATCAGAGCTGAAAAAAGATTATTTAAAAGCGCTAGCAAAAGAAATAAATCATTTTTATCAGGGGGAGGTTTTAAATACTATTTATTTAGGTGGCGGGACTCCTTCTATACTTGAGCCATCAGAGATAGAAAATATTTTGCGTATTTTAAAATTTAATAAAGATACGGAAATTACAATGGAATGCAACCCTGATGATGTGGATTACGGGTATCTGCGGATGCTTTATGATATCGGGATAAATCGTATAAGTTTCGGGTGTCAGACATTTCATGATGGCATATTAAAGAAAATTAATCGCAGACACAATGCAGGTCAGGTTGTAAATGCTGTTAAAATCGCTCAGGATGCAGGATTTAAAAACATTAGCCTTGATTTTATATACGGGCTTCCGGGGCAGACACCTGAGATGTTTTTTGATGATTTAAAAAATGCTGTAAAATTAGGGGTTCAGCATATCTCACTTTATGGTTTGAAACTTGAAGATGGCTGCTATTTTGCATCTCATATGCCTGAAAACCTCGCAGATGATGATACCCAGGCTGATATGTATCTGGGTGCTGTTGAACTGATGCAGGAATTAGGGTTTGAACATTATGAAGTAAGTAATTTTTCGCATTGTGGTTTTAATTCAAGGCATAATCTAACTTATTGGAATAATGATGAGTATTATGGTTTTGGAGTTGCTGCGCATGGTTATGTAAATGGTACGCGGTACGGAAATGTAGAAACTATTGAACAATATCTTAATGATCCTTTCACACGTAAAGAATCAAAACTTTTAACCTGTCAAGAACAGTTAGAGGAAGAAATTTTTCTGGGTTTTCGTAAAATCCGTGAGGGGATAAATGTTGAGCAAATTAATTCCAAATATAATATTGATTTCGTGGGTAAATATTTTGATGTTTTGGATAAATACGAAAACTTGAAACTTATTGAAAAAACACCGCAAGGATACAAACTCACACCAAACGGGGTTCTTGTAAGCAATGTTATTCTTGCAGATTTCTTAGATTAAAACTCTTTTATAAATCTCATCAATGTTTTGTAAAAACGCTTGTTTATCAAAGATTTTTTCTATTTCTTCATTAGATAAAAGACTTGTAACATCAGAGTCTTTTAACAAATTAGCGCGGAAGTCGCCGTGGTTTTGAAATGCATCAAGCGCGTTTCTCTGAACGATAACGTATGCCGCTTCTCGTGTTAAACCTTTTGCAACAAGTGATAGTAAAACTTTTTGTGAAAAAACGATTCCGCCGAATTTATCAGTATTTTTGAGCATATTATCACTGTGAACAACAATGTTTTCCATAAGTCCGTTGAATCTATTTAACATAAAATCAACTAAAATCAGGCTGTCAGGAAAAATTATACGTTCAGCCGATGAATGCGAAATATCTCTTTCGTGCCATAGCGGAATATTTTCAAGTGCAGCAAAAGAGTTTGCGCGTACAACTCGGGAAAGTCCGCATAAATTCTCACTTAATACTGGGTTTTTCTTGTGGGGCATCGCAGATGACCCTTTTTGCCCTTTGCCGAAACCTTCTTCAAGCTCTAAAACTTCTGTTTTTTGTAAATGTCTGATTTCTGTGGCAAATTGTTCAATAACACTTGCAATCAAAGCCAGAGATTGCATAAAGTATGCATGATAATCTCTTGCTATAATTTGAGTCGAAACTCTTGCAGGTTTAAGTCCGAGATTTTCACAGGTAATTTTTTCAACATCAGTTGAAATGTTGCTGTAAGTTCCAACAGGACCTGAAATTTGTCCGACACGAATTTGTTCCAAAGCGTGTTCAAAATTTTCTTTTTGACGTTCAAGAATATCAATCCAGTTACACATTTTTACGCCAAAAGTCATAATTTCAGCGTGGATTCCGTGTGAACGTCCGATACAAATTGTATTTTTGTGATGATTTGCTAGATTTTTTAATGTAGAAATGTTTTTTTCAAGATCTGCTTTTATAATTTTTCCGCTGTCTTGAATTTGTAGTGCGAAAGCTGTATCAATAACATCAGAACTTGTTAAACCAACGTGAACATATCGTCCCAAATCGCCTAAGCTTTCGTTTACACAGGTTAAAAACGCTATAACATCGTGCCTTACTTCACGTTCAATTTCATCAATTCTTTCAACCGAAAAAGAAGCTTTTTCTCTGATTTCTTTAGCGGCTTCCGATGGGATTGTACCTAATTTTGCATAAGCATCACACACTGCAAGTTCAACTTGCAGGTAGTATCCAAATTTGGAATTCAAGTCCCAAATTTTTGTCATTTCTTCTCTTGAATATCTTTCTATCATAAATTTATTCTAACACAAAAAAGACTATAATTTAAAATCAAGCATTTCTGAGATACTAATACCAAAAGCGGCTGCAATCTGGTAAAGGTTAGTATAGCGGATATCAGCATTGCCGCGCTCTATTTCACTGATTGTTCTGCGTGAAACCGAAGATTTTTCCTCTAAATCTTCCTGGCTTAATCCGCGTTTTACACGTTCATATCTTATTTTTTGCCCCAATTGCAGTAATCTGTCATCTTTCATAAATCAATCCTATATTATTGACAAAGATAATAAAATGAGTTATAATGTTCATAAATACATGAATTAATGGAGTTGTTGAATGGTTAGAAATTTAAAAAAATAAAGTTTGCATTTACGTTAGCAGAAGTTTTGATTACTTTAGGAGTAATTGGAGTTGTTGCTGCTATAACTATCCCGTCGATAGTACAAAATCAACAGAAAAGAAAAATAGAATCATTATTAAAAGAGGATTATGCAATTATTCAACAGGTAATGAAATTTACGGAGTATGATGATGTTTCTCTGGATTTGTCGGTTCCTGACAGTTTAGCCGGGATGAAACTTTGGTTTGAAACTTTTATGGCACCGCATTTGAAATATGTATCTGTTTGTTATGATAAAGCCGGATGTTGGCAGGATAAAGGGCCTACAAGAACACTTAAAGGTGGAAATGCAACCGGGAATAGAACAGGCATAGGTATTGGATCCGGTATATTAACCGTAAAACTATCAAATGGGACTAATTTATGTATTGATGGGTTTAAGAAGGATGACATGAAGAATTGGTTTGGAACAAATACAACTTCATCATCTTTAGTTGTTTATATTGATGCAAATGGGGACAGTTTACCTAATGTAATCGGTAAAGATATATTCATTCTTGTCTGGACTCCGGATGGCTTATTCCCTGCCGGAGTTAATGAAACAAATGAAAAAGTTAATCAAAATTGTTCAGCTCTTGCAAATGATAGTAATGCAGGATATTATTGCTTGATGAGAGTAAAAAATAATGGTTGGGTAATTCCTGCAGATTTATGGAAAATTAAAGTGTAAAATAAAATTTTATAAAATTCGTTATTCTATATTCAGCTATTTGCATTGTTTTTTTACATTCTGTAAAGCTATTTTGTAAAATAGGTTTTTTGTGTTATTATTAGTTCACTAGAAGAAGATTACTTATTATATAAGGGGAAAAATATGATTTCAGTAAACGATTTTAAAACAGGTTTGACAGTAGAATTAGATAATGGACTTTGGTCAGTTGTTGAATTCTTGCACGTTAAACCGGGAAAAGGCGCTGCGTTTGTCAGATCTAAATTGAAAAACGTTATCACAGGTCAGGTTGTTGAAAAAACTTTCCGTGCAGGTGAAAAAGTTGCGAAAGCTACTTTAGATAGACGTGAAATGCAGTACTTATATAAAGAAGGTTCAGCTTACGTTATGATGGATAATGAAAGCTATGATCAAATGCATGTTGAAGAAGCTCAAATCGGCAGCGGTATTAAATACTTAAAAGAAAACATGAATATTATGATTCTTATGCACGAAGGTAAAATTATTGGTGTTGATATTCCTGCTCACGTAGAGCTTGAAGTCGTAGATACACCTCCTGCAGAAAAAGGAAACACTGCTCAAGGCGGTACAAAACCTGCAACACTTGAAACAGGTGCTGTTGTACAAGTTCCGTTCTTCGTTGCAAATGGTGATATCATCAGGGTTGATACCAGATCAAATGAATATTTGGATAGATGCTAATCGCACAGGCGGATAAAACCTACAAAAGGAGAAAATAAATGAAATTTGAAACAGATTATATAGAAAAATTAGCAAAAGTTTTAGCAGAAACAGGTTTGACTGAAATTTCTCTTGAAGATGGTGAACAAGCTATTACTTTAAGAAAAGATGTTATTGTAACTTCAGCTCCTCAAGCTGTTGTATCTGCGCCTGTTGCAGCACCTGCTGCTCCGGTTAGTGCACCGGCTGCAACTGAAGCTTCTGCTCCTGCAGCAAAAGGTACTCCGATTACATCTCCAATGGTTGGAACTTTCTACAAATCACCATCTCCGGATGCTGATCCGTTTGTAAACGTTGGTTCTACAGTTAAGCCTGGTGATGTGGTTTGTATCGTAGAAGCTATGAAAATGATGAACGAAATCGAATCAGAAGTTTCAGGAAAAATCGTTGAAGTTTGTGTCGAAGACGGTCAACCTGTTGAATTCGGTCAAGTTTTGATGTATGTGGAATAATAATTTAAAATATTGAGAAGTGGACGTAAATAGCGTTCACTTCTTATTTAATAAGGGATATTTGGAAAATGTTTAGAAAAGTTTTAATTGCAAACAGAGGCGAAATTGCCGTTAGAATTATCAGAGCTTGCAGAGAGTTGGGAATACCGACAGTTGCAATTTATTCTCAAGCTGATGCAAATTCGCTTCATGTAAGATTGGCAACAGAAGCATACTGTATCGGTCCTGCAAAAAGTGCGGATAGTTATTTGAGTATTCCTGCAATTATGTCAGCCGCAATGGTTTCAGGTGCTGATGCTATTCACCCTGGATATGGTTTTATGTCTGAAAGAGCTGATTTTGCAGAAATTTGTGAAAAACAAGGTATTAAATTTATCGGACCAAGTTCTGAAGCTATGAGAAAAATGGGTGATAAAGCTACTGCCCGCAGAACAATGATTGAAAATAATGTTCCTGTAACACCTGGTACAGGTATTGTTCATACAGTTGAAGAAGTTCAGGAATTTGGTAACAAAGTCGGTTATCCGATTATATTAAAAGCTACAGCCGGCGGCGGCGGAAAAGGTATGAGAGTTTGCCGTAATGATGAAGATGTTCAGCTTAATATGGAACTTTGTCAGGCTGAAGCTAAAAATTTCTTCGGTAATCCTGATGTTTACGCTGAAAAATTCCTTGAAAATCCTCGTCATATTGAGGTTCAAATTTTAGGTGACAGTTTTGGTAATGTTGTTCACTTAGGTGAAAGAGATTGTTCTATTCAACGTCGTCACCAAAAATTATTGGAAGAAGCTCCATCTCCTGCTATTGATGAAGAAACAAGGCAGGAAATGGGTGCAGCAGCCGTTCGTGCCGCAAAAGCAATAAATTACGAAGGTGCTGGAACTTGCGAATTCTTACTTGACCATGATGGTAAATGGTACTTCATGGAAATGAATACAAGAATTCAGGTTGAACACTGTGTCACTGAAATGATTTCACAGGTTGATCTTGTTCGTGAACAAATTCTTGTCGCATCAGGTGAAAAACTAAGTTATACACAAGATGACATTAAGCTTTACGGTCATGCTATTGAATGTCGTATTAATGCTGAAAATCCGGCTAAAAACTTTATGCCAAATCCTGGTAAAATCTCAGGATACTTAGCTCCCGGCGGTTTTGGTATAAGAGTTGATTCTCATGTATATCAAGATTATGAAATTCCGCCTTATTACGATTCAATGATCGGTAAACTTATTTGCTGGGGCAGAAACAGAAATGAAGCCCGCAGAAGAATGTACCGTGCCCTCAAAGAATATGTGGTGACTGGTGTAGAAACAACTATTCCGTTCCACCAGGCAATAATTGAGGACGAAGTATTTATGAGCGGTAAATTCAATACCGGTTTTATAGAAGAATTTTATAAACGTAAAGGTTTGGAAAATGAATAATTAAAAAGCTCTCAAATTGAGAGCTTTTTTTAGAGGTAAAACGTGAAGTATTCATATAAAGATGCGATAAATTTATTGACATCAGTCGGGAAATTTCATATTTCTCTCGGGTTAGAGCGGATGGAGCAAATTCTTGAGCTTCTGGGTAATCCGCAGGATAAGCTTAGTTGTATTCATGTTGCAGGAACTAATGGAAAAGGTTCGGTTTGTGCGATTTTGTCATCTGTTTTAGTTTCGGCGGGGAAAAAAGTCGGACTTTATACTTCTCCTCATCTTTTCAAGTATACAGAAAGAATACAAATTTGTGGGGAAAAAATTCCCGATGAAACTTTTGCTCAGTATGTATTTGAAATTTCAGAGCTTGCAGATAGTCACGGAATTGATTTAACAGAGTTTGAAATCCTTACTGCTATAATGTTTAAGTACTTTTTAGATAATGATGTTGAAATTGTTGTATTAGAAACAGGTCTTGGCGGAAGATTCGATGCTACAAATGTTATTAAACGGAATCTTTGTTCAATAATTACTCACGTTGATTTTGACCATACTGAAAGGCTTGGAAATACTATAGATAAAATCGCTTATGAAAAAGCTGGTATTATAAAGTCAGGCTGTACGTGTATTGTTTTTGAAGGCAAGGAAGTTTATTACGACGTAGCAAATGAAATCGGAGCTGCACTTATTGTGATATCGCCTTTTGAAAGTACTGAAAATTTAGCATTAAAAGGAGTTCATCAGCAGGAAAATTTATCGCTTGCGCTTGCTGCTATAAAAACTGTTTTTGGGGAAATTTCACAGGAAATTATTGATGAAGGGTTAAAAAATGTAAAACATCCGGGGCGGTTTCAATATATTCAAGAAAAAAATCTAATAATTGACGGGGCGCATAATCCAAACGGGGTTAATGCATTAAAACAAAGTATTGATATGTATTTTCCTAACCAAAAGCGAAGATTTATTTTTGGCTGTCTGAAAAATAAGGAATATTCAAAAATGTTGAATTCACTTTTTGATGGTGGAGAGCAAGTATATTTTTATCATTTTAATCATGCTAATTCTTGTGAGGTATCTGAACTACAGGCTGCTTGTCCTGTAGAGTCAAAAGAACTAACTGCGGATACGGAAATTGATTTTTGTGATGGATATTTAAATATTATATGCGGTTCTTTGTATATGATTTCGGAACTGGCAGATAAGTTTAACTTATCTGTATAATATATTATCTACATAAAATTTAATAAATATTTGGTATGGGTTGCAAATATTTGTTTTTCATAATATTATAAACTCAGCCGAAAGTTATAGGCTTTGGTATGCCTGTAATTTTTTAGTTACTACTTTAAACAAAAAGGAGAAGAAAATGCCAAAATTAAAAACTCACAAATCAGCTGCAAAACGTTACAAAGTAACAGCAACTGGTAAAATTATGAAAAGACAAGCAGGTATTGGTCACTTGCTCCAACACAAATCAGCTTCAAGAAAACGCAGAATTTTCAAGATGGTTGGTGTATCTGATTCACACGTAGCACTGGTATCTAAAGAGTTACCATACAAGAAGTATTCAAGATAGGAGCATAGAAAATGAGAATTAAACGTGGCAATGCCGGTGTTAAAAGACACAAAAAAATATTAAAACTTGCTAAAGGCTTTATCGGCGCAAGAAGCAGAATCTTTAAAGTTGCTAATATCGCTGTTATGAAAGCTTTAAAATACGCTTACAGAGACAGACGTACTACAAAACGTAATATGAGAAGATTATGGATTGTAAGAATCAACGCTGCTGTTAGAGAACGCGGTATGAGCTATTCAAGATTCGTTAACGCTTGTAAAAAAGCTAATATCGTTGTTAACAGAAAAATGCTTGCTGACTTAGCAGTTAAAGATCCTGAAGCATTTAATGTAATTTTTGAAACTATTTCTAAATAGTCATAATTTTACAAAGAGTAATTAAAAAGCCGGTTTTGGAAATTTTTCAAAACCGGCTTTTTTTCTGAATATATTTTAGTGACCTTTATATAAATTTTTAAAGTAATCCTGGTTTTTTAAAGCAAAATAGGAGCATGTTATACCATTATATAGGACTTCGCTATTTGGATCACAGTATGTTTCGGGCGATTTACTTCCCCATAAATTTTTTGAAGTTGCACCTAGTCCGGTTCCTTCAGCTCCAACCGGTAATAAACCGTCTTTTGTTAATTCAAATGCAAATACGTCATATCCTAAAATATTTGGTTGTTTATTTTTTCCGTTTATATCAACAAATATCATTACTCCATATGCAATGTTGTTTTCTATCATAACAAGCATACCATTATTTAATACAAAAGCACCATCATCAAGCATTTGTTTTTCATTACTTGTCATATTTTTTTTGGAAAGACTTTTATAGCTTAAGTCTGAAGCGCTGTCAGTTGTTGAAAAACATACACTTGTATTTGTTGCGGCATACTTACCGCAGTCAATTGCTACTCTATTATATTTTTTAAATTCAGTATAAAAAGCTCCGGTTCCGTATGAGGCAGGATTTATGGAGATATTATCCGCATCCATATCTGCAACCGCTTTTGCCATAAGTGAATATGCTGTATTAAATTGAGATTGGGCTACACCTGCTTTGTGACCGTTTACAAGTTGTGGTATAACAAGTGATGCCACAACACCAATGACTGATAATGCTATTAAAATTTCACCAAGGGTGAATCCAAAACTCTTTTTCATCATATAAAACTTATCCTCGTATATTTTTCTTTATTATAACATATTTTTTTTATTACCTCAATATAAAGTAGCAAATTTTAAATTTAGGGGGTTTAGAATTAAAAATATCAGGAGAATCAATTATGTCTATGAACATGTCAATTACACCAAGAGAACGTACGAAAGCAATGGCAGCAGGTACAGGGCTTGCTGTTGTGGGAATGAGTGCTTATTACTTGCCGGTACGGGAAAATAGGTTTGTAAGAGCAGCGTTTAATGTTGTTGAGAATGAGGCTCGTGATACTGTAGATTTATTAAATGAATCAGCACTGGCAATTTCGAAAAACAGTTTGAAACAGGAACAAAAATTGTTTCTTTCTCAATTAGGAATTTCCGAAAATCTTACTGCAGTAAATGCCAAAATCTCAGATTTGAAAAAATCTGTTACCGATAAGGATTTGGTAAAGAATTTAAAACAAGGATTTGCAGATTCATTTAAAGATTGTAAAAATTCTGAAATTTTGCGGGATTCTGTTGCAGTTAAGGCGTTTAAACGAATTCGCTGGACTAATTTTGCCTGGGGTGCAGGTATTGGTTTTGTTCTGGGAAATGTTTTGAGTAAAATCAGCAGTTCTTCAACTCCTCCTCAATTATAATTAAATTTCTTTGTGATATCATAGAATTATGTCAAAACATGATTTAAGATATTATGTTAAAGAACTTTTAACAATAGCTGCCCCGATTATTATGGGAAACCTAGGTTTCATCCTGATTGGTATCGGGGATGTTGTGGTTGCCGGAAGGCATTCAACTGATACCTTTGCCGCAATTAGTATTGCAACAGCTATTATTAACTGTATTTTAACATTTGGTGTCGGACTTATTGCAAGTATATCACCGCTTTTATCTAATTATCGTGGAGAAAAGAAGCCAATAAAAAGATATTTTTACCCATCAATAAGGTTTTCTATGATACTTGCTGTGATAAATTGTATTTTAATCCTTGCAGCAATTCCTGTGATTCCTCATATGGGTTTTGAACAAAAGCTTGTGCCTGATATCCAAAATTATATGCTTATAACTGCTTTTTCTACATTTGGTGCATATTTGCATGCTTGCTTGAAAGAATTTTTACAGGCATTTGAAATTGTAATGTTTCCGAATTTAGTTACTATTTTTTGTGTATTTTTAAATATTGCATTAAATGTAATTTTTGTATTCGGATTCGGTCCTATCCCTTCACTTGGGGTAATCGGGCTTGCTATTGCAAGTTTTCTTGTAAGGTATTTTATGGGTATTGCCCTTTTAATTTATTGTTTTATTAATATGAAATTTTCAAATTATCATGAAAAAGGGTACTATAAGGCTTTATTAAGTATAGGAATGCCGATATCACTGGCTGTGCTTGTTGAATTTATTGCGTTTAACAGTGTCGCAATTTTTATGGGCAGAGTTTCAGGTGTTTATGCTGCAGCGCAAAATCTTGTTTGTTCTTTAACAACGGTGTCATTTATGATTCCGTTTGCAATATCAAATGCTATTGCTGTTAAAGTAGGTTTTGCAAATGGTGCCGGTCAGATAGAAGATTTAAAAAAATATTCATTTGTCGGAGTTATGTTATCTGTTGGATTTATGATTTGCAGTGCGTTAGTATTCTGTTCATTCCCTAAATTCCTTGTAGGGCTTTTTACTGTAGATGATGTATTGTTTAAAATCGCTGTCCCTGTGATATATATAATAGCTGTATTTCAGGTATTTGACGGATTGCAGATTGCCCTTGCCGGAATTTGTAAAGGGGTAAAACAAACAGATATTGTTTTACTTGCAAATTTCCTTGCTTATTGGTGTGTATCCGTTCCTGTCGGTTATATATTAGCGTTTAAGTATAATTTCAAACTGGTTGGTTTTTGGATTGGGTTATGTTGTGCCGCAATTATTTTGTGTGCAATTATGATTTACAAGCTGAAAAAGTTTGCAGATAATACATACAAAAAACAAGAACCTTAAAAGTAGTTCTTGTTAATGCTTTTCGGGTAATTGTATATAATAAGCTTATTTTATGCTTTAGAATAAGAAAAATAATAAAGTAAACATACATCCTAATGATGCAGCACTAAATAAAAACCATGTGTGCATAACAGGGTGTTGGTATGACCAGATTTCCTTAATTGTGCTTGTTGCATTATTTATAGTTTGCATGCTTGTTCTCCAATAATATAAACTCGTGTTTTGTATATATTCTATTTTCCATATTTACGAAAAAACAACATCACCTGTTTGGTTGATTATTAATTTAGTTTAGATTATTATTGACTTATGCGAAATATTGAATTACTAATGCCTGCGGGCAATCTGGAAAAATTGAAATATGCCGTTAAATACGGTGCTGATGCTGTATATTTGGGAGTTGTGGATTTTAGTCTGCGCGCCATGCGAAAGGGTGAAATTATAACGCTGGAAAATCTTAAATCAGCTGTTGATTTAGCTCATAAATTAGGCGCAAAAGCTTATCTAACGCTCAATATATTTGCGTTTAATTCAGATATAAAACACCTAGAACAGTGTATGGAAATCTTAAAAGATGCTAATCCTGATGCGGTATTAGTTAGTGATTTCGGGATTTTGCGCCTGTTAAAAAAATATATGCCTGATACAGAAATCCATGTAAGTACACAGACTAATATTTTAAATTATGAATGTGTAAAATTCTGGCAGGATATGGGTGCAACACGTGTTGTGTTGGCGCGCGAACTTTCAATTCCTGAAATTGCCGAAATTAAAAGACAAGTTCCGGGTATGGAAGTTGAATGCTTTATTCATGGTTCTCAGTGTGTATCGTTTTCTGGCAGATGTTTGTTGAGTGATTATTTTACAAACGGCGAAAGAAAAGCAAATTCAGGTAACTGTTCACAGCCATGCCGCTGGAGTTATAAACTTGTTGAAGAAACTCGTCCTGGACAATATTACGAAATCAATCAAGATGAACACGGTTCACATATCCTGAGTCCGAAAGACTTATGTCTTGTAAAACATTTAAAAGATATGATTGATGCGGGAGTTGATTCATTTAAGGTTGAAGGAAGAACAAAAAGCTTATACTATGTTTCAGCTGTTGCAAAAACTTACCGTGCTGCAATTGATGAAATTTTAAAAGATCCGAATGCAGATATGGAAAAATATTTCATCGAACTTAAAAAAGTCGGAAATCGCGGATATACAACGGGTTTTGCGCTTGGTGAAAACAAGCCGGACAGCTATAGTTATGATATTTCAAAAGGTCTGGCAGGAGCAGATTTCTTGTTCGAATTTCGTGACAAAAAGAAATATTCAGATGTCGTTTTCGACTCAGATAGAGCTTATGATGTTTATTTTGTAAAAGTTAAAAATAAAGTTTTGCTAAATGATGAGGTGGAAATAATAACACCTGATGAACAGTTCGTGGCAAAAATTGTTGAAATCCTTGATGAAAAAGGGATTTCACAAGATTTGGCAAATACAAATGCAGATGTTTACTTGAGATTTGACCGTGCGCCTGTTGATTCAGAAGTCGCACTTGCCCGTACAATTGGAGTGAAAGAACATGTTTATTAAACCTGATTATAATTTAAAAAGTATTTATGATATTGATTTGGAAAAATTACAGCAAGAAGGTGTTAAGGCAATGCTTTTTGATCTTGACAGTACTTTAATGGCATCAAAGTCAGCTGAATATTCTCCAAAAATGCTTGACTGGTTGCAAACGGTTCGTGAAAAATTTTTTGTCGCAGTTGTTTCTAATAACAAAAATGAAGAATATATTGCAAAAGTTAAACAAATTTCAGATTTTCCGCTTCTTTTTAATGCTTGTAAACCTAAAACTTGTTATGTTGAGAAATTTTTAGAAGAACAAGGAATTAATGTTACAGATTGTGTTCTTGTAGGAGATAGACCATTAACAGATGTATTATGTGGTAAATACTTAGGCTGTAAGACTATTCTTGTTGATTCAATCACTGCAGATACCGAGTCAAAATTGGTAAGATTTGTCAGAAAGCTTGAAAGAATAAGTGTTCGTCCATAATTTGAAGTACATCTTTGGATTGAAATTTTGAGCACAATTGGCTGCACGTAACAAAATATTAACATACTGAAATCCTTTATCTATCATTGTTTTGGGGGTGATTTGTGCTGAAACTTATTAAAGAATCGTTTTTTTGACTTAATTGACAGATTATTATATTATTGTAAATGATGGTATAGTTATTTTGAAAATACATTAAATAACTGATACATAAAATTAAGAGCTTTAATATAATGTAGTTGATATATAACTAATTAGATGGGTGGAGAGAAAGTGAACTTAAATTACTATAGGAATGATAGTTGGGTAGATAATACATTCAGTAAACGTGGCAAATGGGTATTATCCTTATTGTTAGTGGTTTTTTCTGTTGGTGTTATCGCTTGCGGATGCGGCGTATTACAAAACTTTGGCGGTGATAAGTCAGAAGCTCCTGAGGCTATAGCTTCGGTAGAGCCTGTTGCTAATGTTGCAGAACCGGTCAAAAGAGAAGAAGTAAAAGTCCCGGCTGAAGGAAATGTTGATATGGATGTAGATTCAAATCAAGCAAGTGCTATGGTATCGTATGATGTTACTTCAATCGGTCGTTCAGATCCGTTTATGCCTTCAGATGAAATACAAGCTTTTGAAGATGCGAAAAATTCTGCTATTGCAGAGGCAAATGCTTACAATTCAAGGATTGCAGAACTGGAAAAGCTAAAAGATGTTGTTGTTCGTCAGCCTGATGACATCAGTCCTTATAGCTTTAATTTACCGGTTCCGCCTACGACTTTAGCGCCGGCTGATGCTGCAGCAGCTAAAATAACAAGAACAAAAGTTGTTGGTATTATGTATAATAAAACAAGTCCGTCAGCAATTATAAATGTTGATGATAAAGATTATCTTGTTCGTCAGGGTGATAAAATTATGGGGCAGGAATACAAAGTTATGCAAATTAATCCATCTTGGATTACTGTAGGACTTGGCTCAAACATATATTCAGCAAGTATTGGTGAATTATTCTCAAAAGAATCTTTTGATAGAACTCAAAATGATTTATATAACTTGAGAAGCAGATTTGGTGGTAGAAAAGGTTAATAATAAAAAGTAATAAGCAGGAGCAAATATGAAAAATAAGATTAGAGAAAAAATTATTGCAAGTGTTATGTTGTCAGCATTTATGATAACAAATTCCATGACTGCATCGTTTGCAATGAACGATTATTACGGTTATGAAGCAGGAAAACCGGCTATTAGAGCAGGTGAAACATCAGTTGTAAATTTAAGATCTGATGTGACTATTCCTAATTCAGATTCAGTTGTAAATTTAAGTTTGAGAGATGCTGATGTTACTCAGGTTTTGAGAATGTTTGCTGATCAAGCCGGAATGAATATTATCTTTGCACAAGGTGTTGAAGGTACAGTTACAATGGATTTAGTTGATATTCCGCTAAAAGAAGCTCTTGATTTAGTTGTAAGAACAAATGATTTGTTCTATGACATCAAGGCAAATACTTTAGTTGTATCAACTACTGAAAATGCTTTATCTCTTGCTGAACGTAATAAGAGCATGACTGTAATTCCTGTGAAATATGTAAATGCAGTAGCGATTTCTCATTTCTTAAATACTAGTATTTTCTCAGCAAAAGGTAAAGGTGCTTTAAATCCTGGTATGTCAAAAGGTTTTATTGTTGCAACAAACCCTGCTACAAATGAATTAATCGTAACAGGTACTGAAAATGATGTAGCTCTTGTAAGAAGGGTTGTAGAACAATTTGATAAAAAACCTGCAATTAATACTTTTAAGGTTAATCATACAACACCAGCTGAAATGTCAGCATCAATATGTAATTCATTGTTCCCTTCAATGACTATAATTAATGGCGGAGGTTCATCAGGCGGAGCTGCAGGTATTGTTACCGGTTTTGCTTCAGATGATGATTCTTCAAGCAGTTCTTCTGGCGGCGGCAGTGGTTCAATTTCTGTTGGCGGGGGGCAGTTAGCTTGTGTTCTTGGAGCTCAGCAAACTACAGAAGAATCATCAAATGATGATGAAACATTTAAATTAGATAGCTTACCGTTATTGAATTTATCTGTTACATACTTCCCTACTCAAGGTTCAATTCAAGTTATTGGTGGCTCTGAGTCTCAAATAGATATGATTAGAGAATATATCGCTGCTAATGATAAGAAAACACCTCAAGCTTATATGGAAGTTCAAGTTATTTCATTATCTGAATCCGGAAGTAAAACATTTGATAATACTTGGCAATTCTTAAGCAAAAACTTCTCATTTAACGCAGGTGGCGGTAAAGGTTTTGCAACTGATTCTATGTATCCTATATTCTTTGCAGGACACGGATACTACTTAGTTGACAGTTCATCTTGGGATGATGAAAAAGGTGCTTATGAAACAGTTGGTAAAGTTAGCAAATGGAGTACTTCACCACAGTTGAAATATTCAGTTAATTACTTGGTTGAAAATAAAAAAGGTCGCGTGTTAGCTAATCCGAAAGTTCTTTTAACAAGCGGTCAACAATCAACAATTGACTTAACTTCAGATTATGTTGCTAAAGTAACTTCTCAATATTTGGATTCTGGTTCAGCATCAGGTTCTGCTCAAGTACAGAGAGATTACGAAATCAAGGATGACAACGGTATTAAAGTTACAATTACACCGTTTATCTCACCGGATGGTTATGTAACTCTTGATGTTAAACCTGAATATAAAACAATTAAAGAACAAGTTTATGCTACAGGTGAAACAGGTGAACAAGATTTGGCAGCTACATTGCTTCAAAGACGTGACCTCGACTTAAAAGGTGTTCGTATCAAAGATGGTGAAACTCTTGTTATCGGTGGTATGATTCAAGAAAATGAAACAAAATCCGTAAACAAAATACCTTTCTTAGGAGATCTTCCTGTAATCGGTATGTTTTTCAGAAGTACCGGTACTTCAAAATCTAAAGAAGAAATGGTTATTATGTTGACACCTCAAATTGTTATTGATACTGAAGATGCAGTAGCAGATGATAATATGTTATAAACCATAGATGTATTAAAATATAGTTGACACACATATTAAGAAAAGATAAAGTACAGAAACGTAAATGAACGCACTAATTTTAAGATTAAAAAACAGTATAGATCAAAAAGTACTTGATAGTATTGATAAAAATCTAATGGGACAATACCACTTTGTCCCGATTAGTGTCAAGGATAATTTTCTTTTTGTTGCAGTATCTAAAAATTCAAATAAAGATGAAATTAATGCTTTAATGAAAAAAACATTTCAGCAATCAATAAAGTTTATGCTTGTTGGAGATGATGATTTAAAAGAATTATTGGGCTCTTTTATATCAGCTGATACTATTGCAGATGTTCCAACAGGCGGAACGGATTCAGAAGCTCAACAAGTGGCAAAACCTGCCGCTAAGTCATCTGATACAGTAAGTAAGCTTGGTGAAATGCTTGTTTCTAAAGGTATATTATCTGAAGTCGATTTGATGAAAGCTCTTGCAGCATCAAAACGTAAAAACGTACCAATCGGTTCAACTTTATTTGAAATGGGGTTAATTTCACTTGATCAATTGAAAAATGTATTACATGATCAATCCGGTTATGATCTTGTTTCTAGTGAGCAACTTGTTGAACAGAAAAAGTTTGTTAATATTTTGCCGGAAGATTTTATTAGAGCAAATCGTGTAATACCGATTTCATCTGATGGCAAAACTCTTGTTTTAGGGGTTGTAAAACCTATCAAAATGGATATCATGAAAGAGATTATCTATTTGACAGGACAAAATCCTAAACAATTATTGATGACTCACTATGAGTTTGAAAACTCATTAAATACTTTCTTCTCTGCTCAGAAAAAGCAAACAGAAGAAATTATTGAACAAATCAAAACAGAAACACTTGATACTGAAGAAGAAGCTACATTATGGGAACAAGTTGATGCGGAATTGCAGGACTCAACAGGTTCTGTTGCAAAATTTGTTAACCAAATTATTACAAACGGTATTGATAATAAAGTTTCCGATATTCACATTGAGCCAAGACTTTCAGGTTACATTGTCCGTTACAGAAAAGACGGTATGTTACAAAAAGTTCTTGATGTTCCGGCAAAAGTTGAAACCTCTGTTATTGCACGTTTCAAGGTAATGGCAAGAATGAATATTGCAGAAAACAGACGTCCTCAAGATGGTACGTTCTCTATTTCATACAGAGATTGTTCTTACGACTTCCGTATTAACACTCTTCCTGTATCCGGTAAAGAGAAGGTCTGTATTCGTATTTTGGCGCCTGCAGTATCTCTTGCTTCTAATGATAAAGAGATTAAACTTGTCGGTGCTCACGAGGGTGATATTCAAAAAGTTAAACAGATGGTATCTTGCCCAAATGGTATTATTTTAACATCAGGTCCTACAGGTTCAGGTAAAACTACAACTCTTTATTCTGTACTTAAGAGTTTGAATGATGAATCCGTAAATATTACAACAATTGAGGATCCGATAGAAATTAAGCTTGAAGGTATTAACCAATCTCAAATAAACGCAAAAGCAGGTATTACATTTGCATCATGTATGAGAGCAATTCTTCGTCAAGACCCTGATATTATTCTTGTCGGTGAGATTCGTGACTATGAAACTCTTGAAATTGCGATTTCAGCAGCGTTGACAGGTCACTTAGTATTAAGTACCGTCCACACAAACTCTGCAGCTGCAACAGTTACTCGTTTGATTGAGATGGGTGCAAAAGATTACCTTGTATCTTCAACATTATCCGGCGTAATTGCACAACGTCTTGTTAGAAAACTTTGTGACGATTGTAAGGAAGAATATTACCCGACAAAAGAAGAAGCTGCAATGATTACAACAGATCCTGAAATGATTGATAAACTTATGAAAACACCGATTTACAGATCTAAAGGCTGTAATAAATGTGGTTTCCAAGGATATAAAGGTCGTTTGGGCGTTTATGAAATTATGCAGATTACAAAAGAAATTAAAAAGCTTATTGCACAGGGTGCTCATGATTTGGAAATTGAGGAAAGTGCAGTGGCTAATGGTATGATGACACTACATAAATCTTGTTATAACCATATTGTTAAGGGACAAACTACAATTGAAGAATTTGTCAGAGTATTAGGTATGGCAGGCGAATAGGTGAAGTATGACAATTTATAATTATACAGCATTAAAAGACGGTACAAATGAGATTGTTAAGGGGAAGGTTGAAGCTGATGATTTACGTGAAGCCCGAGCTTCCGTCAGAGCGTTAGGTTTTACTCCTACAAATATTGTTGAAGAACAAGCTGTAGGTAAAAAAGATGATAAGAAAAAACCAACAGGCAGAATGCCTAAACTGGGTTTATCAGATCAAATTGATTTTACATCTACTCTGCAAATTTTGGCTGCTGCGGGTATTCCGATTATTGAATCTTTGTTGTTCATTGAAAACGATGCTGCGAAATTAAAAATTCGTCAGGTAGCGACAGAGTTAAGACGACAAATTATGAACGGCGGTACTTTTGCTGGTACTATTGCAAAATATCCGGAACAATTTGGTCAGGTTTATATCGGTCTGGTTAGAGCCGGTGAAGATTCAGGGGAGTTGGAAAAAACTCTTGATCGTTTGTTGGAACTTTTAAATAAACAAGCATCTATCAGAAGTAAAGTAATCGGAACTTTGATGTATCCGGTATTCGTAATTTTACTTGCTGTATTTATCGTAATTGTCATGTTGGTATTTGTATTCCCTGTATTTAAGGAAATGTTTGATTCAATGGGCATGCAGTTACCTTGGATCACAAGAGTATTGATGGAAATGGGCTTGTGGATGAAGAAAAACTGGTATGCAATTCCGATTGGTTTTGCTGCAGTTGGTGCGTTTATCCAGTTCTTATTCCGTTGGAAACCTAGTAAATGGAAAATCGACGAACTTGTTTTAAAAGTTCCGGTTTTAACAGATTTGATTCAATATTCAAACTTTGCAAACTTTATTGCGGTTATGCAAGTTGCGTATGATGCAGGTGTACCGATTTTGGAATGTTTATATCTGTCAAATATGACATTGACAAATCACACATTAGAAACAAGAGTTGAAGAAGCAACTGTTCGTGTTCAACAAGGGCAGCACTTATCTGCAGCGCTTCGTTCAACCAGAACTATGCCTAAAATGATTTTGTTTATGATTGCAACAGGTGAACAATCAGGTCGTTTGGGTGATATGTTAGGTCAGGCAACAAACTATATCGATAAACAATTAGATACAATTATCGATATTATGACAAAAATGATTGAGCCAATCATGTTGATTGTAATCGGTACTATCGTACTTATCCTTGCAGCGGCATTGTACTTACCACTATTCGCATCATACATGGGTATGTAATATTGCGCAAGAAATAATTAGGTTGAAATTTATCAAAAGGACTTTGAAGATTCAGAGCCCTTTTGAGTTTATAAGGAGTTATTATGAAAAAAAATATTATAATTACTGGCACAACATCAGGACTTGGCAAAGAGCTTGTCAAACAGTTTTCGGCACTTGGTTGGCATGTTTTTGCAGGGTTCAGAAATGAAAAACTTATAGAACATGTTAATAATGTTGAATATTTTTATATTGATATGACTGATAGAGAATCTATTCAGGCAGCGGCTGAATTTATTAAATCTAAAACTGATAAAGTAGATGTTTTGATTAACGCGGCAGGATGTGTATCTGCCGGACCTATTGAAGTTTTAGATGTTGATAATCTGCGGGAACAATTTGATGTAAATACGTTTTCTCACATTGATTTTACTCAAAAACTTTTGCCATTGCTTGATAACGGGAAAATTATTAATATAAGTTCTATGTCAAGTTTTGGGCACTTTCCTTTTATTAGTCCCTATTGTGCATCAAAAAGAGCTTTGGATATATTTTTCAATGCTTTCGGAATTGAAAATCACAGAGGTATTAAAGTTGTGTCAGTTAAACCAGGGGTTATTTCTACTCCAATTTGGGAAAAATCTGTTAAACGTAATAGTGAATTGATTGAGCACTGCGAGGGGTATGAATGTGAAATGGAGTTTTTGAAAAATAACGCTTTGAAAAATACAAATAAAGGTTTAAAAGTAGAAGATGCTGCGGCTTTCATTACGAAAATTGCACAAAAAAGTAATCCTAAATCTTCTTATACACTTGGACGTGATGCTAAATTTGCACAGATTATGTCTTATTTACCTCAGGATATGATAAATAACCTTGTAAAATTTGGGTTGAAAACACGTATGAAAAAATAACTTTTTGTAACATTAAATTTACATGATATAATAAAATTATTATGGAAGATAAAGAGATTGATAAAATTTATGAACTAATAGAATCAGAGGAATTTGAATCTGCAAAAGAAATTATTGCAGGAGCTATTGAAAAAATTTCTGAAGATATGGAGGCGCGAAAACTTTTAGCGCTGTGTGAAGTTAACCTTGAAAATTACGATTTTGCAAGGGCTATATTGGAAGATGTTGTAAAATTTAAGCAGGATGATGCTCTTGTTTGGTATTACCTTGGCTGTTGTTATGATAATTTAAACGACTTAATCGCAGCAAAACACGCTTATTTAAAAGTGTTAGAATTAAGACCTGAATATATTGATGCTTATAAAAGTCTTGCAATAGTTTATATTAAATCCGAAAATTTTGATGAAGCGATTGAAACAGGTAAAAAAGCATTGGAAATTTCGGGTGATGATTACTCAATATATTATATTCTTGGAACTGCAAGTATGGCAGGAAATCACTTTGAAAAAAGTGTTGAATATATTGAAAAAGCGATTGAACTTAATCCTGAAAACCTTCAGTTATATAACAACTTAGGTACTTCTTATTTGACAATCGGTAATTTTGATAAAGCGATAGAAACTTATAACAAAGCATTAAAAATTAATGATAAGGATTCATTAACTTATTTTAATATTGCTTCGATTTTGCAGATTCAGGAAAAGCACAAGGAGGCTTGCGAATATTTTGCCAAAGCTCATGAACTTGAACCGGAAGAAGACAATTATATTGTAGCTTGGGCTTTGTCTGAAGTAAAAGCAGGAATGTTTAGAGAATCTGTTGAACATTACAAATACCTTGCTTCATCTTATCCGCAAAAACCTACTTATAAGTTTAATTTAGCCTGCTGTTATCAGGTTTTGGGAGAGTTTGAAATTGCTATTTCTCTTCTGAAACAGCTTGTTATAATGAATCCTAAAAATGCAAATTATTTGAAAAAGCTTGCAAGTATTTATATGACAACGGGTCAGTTTGCTAATGCCAAAGAAATTTATGAACGTATAATTAAGCAGGGTTCTGTGAATCCTCAAACTTATTACGAGCTGTCAATTTTGTGTGTTAAGACAAATGATTTAGACAGAGCCGAACAGATTTTGAAAAAAGTCTGCGGGCTTAATCCGGATTTTGCACCGGCTCATAAGGATTTAGGTGTGATATACCTGAACAAAAGGCTTTTTGATTATGCTAAAGATGAGTTTGAAAAAGCATACTCAATTGATCCGAATAATTATTCAATTGTTGTTGAGTATGCAAATTATCTTCATTCAACATCTGATTTCGAAGCGGCAGATAAATTTTATCAAAAAGCGATTGAACTTCAACCGGAAAACCCTAATGCTTTAGCTTTTTCTGCACTAAATAAAACACATTTAAAACAAATTGAGCAAGCAAAAGAACAAATTGATAAAGTTATGTCAAAATGTTCAGATTCCGCATTTTTACTTTTTATTGCAGGCAGAATCTATCACCTTGCAGGGGATTTTGAAACTGCAAAAATGTATCTTGTAAAAGCTTATGAGCTTGAAAAAATGCCTGATGTCCAGAATCTTTTAGGATTATGCTATTTGGAACTTGGTAACTATGAGCAGGCAAAAGTTATTTTCGAAAACATGCTTGAAAAAGCTCCGCTTAATGTTAATGTGCTGTTGAATCTTGCAAAATGCAACGAAAAACTTGGCAACAATGATGAAGCTTTAAGGCTTGCAGAAAAGGTTGCAGAAAACTTTGCGGAATGTGAAGAAGCACAGGAACTTATTCGTAAACTCAGCTAACCCATACAGCAAGACTTGTTTGGGATTTTGCAAGTGTTTTGTAATCTAAATTAACAAAAATTTTGTAAATTTTTTATAGAAATTAAAAATTGTCGAAAGGGTTATGATATGACCCTTTCATTTTTTACTTAAAAATAATTGTAAAGACTTTGGCATGCCAATAAAAAAAAGTTAGTCAAAACCAATAATTTATTCTATGATGGATATACAAATCGGGAATGAGATTAAAGGATAGTTTTTTTCAATCTATTGAACGATTAAGGTTTACTCGAAGATAGTTTACAATTATACTAGGAAGCTAAGTGTATTTTGGAGGTTAGTAATAAGTGTTAGAGCACGGATATATACAAATCTATACAGGAGATGGCAAGGGAAAAACAACAGCATCATTGGGCTTAGCTATGAGAGCGCTGGGTCATGACTGGAAGGTTTTAATTATTCAATTTACTAAAGGGGACGGAGCCACAACATACGGTGAAATCGCATCATCAACACACTTTTCTAAAAATCTGGAAGTAGTTCAGTTTGGTATGGACAGGGTTTGTTATTCTCATAACGTATGCCTTGATGATTACAAAGAGGCAAAACGCGGCTGGGAATTTGCAAAACAGGCAATAAATTCCGGTAAATACCAATTAATTATTCTTGATGAGATTAATATTTGCACTGTGATGAATATGATTAAAGTCAGTGAAATTAAAGATACATTGCTGCATAAGCCTGAAAACCTGGAAATAGTTTTGACAGGACGTTATGCGCACCCTGAATTGGTTGCAATGGCACACCTTGTAACCGAGATGAAACCTGTGAAGCATTACTTTGATATGGGCGTAATGGCAAGACAGGGAATAGAGTACTAGAATTAACGAAATAATTTTAGGTTAATGTGAATCCTTTTTTGTTTCAGAAATGAAATAAGCGGACAGCTTGCTGTCCGTTTTTTTTACTGTCGAGCAGAGGCACGAGCGTAAGCGAGAGGCGAACACGCATCGACAAGACGTTGAGTCTTGGAGCAAGTGTGAGCGTTGCCGTTTAATGCTCGACAGGGGGTAGTGGTTTCCAAGTCATCTCAACAGTTGAGCTCCGCAAGGTCCTCGGCCGGACGGGGCAATATAGCTGCTGGTTATATCTAAAGCAAGAATTTGAGTTGAGCTCTGCAAGGGGGTGAACGTTGTTACGAATGATTATCATAACGTGACGTCATTCCGGACTCCGATCCGGAATCTATTACAAACCGACCAAACATTAGACTCCGGCTCAAAGGCCGGAGTGACGTAAAACGAAATTATGATAATTATAGACTGTAAATAAATTTTATAATAAGATGATTGCAGGGTTGTACCTGAGCTCCCGCTGACACACACGATTATACAAAGAAATCGGTCAGAGAGGGGGTGATAACATGTTAATATGGCTAGAATACTTTTTGTATGTCTTTGCTAAGGCACACAAAAAAATAGTCCCAGTATTGGAACTACTAGAACTATTTTTCAAGTCTTAACATAGGGTACAAAGTCAAGTCCTAAGGAAGTCGCTTTCTTTAGGGCTTGCCCCTATATGCTTATTATTTACGATTTTTTTTTGTTTGTCAAGTGCTGTTTATAAAGAAAATCCCACTTTATTACGTATTATAGTATTAGATTTCGGGTCAATTCTTGGAGTGCCAAAATTTAATTTTTTCTTTGAGTATCTGTAAAAATTGTACAATATATTCGACCCAAAATTATACCTAAATATTTCAATCCGGGTTTTATTGCAACAAGACTTAAGCATTTTTCGTTTTCGCAATAACTTTGCATAAGTTCTATCAAGCCGGATGTAAGTTCAAATAGTTTGTCTAATTTTTTATAATTCATATTATCCTCCTTTTTGTTATGAAAATAATATATCAATTTAATTAAAAAGGGTTTCTATATATAGAACCAAGCTTTACACTCTTATTTATTTTTAGTATAATTTCGTTATGGCAACAGCGTTACAAAAATATCTTAAACAGTCGGCGACTTATAAAGTCTTTTCACAATTTCTGGTTGTGTTTGCTGACTTTTTGGATACTTTAGGTAAAATTGCACAGATGGGTGTGCATGTCGTTAAAGCTATTTTGAAACGCGAAATTGACGGAAAAGAGCTTTTGGCACAGTGCGACAGGTTTGGTGTAAGCTCTTTGCCTATTACGCTTTCAATTGTCGGGATGACATCGATTATTGTCGCATCTCAAGTTGCGCATGAAATGGTTAAACAGGGCGGCGGAAACTTTGTTGGAATGCTTATGACAATTCTTATCGTGCGTGAAGTCGGTGCAATTATGTCAGGGTTTGCAATAACATCTATGATTGGCTCATCATTAGCGTCGGAACTTGCGACAATGCGGGTTACAGAACAGGTTGATGCAATAGATGTTTTGGGTGTGGATTCTGTCAGTTATCTTTTTGTGCCGCGCGTGTTGTCAGGTATGATTATGATGCCGTTTGTGGTAATCTTAGCTTCTGTTGTCGGGGTTCTGTTAGGTGCCGTGACATCTGATATGTTTGCAGGACTTACGTATAGAGCGTATTTCGATTCTGCGGGGCTTGGATTATATATGAAGGATTTAGGCGTATGTCTGCTTAAAGCCGCATCATTTGGCGCAACAATTTCACTTATCAGCTGTACCTGCGGATTCTACGCATCAGGCGGCGCGAAAGGTGTCGGACTTGCAACCACAAAAGCCGTTGTATGGTCATTTATTGCAATCGTTGTACTTGATATGGTGTTTGCAGTATTATTTTTCTTTTAAAAAAAGGTTAAATTATGAGTATTGAAGTTAGAAATCTTATTAAAAAGTTTGATGAAAGAACAGTCATTAACGATATATCTTTTAAAGTAGCAGACGGAGAAGTCCTTGCAATTGTGGGGTTTTCCGGTTCAGGTAAAAGTACTGTGTTAAAACTTATCTGCGGGCTTATACCATTTGACAGCGGCGAAATTTTAACCTCTGAAGGCGATATTGCAATGGTTTTCCAATATTCAGCTTTGTTTGATTCGCTGACTGTTGCTGATAATATTTCGTTTGCGCTTCGTGAAAGAAAAGATTTAAGAAAAAAATACACAAAAGATGAAATAAAAAAAATAGTATCTCAAAAGCTTGAACTTGTGGGCTTAAAAGGGATAGAAAATAAGTTTCCGTCTGAACTTTCAGGCGGCATGCAAAAAAGGGTAAGTTTTGCCCGTGCAATTGTAACAAAACCAAATACGATATTATACGATGAACCGACCGCGGGGCTTGATCCGATGTCATCAACGCTGATTGAGGACTATATTGTAAGCTTAAAGCGTGAGATTAATGCGGCATCTATTGTTGTAACACACCAGATGTCAACGATTACAAGAACTGCTGATCGTGTTATAATGTTGTACGATGGAAAAATTGTGTTTCAAGGAACACCAACCGAACTTTTAAAACAGGATAATCCGTACACAAAACAATTTGTAACAGCTTCTCTTGAAGGACCTATGCAAATGCAAAATTAGCGTCAGCCGGTGTGAAGTCTGAATTTGGCGGCGATTAGCCGGCAAACTGAAGACGGAACATTACGATCCCGCCGTTGTGAATGGAGTGTAACGAAATGAGCGAACAAATCTATGTTTTGACAGGCGGTAAAGGGATAAATGTGTGTTGGGCATTTAATCCAATCCGAAAACAGAAATAGTAAGGAAGAAAAATATGGAAAATTTATTTAATGATGAAGTAATGGCTTTAGATACATATATTATGGTTAAGTTGAAAGAAAAAACCGCGCAATTGGCAGATAGCCTGGCAAAGAAAAACCGTGCGCCGATTGCACTTTCAATGGGTGCTCCGACTGCAAATCCGCCAGCTATGCTTATTGAAAAATTAAAAGAGTTTTTGACAGAAGATAATATTCACACATATTCTGTCACACGTGGAGAATTGTATTTCAGGCAGGCTGTAGCTGAGCGTATGAAAAACCGTTTTGGCGTAGAGCTTGATGTGAATAAAGAAATTTTTTCTCTTTTGGGTTCAAAAGACGGGCTTGCGAATTTAATCAGATTCCTTATTAATCCAAAATCTGACGAGTTGGAAAAAGAAATTATCTTGATTCCGGATCCCGGGTATGCTTCTTACGGTCAAATGGTTCAGTGTTCAGGCGGTAAGGCTTTTCCTATACCTTTGACTGCTGAAAACAATTATATGCCTGATATGGAACAGGTTTTGGGTAATCTTGAAGCGGCAGGGTTGGATTCTAAAAAGGTTAAAGCTGTTATAATAAATTATCCGAACAATCCGCTCGGAGCTTCTGCAACAAAAGAATACGTTCAAAGTGTAATTGATTTTTGTAAAAGACATAATTATTTGTTAATTGCAGATGCTGCATATTGTGATTTATATTTTAATGAAGATGAAAAACCTTTCAGTGTTTTAGAACTTAAGGGTGCAAAAGATGTTGCAGTTGAACTTTTCAGCTTGTCTAAACCGTATGCAATTACCGGCTGGCGTTTAGGTTGGATGTGCGGTAATGCGGAGGTTATTTCACGTTTCGGTAAGGCAAAATCTACTATTGATAACGGTATTTTCAAAGCATTGCAGAAGGCTTGTGCGTATATTATGAATTCTCCTGAAGGTGAAGATTATATTGCGCAAGGAAATGCAGCTTATCGCCGTAAACAAGCAATTATGGTGAAAGGTTTAAAAGAACTCGGATGGGAAATTGATGATGCGAAGTTGCCTCACACAACTTTCTATTTATGGCTTCCGATTCCGAAAAAATATGAATCATCATTTAAATTCTGTGAAGATTTACTTGAAAAATCAGGTATAGTAGTTGTACCTGGTGATGCTTTTGGAGAATACGGCAAAGGATTTTTCCGCATATCATATGTATGCAGTGATGAAAAATTGCAGGAAGTAATTGATAGAATGAAAGCTGACGGATTTAAGTATTAAAAAAATATGGGGCTTATACAGCCCCATATTTTTTTATACTTCTACAAATAATCGTCTGCCGACAATATTTTGTTTGCCGTTGTAATATCCTGCGAAATAGCCGCCTTTTACAGGTTTGTTTTGGGCGTAAAATTGATTATAACGGTTTCCGTTGTAGTTAACAAATGGATTGTTACTGTATGGATTACTGTTGTTAGACTGTGTAACAACAGGAGATGATACATTCACACGCGGTGATTGCTGAAAAACATTTGATAATAAATTAACTAAACCTGCCATCTGACTATATACCTTTCTACTTGGTATTTATTTAATAAAATTTGTATCCTTGTCACGATTATAGCATAATTTATTTGAAATTCTTAAATTAACTTAACAAAAATCATACATTTTGTGTAGTATAATTATTTTATGGAAAACGATAAGAAAAATATTTTAATTGTGGGTAAAGGCGCTGCAGCATCATCACTTGCACAAAAGTTAGTATCTCAAGGGGTATGTAAGGTTTTTGTAGCTTCGGGAAATGGTATTGAATCAGAAAATTATACAAATGTAGACTTACGTGAAGATGATTTAACAGGTCTTTTGAAGTTTGCTTTAGAAAACGAAATTTCTTTAACTGTTCCGGTATCAGAATTAGCTTTAAAATCTGATATTGTGTCGTTTTTTATGTCTAATGGGCAGAGCATTTTTGGACCTGTAAAAGAAGCTTGTAATATAGCATTAAACAAGGCGGCAGGTAAAAAGTTTTTGTATAAAATTCATGCACAGACCTCTAAATTTGGGGTTTTTGATAAGCAACAGATGGCAGAAGACTGGTTAAGAACTGCAAATTTTCCTGTTACAATTAAATGTTTTGAATCAAATAATATTGGTGATAGACTCGTTTGTACAACGGTATCTCTTGCGGGTCAGTTTTTGGAAAATCTGTTCTCGAGAGGTGAAAGCGGAGTATTACTTGAGGAATACGTATTTGGACATAATTTTACCGTCTATTTTGTAACTGACGGTTATAGTTCTTTGCCGTTTGCGGTTGTCGGAAATTATAAGTTTTTAGAAGATGGAGACGGTGGAATTTTAACCAATGGCTCAGGATGCTATGTGCCAGATTATCGGGTTTCAGAGCTTGTTGTGCAAAGGGTTCAAAATGTTGTACGAAATGCGCTTGTTTCATTGGATAAAAAAGGTGAACCGTATGTCGGAATTCTTGGTGTCGAATGTGTTATGACAGGTGAAGATAAATTCTATATCAATGAATTTAAGTCGTTTTTACAGGATTTTGATGCGGCATCTGTTTTGAATCTTCTTGATGAAAATTTAATTAAATTGTTTACAGCATGTATTGAAGGTTTGTTTTCGGATGATTACGAACAAATTAAGATAAATGATTTATCTTCTGTTACTGCGGTTGTATCTTCCCGCAGCGAGGGTAAATATATTAGTGGGCTGGAGCTGGTTGATGATATTAAGAATCTCGGGTTTATAAATGTTAAAAAAGGGTTGGATGGTAAATATATTACAGGACAAAATGAGGTTTTTGTATTAACCAGAACTGCTTCAACGCTGACCAGAGCTCGTAATTATCTTTATGAAGACTTAGCACAAATAAGTTTTGACGGAATGAAATACAGGCACGATATTTGCAAGGGTTAAGTTATGGAATTATGTGTTTTTCAAGGTACGTTTAATCCTATTCATAATGCTCATTTGCGTGTTGCTATGCATGTTTTAAATATGTATAATTTTGATAAACTTGTTTTTATACCTGCTGCAAACCCGCCTCACAAAGATTGTGATTCAAAGTATTCTTTGCACAGGCTAAAAATGGCAGAGCTTGCTATACGTACGAATCCGAAATTTGCGGTTTCAGATATTGAATATCGACGGGATGGAAAATCTTATACTTATTTAACTATAAAAGAGCTTTATAAGACTTATGGTAAAGTTAGTTTTATTATTGGAACTGATGCGTTTAAAAAAATCGAAACCTGGTATGAAACTGATAAATTAAAAGAACTTGTAAAATTTATCGTCTTTATTAGGGAAGACAATTTTGATATTTCAAAGTATGATTATTTAAAAGATAAAGGTTATGATTTTGAATTTCAAACATTGCCATATCAAGATATTTCATCAACTGAATTAAGAGAAAAAATCAAAAATGGCGAAGATATTAAATCTTTTGTGCCGGCAGAAGTGGAGGAATATATTAAAAAAAATGGATTATATAAAGATTAGTACGGAAGATTTATTGGATTGGTTAAAAAAGAATTTATGTGAAGAACGTTATGAGCATTCTTTAGGAACTGCAGAATGTGCAAAAATGCTTGCAGAAAAATATAATCTAGATAGTGAAAAAGCTTATGTAGCAGGACTTTTACATGATTGTGCAAAATGTTTTTCTAATGAAAAACTTGTTGCAATTATAGATAAAAATCTTGATATTGAAGAAGTTGAAAAAATGAATTGCAAAACTCTCCACGCACCTGTTAGTGCTTATATTGCAAAAACTGAATTCGGGGTAGACGATGAAGAAATTTTATCTTCAATAAGATGGCATACAATTGGTAAAATCGGTATGTCTGATTTTGAAAAGATAATTTTTCTTGCAGACAAAATTGAAGCAAGAACCAGAGAAGAATCTTGTGCAGGTCCTATAAGAACTTTACTTTTTGAAGATGACGGACTTCATAAGGCTCTTTTGCAGTGTTATAAGCAGACTATCAAAAGTTTGGTCGACAGAAATTTAACAATTTGTCCTATGACAATTGATATTTATAACAGCCTTCAAGCTAAGGTTAAGTAATTTAAAATATTACGAAATTTGGGATTTTCATGATATAATTTTCCTAAAATAGAGAGGGCAAAGATGAAGTTACTTGAGATTAAGAATAATTTGGTAAAGCTGTCATATACTGATACCGAGATTCCTGTACTTGGAAGGTTTATTGTATTAGCAACTGATGAAAAATCTTATGTTGCCCAGTTTGTTAATTTAAAATCTGATACAGTTAATAATTTTGCAATTGCTAAATTATTATTTACTTTTACACCGGACGGTGTTGTAGATAATTATGATGGCTCAACACCTACTGTAAATGCTGAGATATCATTTTTACCTGCAGAAGAATTGTTAAATCTTTTACCTGTTGAAACTCCTGTTAAAATCGGTAACCTTTCACAACAGGAAGATATGCTCGCTCTTGATATTTCTATGTTTGAGAGAAACCTTACTGTTTTTGTTGAAAAAGATATCAATAAAACAACATTTATTTCAAACTGCATAAGACAACTGTTCCAAATGAAGGAAAAATCTGTTGTTATTGATACTTGTAACCTTTTCGAAGATTATCCGAAAATTGAATTTGCCAAAGATTTTAAACTGCCTTTAAACTCAGAAATGATTGATTTTATTTTTGAATATGAAATGGCTGAAGTTGATGCATCTACAAAAGCTGTTATTCAAGATATATTTTATGCGGTTCAGCAGTATATTAAAACTCTTGATTTTGAATTTTTGCCTATTGATAATTTCGTAGATGTTGTTGCAAACCAGTATAAAGAAATTCAAATGCCTGAATTGGCTCTTTTGAAAAATAAATTATTAAAATATCGTGATGCTAATGTTTTTGCAAATACAAAAGAAGAAGTTTTAGCTCTTAAAGAAAAATTGAATGAAAAAAATTGTTCAATTATTAATTTGAAAAATATTCATGAATCTTTGCAGAATGTCGTTATTTCATTTGTTCATTCAACTTTGGAATCTTATGAAAAATACATTTATTTGTTTGTGCCGTTAAATGATGAAAATTCAGATAAAAAATTATTAAAACAAATGGTAAATAATAACCACGTATTTACAACTATTCTTGCAGGTTCATCATATAAATATGCAAATGAATTAAAGCAGCATGCACAAAATATGTTCTTATTTGCACCTCAAAGTATGAATCATGATTTTGCAGCATACAATACGTTCCTCAATAAGTTAAATAACGATGAATGTATCGTATACGGAAAGTTAACTCAAGGAATTCCGTTTATTGTTGATATGGCAGATTTAGAGCTTGATTTAACCCGTGATGATGTATTAGGAGACAGGTATCAGTTTGTACCTGTAGTTGAAAATGTTCAGCTTGTAAAAATAGATGATTACGGTAACCAAATTCCTGTAACTAATATTCAACCGGAAGAGTATGATGAAGAATTACAAGCGCCTGTTTCAGAGCCGGAAACAGAACCTGTAATGGATGAAACAATTTCACAGATTCCTGAAATTGAACAGCCGGTAATTGATGTAGTTGAAGAACCAATTCAAAACTTTACTGAAGATTTACCTGTAGCTGCTCCTTTAAATATTGTTGAAAAATTACAGGAAGGTTTTGAACAGCCTGAAATCCAGGAAGCAGAAGAACCGGCAGTATTACCGCCTGTAAATAATCTTTTAGCCGAAGAAGATGAAGATTTGGATGATATTTTACCGGAACAGGAAGACTTACAAATTAGTGAAGAACCTGAAATGCTTGATTTTTCAGCTGATGATATAGATGAAGAACCGTTGGTTGAAGATTCTTTATCTGATGCAACATTGACCGAAGAAGATTTGAATTTTATTGAAGATAATCAAATTACTGAATCTGAAAATATTTTTGATGGGATGGAAATAAATGAACCTTTAATTGAACCGTCATATCAGGAAGAACCTTTCGCCCCTGAACAAACTCCGGTTGTTCCTGTTTATCCTGCAGATGAAAATCCTGCAGATGATAACGAAAGCGGGTTTGAACAAGGTGATAGTGTTACCCACCCGAGATATGGCAGGGGGGTTGTTGAAAAGATTATAAAGTACGGCAACAAAACACTTTGCTCAATTTCATTTGAAAATGTTGGCAGACGTCTTTTAGACCCGTCAATTTCAGAATTAACAAAAATATAATTTATTTGCGAAGTTTTGAAGCACCTTTAAGATAAACAAATTTTGGTGTAAAATCTTTGTCGCAGTTTACTACAACAAGTACTCTTAGACACATTTTTAGTGAATTCGGTACATCCAGTTCGTGGAAACACATCATTGCAACATCATTCCATCCTAATTTTGTACGAGGAAATTTTGCAGGAAAAGCTGCGTTTAAGTCTTTTGTTGTTGTAAATATTATGTGTGAAATCTCAAATGTATTTTTAAGCCCGTTTTGTTCAAATATTTCATTCAATAATTCAATTGTGGCTTCTTCTATAGCTTTTTCGGTGTTGGCTTCTACTGTGATTGCGCCTCTGATACCTTTTGTTGTCATATTTTGCTCCATCACTTTTAGTATGTGACTTACCTTATCCCTTCTTGACCCCGTTGTACCAGTCTTTTGCAAACATTTCGCCTTTGCCTTCAGGTTTAATTTTGATAAGCCTTAATAGACCTTCACCGCAGCCTATATCAATACCTTCTTTAGAATGATTTGCAATAACTCCCGGGGCGGCAGTGCCGTCAATCGGTTTTGATTCAATAACTTTTATTATTTTATCATTAAACATAAAATAAGCACTCGGACAGCGACAAATTCCGCGAACTAAGTTATGAATTTGGTTATTTGTTTTTGTCCAGTCAATAAGACATTCTTCTTTTGTTAGCTTATTTGCCATACAAAGCCCATCTTCACACTGCTTTTGAGGAGTTAAACTTCCGGTTTTTAAGCCGGTAAGTGTGGTTTCAATCATTTTTGGTGATTTTTCAGCGATTTCATTCCATAGTTCTTCGCAATTCATTGTGTCAGAAATAGGAATAACAAGTTTTTGACAGACATCTCCGCAGTCAAGCCCGAGTTCTGTAATCATTGTACAGATTCCGGTTTCTTTATCACCATTAATTATTGCTCGCTGAATCGGGTTTGCACCCCTGTATTTAGGCAATAATGAAGCGTGAAGATTTATTGTTTCGTATTTTGGAATATCAAGAACATCTTGCGACAAGATTTGTCCAAATGCAAAGGTTACGAAAAAATCAGGAGCAAGTTTTTTTAATTCTTCCTGAATTTCCGGTTCTTTTCTAATAGATTTAGGCTGAAAAACAGGGATATTATGTTCCAGCGCGAATTTTTTTATTGGTGACATTTGAAGTTTATGTCCTCTGCCTGCCGGTTTGTCAGGCTGGGTAACTACAGCTTGAACTTCAATTGTGTCGCAGTTATGTAAGTATTCAAGTGATTTTAAACCAATATCAGGTGTTCCAAAAAATACAATTTTAATCATTATTTGCTAATTCTTCCTCTAATTCTTTTTCTTCAATCAGTTTTTCAGGGTCAAGCGGCGGAAGACTGTATTTTTGAAGAACTGATTCAGCTTCAAACCTGTTCATACAGTGGTCGATAAATAAAATTCCATCTAAGTGATCGTATTCGTGCTGAATTGCACGTGCTAAAAGTGTTCCGTCTTTTGCTTCCATTACAAATGGTTTTCCGTGTTCGTTAAGTGCTTTTATCATAACGTTTTTGTAGCGTTTAACATCCGTATACGCTTCAGGGAAACTCAAACAACCTTCATTACTTTTAACCGCACCGCTTTTTTTGATGATTTTCGGGTTAATGAAAATTATCGGATTTAAAGGTTCATTACCTGTTGCTACATCAATTACAAAAACTCTTATGTTTTCTCCTATTTGCGGAGCGGCAAGTCCGACACCGTTTTGTGCATACATTGTATCAAGTAAATCTCTTACTAAATCAGAGATTTTTTTTGAAACTTTATGTACTTCTTTTGATTTTTCTCTTAATGATGGTTCGCCGTAGTGTAAAACTTTTCTTATTGCCATAAATTTAACCTTCCTAACTGTCTTATGTTAAATATTTTACTATAAATTCCCCAGGTTTGCAATTTGGAAATTAGTTTACTTTTATAGCAAAATTTATATTTACGCGTGTTCATACCAGTATGATTGTACAAAATAATTCCAATAATTTGGCTTTTAAAGCTCGATTTCTTCAAAATATTCCTGTTTTGAAATTTAACTATAAAACAAAAAATTATGATAAAGTGTTATCTTCTTTTGTAGAATTTGATCCTAAAAATATTGATGATGCAAAAGCTTTATCAGAGGTTGTAAATTATTGGGAAAATGATAAATATGCTTGTTGTATTTTAAATGGATTTGAATATTGTACAAAAAATCTTGATAAGTGTGAAAAATATAAAATTTTTGCTTTAACCTCTCAGAAAAACAATTATGACAAGTTGATTTCGGATGAGTTGTTAGGGCTTGCTCAAATGGATATTGAAGATGGACAAACGCATTATTTAAGTTATTTGCAAGTAAAACCGGCTTATATTGAACAATATAATATTTTGGGAAATCGAATATATAAAGGTATTGGAAGCGGTATATTGAGTGCTCTTAAGAAAATTTATAACTCAATTTCATTAAGAGCTTCAAATTCTGGTTTAGATTCTTTTTATAAAAAAAATAATTTTGATTTAATGAGTAAGTCTGAGAGAAAGTACCTATGGAAAGAATAATTTTTTTAAATTTCCCTACTGGTAAAGTTTTGAAAAACATGTTATAATGAGATGTGTTTATTAGCTTTATGGAGCAAGTTCAGTTGAAAAAATTTTTGGTTATTTTAGCACTGCTATTTGGGGTGTTTTTAAGTGTTAATACTGCGAACGCATTTGATAGGGAAAAGCTTCAGATAATTTCTGAAATCGGTACATTATCGAATGCTCAAAAGTATTTGCAAGCACTTCATAAATGTAAAGCAGCGTTAGAAAAATATCCGGATGAGCCAGAACTATATTACTGGAGTGCTGTTATAAAAACTCATATGAAGGATGATAAGGGTGCTTTAGTTGATTTTGATAAGGCAGTTGAATTAAACCCTGAAGATAGTAATGTTTATGTAATGCGAGGGATTACAAAGAACGAGCTAGGGGACGATAAAGGAGCTTTAGCTGATTTTGATCAAGCTATAAAACTTAATCCAAAAAACAGTTCAGCATATTCTATGCGCGCATGTGTGAAAATTGGAACTGGCGATTTGCAAAGTGCAAATGATGATTTGGAAACTGCAAATAAATTGTTTGACGATACTCAAAAAGAAGAATAAAGAAAGGTAAAAATGTGAAAAAGATTTTATTAACAGTACTTTGTATTGGAGTTTTGGGCATTGGCAATTGTGTTTGTGCTAAATCGCTTGAAGAGTATACTATAGAGATAACTGATTTAGATTATGCTCAAAAACATCAAGAAGCGTTAAAACTTGCAAATATTGCAATAAGCGGTTATCCGAATTCTGCTTTATTATATTGTTTGCGCGGTGGAATTTATGAAGATTTAAACAATAAAAAAGCAGCTTTAGCAGATTATGATAGGGCGATAAGTTTAGATCCAAAAAATGAGGATGCTTATTTTTATCGCGGTATGATTAAATTAGATTTAAGTTCAGCTCAGAGTGCTTATACTGATTTTACAACATGTTTAAGAGTAAATCCGAAAAACGGGTATTGCTATACCGGCAGAGGAACTGCAAGAATGGAACTGGGAGATTTAAGCGGTTCTATGAAAGATATGGAATATGGTTTGCAGTTAATTGATGAAGATACAAAACAGTCTGCAAAGGAATTAGATCAGCTTCTTAAAGAAACAGATGAAATGATTGAGCAGGCTAAGCAAGAAACTGCTAAATAAATTATCTTACATCCAAAAACTTGTGAACCTGCGGGATTAATCGGACATTGTGATAAATTGATGTGAATTTATCCAGAATTAAGTTGCAAAATTCAGATGTTACACACATTTTGTTATCAATCCCCATTTTTGGCTGTAAGACAAGCTCAATACCGAATTTAGAGCCAATTTCACAACAGGTTTGTATTTGTTCATCTGTAATATTTTCATCGAAAACTATTTTTGCAAAAGTATCTACTCCCCGGCATTTTGCGAAAAATTCTCTGTGAATTTCCGGGTCAATTGCAAGCTTAATATCAGCTGAAATTATATCAATATAATCTTTTATGATTTCAAGATTTTTTGGTAAAGTTGCATTTGTTTCAAGATATATTTTGGTTTCTTCTTTAATAAGCGGTAAGAATTCTTTTAAAAATTCTGCATGTAATAGCGGTTCACCGCCGGTCAAAGAAACTGAGTGAAAACTTCTTAAATCATATTCTTTTGAAACTTTTTCATAAAGTTCCTGCGCTGTATATTCTTCACCTTGCAAAAATTCTGTATCGCAGTATTCACATTTGAGATTGCAGCCGCAAAATCTTATGAATAATTGTTTATAACCAACAACAGGACCTTCTCCTTGAATGGAGGAAAATATTTCGTTAATCTTAGTTTTCATTTATTAAATTCTTTCTCACATCATCTTTTGACAAATTTTTAAGCTTTTCATAAAGCTTAATTTCATCATCCGATAAATCCTGAGAAAATTCAATACTTACCGTAATAATTAAGTCACCTGTTTTACCGTTTTTTTTGATTCCTTGTCCTGCAATACGGAATTTTTGTCCTGAACAGGTGTTTTTAGGCAATTTTAGTTTTATTATTCCGTCAAATGTCGGGATTTTTATTTCTTCACCTAGTGCTGCCTCAAACGGTGTAATTGGTACATTATAATAAATGTTTTGCTTATCGAAATGGATTTTTGTTTTGGTTTCGATTTTAACATTAATATACAAATCTCCGTTTGTACCGTGGTTTTTGCCGATTCCGCCTTCGTTTTTTAGTCTTAATTTTGCGCCGTCTTTTATTCCTTTTGGTATTGTTACTGTGATTTTTTTGCGTCTGGAAACTTCGCCTGTACCATGGCATTCTGTACATTTGCCGCCATTAATAAATCTGTGTCCGTGACATTGCGGACAGGTTTGGGTCGTAAGAACATTAATTATTCGTTTACTTCCTGTAATTACTTCTTCGGGGGTTATTGTGATATCTGTTGTAATATTTTGACCTTTTTGCGGCTTTTTACTATCTTTTGCACGTTTGTTTTTTTTGAATTTTGCCCAAAGATATTTGAAAAAATTAAATGATTTATTTTTTTTAACCGGTTTTTCAGCTTTTGGCGGTGGAGTTTGTTCTTGTTGTGTAGTTCTTGTATTTTTTGCAGTGTTTTTGTATTCTTCTTCGGCTTTTTGAGAAGAAGTTTTGGTCTTTTCAGGTTTGAAAATACCGTTTAGAATATTATATTGCTCACGGGTTTGTGGGTTGGCAAGTGTTTCATAAGCCTGTGAGATTTTTTTAAATCTTTCTATTGCATCTGGTGATTTATTTATATCAGGGTGGTATTTTCTTGCAAGTTTTCTGTATGCAGCCTTAATTTGTGCAGTCGAAGAATCTACACTGACTTCTAAAATTTCATAAAAGTTTTCTAACTTATTAAACGCCATATTATACGTTTAATGATAAATTACAAAATTTCAACATTAATTTGGGGTAAATACAGCTACTTATATCGAGTCTAATGACCGGATTTTTAGGGTAATTTCCTTAGGATGAAAATTTTTGAGATGACTCGTAAGTAACTGGTAATCTACATTTACCCCCTAGAATTTGAGCGGGTAATCGCCTTTGAATTCCCACTGATCGTTTTGGAGTAGGCGGGTACAATATGATGTACTGGTAGTTTTACATTGATTAATCATTTGAGCCCTGGTAATTCCTGCATCTTTTATTCCGGAACCGTATGTGCCAAAGAATATATCTTTGTTGCCAAACCAAGCTTCGCGATTACCATCTGTGAAACAGTATAAGAATCTGTGCCAGTCATATCCCTGGCGGTTAGGACTTTTATCCCCGTTTACGTCGTAGTTAACATCAAGACATCCACCGGTGTAAAATGTTAAAAGTCGTGAACCGTCTTTATAATAAACGATTTTTTTTGTTGTATCTACATATTGGTGTCCCATATATGGGTCTATGTTTTCCATATACCAGTTAAATCCTTCCCCTGAAGGAGGAAGTTTCATATCACGGAATGAACCTTTATCCATTTCCATGTCAAGGATAGAATTTTCCATTCTTGAGTAGAAGTTTTTAAGTTTTGCTGTATATTCTTTTTTTACTCTTGAATAGTGAAGTGTTGGAATTGTCATAGCTGCAACAACACCTACAATAGTCATAGTTAATAAAACTTCTGCCAAAGTGAATGCTAATATTTTACGCATAATTTGTAATTATCCTCGCTAATTCTTTTCTTAATTATACCATTTTTTTTGAATTACTTCAAGCTGATGTACAAAACAAAATATTTGATTTAGAATTCCTATAAAGGAGAGTGAATGATGAGTAAAATTGCACGTGATTTGACTGAATTGGTCGGTAAAACACCTATGGTAAGATTGAATAGACTTAATTCAGGGGGTGCTGAGGTTTTATTAAAGCTTGAGTATTTTAATCCAGCAAATTCGGTGAAAGATCGTGCGGCTTTGCAGATGATAATTGATGCTGAAAATGATGGTAGAATCGGTAAGAATACTGTAATTATAGAACCGACAAGCGGTAATACAGGGATTGGGCTTGCGATGGTTTGTGCAATTCGCGGATATAAAATTATTTTGACAATGCCTGAATCAATGAGTTTGGAACGTCGTCAGCTTTTGCAGGCATATGGTGCCGAGCTTGTTTTAACACCTGCAGAGTATGGCATGAAAGGTGCTGTTGATAAAGCTTTAGAACTTCATCGGGATAATCCTGATTCATTTATTCCTTCTCAGTTTGATAATCCTTCAAACCCAAAAGCTCATATTTTGACTACAGCAGAAGAAATTTGGGCAGATTGCGAAGGGAAAATAGATATTTTTGTGGCAGGAGTAGGTACAGGTGGAACGGTTTGTGGAATTGCAAAAGGGCTGAAGCAGAAAAATCCTGATATAAAAATTATAGCAGTAGAACCTTTTGAGTCACAGGTGCTTGGCGGACAAGCGGCAGGGGTGCATAAAATTCAAGGAATTGGCGCTAACTTTGTTCCGGGAAATTTTGATAAAACTCTTGTTGATGAAGTTCTGCCGATTAAAAGTAATGACGCAATCGAAATGACAAAATTTTTACCTCAAAAAGAAGGTATTTTGTCAGGAATTTCAGGCGGAGCTAATGTTTGTGCAGCTATTGAATTATCAAATCGCACCGAAAATAAAGGAAAAACAATAGTTACGGTAATTCCTGATTGTGGTGATCATTATTTAAGCTGTGGAATTTTTAATTAATATTTAATTTGCCAGTTGTTGCGCTGAATATGTGCTAAACAAGCTGTAGCATAACCGTTTGTTTTGCAGTAGTTTAACATTTGTTCGTCTGTGGTTTGATCAGTCGTAAGTCCGTAACAGCTTGTTCCATATACTATTTTACCTTTTTTGGTTATACGAAAAGCAAAAAAGTCACGTCCTAAGATATTAGGTTTATCTTTTCCGTTAACATCAACCCAGAATAATCCGTAGCATTTATCGCCATCCGGCCAAGTTTTTCCGTAATTGCTTATAGAATAATTAATAACAGTTCCATTTTTTAGCATTTTTGATACTCCGAAAGGTCTGTCGACAGAATTTGTCAGGTCTGATAATTTTTTATAATTTGTCGGCCAGCAATCATCGGCGTTTGCGCATTGGTTCGCAATTGCAAGGTTGGTTGCTGTTAATAATTCTGCAGGGTTTGCAAATGAGGTATTCTCAAGGCTTTGAGTTTTGTTACTTATAAGCTGCTCATCTGCAAGGTTTTGTATTGTAAGTACTGTATTTTTTAATTGTGAAGCAAGCACTTTTCTATTTATGTTTTCCAACAATGCCGGAATAGATAATGCCGCAACAGCACCTACAACAGCTAATGCTAGTAATAATTCCGTTAAAGTAAAAGCTTTTTTATTTTTTAAAATCATATATTTTCCCTTATTTTTTCATATAATTATGGTCAAAGCCTGATGCTTCCAGTAAGTAATAGCAGGCATCGGGATATCCCTGTTCACAAAGCGTTTTTGTGTTTTCGGAATAGCTTGTTCCTCCAATGTCTCCGACATGGCGTCCAAGCTCTAAGGAATTGTAGTTATACATTTCCAACTTAAATAAATCAACACCAACAATATTAGGTTCTTTATCTCCGTTTATATCAATATAAATACTTACCATAGCATTTTTTATTGGATTCGGAACTCCTGTAATTGTATATGTTGTTGATTTATCCGGCCAGATACTTATATAAACTCCATTTTTCAATATAGCAGAGTTTTTCCCAAAATTAATATTTTTGGTAGAACCATTAAATGTTTTATATTCTTTTTGTTTTTGAGTCGTAAATATTTCTGCAGTGTCTAAACTTTTTAAAAATTTTTCAGTGTCGCTGAAAATATATGTATTAACAAGATTTGTAGCTCTTGTTCTTATAATTTCATTTTGAACTGCATCGTTAATATTAGAAACGGTGCTTTGCAAAAGAGTAATAGAAGCTTTGCTTGTTGTGTCTTTAATCAAGCCTGGTAAAATTAATACACCTAACAGCCCAACAACACTTAAAGTTATTAACATTTCGGATAGTGTAAAACCATTCTTTTTTATCTTAATCATAACCAATCCTCATAATAATATATATTTATTTTAACATTATTTTGCAAAAAGTTCAATCGCCTTGACTGGATATTTTGAGCAAGTTAAAATTTAAGTGTATATAAGGTGAAGGGAGTAGAAAATGACTAATATACAAGTTTCACAAGAAATTCAAGAAAAATGCTGCGTAGCTCGCGGTGTAAAAGGAGTACCTGCTCCAATTCCTCAAGAAGGAGAATGGACAAAGTGTAAAGAAATTAAAGACATTTCAGGTCTTACACACGGTTGCGGATGCTGTGCACCTCAACAAGGTACTTGTAAATTAACTTTAAATGTTAAAAACGGTATTATCCAAGAAGCTTTGGTAGAAACAATCGGATGTTCAGGTATGACTCACTCAGCTGCTATGGCTGGTGAAATCCTTCCTGGTAAAACAATCCTTGAAGCTCTAAATACTGACCTTGTTTGTGACGCTATTAACGTTGCAATGAGAGAATTGTTCTTACAAATCGTTTATGGTAGAACTCAATCAGCTTTCTCAGAAAACGGTTTACCGGTTGGTGCAGGACTTGAAGATTTAGGTAAAGGTCTTTGCTCTATGTGCGGTACAATTCACTCTACAGCTCAAAAAGGTGTAAGATACCTATCTTTAACTGAAGGTTATATTCTTAAAATGGGTCTTGATAAAAACGATGAAGTTATCGGTTATCAATTCGTAAACCTTGGTAAAGTTATGGACGCAATCAAAAAAGGTGTTGACCCTAAAGAAGCTTATGAAAAGAATATCGGTACTTACGGCAGATTTGCTGATGCTGTTAAATATATCGATCCTCGTGAAGAATAGGGCACGTCAGCCTGTGTGAAGTCCGGTGCCGGGTTGCTATAGCCGCGCAAGGACGAAACATTATGATACCGCCGTTGTGATTGCAGCAAGAGCGAAAGGAACGAAGCAATTTTGATTGCACAGGCGGGAAATAACAAGTAACAAACAAAAATAAAGGAAAATAATTATGACAGTAAAATTTGAAGGACAAGATAGACGTGAAGCTACTCTAGCTAAAGTTTTACCGGAATACGGTTTCAAAAACTTAGAAGAAGCTCGCGATTTATGCTTATCAAAAGGAATTGATGTTGATGCGATTGTTAAAGGTATTCAACCTATCGCATTTGATAACGCTTCTTGGGCATATACTTTAGGTTGTGCTATTGCAATTAAAAAAGGTTTAACAGAAGCAGCTGATGTTGCAGAAGCAATCGGTCTTGGTTTACAAGCTTTTGCGGTACCAGGTTCTGTTGGTGACAGACGTCAAGTTGGTATCGGTCATGGTAACTTAGGTGCTATGTTATTAAGAGAAGAAACAAAATGTTTCTGTTTCTTAGCCGGTCACGAATCTTTTGCAGCAGCTGAAGGTGCTATCGGTATTGCCAGAAACGCTAACAGAGTTAGAAAAGAACCTTTAAGAGTTATCTTAAACGGTCTTGGTAAAGACGCTGCTTATGTTATCGCAAGAATTAACGGTTTTACAGCTGTTGAAACTGAATATGATTTCAAAACTGGCGAACTTAAAGTTGTTAAAGAAACTCCATTCTCAGACGGAGAAAGAGCAAAAGTTAGATGCTACGGTGCTGATGATGTTTCAGAAGGTGTTGCTATTATGATTAAAGAAGGTGTTGATGTATCTATTACAGGTAACTCAACTAACCCAACTCGTTTCCAACACCCTGTAGCAGGTACTTACAAAAAATGGTGTTTTGAAAACGATAGAAAATACTTCTCAGTAGCATCTGGTGGTGGTACAGGTAGAACACTTCACCCTGATAACGTTGCAGCAGGTCCTGCTTCATACGGTATGACTGATACTATGGGTAGAATGCACGGTGATGCACAATTTGCAGGTTCATCATCTGTTCCCGCTCACGTAGAAATGATGGGCGTTATCGGTATGGGTAACAACCCAATGGTAGGTGCAACTGTTGCATGTGCTGTTGCTGTTTCTCAAGCTATGAGCAAATAAGCATATTAAATTAAATATAAAAAGTCGGTCTAAGATTCTCAATTTGATTCAGAATAACAGGCCGACTTTTTATTTGTTAAGCAAAAATTTAAATTTTGTATATCTTGCAAATATTAAGTATATACCCTGTATATATGATTTACTACTGGTTACAGAATGTTAACAACATTAAAAACAAAAAGGCAATTTTTCAAAATTGAAAACGTTTATATATATGTAAGGGGAATGCAAAAGACATTCAAGGGAAAAAGAAAAGTTAAATTCTATTTTATATAAATAGATGTTATATGTGAAAAGGATATAAGCAAAAAAAGTTTTTTATACTCTCTCTCTTAATATCCTCGTGTTTATTTAATGTTGCCATAATCTGGCAACTTTTTTTTTGTTTTGGGTCGGTGGTGGGGCATTATGATACTAATTATTTTTAATTTTTTATGGTAATATCTTCATATGATAGAACTTTTTGATTTTGATAAAAATTATGGGGTAGTTGTAGGTACAGATGAAGCTGGACGGGGGCCTGCGGCTGGCGGGGTTTTTGCTGCGGCAGTTTATTTCCCTGAGGTTACTGAAACACTTATTGTCGATTTAGCAAGACTAAATGATTCTAAGAAGCTTTCTGAAGTTGCAAGGGAAAAGCTTTACGGAGTTATTTTGACAAATTCAATTAACTCAGTTGTATGTGTTGATGTTGATGAAATTGAAAAGATTAATATTTTGAATGCTTCATTAAAGGCAATGAAATTGTCTTGTGAAAATGTTATCAAGGAGGCAGGATTAACTGATTTTATTACGCTTGTTGACGGTAATAAGTCTATTAAAAATTATACGTATCCTCAAAAATTTATAATAAAAGGTGATGGTCAATCAGCATCAATTGCGGCAGCAAGTATAATGGCAAAAGTTACGCGTGACAGGTATATGAAAGAATTAGCGCAGGAGTTTCCGCAATATGGTTGGAATCGTAATGCGGGTTACTTAACATATGAGCATTTGCGCGCGATTGATAAGTACGGGCTTACAAAATATCACAGACCGTCTTTTTTGAGAAAACATTTTGAAAAACAAAAACAGTTAACTCTATTTTAATTTATTTGTAAACTTTATTGCCGATTTTAACCTTTGTTGCGTATATTATTTCCGCAGGTCCGCTGCCGCGTCCATCGGTACCGTTATCGGTTCTTGATAAGCTTGTTTTATATTTCTGGATATAATTAAATCTGTCAGTATATTCTATATCAACAAGTTCTCCTTCAATTGTAACCTTATCCCACTTTTTGATTTTTAAAAATGCGGCCATAATGTTGCGGTTTGCAGGAATGATATGAGAATGTGACCAGTGGGATTTTTCGTAATCTTCTGTTATAGAAGGGGCGAAAGCTTTATTAATTGTTTTTATATAACGGTATCCTGATAAATTTGATTTTTCATAGGAACATTCGTAATAGTTGTCAAAAAATTGTTTATTACCAAGCTTGCCCCAAGCTGTTCCGTAATCGTATAATATTGCCTGATCATAGAAGTTATTCATAAAACCCAAGCTGTGATTATAAGTAATTGTCAATCCTGATATTTTATATTTCGCCTGCGGTATAATAGTTGTTTTACTTTTGTTTATTAAAGATTTATATACAAAAGTTTTTTGAGCTTGTTCGTCTTTTGTGTAATTTATTTGAATAGGTTCTTCCATTGTAGTAATCGGTTTAGATTCGAATTTAGAAGGTATTGCAACGCCGAATTTCAGCCAGTAACCTATCCAGCCTTTGAATAATAATAAAAAAATAAAATAAATTATAATACATATTTTTTCAATATTATCTTCATGTGCAAGGATGTCATAGTGAAGCTTTGCATCTATTTGTGCAGTTGTAGTTTGATTAAAAACCTGATTCATAAATCTATTTTACTCTATATTAATTAAAAAAGTCATACATTACTGATATGAAAATTGTATTAATATTTGTTAATAATTCTCAAGAATTTCTAAAGTTTTTGAATTCGTTTGCCGATAACATATTTGTAATCAGAAGTCTAATGGAGTAACAATAATGTTAAAGAAGATAACAACACCGGCAAATAACAGATGCGAATGTGTTGAATTAATATTAAGAGGAGCAAAGAAACGCCGTACATTGGCGTATGCGAATGCGAATACGATAAATTCAGACGCAGGTATCAAGGCAAACCTGTCCGCAGTTAAGTAAGAAAAAGATTGAATAAGAAAAGAGAGATATTAATAAAGCCGGCTATATTGCCGGCATTTTATTTGGATGTTTTAGGGTATAATATTGGGTTTATTCGGAATAATTAATTGTGTCCAAAATAAACTTGCCGATTTTACCCTCTCTAAAATCTCTTAGGATATAAACAGAGGTTCTTTCTCTATCAGTAGAACCGCCTGTTAAAAGCCAATTACGCTCTAATGA
The DNA here is from genome assembly GCA_950022695.1 of uncultured bacterium. Lineage (GTDB taxonomy): Bacteria > Cyanobacteriota > Vampirovibrionia > Gastranaerophilales > Gastranaerophilaceae > Zag111. Next base: position 185,775 of record CATLLN010000002.1, on the reverse strand, counting down.
AATATTATCAATGTTTAATTCTTTATCTTCAGGAAGTTTATAGTATTCACGAAAAGCCTTAGCTTGACGCTCATCTAAAACGTCTAAAAGTTCTTGTGCAACAATTTCATTTGAATATGCGTTTTCAGAAATTGCGTTAACAAAAGCCAATTTACGTGCTTTAATCTGATCTTCTTGTTTCATAGGAATAATACCCGGAGTATCAAGAAGTTCTAATTGGGGGTTAATTCTAACCCATTGCTGCTGACGTGTTACGCCGGCTTTAGCACCGATTTTTGTTTTTGAAGAACGTGTTAGTTTGTTTATTATGCTTGATTTTCCAACATTTGGCATGCCGACTACCATTACCCTTGCAGGGCGGCGAAGCAAACCTTTTGCCATTATGGCTTGAATTCTTGGTTCAGACATTTCAACGGCTTTATTTACGATAGATTTTAAATCTTTTGAATTTTTAGCGTCAGTTGGAATTACAGGACAGCCGGTTTTATCTTCTAAAAGTTTTATAAACTTGGATAGTTCTTGTTTATTTGTTAAATCAGCCTTATTAAGCAAAATTAAACGAGGCTTTTGACCTAAAAGCCTCGTTATATCTTCATAGCAACTTGATAGCGGTAATCTCGCATCAAGGACTTCAATTACTGCATCCACAAGTGTTAGCTGTTCTTTCAGCTTTCTTTCAGCCTTAGCGATGTGGCCGGGATACCAGTGAATATGTGTCTTATCTTTTTTCAATTTTTTCCTTAATACGAGTTGCTTTACCTGAACGTTCTCTCAAGTAGTATAATTTAGCGCGTTTAACATCACCGCGTCTTAAAACGTTAATTTTGTCGATTCTTGGAGAGTTGATTAAGAATACTCTTTCTACACCAACACCTTGGAATACTTTTCTAACTGTGATAGTTTTGTTAAGACCTGAACCGTGCATTTTGATGATTGTGCCTTCAAAAGCCTGGATTCTTTCTTTGTTTCCTTCAACGATTTTAACAAAAACTTTTACTGTATCACCGGCATTAAGAGTTGGAAGCTCTTTGCCTAAATAACTTTTTTCTAATTCATCAATGATTGGGTTATTCATTTTTGCTTTCCTTTATATTTCTAATCTGTACTAAATTGTGTAATTCCTTAATCGATGTTTCTTTTACTTTTCCACACAAAGCACACCGACGCACGTTCGTACTATAATCCTATTATAAAGAAACTTTTTTTGCAAGCAGGGGGCAAATGTATGTTACCAAATGTAACCTAAAAATACACGACCTGTGGTGCCGGGGTAAGTTTGTTACCATTGTAATCTTTGAAAATTTATGATACACTACCTTCATGGGACAGGATTACAAGAAACTTTTGAACAAGAAAAAGAAAAAATATTGTGATGTTAAAACTATGGGTGTTAACATCGATAAAAATGAGTTTTATGAAATTATTTTGTCTAATTCAGCCCATCCGGAAAATTTAAAAGGTTCTAAATAAGAAGAAGGAGAAACTTAAATAATTGGAGTTCTTCACCAAATAGAGCCGGTTATGATTTGTTTATGTTTGAGTTTTTGGACGGAGAAATAAGAACAATGGGTAACAAGGGTACAAAATATCCGGCAGATTTGTATTGTGTACCAAATGTTAGCAGAACTTATAATGGCTTAGCGTGTGCATTTAAAGCAAAAACTAATACTGATTATTTTAAAAATCTGGTTAAGGATTTTAAATAAATTAAGAAGCGCGCCGTGTGGCGCGCCTTCTATTTAAGATATTTTATGTATTTTTAAGAAGTTCGTTGATTCTCCTGACATAAGATGAGGGATTGAGCCGGTTATTATTGTTGTATCATCTTTGCGCATTTTTAGTTCTGAGCGTAGGAAGATATTTAATAAATTTACGGCTTCTTTATCAAATTTTATTTCTTCATTTGGAATTTTTACGGAATGGACACTGCTATATAACTGTAAAAATCTGCATACCTGAAAGTCTGGACAAAGTGCAAAAATCGGAACTGAAGGTTTACATTTTGAAATTAGTGCAGGTGTGTAACCTGTTGCAGTTAGCGCGATAATCCCTTTGATTTTTGGAAGGCTTTTTAAAATATCCGAAATTGATACTGCTATTGCGGTTGGTGTTGTATTATGTTTTTCTTGAATTTCAACTGGGAAGCAATTTTTTGTAATAAATTTTGAGTGGTTAATATCATCTGCAATTTTTTTCATTATACTTACTGCTTCTATCGGATATTTTCCTGTTGCGGTTTCTCCGGACAGCATAACGGCATCTGCCCCGTCAATAATTGCATTTGCAACATCTGAGGTTTCGGCGCGTGTCGGAATAGGATTATCAATCATGCTTTCAAGCATTTGAGTTGCAACAATTACGGGTTTTCTGGCAATATTTGCTTTTTTGATAATTGTTTTTTGCGCAATAGGTACTCGTTCGGTTTGAATTTCAATACCTAAATCGCCTCTGGCAACCATTAAACCATCTGAAGCCTCAATAATTTCATCAATGTTGTCAAGCGCTTGAGGTTTTTCAATTTTTGAAATTATTTTTAATCTTGAATTATTTTTGTTTAAAATTTCACGGAGGGTGAGAATATCTTCCTTATTTCTAACAAAAGAAAGTCCGAGATAATCTATATCATTTTTTATCGCAAAATCAACAAACATTTTGTCGCGTTCGGTTAAAATATCAATACTTCCTGTGCAGCCCGGAATGTTTAACCCTTTGCGGGGTTTTATTTCTCCGCTTGTTAACACTTTTGCAAATACTATATTATCTTCAACTTTTTGAACAGATAGTTGAATTTTCCCGTCATCGATAAGGATTTTTTCACCTGTTGTAACATCATCTGCGATTCCTTTGTAATCCACAGGAATTATCCCGTTTTCATATTTATTGCCATGGCGGAATTTAACTATATCTCCTGCTGTTACAGAAATCGGTGAGTCTAATTGTCCGATTCTTATTTTTGGACCTTGTAAATCTAATAAAACTGGAATAATTGCGTTTTCTTCTTTTTCAATTTTTCTTATTATTTCTAAAGTCCTTTTATGAGTTTCAACCGTGTCATGGGATGAATTTATTCTGAACATTGTTACGCCTGCTTTATATAATTTACGAATCATCTTTTCGTTAAATGTCGCAGGACCTAATGTAGATACGATTTTTGTAGGTGTTAAATGTTTCATGTTTTCTCCTGGTTCTGGGGTATTATCGGGCATGCCCTTACTTTACTTTTTTTTATTATTATATTATAATCAAACTGGTTAAGTTTGTAAGAAAAAGATGAGGAAGTAGAAATGAAAAAATTATTAGCAAGCTTATTAGTAGGTGGTTTTATTGCTTTAAGCACTATGCCTGCTTTTGCTTATCAAGGAATTGAAGATGTTGCTCAAAATTACTGGGCTCAAACTGAAATCGCAAGCGTTGTTAGCGATTCTGTTATGGCTTTAAATAATGGAAACTTCAATCCAGAAGGAAAAATTTCAAGAGTTGATTTTGTAAAAGCTTTATTAAAAGTTTTAGGCAACGATGATTTAGAATTAAAATCTAAAGTAAGATTCTCAGATGTTGCTAAATCTTCAGATATATATGCTCCAATTGCAAGATCTCAACAATTAGGTTTAGTTTACGGTTATCCGGATGGAACTTTCAAACCTGGCAGATCAGTTCTTAGAGATGAAGCTCAATCTGTTATCAGCCACATTACAATCGATGGCGATGTAGATAATTCTATCGTTTCTAAATACTCAGACGCAGCTAAAGTTCCAGCATGGGCTAAAACTGTTTACGCTAAAACATTGTCTTATGGTATTTACGTAAACCACCCGAATGAAAACGAACTTAGACCAACTGAAGAATTAACAAGAGCAGAAGCTGCTGTATTATTATACAGATTAAGACAAAGATTAGACCTTGTTAAAGCTCAATATAAACACGTTGAAGAAACTGTTTTAGCTACTGAAACTTTAACTATGGTTAAAAAAGCTCCAAGTCACGAAGTTTCTGTTACTAACTTAAGAAATATTGTTAAAGAAGGTAACGTTTTAGAAATCGAATTTAACGAAGCTTTCAAATCAAAATTACATGCAGCAGGTGATTGTGTAACTTTCACAAACCCTGAAGATATTACAACTGATCAAGGTACAGTATTGTTCCCTGCAGGATCAACTTTCTACGGTTCAGTTTTAGATATTAAAGATCCACAATGGTTTAACAAAAATGCTAGAGTTTACGCTCAAATCAACAAAGTTGTTACTCCTTGCGGTAAAACAGTTGACTTGAATGCTAAACCGTTCTACAAAGACTATGCTTTAAAAGAAGGTCCTTGGATGACAGCTGGTAAAGTTGCATTATACACAGTTGGTGGTGCTGCTGTTGGTACTGGCGCAGGTGTTGGTTTCTCATTTATTCCTAACCCTGAAAAAGTTGGTACTGGTATCGCTATCGGTACTCCTGTTGGTGCAGGTGTTGGTTTAATTACAGGTTTAGTTACTCCTGGTTTAAACTACAGCGCTAAACAAGGCGAAGAAATTAGAGTTATTTTACTTGAAGATGCAAGTATCGCTAAGTAAGCTTTAATTGAAAATGTTACAAAACCCCGATTCTGAATAAGAATCGGGGTTTTCTTATGAAAAATTACCAATTGGATTACCTACTTTCGGGTATGTTCCTTCAACCGTTTGTATATGGGAATTCGGTTTAAAACTTTTAAAATGAAAATGTAACCGATGAATGTAACCCATTTAACAAATAGGAGAATTAGTATGAAAAATTTATTAGCTTCAGTTGCATTATTTGCATTTTTAACAATTCCGGCTCAAGGTGCTTTTGCCTGGACATATGACGGGATAGGAAGTTTGAATCCATTTACTTTATTTGGTACACGAACAGCTAAATGCGGATGTGAAAAACCAAAACTAACTAAATGTGAAAAACTTCACGGGGTTAAAATTAAAAAAGAAAGAGGCACAGCTTGCGGATGTGCAGCACCTGTTGAATACGTGAAAATCGTTCCGATGCAGGAAAATACCTGCACAAACTGCCAACGTGCCTTCTAGTGAGGGGTAAATGTTGCAGCCATTTATTTTTAAGTCAACTCGACTATTGAGCTCCGCAAGGTGCTCGGCCGCACGGTCAGGGGTAAGTTCACAAACCGCCCAAATAAGTTTAACTCCGCATGGGCAGGGAAAATAAGTATTCCCTCGCCCTTTGTGGGAAAGGGTTAGGTTGAGCGGCAGTTTTACTTCCTTTAATCAGAGAAAAGGGGCGGTGCATTTTATGCACCGCCCCTTTTTTTATATAAATTTTTAAAATTCAATATTTTTTAATGCTGAAAATATCTTATCTGTAATTTCCTGAATGTATTCCTGGCTTACTAGTCCGTTAATTACAGCATCTGAAATTTGATATGCAGGTCTGATATATTGTTGTGCGGTTTTATTTACGTCTGCAAATTGAAGATCTGCAGCTTCTCCTGTTTTGCCGCGTTCTGCTGCACGTTTATACCAGCGGTCTTTTATTACTTCTAATGGTGTGAATACGTAAACTTTTACATCCATAATATCTCTGACACCTTCGTTTAGAACATACAAACCTTCTGTTAAAATAATTTTTGCAGGTTTTTTCTCATCTCCGTTAGGGTCAGATTCACAGGTTACAAAGTTGTAGCGTGGTGATTTTATTGTTAAACCTTCTTTTAATGCTACAAGATGGTTTTTCATAAGGTTTAAATCAATTACATCAGGAGTATCAAAGCTGAAACCTGTTTTAAATAAAGCTTCATAGCTTCCTGCTTCTTTCAATTCTTTTGATGTGTCTTTATAATAATCGTCACATCTGATTACTGTATGAACACCTTCAACGTTTTGTTTTATGCAGGCTTTTATTGTATTGTCAACGAAAACAGTTTTACCGGAAGCGCTTTCGCCTGTTATGCCGATTAAAAATGTTTGTTTCTTTTCTTGAACAACTTTTCTTGCAATATTAAGAATCAAATTATCTGAAATCTTTAAAAATAATGGTTGTTCTTGTTTACTATCTTCTTCCAAAATCTTTTTTAAGCTGTCGACAATGTTTGAGATAATTTCCATATCTCGTCTGTTAGAATAGTAGTCGTAGCCTGTTAATTCAAAATCTTTCAACATTCATACTTCCTTTTGCAAATATGGTAATATTTTACTTTAAAATTTTTCAAACCTCTACAAAAGATGAAATTTTGTAACAAAATCTTTATGATTATTAAAGTTTTGAAAAAAGTATGCCGATAAGTAAATTGTTAAGATTAATAGGAGTATAATTTATGTATCAGGACGAAATTTTTGAAAGTGCTTTAAAAGATTCAAGAGAAGAAAGTTACAAAGAATTACAAGGTGAAGTAAAAGCTGTTGAAAGAGTTATAGAAAGATTACTAACACAGTTGTTAGAGTGCTCTTCATCAATCAGTGAACGTGATTTTCACGTATGTGGAGTTTAGATCTAAAAAATCAGGAGTCGCTTTTTTATAAAAGCGGCTCCATCGGATTAATTATTTAATTTTAACCTGCGAATTTATAATTTGGATATTGATTTTGTTGTAGATATGGGTTGAAACTTAGGTTCTGCCCGAATAATTGTTGATACAGCATATCATTTGCGTATGAATTTGTGTTATTATTCAATCCGTTTACATATGGATTAAACATATATGGGTTGAAGTAACTGAATTGATTATTATTTTGAGTATTTTCATACAATTGTTGTCCGGTATATTGTGAAAGTTCAAGTTGTTTTCTTAATGCTTGATTTTCAGTTTCAAGAGCAGCTATTTCTGCTTGAATATCTTGTTGATATGGGTTTACAACTCTTGTATTATCTTGTGGAGCTATAAGTTCATTTTTATATTCCTGATTTAATGTTTTTTCAATATCTTCTATTGTGTATCCATTTGCCTGAAGTGCTTGAATTTCTTCATCTGTCAAGCCGATTGAACGTAATGCATTTATATCTTCTTTTGAGTATTCTACAGGTTGTCCTTCTTGTTGCTCAGCTTCTGGTTTTGTAGGTGTGAGTGTGCTTCTTGCAAACATACCGACAATACCACCGACAAGACCGCCAATTACTGTACCGACACCCGGGATTACAGAACCGATTGCCGCACCTGCTGCCATACAGCCAAGTTCTGTACCTACACCGGCGCATTCTTTTAATCCTGCTTTAAAACCGCCTTCTTTAAAGGATTTATAAATAGTTGGAGCTTCAATTGCTAGTGTTAAAACTGCACCAATCATTGGCATTCGTTTGGCGATGGCTTTACCAACACCTTTTACAGCCCCCCATGATGCACTTTTACCTGCAATTTTTGCAGCTCTTGCTCCCGCTTTACCGCCGGAAAGCAATGCTTTTGGTGTACTTATAAGTTCTTTAAGTGTACGTTTGAAAAACCCGCCTTTTGCTGCTTTTTTAGCGATAACATCTGCTTCTAATGATTTTCCGCCTGCTTTTAATTTGCTCCATAAAGAGCCTTTGGCGTTTTTCATACCTTTACCGACGGCTTCAGCACCTGTACCAAGTAGAAATTCCGGTGCAATATTTGCGACTCGTTTTCCGTAGTCTAAAGCTTTAGCGGCAATTGATGCAATTCCCATTTTCTTTTCCCCTATTAATCTATTTTAATTTCCCCTATATTTTTATAAAGTATTTTTTGTTTATTGAATTGCTCAAATGTTAATAAATGTTAAAGCGGCGGTCGGATTTTAATCCGACCGCCGTAAGGGAATTATGTTATATCAGGGAAATTATGCCAGTTGATTGAAGTTTATATTTTGCATCATTATATCATTTGCGTATGGGTTATTATAGTCATACGTTGGGTTTGTCATTGCATACGGGTTGTTGTAAGGGTTACCACCCTGGAACGGAATTTGAGCTTGCTGCTGCATTGCCTGAGCTTGAGCTAAAGCTTCTTCAGCTTCGGCTTTTTTCTCAGAGTAAGATTTACCAACAACTTTACCTGTTAGCCAGTCGCCGACAAACCAACCGACCATTGTACCGATACCAGGACAGATTGCAGAACCGATTGCTGCACCTGTTGCACCGCCTGCTAGTCTAGCACCGGCTTTTCCGACTTCTTTAACACCTTGTCCGATGCCTTGTTCTTTTGTTGCTGACCAGATATTTGGAAGTTCAAATAATAGAGTTGAGGCTGCGGCTAAGAATGGCATGTTTTTACCTAAGCCTTTGAATAAGCCTTTAACACCTGCTGCAGCTTGACCGAAAAATCCTTTACCTGAAATTTTTGCAGCTCTTGCATATTTAGCAGGCATTGATTTTATTAAACCTAAATTACCGGTTGCTCTGCTCCAGAAAGAACCTGATTTTTGCATTCCTTCCAGTGCTTTAAAACCTGCTTTTGCTTTTGTTGCGGCACCGCCTTTAGTTGCCCTCATAGCAGAGCCCGCAACCTCTGCACCTGTACCAAAAATCGCATCCGGAGCTGCTTTTACAATCCTTTTTCCGTAACCTAATGCTTTTGGAGCATAAGAAACAATCCTAGAAATTACTGACATAATTCTACCACCTTAAAATATACACTTTTATCTAACCTACATTTATATAAAAAAAATTTATACCTAGAAATTGACTGAATTTTGAATTATGTTAATAAAAGTTAATAAAAAAGACGGTATTTCTACCGTCTATTAACCAGATTTACACTATGTAAGTGTTCAGAAAGGATCTATTTTATATCCTTAGCGGATATTTTTTAACCTTCTCCCAAATTTAAATGAGAGAATTGTACAATTTTGTTTTTGCCGCGTTTTTTAGCGTTGTATAATGCGTGTTCTGCGTATCTGATAATTGTATTTGCATCTTCTTCTGTATCAGGAATACAAGGGAATGTTGAAATTCCGCCTGAAATCGTAATCGGATGACGTTCTTCTTCGCCTGCCGGAATGAATTCCATTTTTTCAATATCTTTGCGGAATCTTTCAGCAAACAAAAATGCATTATCTTCTGATGTGTTTGGAAGAACTACAATAAATTCTTCGTCTCCGTAACGTGTTAAGATATCTTCTTTTCTTATTAATTGTTTTAATTTATCAGCGATTGAACGTAAAAGTACATCGCCCCATTCGTATCCGTAAATATCATTTACGACTTTGAAGAAGTCTAAATCAAACAATAATACAGAAAGAGCATTTCCGTAACGTTTTGAACGTGAAATTTCTTGTTCCATACGTTCAAGTAAGTATTTTCTATTGTGCAATCCTGTTAATTCATCAGTTGTTGAAAGAGTTCTTAATTTATCTCTCAATTCTTTGATTTTTAACATGTTTTTAACACGGATTATAAGTTCCTGATTGTCTACAGGAGTTTTGACATAATCAAACGCAACTGCACGGACAGTTGCTCCTTTGAATGTTTCTCCGATAAATAAAACAGGATACTTAAATTTAGTAACCATTAAAATATCTTTGATATTAGGAACGCTTTCGATAATAATTACACCAGGATTAAGTGTTTCATAATCTTTTAAATTATCAGCGTTTTCAAGTCTTACATTAGTGTCTTCAATATTTGCAATTACGTCTGCGATTGCTGAAGATTTTTTATCAGTATAAATTATAACGTTTCTCATAACCTTTCCTTTCTCTTACAAATTAGCATATTGTAAGGGTTGGGGCAAAATCGTAACGTTTTTTAATAATTTTTGCAGAATATTATGTTACAAAATCGTAATATTTACCCTTAAATCTTAAAGTTTATCTTTGCTGAAGCCGTAATTATAAATACGATACGAAAATTATTGAAAGGAATTGTTAAGCACTATGGGAATGGCAGCATCACAAGCCAGATTGTTAAGTATAACTGCTCGTTTATCTAATAACGAGATGGAACAGCAGTCACTTGCTTATTCAAAACAGCGTTTGTCTGATAATTCAGAACAGATAAACGATGCTTATTTAGATGCGCTTAACAAGACTAAATATCAAATTTTAACTGGTTATAACAACACAGAAGCTTGCTATGCAGATTTAACTTACAACCAATTAACAGGTTGCGGTTCTGTTGCAAGTGGTAAGCAATACCTTGTAAAAGATAAAACAGGTAAAGTTTTAGTTCCTTCAAATGTTGCTAAAGCTTTCGATAATAATAACGGTGATTTTAACAAATTCTTAAGAGATTTGGGATATACTCAATCTGATATTAATGTTAAAAATCGTGCAGAATCAGAAGATGCAATTCATGATGCGTGGGACAGATATTTATCATCTGTTGGTAAAAGTATTGATAATCTTAATGATGGTCAACATATTTTAGGGTTTGATTATGCATCATTTTCTTCAGATTCATATGATGGATATGTAACTTATAATACAGCATATGCTGCAGATAATAACGGTAAACAAACTAATTTATACAGAGACAGCAACGGCTACTATAAGGAAAGATATACGCTTGAAGCAAGAAGAGTCGTTGATGAGGCAACAGGTGAATTAAAGACAGAAGTCGGATATCAAACTAAAGATCAGGAAGGCACTAATAAATGGATGGTGCTTGAAGATGTTCAATACAACACTGAATCTAAAAAGTTCATCTATAAAAATTTAGATGGTGAAGAAGTTCAGGCTGATGCTTTATATGCTGATCCGGATGAAGATTTAATCAGTGAAGATTATAGAAACTACTTAGAATACAATGGCGGTGACAGCTATGTTTCTGAAGGCGGTGTTTCTTATACAATTACAAAACAATCTCAAGCTTTGAACTTTGAAGGTACAACTGCAGCTCAAAGAGAATTGTTCGATTATGCCGCAGCATTAACTGAAGCTTATTATAATAACTCAATTTCTGCTACATCTGAAACACTTACTTATGATAAAGAAATGGTGAATTATTATAAAAATATTTTCAATGAAATGAGAGCTAAAGGTCATACAACAGTTCCAAATGAAACTAATTTTAAAGATGCTGATTGGTTTGTTAAAAGACTTAAAGCAGGTGATTTGACTTTATCATATTTCTCAATTGCAGATAAATCATTTGTCGGAACAACTCTTGACAGTGATGAGTCAATTACTGAAAAAGAAGATACTTCAGCGATGGCAATAGCAGAACAAATTTACCAAAATCGTATGGATAAAATTCAAAGTCAAGATAAACAAATTGACCTTCAATTAAATAAACTTGAATCAGAACATAATGCATTATCAACAGAATATGATTCAGTTAAAAAGATTATCAGTCAAAACGTTGAAAAATCATTTAACGTATTTAACGCATAAAAATTTTAATTTATATTTTCCCCTACAATTTAATTTTCGTAACTTTTCCCTGCCGCTTGATGAAAGCGGCATTTTTTTGTCCTCAATAGAATTTGCGGGTGTAAATATTGCAACCAGTTATTTTTAGGTTATTTCAGTATTTGAGCTCTGCAGGGGAAAATATTTTTAAATAACTTCAATTCTGTTTTCTGCAAAATACAGTCTGAAATAAAAACATGCAACGTGCTGAATTGAATCTACACGAATCCATTGGCGGGTTGCTTTAAATCTTATTGCACCTTGTGATTTTGATGGGTTTTTGTGCGCGTAATTGTTTTTATCGTCATTGAATAAAACCATTTGGGATTTAGCGGTTTTACGGCATGCTTCAAGGATTCTCTCTGCTAATTCTGTTTTATCCAGCTTTTTAGCTAAGTAATATGCGCCGATTAGCCCCTCTGAGCGTGAACCATCTGGATAAAAATGGTCGCCGTAATTATAATAATAACTTCCTTCATAGTCTATAAACGGTGAATCGTCTTTTGTATAGCATTTGTTTATCATTGTTTGAGCATCGTTTAAAACAAAGTTAATATAGTTATCTTTTTTAAATTCAGGGTTAGATGTCCATTCTTCTATAGCCTGCATAAGCCAAGCATCAGAAGGAAGTGATGTAAACATATCCGAATAAATTTTTGGTCTTTCATCAACAATCCAGTCAAGTGCAAGTTTGCTTTTTTCAAGAACTTTTTGGCGAAGCGGTTCGTCGTCTTTAAAGTAGTTGGCAAAAAGTGCTAAACCAAGCAAAGCTTCTCCTGGGTAATAGAATGAAAATGTTTCGCGGCGTTCTTCATCGGACATTTCAATTAATGGTTCGCCGTTTTGGAAATTAGGATGGATATAATATCCTAAAAATTCGCCGGTTTTATAAATTCTTGATAATAGATGTCTTGTATATTTTTTAATGTATTCATCGTAAGATTTGTCGCCGGATTCTTCACGGTATTTCATCATTGCAATAAGAATCATACCTGTACCGCCAAGTTTTGCTTTTTTATTGTAAAAAACGTAAGCTCCGGTTTCTTCGTTAATATTGTGTTCTTTTGTTATTGAAACAATAAAATCCAATCCTTTTTTTGCTGATTTTAAGTATTTTTTATCTTTTGTAAGTTGATATGCGCGAATAAGTGTTACAATTCCGCCGCAGTGACGTAAGTCATTATAATAAAGATTGTCTTCAGGGCGTTCAGGGTGTTCGTGGTCTATATAGTTGTCTTCTTTTGCATCGTAATAATACAAATACTGCCCGTTTCCTTTCTGGTATTTTACAATCCAATCTGCGCCTGATAAAGCTTGTTTTTTTATTTCATCTGTTGAATATTCACGTAGAATATTACCGCGGTATAGCGGTAATATATCATCCTTGTAAGTAACAAATGCTTTACTTTTGATTATAAAACATTCGTGTGGTGTATTACGTAAAATCTCGATTCTTTCGGAAATTTTATTTGTAATATTTTTGATATAAGTTTTTCTTAAAATTGTATTTAGAGCTGACTTCAAATCCATTTGGCTATTAACCCAGGCATCTGTCGGGGTGTAAATATAGTTAGTATTATCCAGAACTAGTTTTAATCCGGTAACACCCGGCTCAAATCTTTCCGGGACAAATGTTCCGTATTTTATATTATTTAATTTAACAGGAATCTGTTCTGTTATGTATTCAATCATAATCCTGCATTTTTCAGGGTTAGATATTTCAAATTGCGGGTATGTATTTCTTTGTCTTATTTGTTCAATGTCACGATTGATTGCGGCAGTGAGGGTTTTTCTGTTTGAACCCCATCTGATAGGCTGCAAACCTTCTTGAAACAAAGTTATATAAATATATGAAAAACTGCTGTCATAGCTTATTTCACTGTCAATGTTTTTAATTTCTTTACCTGTAATAAAAGATTGACGAATATTATTAAGAAGAACTTTTATTGATATAAAATCTTTTTGATAATATTGTCTGTCTATACTGTTCTGTTCTGAAAAATCCATAACCATAAGGATATTTTACCATATGGCGTAAAAATATCCCCGTCTTTTTAGTTGATATTTGTTAATGCTGTTGTGAAGGATTAAGCGATTTGTTAAAAATATTTGGTGTACCTAAGCCCTGAAATGGCGGACGAGCTTTGTGGTAGCGCTCAAATCTTGCACGACCTTCAGCTTTCATAAGTTCTAGTTCTGCTTTTTGTTTTTTATTTAATATCTTTTCAAATTCTTGTGAATTCTTTTTTCTAATTTCTTGAGCCTGTTTTTCAAGTTCTTTTATTTCATTATTAAGTTCTTCAATACGTTCTTTCTGAGCTCTTTCTGCCATTCTTGAAAGTTTTACGGTTTCGATTTCCTGACGTTTTAACTCAATTTGCATAATAACAGGTTTCATATCTTCTCTTCCCTGTTTGTGAATTTGACGTGCTTTTTCTTTTTGTTTTTCTGTTAAATTTAAACGCTGTTCAAATTGTTTTCTATGCTGTTCACGTGAAGAGTGTTGATTCATAATTGACTTTGGAGCTCTTTGTTCTATGTTTTCAGCTTTTACTGCAGTTGCTGCTCCAAGAGTTAATACCATTGCTGATAATAATATTGAAAGTGTTTTTTTCATATAAATATTCCTCATTTATAATAAGTCTTGTAATTTCTCTGCTAATTCTTTTTTAGCGTTAAAGATTCGTGATTTTATGGTTCCTATCGGACATTTGAGTTTATTTGCGCATTCTTCGTAAGAATATCCATTAATTTCAGTCATTATTATTACTTCTTTAAGTTTTGGTTTTAATTGATTGATTGCTTCTGTAATTCTTTTTTGTCGTTCAAGTTTAATGATATTTTCTTCAGGTGAAACTTTTTTATCTTTAATACATGAAAGTGTATAATCTTCTGAATCGGAGTTTTGCGAAACTTTGTGGTATGAAGATCTTAAGTAGTCTAGAGATGTGTTTTTTGCTATTGTTGAGATCCAGCTTTTAATAGAGCCTTTTTCCTGGTATTTTTCAGAATTTTTCCAGATTTTAACGAATACTTCTTGTTCCAAGTCTTCATTTTCTTCTCTTGTTATAAGCCGTATTATGTTTTTGATATTTTGTTTATTTGCTTCTACTACCTTGTTAAAATCCATTAATTCCTACTTAATCTTCAATATAAATTAACCCGTACGAATCTACAGGTAATCCTAAATCTTCTGCACTTAGTGTTGTCCCGTATTTCAAAGTATCAGAGATATCCGGATTAAAATTTATTAATCCTAGAGTAGTTCCGCTTATCATAAGCATAAAAAGCGCGCAAGCTGCTTTAATTTTAGCTCTATTTTTGCGTTTTTCTTTAAAATATGGTTTAGCTTCCTGAATTAATTCTGAAACTTTAAGCATTTTTTCGTGTTCAAGTCTGCAATCTTCACATTCTTTAATGTGTTCTTGCAATTCTTCTTCACTTCTAAAAGTAAATAAAGCTTCGTATTTGGTACATTTGTCTTTCATATTTTTACCTCTGTACTAATATAACGATTGTAAAATAAAAAAGTTCATTTTTCTATTTGTTAAGTAAAAATATGTTTCAATTTCTTGCACAATGTTTTTTTTGATAGTAATATTACATGTTGTAAGGGGAGGATTTATGGAATTTTTCAGAACACATAGAAAGCTCATAATCGGTATTATTTCATTAACCTTTATTGCCTGGACTATCGGATTAATGATGTTACCATTATTTGTAAAATAATAAATTAAAATGAATATAAAAAAGATTTTAAAATACATTTTTATAAGCTGGATTATTGTCGGAACTTTGAATGTGGCAGGAGTTCCGTCTTATGCTGCTAAATCAAAGGCAGCTTTGGACAATGAGTTGAGGCAGACAAATAATAAACGTTATTATTACCAACAGAAAAAGCAGCAAGCAGATTTAAAGCTTAAAAATGAACGTAATAAGTTAAACAATAATCAGCAAAAACTTGAAAAAGCGCAAGTTGAATTACGTTCAACTACACAGCGTTATAATTCGCTTGTTTCAAACTTAACATCTATGGAATGTCAGCTGAATGCTGCGGTTTTTGAATTTCAAAGCCTGGATAATGCTATGAAATCAAGGATTCGTCAGGTATTTAAACATCAAAGACAAGGAATGTTTGAGCTTATTTTGTCAACGAATAATGTAAATTCGCTGATGGATATTTTTTATTTCGAAAAATTAGTTATTCAAGATGATTATAAAAGGATGCAAGCTGTAAAAGCCAAAGCTGATGAAATAGCTGTTTTAAAAGCTCAGGTGGAATCTCAAAAAAGAATGGTTGAAGCTTCAATCAGAGATATTAATAATCAAAGAGCAACCATTCAAGGGTCAATTGCTGAAAATAAAAATATGATTCAACGATTGCAAAAAGATAAAAATTATTATGAGCGTTCAGAACGAGAACTTGCTAAGCAGTCAGCAAGTATTCAAAATATGATTGCAAACATGACTAAAGGCGGTTCAAGTTCATCAACAGTTAAAGTTTCATCAACAGGTTTTATATATCCGATATCAGGTCCTATAACCTCTCCGTTTGGTTGGAGAACGCACCCTATATTTAAGAGTCGAATTTTCCACTCAGGTATTGATATAGGCGGACCTAACGGCGGAGCAATTAAAGCTTCTAATGATGGAAAAGTTATATTCTCCGGCTGGTACGGCGGATACGGAAAAGTTGTAATCCTTGATCACGGGGTTATTAATGGACAGCCTATTACAACGTTGTATGCACATATGTCTACAATACTTGTAAACAATGGACAAATGGTCAAAAAAGGTCAGCAAATCGGTAAAGAAGGTTCAACCGGTTACAGTACGGGACCTCACTGTCACTTTGAAGTTCGCGTAAACGGTAAACCAACTAATCCGCGAAATTATATATAAATACAAAAGGAATTAAAAATTGAAAAAAATCATATTTATCATATCTTTAATATTAGCTTTTTCGAATTCATCATACGCTGTGGATGATAATAGTTCTGATATGTATTCTATTTCTAAAGATTTGCAGGAAGAAAATTTTTACAGATCTCCAAACAGTATGATGATGCCGGAAGTGCAGGGACCTGAATTCGGTTATGAAGGTTATGCTTTTGAGCGCAAAGGCGGGGAATACAAAGATATAGACCCTGATAATATGCCGTTATTTAAGCAAATAAGGTTAATGATATCAAATAAAGCTTCAAGTATCGGAAACGGTCAGAAAAAAGAAAAAAAACAGGGTAAGAATTTTGCGCAAAGGTTTAAATCCAAGAAAAAAGACAATGCCAAAATTTCGGCAGAAAATACGACCTTAATTCCTGAAGAAGGCTCTATTGCAGACTCTATTCAAAAAGAAATTTCTTTTGAGGTCCCTAGTGTTGATACTATTTCTTTAGAATCCGGTATTTCTGAACATGTAACTGAAAAAGAGTTAATTTTAGATTCGGAAAATGTTACATACGACGATGAAACGGGAGATATGCTTGCGAAAGGACGTCCTGTTTTAATATTACCTCAGCAAAATACCAGAATAATTGCTGATGAAATGGTTTATAATCAGGATTCAAATATTTTAAAAGGTATCGGTAATGTTATTGTTTATAAAGATGGAATGCCGACAAAATCAGATTATATAGAAATTGATATGAATGAAGAAACCATGCAAATGGACAATATTAGTACAAATACTGTATCTATGATTATGGATGCAGAAAAAGCTGTACATAAAGATTCATTATTAATATTAGAAAATGGTAATTTTCACTCAGATGTCTCTCAGGTTCACAGATTATCTTCAAGAATGGTTGGTCCAAGGTTTACTAATATGGTTTTGGATGAAGATGAAAAGTCTTTATTTTTTGGTGATCCAACAGGTAATAAGCTGCATTTTGATATTGATAAGCTTTATGTTGAAGCAAGAAAAAATCATAATAAATATGTAGCTAAGAAAATTGATATATCAAGAGATGGTAAACATTGGTTAACTTGGCCAAGTTTAACAGTGTATACAAATAAAGATAATGATAACTTTGAAGCAAATTATCCGGAATTCGGTACTCGAAGAAAACTAGGTTTGTTTGCAGGTCCTGGGTTTGTATTTGGAGGACCTGGTGGGTCTGTTATTAAAGCCATTCCGTTTTTGAATTATCAGGATGATAAGTTCGGGTTCGGTGGTATGTTAAAGTATAAAAATACTTATAACCATACAGAGCTGGGATATGGTTCTGCTGCAGATATTTTCTTTTTAAAAGGTCATCAGCGTTTAGATGATAATTTGTTTTTGCAGTATTCTGCAAATTCATTTATGGATGAATGGTTTTTAGGTGCAAGAATGCCTAAGTATATGGCAGAAGTCTATTATGATAAAAAACATTATATACCTAATTTCTTAGCAGAAGGAAAAGGCTTACGTTTTCGTCATAGAGCCGGTATAGGTATGATGGAAGATAATGATAGAAATTATTATGGTGAAAAAATTCATTCAACAGGAAAAGCAACAACACGTTTTAGATACATGGCTGAAATTGCACAAACTTTATATCATTATGAAAAACCTGAAAATAAGTTTTTCTTTGATTTGAGTGTCGCTTTGCAAGGATCTGCTGCGGTTTACGGAACAGGTGATACTCAATTTATCGGAAGAATCGGACCGAGAGCTCACGTTCAATATAAGAACTGGATGCAGGATTTAGGATATTTTCAATCAGGGTATGATGATAAAACTCCAATTCCTAGATATGATATGTATAGATACGGGCATTCAGCATTTTATATTTCCGAAATCGTAAGGCTGAATAAATATCTTTCTGTAGGTTGGTCAGGCATGGTTAATTTAAGTGATGATTCTCCGAACGGTAAGTTATTCCAGGAAAACAGATTTGTATTTGCAATCGGTCCTGATGATTTAAAAATTCGTCTTGGTTATGACTTTGTCAGACAGACAACTTATTTTGGGTTTGATGTCGCGTTTGATACAAAAGGTACAAGTATAAATTATCGTAGAATGGAAATAAAAAATCCGGAAAGATTTAATAAAAATAAAAAAGATAATGAACGAAAATTTGTATTTTCACCGGCTCCAAAACAGGAAGAAATACAAGTTGCCAATAAATTTAACAAAGGTACAAAGTCTGTAAGACCAAAAACTTTACAGTATGCACAGATTATTAATATTGAAGATCCGGATAAGGAAGTAATTGATTAGTATGACTGAACAAATTAAACAAGAACTGATTGAATACGGAAAACTTGCCGGCAGCAAGGGGTATACGCCGGGAATTTCCGGGAATATTTCTTCAAGATACGGAAGTTCTTTTGTTATAACGGCTTCCGGCTCAGCTAACGGATATTTAGAAGATAAAGATTTCAGCCTTGTTGATGTTAACGGACATCATATTGACGGTAATTTAAAACCTTCAAGTGAAAGGTTTTTACATCTTGATTTTTATAAAAAAAGACCTGATATAAATTGTGTTTTTCATATGCACAGCCCTTATTTAACAGCTTTTGCAGCGTCAGGTAAAGCGTTAGAAGAAGCGATTTCGCCTGAAATTGTTTATTGCTTTGGCAAGATTCCGTTGGCAGAGTATGCGTTACCGGGTTCAGAAGAATTGGTAAATAAAACATCAATTTATTTTTCAGATTATGATGTAGTATTGTTAGAAAATCATGGGGTAATTGTTGGCGGAAGTTCTGTTCGTGATACATATTTAAAACTGGAACTGGCTGAAGAGTATGCAAAAACTTTACTTTTTGCAAAATTGCTTGGTGGTGCTAAAATATTACCAGAGGAAGAAGTTAAAAAGATTTATTCATTGAAGTAAAAGAGGAAAATAGTAGTGTCTATAACATTAGAAAATAAACAAGGATTAATTGCAGGTGACGGCATTTTGCCGATTCGTATGGCACAGTATGCAAAAGAAAACGGATTTGAAGTTGTATGTATTTCTCTTGCAAAAGATAACGTTAGAGAGTTGAAAAAATATTGTTCTAAGGTTTATAACTGCCATCCGGGTGAAGTTAACAGAATTGAAGCAATTTTAAAAGAAGAACAAATTAAACAAATGACTTTTTTGGGAAAAGTTCATAAAAAAGTGCTTTTGCAATTGCATAAATTTGATAAACGCGCAATTGATTTAATTAAAGAAGCTTCACGTCTTAATGACGATCAGGTTATGCTTATGATTGTTGAAGAGCTTTCAAAAATTGGTGTAGAAGTTTTAGATCAAACGATTTTTATTAAAAATTTAATGATACCTGCAGGTGTTTTAGGGAAACATAAACCTACTCAAGCACAGATGGATGATGTAAATTACGGTTTCTGGCTTGCTAAAGAAATGGGAAAACTTGATGTCGGACAGTCTGTTGTAATTAAAGATAAAATGATTATGGCAGTTGAAGCGATTGAAGGAACAGATGTTTGCATAAAACGCGGAGCAAAACTTGCAAAAGAGGGAGCTGTTGTTGTTAAAGTTGCAAAACCAAAGCAAGATAAGCGTTTTGATATTCCTGCAATTGGTATGAAAACTTTGAGAACTATGAGCCACAGACATGCTTCATTGATAGCTGTTGAAGCTAATGAAACAATTATTGTGGATCAGGAAAAAGTAGTTAAATATGCAGATGAGCATAATATTGTAATTATGGCAGTTTAGATGAAAAAATTATTTATTATAACAGGTGAATACTCAGGTGACATCCATGCCGCAAATGTTGTAAGAGAACTTAAAAATCTTGAAACAGACATTCAAATTGAAGCAATTGGCGGTATTAATCTTGCAAATGAAGGTGTAAAGCTTTTTTCAACACAGGAAAAAATGTCTGCTATGGGTTTGTCTGCAAATATTTTAATAAATCATTTTAAGTTAGGTAAAGCTGTTGTAGATTATTTAAAAAATGAATATAAACCGGATTTAGTTTTATTAATTGATTATGGCGCATTTAATCTTTCTGTTGCAAGATTTTTGCATAAAGCCGGAATTAAGGTGTATTATTATATTCCGCCTCAGGTTTGGGCAAGCCGTAAATATAGAATTAATTTGATAAAGAAATTTGTAGATAAAGTGTTGTGTATTTTTCCGTTTGAAAAGTCGTTATATGCACAATATGGTATTGAAACACATTATTGCGGACACCCTCTTGTCTCTCAACTGCCGCCAAAAGCCAGTCGAGTAGAATTTTTTGAAAAACATGGACTTAATCCTGAAAAACGATTAGTTTCAGTATTTCCCGGTTCAAGAGAGTTTGAACTAAAGCATTTAATGGATGTGTTTAAAGAATCTATAAAACTTTTGAGCCATAGACACAATGATTTGCAGTTTTGCATATCACAAGCTCCGAATTTATCTGATGAAGTTTATCAAAAATACCTTGGAGATACAGATATAAAAGTCATAAAAGGTGAAAATCAGGCATTGTTAAGTGTATCAGATGCTTTAATATTGGCATCCGGTACAGTTGCTTTGGAAGCTTGTTTATATAAAACCCCTATGATTATTGCATATCGCGGACCGCAGTTATTTTATTGGATTTATTTGCTTGTAAGATGTATTAAAAGAGTTTCTTTGCCTAATATCATCGCTGATAAATCTATTGTCCCTGAAATTATACAAAAAGATGTTACCCCGCTAAAAATTACATATGAAATTGAAGAACTTCTTTATAATCAGGAAAAACGTGCAGAAAATATCATGCAGCTTGGAGAAGTAAAAGAACTATTATCAAATAAAAATTCGGCAAGAGAAGTTGCAAAAGTTATTGATACGGATTTGTTTTCGTAATATAACTTCAAATCTACTTATATTAACGCAATTTTGAATGTTTTTTATATTTAATAAAATTGTAGGCTAGTGATTTTATGATTAATTCAATTCCGAAAATTGAATCTAATTCTATTAATACATTTGGACAAGTTACAAACAAGAAACTTCCAAGTGATTACTGGCTTGCTCATAATAAGAATAAGAAAGAGGCTGAATATCAATTATTAGCCGAAAAAATTAAGATAATGACACCTGAAGAAGCGAGAAAGACAAATAATCTTAAAATTATTGGTTTATCAGTTGCCGGTGTTACTGTATTAACTGCAGCCGGGATTTTCTTTGTATTAAAGGGCGGTCCAAAAGGTTTGTCAAAGAATTTCAGAAAATTACAAAATTATTTCCAGAAAAAATTACAGAATATCAAGCTTAATAATGCAGAAAAAGAATCCTCATTTACTTCACGTGCTTATATTTATATGATTAAGGTGTTTGATACAGCCGCCAAAAGAAGTGAAGCGATAAATAATTTTACATCCTTTAAGGATATATTATTTAAAAAGCTTATGGGGTTAAATAAGTTTACAGGAAAAGTTCACGATTCTGTAACTCGTTTGTTTGAAAAAATAGGACGTCAAACAGTAATAAATTCATATGCTAACACCGCAGGTAAAGTAAAAGAAACTATAACTTTGGCAGAATCTGCGGCAAATTCAATAATGCGCAGTAATATTTACGATATTGTTGAAATTAATGGTGTACGTCAAACTAAATCTGAATGGCTTACATATCTTAATAAGTTAAATAAAGAATTAAATACTTCTTATAATTCATACTTTAGTAAGGATGCATTAACAGGTAGATATCACGGTTACAAAGTTGCAGCAGAAGAATTAAAAGCTGCGTTTGCAAAGATGAAAGTTTTTTGGTCAAAAGATGTATTTCAAAAATTTCTTGCAGATTCAAAAATTAATAGATTAAAAACTCTAATGTCCAATAATGTTCATTCATATAGAAGAGAACTTTCTTATTCTTTGCAGGATATGGCAAATGATTCTGATAATTTAATTATGAAAATGACTGAAGTTATCAGTTTCAAAGATGCGGATAAGATTGGTATGTTGAGAAATATTCGTAAAAATATTAGAAAATATGTCAAAAAACCGCAAGATGAGATGATTAGACATCAAGTTTTAAAAGAAATGACTCAGCTTAGAAAAAATGTTAATGATGCATTAGTTAATAAAACTATAGATGAAAAAACCGGTAATATTTTATTAAATGATATTACAAAATTGCGTAATGGTTTTGGTGCTTTTGAACAGGGAAAAACAGAAAAGATTCTAAATATATATAAACATATTCTTCCGCCAAATGAATATAAAACTTTGGAAAAGGCTTATAAAGCACAAATTAAATCACTTGATAAATCAATTACAATAGAAACAGAAGATTTTGTAAGTAAGTTAAGAGATTTATCTTTAGGTTCTGCGCCGACTGATATTTTATCATTATTAGGTGGGTTAGGAGTGTTAAGTTATCATCTTGGTAAATCAGAAGATAATGAACAAAGAACTTCAATTGCTTTAAAATATGGTATTCCTGCGCTTTCTTTGATAGGTGTTTCTTTGTATTGTAATGCTAAGTTGTATGCAGGTACAAAAGGTTTACTTATTGGTACATTAGCATCGGCAATTCTTAACAGAATCGGTACGACCGCAGATAATCTGTTAAAAGAGTAT
Organism: uncultured bacterium; assembly: GCA_950022695.1. Lineage (GTDB taxonomy): Bacteria > Cyanobacteriota > Vampirovibrionia > Gastranaerophilales > Gastranaerophilaceae > Zag111. The sequence goes on along the minus strand of CATLLN010000002.1, from coordinate 163,005 downwards.
AGGCATAATAAAAAAGAAGCTGTAGAAAACGAAAATCATCCAAAGATAGTATAGCGTAATTTCAACTTTCTGTTAAAATCTCAACAGAAGGGGAGAATTATGACCACATTAACCATACGCGAAAAGCTTGAAAAAAGAGAGCTTGAAAATTTAAGCGAAATTGCAACAAAGGCAGTTAATACAAAAGGCCGCAGGGTTGAAGAAGATGAATCAGATTTAAGAACTTGTTTTCAAAGAGACAGGGATAGAATTCTTCACTCAAAAGCGTTTCGCAGACTTAAACATAAAACTCAAGTATTTTTATCTCCCTTTGATGATCATTTTAGAACAAGATTAACTCATACTTTAGAGGTTTCTCAAATTGCAAGAACAATAGCCAGAGCGCTTGACCTAAATGAAGACTTAACAGAAGCGATTTCGTTAGGACATGATTTGGGGCATACACCGTTTGGTCATTGCGGTGAGGGTGTTTTGAATGAGCTTGTTAACGGCGGATTTAATCATAATATTCAAAGTGTTCGCGTTGTTGAGGTTTTGGAAAATCTTAACCTTTGTCGTGAAACAATAGAAGGTATCAGAACCCATTCCTGGGGGTATGAACCCACCACTCCTGAAGGTAAAGTTGTTCAGCTTGCAGATAAGATTGCATATATAAATCATGATATAGAAGATTCAATCAGAGCCGGTGTAATATCAGAAAGTGATTTACCAAAAGACTGTATTGCTTATTTTTCTTCTAATCAAAGCAAGCGATTAAATAAAATGATCACCGAAATTGTTAATAATTCGCTTGGAAAATCCGAAATTTCAATGAGCGAAGAAGCTTGGGGATATACAACAATGCTTCGAAGCTGGATGTTTGAAAATGTCTATAATGATGAATCTATTGCAAAATTAGAAGAAACTAAAGCAAGACGTGTAATAAAAGAATTGTTTTATTTCTATTGCGGGATGCTTAAAACTGTCTGTCCGCCGGAGAAAATTGTTCGAGTCGTAACAGATTATATTTCAGGTATGACAGACCGGTACGCAGTTGAAAGATTTAAAGAAAACTTTATTCCGACAGGCTTAAAATGCAGTGCAAGAGAAGATTATTTATTCAAACTTGCAAATTCAATGGATTGATAATTCTCAAAATAAGTGTATAATCAATTTTATGGATATACAGTTTTTATCTGAATACTTAGAGTTTTTAGAAATAGAAAAAGGACTTTCATCAAATACTATTGAAGCTTATCGTAATGATTTAACTTCATTTTTTGATTTTTGCATTCAGCGCAAAGTATATGATGTTGCCCAAATTAGTCGGACTGATTTAAATTCGTATATTCTGAGACTAAGAGAAGAAAAATATTCTCCGACAAGTGTAACAAGAAAAGTTGCATCACTGCGCGGATTTTTTAAATGGTTTTGCGCAAATGAATACGGCTCAAAAAACCCTGCACAAACTTTAGAACAACCAAAATTACCGAAAAAACTTCCTAAGGTTATGACTGTTGATGAGTTAAACACAATACTGAACTCGGATTTAAATAAAACAGAAGTTTTAATTATTGAACTTTTATATGGCTGTGGTTTACGTGTGTCAGAGCTTGTTAATTTGAAATTAAATAATATTGATATAAATTCAAAATACATTCAGTGTTACGGGAAAGGTTCAAAAGAAAGAATAGTACCGTTTGGGGAGAAGGCAAAAACGGCTCTAAAAAAATACCTAAAAGCACGTGATATGATAATTTTAGAAAACAAATTATCTGATACAAAGGTTTTATTTTTAAAAGATAACGGACGTCAAATTACGCGTCAGGATGTTTATGAATTCATAAAAAAACAGGGCGAAAAGATTCACAAACACGTTTCACCGCATACTTTAAGACATAGTTTTGCAACGCATTTGCTTGAAAACGGTGCTGATTTAAGGGTAGTTCAGGAGCTTCTGGGACACAGTGATGTTTCTACAACTCAGTTATATACTCACATTACTAAAAAACGTCTGAAAGAAGTGTATTTTGCAATAAATAACGGCTCATGATAATATGAAGTCATGCTTAGCGTATTTATATCAGGATTTGAGAGTCAAACAGGCAAAACTATTGTAACAGCCGGGTTAGCTGCTACAATGCAAAGTCTTTCTTATTCAACTAATGTGTATAAGCCTATTTGTATGAATTCAGAAAGTGTAAGCTGGTTGGAATTTATTAAAAAAGTCGATTCAAATATTTCAACCGAGGTTTCTTATGTTTTAAAAAGTAACTTATCACCTTTTGTCGGAGCGTATGAAGAAGGGTTAAATATTGATGTAAATACTATTTTTTCAACTTATCAGGCATGTGCTCAGATTAAAGATTGTAACTTGATTGAAGGGACAAATTGTATTTCAACACCGGTTGCCAGAAATATGACAGAAATCGAGATTGTTAAAATGTTAAAACTCCCGCTTGTTATGGTTGTAAATCCTAAAAAGACTTCGATTGATAAGGTAATTTCAGGACTAAGATATATACAATCTGAGCGTGTTGAATTTCTCGGGGTGATAATAAACTGTTTTGATGAGAATTCTGAGAATCTTGAAGAAAAATATTTTGCAGAAATTTTAAAAGAATTCACAGATGTTAAAATCCTGGGATATTTACCTGACTATGGTGATATCTCAACTCTTGCACCGGAAACTCTAATTGCAGATGTATTAAATAATATAGATATTGAAAAAGTTTTCGGGTTAAAAATCGCAAAACTTAATGCTTAAGTTGTTTTTTTATTTTAACATATAACGGTATGTAATTTTTATGAAATCCTTTTAAATGTTTTGTATCTGTGGTTTTTGTTTGCGGAGTTTGCGAATATATTTCAAGAATAACTATTTCCGGCGGGTTAAGGAACCTAAAACCGCTCAATGTGCCGATTCCTGAAGTTACAAAAAGATGTTTGTTATTTTCTATAATATATCCTTTTCTAAATCTTTGATGATAATCGGATGGAACCATTGGCGCACCTAAAATAGGAAGATAAACTTCTCCGCCATGTGTATGTCCTGATACTGTAAGGCTGACATTTTGAGGAATATTTGGAAAAACATCAGGATTGTGAGAAAGTACAATTGTTGAAATATTTGAATTTTCGAGTAAATTTTTAATTGTATCTTCAGATGTTTTACATTGCCATAAATCTTTAAGCCCGGTTATTCTTAATCGCTGTCCGTTATGATTTATATATTTATGATTGTTTTCTAAAAGCGGAATCCCGGCATTTTTATAAATATTTTTGATTATAGCTTCAGGTTCGTAATCGTGGTTTCCTAAAATCGCAATTACACCGTCCTGTGCTTTTAGTTTTTGCAATGAATTTCCGACTTTTTCTTGATATTGTAAGGATTTTTTTAAATAAAGCGTGTCTAAATCCCCAAGTATAAAAATCAAATCAGGAGATTGTTCATTGGTCTTATTTATTATTATATCCAGTTTTTCAGGGGATATTTTTCCGTAGTATGCGTGAATATCTGATATTAGCGCAATTTTTAATCCGTCCAGTTTTTTATTCCAATTTGGTACATATATTCTTTGCTGTTTTATTACAAGTCTGTCAGGCTCAATAGTTCGTGAATAAAAAATTATTGAAAAAAGAATAATTATAAGAAAAATTTTTATTATTTTTTTCACTTGTTATTAACCCCGTATGCAAATAATGCAAAATCATATTTTATCGGGTCTTCAGGACAAAGTTTTTTGAGGTTTTCTGTCAGTTCTATTACTGCTTTAAAATCGTTTGCTTTTCTTGTTAAAAGTCCCATCTCACGCGAAATTCTTCCAACGTGAACATCAAGCGGTATATATAATTCAGATGGTTTCATAAATTCCCAGATTCCGACATCTACCGGGCTTTTTCTTACCATCCAGCGAAGGTACATACACATACGTTTCATAGCTCCGCCATTGTGAGGGTCTGGAATCATATGGTAAAACCCCTGTCCGGGGGTTAATTTTAAATTATTGGCGGATGAGTTATAAAAGTAATCTACAACATTTTCAAATATTTTTCCTTGCTTATAACCGTGTTCAAATAGTTCTTCTAAACCATCGGAAGTGTTATATAGTTTTTTTAGTATTTCAAAAATCGCGATAAAATCGTTCGGTTTGCCGAACCTGTAATTGAAATCTCCAATTAATTCCGGTTCAAAGTTTTGGATAAAATTTAACGGTTCATTTTGGGCGATTTCAAATAATTGATTTAACTTTTTTATAAACTGTTGTCTGCTGCCATAAGCAAGTAATGATGCAATAAATCCGGCAAGTTCGGTATCTTTTTTTGTTTTAAATTTGTGAATAAATTGAACGGGATCGTCTTTTATAAAATCCTCATTTTCATATTTTTCAACAAGTTTATCAAGTTCATTTTTTGTAATCATACTTATATTATTGCATAAATATTGCAAATGGCAGCCTTTTTTTGTAAACTAAAGCTTATATGAAAGGTCAAATTTACAAAATACATTCTGATTTTTATTATGTTCAAAATGATGGAAAAACTTTTGAATGTAAGATTCGCGAAGTATTAAAAAAACAGCAGATAAAAATAGTTGCTGGAGATTTTGTAGAATTTGACGTCGGTGTAATTACCGAGGTTTTACCTCGAAAAACTTTTATTCCGCGTCCTTCGGTTGCAAATGTTGACCAAATTGTTGTTGTGTCTGCTCTAAAACATCCGGATTTAGATTTGCATCAACTAAACCGATATATTTCACTTGCAAAATATTATAAAATCCCTGTTGTTCTATGTTTTAACAAGGAAGATTTAGGACTGGAACAGGATTCGCAGGATAAAATTTTATCAATTTACGGCAATCTTGGTTATGAGATTGTATTTACTTCAGCTATTGAAAAAAGAGGGTTAGAAGATTTTCGTCGTTTGTTGAGCGGAAAAGTTTCTGCGCTTTGCGGGAATTCTGGTGTTGGAAAGTCAAGCTTGATTAATGCGCTTAATCCAAATGTTAATTTACGAACAAAAGAAGTTAGTGAAAAACTAAACCGCGGAACCCATACAACACGCCATTGTGAAATTATTTCGATTGATGAAACTACTGCAATTGTTGATACTCCTGGATTTAGTAATGTAAGGTTTGATTTTATATTGCCGCAAAATGTTGATAGGCTTTTTGATGAAATTTCCAAACATAACCATGGTTGTAAATATAGTGACTGTTTGCATATCAATGAGGACGGTTGTGAAGTTTTAAAACATATTGAAGAAATTGATGAATCACGCTATGAAAGTTATGTTGAATTTGTAGCTGAAGCTCTTGAGTATAAAGAAAAAGTTAAATATAACGGTATAAAAAAAGAATCAGCTCAAAAATTTAAAAACAATAAAGCTCACGTTAAAATAAGTGAAAAGAAGCGTCAAGCTTCACGCAATACGCAAAAACAAAAGATTTATAAGGAAATTACAGAAGATGCAGATGAATGATTATATTGAATTAGTTAACGAAAAGTTGGATGAATATATTCAGATTGAATATCCCGAAAATATTTTTAAATCGATGAAATATACGGTTATGCTTCCAGGGAAAAGGCTTCGACCTATAATGTGTCTTGAAGTTTGCAGAATGCTTGGCGGTGAAATTGAAGATGCGATACCGACAGCCTGTGCTATTGAAATGCTTCACGCGCAAACTCTTATTCATGATGATTTGCCTTGTGTAGATAATGATGATTTTAGGCGCGGAAAACCTTCTAACCATAAGGTTTTTGGTGAAGCAATTGCTGTATTGGCAGGTGATGCGCTTTTAACATACGCACCGTCTGTTATTACAAAATATTCAAAAAATTTATCACCGTCTGTTTTGATTAGAGTTTTGAACGAATATTTCCAATTTGCCGGAGCTCGCGGGGTTATAGCAGGTCAGGTTGTTGATATTGAGTCGGAGGGTAAGTTATGTCATTCTGAACTTGATTCAAAATCTGTTAATGATTATAAAAAAACTCTTGAATATATTCATACACATAAAACCTCAGATCTGTTTCAGCTTGCGATGCGGACAGGTGCGATAATTGCAGGTGCTGATGATGAAAAAATTGCGGCAGTAACTGAATTTGCGAAAACTTTCGGGCTTGCTTTTCAAATAGCAGATGATATTTTAGATGAGGTATCAACTTTTGAACAGATGGGAAAAACTTTAGGCAAGGATAAAGAAGAAGGCAAGCTTACATATGTTTCTTTATATGGTTTAGATGAAGCAAAATGTAAACTTTCTTGCTTATTTGAAAAATGCTGTGATATAATGAAAAAACAGAATATGGAATCGGAAATTTTTCCGTATATGATTAAAAAGATTAATGAGAGAGTAGGTATTTAATGTATTTAGATGTAATAAGGAATACAATTGCAAATAACGGTTATGAAGTTATCACTTGCGGGCTTTTTTCAGCGTTTTTTGCGCAGGTAATTAAGTTTATTTTATTTACTATAAAAAGCAAAAAAGTTAATTTCAAAATTTTTTCAACAACAGGTGGTATGCCTAGTTCTCATTCAGCAGGTGTAATGGGTTTATCTACTTTAGTAGGTATTTTACAAGGTTTTGATTCGATTATTTTTGCAGTTTCGCTTGGTGTCTCATTAATTATTATGTATGATGCAGCAGGGCTTCGCCGTGCGGCTGGTAAAACTGCGGCATGCTTAAACAGAATGATGGAAGATTTTTATCATCATGATTTGCAATCAGTGGGCGGTAAATTAAAAGAACTTCTTGGGCATACTCCATTAGAAGTTTTTGTCGGCGCGATTTTTGGTATTTGTTTTGCTTATCTTTATCACTGGTTCATTATAGGTTAGTGTAAATAGTTTGCAAGTGTTTGCATTGCTTTATCTTAATAAATATTAAGTATTATTATATTCGATTGCAAAAATTATTCGTGTTTTGTACAATGGTTTTGAAAAACAGGGGTGTTTTATGACAGAAGTACAAAAACGTATTTTAATTGTTGATGATGATGATGAAATCAGAGAGCTTTTAGAGTTTGATATTGCAAGCAGCGGATATTTTGTAGATACTGCTGTTAACGGGCTTGAGGGCTTGAATAAGGCTTTGAATAATACTTATGATTTGATTTTGCTTGATGTTATGATGCCTAAAATGAACGGGTTTGAAGTTTGTAAAAATATACGTCAGGCAAAACTTGCAGTTCCGGTTTTGATGCTTACTGCTAAAGGTACAATTGACGATAAAACAGCAGGTTTTGACTGTGGTGCAGATGATTATCTTGTGAAACCTTTTGATATTCAGGAAGTGTTGCTAAGAATACGGGTTCTGTTGCGCAGAAATGTTGTCAATCTTGAAGAATCGCCGCTTTCTAATGAAGTTTTAAAATGCGGTGACATTGAGATTTTTCCTGAATCTTTAGAAGCTGTTATTGTAAATCAGCGTGTAAAATTAACTCCTACTGAGTTTGAAATTTTATATTGTCTAATGCAGCATTTTAATAATCCTGTTACGCTTGCGACTTTATTGGATGAAGTTTGGGGATATGACAGTAATGAAGATGTACGTATGTTGAGGGTTCATGTTGGCGGATTAAGAAATAAAATTGAAACAAATGCAAAGTTACCAAAGTATTTACATACAGTAACCAATGTTGGGTATAAATTAACTCCGTTTGCACAAGAGTAGTTATGAAAAAGTATAGTTACGGATTGAAAAAATTAAAAATTATTGAACAAATTGCGATAGTATTTTTTATTGCGGTTGTAATTCCTATGACAATCAGCGGGTTTATTATCAATAATATTAACCAAAAATCCGTTCGTCATCAGTTAAGAGAATCGGCTATACTTGTCGCAAGTATTGTATCAGATGAAGTTGATTTCTTTTTCAAGACCAATGAAACAACGTTAGCCCAGATTGCAGACACTTTGGAATATCTACCGTCAAAGGCTTTGAAAGAAAAATTTATTAAAGATATTGCAAAAAAATATCCGAATTGTGAAGATATTGTTGTGGTAAGAAGCCCTGATGAGCTTGAAAAACTTACTGATGATGCGCATATTAATGAAAAGCCGATTTTATCAACCCAGATGAAAGACGGTTCTTTTCTTGTAATAATTTTCAATGCAAATAATTGGGATGTTCAACTGTTTAAATCTCTTGAAAATGATAACAGGCAGGTTTATATTATCGATAATCAAAAACGTTTGATATCATCTCATAACTTTACACCCGAAGTTTATAAAGAGACAATAGACTTACTTCCTGATGAAAAAATAGAAGATGCTCCGGTTATTTTTGGGGACGAAAAAAATACCCCGATAGTTTACCTTCACAGGACAAATCCGGATTTAACCATTGTTGTAAACACCACAGAAAACATAACTAAATACGCAATTATTGATAATAGGGTTAAAATTATTTTATCAGTTTTAACAGCGATTTTATCTATGATGTTGTTAATAGGTTTTTATATTTATTATCTATATATCAACATAAGACAGTTATTTAAAGCGGTAATTGCATTGTCAAAGGGTAATTATCAACGTCAAATCAGGCTTTTGACAACGACTTTTACTCCATATGAAATTGTTTTTTTGGCAAATGAATTTAATAATATGGCATCAGAAATTCATAAATCATATATAAAATTAAAAAGGAAAAATATTGAATTAAAAGAATTAAATGAATTTCGTTCAAGCTTGTTAGATACCGTAAGCCATGAGTTAAGAACACCACTGACAAGTATTCAAGGGTATACTTCACGTCTTATGAGGCAGGATATTGTTATTAATGAAGAAACTAAGCAAAAATCTTTGAGAATAATAAAAGAGCAGTCTGAAAAATTAAAGCGCTTAATTGATGATTTATTGACTATTCCGGATATCGAAGGAATGCGTCTTCGTACAATTAATACAACTGTATGGCTTGATAAAGTTCTTGAACAGTCCGAGTTGTTGCTTCGAAAATGTGACGGGCATGAAATTATCGTGCAAATGATTGATGATTTTCCGCCTGTAATTGCAGATAAGGGACGACTGGAACAGGTTTTTGTTAATTTATACGAAAATGCAATAAAATATTCATATCCGGATTCACCTATATTTGTTACAGTAGAGCAGCAGGATAATAAAGCTATTATTGAGGTTAAAAACAGCTGTGATGTTATTCCTGAAAAAAAATTAAAAACATTATTTGAAAAATTTGTCAGACTTGATGATGAAATGACAAGAACAACGCGTGGTACCGGACTTGGGCTTTTTATTGTTAAGGGACTAATAGAAGCAATGAATGGAACAATTGAATTGTCTTCAGATGAAGAATTTGGGTTCTGTGCAACAATCACTTTAAACATTGCTGAGGATGAGGAATAAATTATGGAGTTTATGAAGCTTGCAATAGAACAAGCCCAAAAAGCTGACGGAGATATTCCGGTTGGTGCGGTTATCGTAAAAGATGGCAAAGTCCTTGCAACGACTTTTAATACCCGGGAAAAGGATAATGATATAACATCTCATGCTGAAATTATTGCAATTCGTGAAGCTGAAAAATTCCTCGGAAATTGGCGGCTTGACGGGTGTGAACTTTATGTGACTTTAGAACCTTGTCCAATGTGCGGGTGGGCAATTCTGCAATCAAGAATTAAATCAGTTTATTTCGGAAGTTATGATACAAATTACGGCGCATTCTCCTCAAGAATTGATTTGCGTACCATTATGATTGGTTCAAAACTCAACGTTTACGGCGGAATTATGGAAGAAGAATGCGATGCGCTTTTGGCTGAGTTTTTTAAAACATTACGTTAAACCTTGTTTTATTGGTAAAAATATTGTAAAATAAATACGGAAAAAGAGGGTTGCAATTATGTATGATTACAGTATGGAAAATGCTGAACGAGAACGGATAAAAAATGAATTGAACAAATTTAACTGGGGAGCATTTGGATTTGGCTGGATTTGGGCAATTTTTAATGGCGCGTGGAATGATTATTTCCCGACTCTTTTAATTATGATAGCTGTTGTTGCAATTAGTAAAATTCCTGTTATTGGTCCTGTATTTCGGCTAATTTGTCCGGGGATTACAATATATGTTGGTACAAAAGGTAATGAGTGGGCTTATAATGGAACAAAAAACTGGGAAAGTATAGAAAGATTTCAAGAAGTACAGAAAAAATGGGCAATTGCATTTGCTATTTATTTCGTAGTTGGTTTAATTGTTGTAATGTTTGTGGCTATCTATGCCGCTAAATATTACAATCCGGCAAATAAGTTATGTAATTCTTATGTTAAAGAAGTTGTCAGTGCTCCTGATTATGCTAAATTTAATTCAGGCAAAGATATTGCTGAATATTTTGTTAAGTCTAATCCTAACATGTATTCTTTATATGGTGAAGACGGAGATACAGTTTTTACCGGCGGAAAAAATAAGTATGGTGATGCTGTTAAATTTTTCAAATACGGCGATTGCTCGTTAGAAAAATATAATTGTTATATGGTTTATAACTCAGTTATTCTCAATATAAAATACCAACCTGTTAGAAAAGAAGAACAGATTTTGATTCCTGCTTACAAGGTGTTTTTTGATGATAAAGGGAAAACTAAATTTATTAAAATTAAAGCAGATATAAAATTAGAATTTTAAGATATATACAAGGGGCGCGGAATTTATTCCGCGCCGCTATTTTCTTCTACCCATTTTTTTGCATCAAATTTCAAATCCGTAAGTTTCATATTCAAGGATTCCACGTAAGGTTTAAATTTAACAAGAAGCTGTGTTTTTCTAAGCATAAGTTCTTGCGCAACAACTGGAGTTTTACAAGCTATTACCATAATAGAGCCCTTCATCATTGAATAAGGTTTAGAGTTTTGGGCAAATTTTTCTCCAGCAACTTTATTCCAGAATTTACACAAATTCGTCCGCGTGATTGCTTTTCTAATCGCAGCGTGTTTCATCATTTCTGCAATGATTTCGTCAACATTTTGAAATTTTGTGTATAAAATTTTCTTCATAAGTTTTGTTTCGATTATTTTTTGTGATAAAATCAAAAAATGGTTGTTGAACAGTTTGATAGTATCATAAAGAATTCTAAAAATATATTATTAGTATCGCATATAAATCCTGATGGGGACACTTTAGGTTCTATGTGCGGTTTATATTCGTTAATAAAGGATAATTACAAGAAAAAATGCGATATGTTGGCAGTTTCAGATGTACCTGTAACTTATAAGTTTTTGCCTTATTCTGATGAAATTAAATTTATTGATGAGTATGATTTTTCTCGTGAATATGATGTGGTTGTAAATCTTGATGTCGCAGCGCTGGACAGATGTGCTGATGCAAAGATTTTATTTAATAAAGCAAAAAATACAGTCAATATTGATCATCACGAAACGAATCCAAATTACGCAGGGATAAATATCGTTAAACCTGAAGCTTCTGCAACGGCAGAGGTGTTAGTGGAACTTGCGATAAGGACAGGGTGGAAAATTTCAACAGAAACCGCAATTTGTCTTTATACAGGAATTATGACTGATACAGGCTGTTTTAGGTTTTCAAATACTACACAAAAAACAATGGAATTTGCAGGTAAACTGATTTCATATGGAGTAAATCCTTCTGAAATTTATCAAAAATGTTACGAATCAAATTCAAAGGATTTAGTTTTATTTCAAAGCTATTGTGTAAATAAAGCGGAATTTTTAAATGATGACAAAATCGCATACACAATTGTTTATAAAAAAGACTTAGAAAAATTTTATAATAATGGTGAGGATTTTACCGACGGTTTGACTGAAAAGTTACGTGCAATAAAAACTACAGAAATTGCATTTGTTGTTAAAGAATTAAATTCAACAACTTCCAAAATCTCAGTGAGAAGTAAAACAAAAGATATAGCACAGGTTTGTTCGGCTTTTGGCGGCGGCGGTCATAAACTTGCGGCAGGTGCTGTAATCAAAGCTGCACCTGTAAAGGCAGTTAATTTGGTATTAGAAGAAATCAAGAACAAGAACTTATGTTAAAAAAACTTGTAAAAAATAAATTTATATTAGCACTTGTTAAGCTTGTTAAATCCATTATAAAAAATGATTTTTACGGTATGGCAGCAGAAATGGGCTTTATGCTTGTTGTTGGTATATTCCCGTTTATGTTGTTTTTGATGGCAATTTTCGGATGGATGGGTAACCGTTCTTATTTGGATTCTATCTTGCGGGTTTTGGCTAATATAATGCCGAATCAAGCTATGAATCTTTTAAAATCCGTACTTGAAGAAACTATGATTTTTAATCACGGTCAGCTTATTGCAATTATTGGTATAATTACAACGATTGTTCTTTCTACAAACGGGGTTGCAGTAGTACTAAAAGGTTTGAATAGAGCTTATAAAGTTGAAGAAACTCGAAGTTTTATTTATACAAGAATACTTTCATTTTTGATGGTTTTTGTAAATATTCTGGTGTTGTTCTTAACAATTAACATTATCATCTTTGGTAAAGTTATCATAATGTTTCTAGTGGCGCATTTTGGTATGTCAAAAGGATGGGCGATTACTATTTTAACCCTTCGTTGGCCTGTAGCATTTTTGGCACTGTATTTAATGGCATTTTTAAGTTACTACATATTGCCGGATTTACGTGGCAACGAAAGTTTTAAGCGTAAAAGTGCATTGCCTGGAACTGTATTTTTTACAACATTTTGGTTACTTGGCTCGTGGGGCTTTTCTGTTTATGTCAATAATTTAAGTACGTATAACCTTGTATATGGTACTATTGGGGCATTTTTCATCCTTATGATTTGGCTTTATTATACATCAATTCTTCTTTTGATTGGCGGCGAGATAAATTCACAAGTGTATAACAGGTTATCACAACGTTCACGTGAATTGCGTGAAGAAATTGCGCAATTGCGTTTACAACAAGAAACTCAAGAGTAATTCGATTTTTCTATTGGTTTAACCTAAAGAATTTGTAAAATAACATGTTTTTGTTATGATAAAAGTATGAAAGATATGTTAGATAAAATTTTACAAATAGAAAAGAAGTACAAAGAACTCGGCGAAACTTTGTCTGATCCGGCTGTAATTCAGAATTATAATAAGTTTAGAGACTTATCTAAGCAAAGAAAGTCAATGGAAGAAACTGTTAACCTCTATTACGAATGGAAGTCTACAACAGAAGCCATTGAAGATGCAAAATTAATGCTTCACGAAGAAAAAGATGAAGAAATGCGTTCATTTTTAAAGGCTGAAATGGAAGAAAATGAGGCAAAAATACCTGAGTTTGAAGAAAGAATGAAGGTTCTTTTATTACCTCGTGACCCGATGGATGATAAAGATATTATGCTTGAAATCCGCGGCAGCGCAGGTGGTGATGAAGCTAATATTTTCGCAGGTGACTTGATGCGTATGTATTTAAGATACGCTGATAAAATGGGTTGGCAAACTCAGATTTTAAGCAAAACTGATTGTGAAGCCGGTGGTGTATCTGAAGTTATTATTTCAATGAAGGGTGATAGTATTTATTCCCGCTTGAAATACGAATCAGGTGTACACAGAGTTCAGAGAGTTCCGGCTACAGAATCTCAAGGACGTGTTCATACATCAACTGCAACAGTTGCAGTTATGCCTCAGGTTGATGATGTTGAAGTTAATTTGAATATGAACGATGTTGAAATTACTACAGCACGTTCAGGCGGCGCAGGCGGTCAAAACGTTAACAAAGTTGAGACAGCTGCTAGAGTATTCCACAAACCTACAGGAATCATGATTTTCTGTACGGAAGAACGTTCACAGCTTCAAAACAAAGAGCGTGCGCTTGAAATTTTGAAAGCTAAACTTTACGATATGGAAGTTCAGAAACAAACTAAGGAAATCACAGACTTAAGACGTTCTCAAGTTGGTTCAGGTGACAGGTCAGAACGTATCAGAACATATAACTTCCCGCAAGGAAGATTGACTGACCACAGATTAAATCATAACTTGAATGTATGGACTGTTATTGACGGTGAGTTGGATGAACTTATCGACTTGTTGGTTGAATATGACCAAAAGTTAAAGTTAGAAAAATTGGCAGAAGTAGGATAGAGGCATATTAGTGACAGAAAGACGTTGTGTTAGCTGCTGGCAGATAAAAGACAGAAAAGATTTAATCAAAATTACAGCTGACCATAAGTGTGATAATGTCATTATAAACCCGAATTCTGTTACATTTGGCAGATCTGTATATCTTTGCTATAATAAAGCTTGTATAGAGAAGGCTTTTAAGAAAGATAAGCTTGCAAAACATTTGAAACACTCTATACCAAACGAATTGAAAGGACAGTTACTAGATGAGTTACGAAACAGTTAGAATAAGTGAATTAGCAAAAGAACTCGGGCTTCCAAGCAAAGAAGTCGTAGAAAAGTTTGCAAAAATAGGGATTACCGGAAAAACTCATTCCAGTACAGTCACTGTTGACCAAATTAGCAGGCTGAAAGATTTTATCGCAAACGGCAGTGTTAAACCTGTGCAAAAGCCTAAAGCTTTTGTTGTTAAAAAAGCAAAACCTGAACCAGCAGCAGTAGTTGAAGAAAAGAAAGAAACTTCTGCAGAAGTTAAAAAGCCTGTTATTGAACGTGTTTCAAGAATCGAAAAAGTAGAACGTCCGAAAGTAGAAGTAGTAAAACCTGCAAGTCGTCTTGAAATTGTAAGACGAGCTCCTAAAAAGCCTGTAGGTGAAGATTCAAGACCATCCAGACCTTACAACAGAGATGATAAAAAATTCCCTCCGCGTGGAGATAAACCGGCAGGAGATAGAAAAATTAATAGGGGCGACAAGCCTGCACAATCAGGTGAAAATAAAGATTTTGCAAATAAAAAACCGTTGCAGCGCCGTATAATTTCTCAAGAAATCTATGATAATAAAACTCCGGCACCAAGTTCAAAACGCAGAGTTGATACAAAGAAAAAAGAAAAAGATTTCAACTCTAAAAAAGAAGAACAGGAAAGAATTTCTTTAGAAAAAGCAGCAGCACAACACCATAAAAAGAAAGTTCAAAAAGTTGAAGCTGTAGAAGAAGTTACAAAAATTGTTGTAAATCAGGCAATGACAATTTCTGAATTGTCTGAAAAAATAAGAAAAACTCCAGCAGAAATTGTTAAATTCTTAATGCTAAACGGAGTTATGGCTACTGTTAACCAGCTTATTGATGTTGATGTTATTAAAAAAGTGTGTGCAGAATATAATTTAGAAGTTCTTGAAGAAGATTTGGATGCTTACATTGAACAAGAACTTGAAAAAGAAGAAAAAGCAAAAGCACTTTCAGAAGTAGATAAAAAATTGTTGAAAAAACGTGCTCCTGTTATAAGTATTATGGGTCACGTAGACCACGGTAAAACTACTTTGCTTGACAGTATTCGAGCTTCAAAACATAAAATTGTAGCAACAGAAGTCGGCGGTATTACTCAGTCTATCGGTGCTTATACAGTATATTTAAGCGATAATAACGATAAGAAAATTGTATTTTTAGACACACCAGGTCACGAAGCATTTACGGAAATGCGTGCTCGCGGAGCGAAAGCAACAGATATTGCGATTCTTGTTGTAGCAGCTGATGACGGTATTATGCCTCAAACAATTGAAGCTATTAACCACGCAAAAGCAGCAGAAATTCCTATTATTGTTGCAGTTAACAAAATAGATAAACCTGGTGCTAATCCGGATAAAGTTTTACAGCAGTTAACCGAACACGGTCTTGTTCCGGAAGATTGGGGCGGAGATACGATTACTGTCAAAGTTTCAGCTCTTCAAGGAACAGGTATTGATGAATTATTGGAATACATCTTGCTTGTAGCTGATGTTCAAGATTTGAAAGCTAATCCGAAAGCCGAAGCTTCCGGGGTTGTTATTGAAGCTAACCTTGATAAAGGTAAAGGTCCTGTTGCAACATTATTGGTTCAAAACGGAACACTTCGAGCAGGTAACTGTATTGTAGTAGGTACAGCTTGTGGCAGAGTTCGTGCATTATTATCTGACAGCGGTGAAAGAATTCAAAAAGCAGAACCGTCTACTCCTGTTGAGGTTTTAGGTTTGTCAGAAGTACCTCAGGCAGGTGATTACTTCGAAGTTGTCAAAAACGAAAAAGAAATGAAATCAATTATCGCAGACCGAAAAGAAAAAGAACGTGATAAGAGATTAGAAGCAATGCTTCCGGCTCACATTAGAAAAGAAGCGGTTGCAGGTGATGATGCAATTCCTCAATTGAATTTAATCATCAAAGCAAATACTCACGGTTCAGCAGAAGCTGTAGCTCAAGCTATTGCAGGTGTTGAATCAAAAGAAATTACAACAAAAATTATTCACGTTGGTGTCGGTAATATCTCTGAAGCTGATGTTATGCTTGCAGCTGCATCAAACGCTTTGATTCTTGGATTTACCGTAAAAGAAGATGCGAATGCGTTAGCATCAGCTGAACGTGAAGGTGTTACAATCAAAAAATATGATATTATTTATCAGTTGTTAGAAGATATCGAGAAAACATTATTATCACTTCTTGAACCTGAAATCAAAGAAGTTGAACTTGGTAAAGCTGAGATTCGTCAGGTATTTACAATTGGCAAAACCAACAAAATTGCCGGCTGTTATGTACTTGAAGGTAAAATTGTTCGTTCAAAAGATGCGGTTCTTATCAGAAATGGTGAAGAAATCTTCCGAGGTGCAATTGACCAATTAAAACGTTTCAAAGATGACGTTAAAGAAGTTGCGCAGGGATTTGAATGCGGTATTTCATTCAGCAAATTTAATGATATTCAAGAAGGCGATATAATTGAAGTTTCTACAACAGAAGAAGTTGAAAGAAAATCATTATAAGGAGAAAAATTGAATGATTACAAAAGTACAATACCCTGTAAACACAAGAAATAATGTAACATTTGGTAATGCAGTAAGTAAAGGTTTTCTAAAAGGAAAAGATATAATAAAAACAGCTTTTCCTGTAAATAATAAATCCGGATTTTGGGAAACATTAAAAAATATATTTTTTGAAGCATTCCCAAGTTTAGATGCCCAATTTAGAAAACAGATGGCGAATGTAAAAGATTTTAATAAACTTATATAATTATAAAAAAAGGAAAATTATATGTCATTACGAAATGAAAGAGTAAGAAAAGAATTAATGCGTGATATCTCTGAAATTTTAAGAAAAGAAATCAGAGGTCTGGAAGGTGTTGTGTCAATTGTTGACGTGGAAGTCTCACACGATAATTCTTTTGCCAAAGTTATATATAGTGTTTTAGGTTCAGATGAACAGATCGAAAAATCAAAAGAAGTTATCGAAAAAAGTACATCTAAAATCCGTTATGAAGTTGGGAAAAGACTTCGTTTACGTTTAACTCCGGAACTCCGTTTTGTATATTCAAACGGTCTAGAAGAAGGTTCAAGAGTAACTGAATTAATAAATAAAATTTCCCGCGGCGAGATTTAGAAAATAAAGGGGAATAACGAATGGCATATGAAAAAGAAAAAGATATCCCCTTTGGATTTTTAAATATTTATAAGCCTAAAGGTCTGACATCTCATGATGTCGTAGCAAAGCTTCGAAAAGTGTTAAAAATAAAACAGGTTGGGCATACCGGAACGTTAGATCCGTTTGCAACAGGTGTTTTGCCGATTGCAGTGGGAAAAGCAACAAAGCTGATAGAATATCTTGATGATGATAAGGAATATATTGCAACTGTTCAGTTTGGTAAAACAACAGATACTTATGATTTAGAAGGAGAAGTTACAGAAACTTTTGATAAAAATGCTACAGAATCTGAGGTCGTTGAAGCATTGAAGTCTTTTGAGGGTGAAGTTTCTCAAATGCCGCCAATATATTCTGCGATAAAGGTTAATGGTAAAAAGTTATATGATTATGCCAGAGCTGGTGAACAGGTAGAAATCAAGTCACGTCAGGTTACGATTTCCAGAATTGAACTTGTTGATTTTGATTGTGAAAATCAGATTGCAAAGATTATTGTGGCTTGTTCTAAGGGAACTTATATACGTTCTATAGCTTATGATTTAGGTGCGAAATTAGGATGCGGAGGGTATTTGATAGCCTTGGAAAGAACAAAAGCCGGAGAATTTCTTGTTGGTAATACTGTAGAACTTGATAAGATTACAGAAGATGACGCTTGTAAACTTTTGATTAATCCATTGGATGTTTTAAAACGACCTTGTTATAATCTTTCCGATTCTGACAAACAGCGGGTAAGCCACGGCATGTGGATTAATAATCATGATTTTAAAAATTCAGATATTGTATTTTTGATTTATAGTGGTAAAATATATGCTATAGGTATGGTAAATCATAACAAAATTTTGGTGAAAAAAGTATTTGAGGTATTATGAAAAAGATTATTTTATTATTAGGAATTTTATGTACAACTATTTCGACTGTTCAGGCTGCTTGTGATTATAATTGTGTTGAACCATATAACCTGAACACTAAGTTTAAAACATTTATGAGTTCAGTTTCTGGTTTTAATGCATTAACTGAAAAAAAAGTTGAATCTATTATTGCAAAAGAAATTCTAAAGATAGCTTCTGCTGATGAATTAAAAGTTGATATGGATTCTTACAGTCCTAGAGATTTAAGAAATGGTATTTTTAAATCGTTATCAGTTAACGGTAAAAATGTTTTAATAAATGATATACATCTTTCAGCTTTGAATTTAGCAACTCTTTGTGATTTTAATTATATAAAACAAGTTGATAAAGAAATAGTTTTTGTAGAAGACATGCCAATGGCTTTTAATATCCAAATGAACCAAAGTTCGATTAATAAAACTATGGCTCATCCTAAATACCAAAAAGTTATTGATGATTTTAATAAATTAGCAGCTTCTTATGGGGCAGGAATTAGAGTTTCTTCTACGAAAGTGGCTTTAAAGGCAAGTAAATTTTATTATATTATAGGTTTTGAATTCCCGTTTGTTAAACAAGAACAAAGAATAGTTCTTGAATCTGATTTAAATACTAAAAATGGGAAAATTAATCTTACTAATACAAAGTTAGTTTCAGGTCGTGTAGCATTAGATTTAAGAAAAATAGATTTTATTATGAACTATTTGAATCCACTGGATTTTTCAGTTAAAATCTTAGATAATAAAGATGCAAAAGTTAATGTAAAAGATATTGCTATTAAAAATAATGTAATTCATGCGGATGGTATTATTACTCTTCCAAAAGATTAAAAGGAATGTTTAATATGAATAAAAATCAAAAAATTCTTTTACTTTTTATAGGTTTTTGTATGTTTGTCGTTGTAGGGCTTATAGGCTTTAATGTTTTCATGCCAAAACCTGAAGTTAAACCTGATGAGGTACAGGTTTTACAGCGTTCAGTGCAGGAAGAAACAGTAGATCACAAAACTCCTGACATTAAAGAAAATACAAAAGAATTTGTAAATGTTTATTTTATAGGAAAAAATGAACATAATGAAGAAGTTTATAAAGCAGTAAAGCGTCATTATAATAAAGATATTGATGGCTCAAAAATTAAATTTGCGGTAACCTCTTTAATTCGCGGTCCGAAAGGAGAAGAAAAGCAATTTGGAGTGTATACTGAAATTCCATCCGGAGCTGAAGTTATTAGTATTACAGAACAAAGCGATAAGGTTATAGTAAACCTTAATTCTGCTTTTGTAACCGGTGGAGGCACTGAAAGTCTATATAAAAGACTTTATCAGTTAATTAAGACTGTGAAATTAAATTCGTCATTACCGGTATATTTATATATAGACGGTCAAAGAGCCGACGTTGTCGGAGGTGAAGGTATTATGTTATCACAACCGTTAAGTAATTCTTCTTTAGAAAATTAATGTAAATGTAAATATGGAAGTAAGTAAAGATTTAGAATACTATTTAAATTTGGATTGGACGCTAATCGAGGGGCAAGACCTTGATTTTGACGGCAATCCATATTTTTATATAGAAATTAAAGAGATACCGAGTTTTACGTTTTGCGCAAAAACTTTGGCTCGTGCAAGGGAAAATTATAAAAAGCAATTAAAGTTATCATTGCAGGTAATGCTTGAATGTGGTGAACATATAATTGAACCGGGCGAAGAACAGGATGAGCCTGATTGGGAAAGTTTGTGCCCGTAGGGTGTGGTAAATGTTGTTACCCAAAAAGTTGTACCTAAATTTGATTAAGAATTTTTCAAGTTTGATATAATTTTTTCAATTTGTGTTTTTAAATTTTCGTAATTAGAATCATTTGTGACTAAATAATCCCAGTCTTTAATATCATCAAGTCCGGTTTCTGTAATGTCATTTTCACCGACAAGTTCACCGCGTTCAGCTCGAGTTTGTTGTGTTGCTTCAATTCTTATTGAAATTGCTCCGGCATTTTTAAAAATTTCATATTCGTGTGGCACACGAACATCTGTTACTATAATATTTCCGTCTTGTTCGAGAATTTTTTTTAGCCAATAATCTTGATCTTGTTCGCGACCCCAATTGCCTAGCTCTATTAAACCTGCGCGATATTGTGATTTGTTTTCTTCAATTTCTTCATATGTCAAACCGTGTTTTTGCCCATAAGTCAGTTTTATAATATCACCCATTGCACAGCGTTTGTAATCCGGCATTTCTGCCAGCATAATTTTTGCAGCGGTGTCCTTGCCTGAGTATTGTTTACCTGAAAATATTATAATCTTATTTGCCATATCGACCTCTTTTTGTTTTATTGTATCATAAAGACTTAACATTTTTTATTATAAACTTGAAATTTTACTATGTCGGTAATAAGATGAAGAAACGAGTGTAGTTAGTACAATATTGGATTTATGTTATGGCTTTAAATTTTCAAGAACTGGTTTTTAATTTACAAAAGTTTTGGTCAGATTACGGTTGTATAATTCAACAGCCTTATGATATAGAAAAAGGGGCTTCAACAATGAACCCTGCAACATTTTTACGTTCTTTAGGTCCTGAACCTTGGAATACTGCAATGATTGAACCTTGCAGAAGACCAACCGATGCAAGATATGGTGAAAACCCTAACCGTTTGGGACATTATTTTCAATTTCAGGTTATCTTAAAACCATCACCTGATAACGCTCAGGAACTTTATTTAAAAAGTTTGGAAGCAATGGGGATTGATTTAAAAGAACATGATGTTCGTTTTGTTGAAGATAACTGGGAATCTCCTACATTAGGCGCAGCTGGTGTTGGCTGGGAAGTTTGGCTTGACGGTATGGAAATTACTCAGTTTACGTACTTTCAGCAAGTCGGCGGGGTTGAAATTAAACCTGTGGCGCTGGAATTAACTTACGGTTTAGAACGTATTGCAATGTATCTTCAAAATAAAGAATCCGTGTATGATATTATGTGGAATGATACATTAAAATATGGTGATATTTATCTTCAAAATGAAATAGAACAATCAAAATATAATTTCGAGGTTTCAAATACCGATTCATTGTTTGAGATGTTTGATATCTGTCAGAAAGAAGTAGATAACTGTTTGCAAGCAAAATTAGTATTGCCTGCATATGATTATGTTTTGAAATGTTCGCATACATTTAACCTTCTTGATGCGCATGGCGTAATCAGTAAAGATGAAAGAAATAATTTTATCGGCAGAGTCAGAACAATGGCTTCTGCAGTAGCAAGATTATACGTAGAACAGCGTGAGGCTATGGGCTTCCCGCTTATTAAGAAATAAGGAAAATAGATGGCTGAAAAATTTAACAGAGCAACTTTTACACGGAGTTTTTTAAGACACATAACTAAGATTAAGGCTCCGGATGAGATGTTAGCAGAAGCAAGTGAACAAGGGTTGGAAAAAACTCTTGGAGTTTGGGATTTAATAATCCTTGGTGTAGGTGCAATTATTGGTTCAGGTATTTTTGCTGTTGTTGGTATAGCAGCTGCAGGAAGTGCTGACGGTTCTTCTGTCGGTGCCGGACCTGCATTAATCGTATCAATGATTATTGCGGCAATTGCGTGTATTTTTTCAGCTTTATGCTATTCTGAATTTGCTACAATGATTCCTGTTGCAGGTGGTGCTTATACTTATACCTTTGCAACGTTGGGAGAATTTGCAGCTTGGATGGTTGGATGGGTGTTAATGCTTGAATATGCAATCGGATTTATCGCGGTTGCTTGTGCTTGGTCTAACCATTTTGTTCAATTTATGGCAGGTTTTGATAAAGTTTTACCGGCTTGGCTTGCACATCCGCCGGCTTGGCTTACAAATGACGTGTTTACTGTTGGTAAATTAGCAGCAGAAAACCCTGATTTATATGTCCCGAGACTTTTAGGTGTTCCTGTTTGTATAAATTTACCGGCTATTTTAATTGTTCTTTTAATCACTGCAATTTTGGTTAAAGGTACTAAAGATTCTGCTAAAATGGCAGGCTTGATGGTATTTATAAAATTAGCGGTAATCGGATTATTCATTGTTGCAGGTGCGTTTTTCGTAAGACCTGAAAACTGGACTCCTTTTGCTCCTCACGGTATTGAGGGTATTTTTGCAGGTGCGTTTTTAATATTCTTTGCTTATATCGGGTTTGATGCTTTAGCTACTGCTGCCGAAGAATGCAAAAATCCTCAAAAAGACTTGCCGATTGGTATTATCGGATCACTTTTAATAACTACAATTGTTTATGTTTTAGTTGCACTTGTTTTAACAGGTATGCAAAACACATCAGGTGCTGTGCCGTTAGACTTTTTGAAAGCTCCTATGGCATATTGTATGACTATGGCTAAACAAAACTGGGCAGCGGGATTAATTTCTGTAGGTTCATTAGCCGGTTTAACTTCTGTACTTTTAGTATTAGAAATGGCGGCTACAAGAATTTTATATGCAATGAGCCGTGATCATTTTATCTCAAAAAGATTCCAGAAATTGCATGAAAAATATAAAACTCCTGCTCTTTTAACCTGGACTGTAGGTATTTTAGCAGTTGTCGGAATTTTAACATTAAATCTTGATGTGGCTGCTGAACTTTGTAATTACGGTACATTTACATCATTTATAATTGTTTGTGTAGCGGTGCTTATTTTGCGTCACACAGACCCTAAGCGTGAAAGACCATTTAGAGTTCCGTTTTCACCTGTAACACCTGCTTTAGGTATTCTTTGCTGCGGAGGGTTGATGGTTTATAAATCAATGCAGGCAGGAAGTTCTGCGCTTTTATTCCCGGTATGGTTGGGAGTTGGTGCGATAATTTATTTATTGTACGGATTTATCAA
This sequence comes from uncultured bacterium, assembly GCA_950022695.1. Classification (GTDB taxonomy): domain Bacteria; phylum Cyanobacteriota; class Vampirovibrionia; order Gastranaerophilales; family Gastranaerophilaceae; genus Zag111. The sequence continues at coordinate 139,812 of CATLLN010000002.1, read as the reverse complement.
AAACAGAAATAATGAAAACAAAGTCCATAGAGAAATGGTACAAAGTTTTGAAAATCAGGAAGAAATGTAATAGATGGATATTAAACAAATTTGCCGAAATATATTTAAGAAAAGAAGTATGGATGATCTTATTGCAACAAGCAAAAGATCTGAATTAAAGAAAACATTAAACGTATTTGACCTTATTGTAATTGGTATTGGTGCGGTTGTAGGAACAGGTATTTTTACAATTATCGGTACTGCAATTACAGGAAGTTCAGAAAGTGCCGGTGCAGGTCCTGCTATTGTCATTTCAATGGTATTGGCGGCTGTAGCATGTGTGTTTTCAGCTCTTTGTTATTCCGAAATCGCAGCTATGATTCCTGTTGCGGGTAGTGCTTATACATACACTTATGCAACAATGGGTGAATTTATGGCTTGGATGGTAGGATGGATTTTGATGCTCGAGTATGCAATTGGAAATATTACAGTTGCAAGTGCCTGGACAGGGTATTTTATTCAATTCTTAAAAGGTTTTAAACATATTTTACCTGATTTTGTAGTGAATTTTCCATTATGGCTAAGATATGATTACAAAACTATGACAGCGTTGTGTAATTCTCAAGGGTGGGATATTCACGATAAAATCCCTTATTTATTTGGTCATATCCCTGTTGCTGTGAATCTTCCGGCTGTTGCAATTGTTTTAATCTTAACATTACTTTTGGTTCGTGGTGTTAAAGAATCAACCAGGGTTGCAACAATAATGGTTGGCGTAAATATGTTTATGATTTTATCATTTGTTGTTGTAGGTGCTTTTTATGTAAAACCTGAACATTGGACACCGTTTTTCCCGACTGATCCTTCAGGTGTTATTATGGGCGCATTTTTAATATTCTTTGCATATATCGGGTTTGATGCGATTTCAACAACTGCAGAAGAAACTGAAAATCCGCAAAGAGATTTACCTATTGCAATTTTGGGTACACTTGTTATTTGTACTATTTTATATGTATGTGTGGCTCTTGTTTTAACAGGAATTGTTCCGATTGAAAGAATTGATATTCAAGCACCTATTGCACATGCTATGAGTTATATCGGTAAAGATTGGTTTGCTGGTTTAATTTCTGTTGGTGCGCTTTGTGCGTTAACCTCTGTTCTTCTGATTTATCAGTTAGGTACAACAAGAATTTTATACGCAATCAGTCGTGACAGATTTTTACCTCGTTCATGGAGAGCTATTCACAAAAAATTTAAAACTCCTCATGTAATGACATGGATATCAGGTCTTGTGGTAATTGTTTGCGGACTATTTATGGATTTAAATATATCTGCGGCACTTTGTAACTTTGGTACATTTACATCGTTTGTGATTATCTGCCTTGCAGTACTAATCTTGCGTAAAACTGAACCAAACAGACAAAGACCGTTCAAAGTTCCATTATGTCCTTGGTTTCCGCTTGCAGGTATTTTAATTTGCGGTGTGTTAATTATATTTTCACTAAAGACACTTAAAACATCTTCTGTGTACTTCCTGTTATGGCTGCTTGTCGGAGTATTAATTTACGCACTTTACGGGTATCACCAAAAACGTATTGAAGAACGCGGAAGAATTATTAAAAAAGGAAAATAAAAAATTATACTCATATCTAGAAAGGAAAAGATTATGAAATTTAGTCAAACATTTGAAAAACGGGGGGGGGTAACCGTTTAAGGCTGTCTTTACAAGACTTTGCGCGTTCTGTATTCTTTCAAATAGTTGGTGGTAAATCCGGAGCATTTACACTGGCAGAAGTATTAGTTACACTTGGGGTAATTGGGTTAGTTGCAGCGATGACTATTCCAAATTTACTGACTAATTTTAAAAAACGTGAAACGGTTACAAAGGTTAAAGCAGCTTACAGTATATTTTCTCAAGCTGTAAAAATGTCTACTGAAGAAAACGGAGAAATTTCGGGTTGGGATGTTTCTAATGAAACGCTAGTTGTGGAAAAATATATTTTACCTTATATGACTGGTGTGACAAAAATAAAAGGTTCAATGCATAAATACCTTATGCGAACTCTATCATCTCAAGGGGATGTTCCTAGAAATCGTTATTATGATTGGTCGTGGAATCTTATAAAGTATCCTATTTATGTTATGCAAAACGGAATGTATTTTACTTATTCTAACGCAAATGACGGTTATCCGACAATAGTTGTTGATATAAATGGTTCAGGTAAACCTAATATAATGGGGATTGATGGTTTTGCATTTTGGCTTGATATGGAATCATCTTCTGTTGTTCCGGCCGGGAGTAAATATTCTCGTGAAAAACTTATAGGTGGCGGTCCTGTAAGAGTATGTCGTCGAGATGATTCGTGGCAATATTACCGAGGTGGATATTGTGCTGCGTTAATGCAAAAGGATGGCTGGACAATTAGTAAAGATTATCCTTGGGGCAAAGGTGGTTTGACTGAAAAGTAATTTCTATCAAATTCTGTGAAATCTTTTATTATGCCGGAAACACAAGGGATTGACTCATAAAGTTCTGGCGGTTCTTCCGTACATATTGCAATGATTTTGCCGATACCTGCAGCGCGGGCTGATTCTATTCCTGATAACGCATCTTCTACAACAATACATTCTTCAGGTTTTAAACCGAGATTTTTTGCTGCAATTTCATAAATGTCAGGTGCTGGTTTACTTGGAATAATTCCGTCTGCGTATACAATTTTATCTATATCAAACCATTTTTCAAGATGGAAATTTTCAATAAAAAAATCAACATTTGTTTTATCCGACATAGTTGCAATAGTTCTTGGAATGTTATTTTCTTTGAGGTAATCAAGAAATTCAACAGCTCCTTTTACTAAATGAAAATTTTCAGGATCATCAATACACATTTGACGGTAAAGGGCTTCTTTCTCTTGCCCATATTTTTCAACCATTTCAGGTGTCGGGTGTTTGCCTATTGCATATTCTATAATCTGCTCGTTTGTTCTGCCAAACATATATTTTACCATCTCTTCATCAGAAAACTCTGTTCCGCGAAGTTTTTTTGAATATTCACGCCAGGTTTGTTTATGGAGATGTGAATCTTTGAACAATGTTCCGTTAAAATCGAAAATTATACCTTTGAATGTTGATGCCATTTTAATTTCTTTCCATTAATTTATTATATAGGTCAAGATAAGTTTTTGCTTGTTTTTCTTTTCCCATTTGTTTATATGTATATGCTAAATTATAATAAAACATAGGTTCGTCATTTTTTAAATCGACAGCTCTAAAGAAATTATATTTAGCACTCCCGTATTGTTTTAATTTAAGATAAGCACAGCCCATATTATAATAGCCGTAGGCAAAATTATCTTTATATTTTACGGCTTTTTTAAATTCTGCAAGTGCCATATTAGGTCTGTCCTGAATCAGGTAAATATATCCTAAATTATAGTGAGCTTTATAGTATTTCGGGTCTTTTTCAATTGATTTTTTGAACATATAAACAGCTTCATCAATCCTGTCTTTATCTTGCAAAATATTGCCGATAATAAGCCAATCTTCTGCTGTTCTGTATTCTTCGCCTTTGCTTTTTAAAAGTTTAAGAGCTTCATCAATTTCGTTTTGAGCATATAAAATTTTTGCCTGCTCAGATGTCGCGTCAACTTCAACAGCTTGTTCCTGCTGTTTTTGCCAAGGAAGCGTAGCAAAGCTTTCTACTGAACAAAACATAACCAAAAATGTTAATAATAAAATAAGTCTTTTCATAGTTAAATTATAGGATAAATAAATAAAAAATTCCACTTAGCAGAATAAAAAAAATCCTGCTAAAAGGAGTAATAGCAGGACTCAGTTCAGTAAAAGAGACATCAATTAATAATATTATTATTATGTTTTTAAATTCGTCAAATTAATATAAAAAGCGGCGGGACGATAAAATCGTCCCGCCGCTTAAAAATACTTTTATGTTGTAATTTTTCCTGTAATAAATGACATTAAGGCTGAAACTCCGGCGGCTGCTAGTCCTATAATTTTAGCTTTACCGCTTTTGCAGGCTTTTGCGATACCGTAAGCTATACCGCCGATTGTACCTGCACCTGCAAGTCGTCCTAAATTATGTTTTGTTTTTTCGCCTGTTCCGACGGGTGCTCCGGTGATTGTAGAGATATTGTCTTCTGCAGAGCGTCTGTCATACATTCCGAAGGTTGTAGCTTGGATGAAACCTTGAGTCGCTGAACCGTGGCTGTATTCACGTAAATCCTGAACGAGAGTTCTGCCGCCGTTCATCTGGGCATAAAGAGTATTTGCTCGAGCCATAATTTCTTCTTTTGTGCCTTCTCCATATGCTACACCCACTGTGTTAACATAGTTTTTGTATGCTTGTTCAATTTGATCCTGCTCATTTGCCATGATTTTGTCTTTCAGAACTGTTGCAGAATTTTTAATGGCTTCCATAGATGCATTTATTCTCATATCAGCATTACGGTTCATTTTTTGTTGGTCAATGTTATAGTCAATATAGAATTTTTGATATTCTTTCATATTATCAAAGTAATTCTGGTTAGTGCCCATACCCATTCCCATCATTGGAGCAGGGGGCATAAAACCTCCACCAAAAATACTTCCCATACCCATAGGATATGTGCTGTAACTTAAATCTAAATCATCAAAATCTCCGTATGGATTTGGATTGTATTGAAAATTAGTCGGCATAATTGCGCCTAAACCCATATTGTCAGTCATTTTAACCTCCAAACACTATTAACCTTTTAACCTACCTTACTTTTATAAACAATTTTTGTTTAACTTAATTGCTTTATTTGAAAAATATGTTACATTTCTGTTACATTATTTAGTTGATGTTATTTGAGAAAATTTTGTTTAATATAGGTATGTATAGGTATAAAGGCAAACCGGTTTGAAAAAAATATTATCAGCTTTATTTTCAATTTTTGTAATTGCAGTGATTGTGATAGCAGGGTATTTCAATCAACAGTTTGTAATACATCAGGCTGATAAAGTTAAGGGTATGTATTATGTTTATCAAGGCGATAAAGCTTATAAGCAGATGGAAATGCAAGATGCTATCAGGTTTTATAACAAGGGGTTAAATCTTTATCCGCAGCATTATGGAGCGTGGTACAATCTAGGAAATATTTATGTAGCTTATGAAGATTATCATTCAGCTTTGTATGCATATTCAAATGCGTTCAAACACAATCCCAGAATGATGATTGCAAGAATGAATTATGGTATTGTAGCATCTGAAATGCTTGGAGATTTTGATTCTGCTTTAAAACAGTATAACGAAGTTATTAAAACAAAACGTAAATTAATTTCGATTCCATATGTATATAGCAACAAAGTCAGCTATAAAGAAAATAAAGCCATTGCTTATTATAATATTGGTGTAACTTATCGTTTAAAATCGCTTTATTCAAACAGTGATTGGGAAGCTCGCAGAAAGTACTTATCAAAAGCCATTGAAGCTTATGAAAAATCTGTTGCAATTTATCCTGACAGTTATGATTCACAATATAATTTAGGGGTTGCATATCATACAATTGGTGATTATGATAGGGCTGGAATCTGTTATTGTAAAGCAATCGGGCTTGCTCCGATGAATTACGAAGCTCATTATAATCTTGCATTACTGCTTAGAAAACGCAGATTATTTAAAGAAGCTTATGATGAAATAGATAAAGCTACAACTTTGATTACTGCACTTGATGGAAATTCATACATTCAACAGTATGTCGCAACTGTTTTAAATGATATTACAAGAAATGTTTATCGTAATGAAGAATATAAACAGTATCTAAAAGTGATTCTTGAGGAAGAAAAACGTAAACTTGCGCATCATATGGCCAAAAATGATAAAGACATTAAAGCAAAAGAAAATAAAAAAGATGAATTTGGTGAAACAATTACATCTTCAGGCATAAATTTTGTAAACGGTAAAATTGTTGCGACAGAAGAACTCGATAAAGCTATGCTAGATAATTTCGGTAAATGTCCGTCATTGTCTCATTTTGCATCAGATATTACAGAAGAATAAGCACTTTAATATTTTTCAAAAATGAGTTAAAATATTAATAGGGTTTATATGAAAATTCAACCAGTATCATTTGCAAAATACAATTTATACCGGCAGGAAATCCAATCAAGCAGTGATTGGAAAGATTGTTATTCGGATAATTTGTATTCTGCCGGCAACTCTTTAAGTTGCATGCCTTGTTATTATCCAATATCATTTACAGGAATTCAAAATTCCTCGAAATTAAGAATATTATTTGCTTACCGACTCCCTTGTATATATTGCGGAGTTCCGATGATTGACCCGAAAGTTCTAAGCCGCTGGTTGAAAAATGGACTTTTTAAACGTTCTGCTCTGGAAGTTATTAATGCTTTAGAACCTTATAAAGACAGCTTTGTAGGGATGGAAGCAAAGGTTTTAGAATTGATAACAGAGCGCGCAAAAATTCATCCTAAAATGAATATAAGAGAAATTCTGCAGGAAGTAAAACCTGTGTATACAAGGCGTTTGCGCAAAAAACAAACACCTATATTTCATGAATTAACAGAAGCATCTTACGATTTGCCGCCTGAATATAGGCATAAGTTTAAGCTGCTTATGGAAGATACGGAAAAAAAGTTAGATGAAAAACCTATTGTAATTCCTTTTTCATCTTATGAATTTAAGTATAAACTTGCAAAAATAAGAGAAGATATCGCCAAAGGATCTGATTTAAAGTCCAAAAAAGTTATGAATAAAATTATGAAAGAAACTAAGCGTTTTTCTAATACAACAAGTGCAAGCACTATTGAAAGACAAAAACAAGTTCTGGGGTTTATTGAACATATTTTGAAAAAGTCTGTTTTGAAAAATAACAATCAGCTTAAAAGTTTAATAGAAACATCAAAATCCAGATTAAACCGTGAAGAAATTATTGTACCTTTTACAAGAAAGACTTTTTTATATGACTTATTGAAGATTTTAGATGATTTACCAAATAAGAAATTGTATGATAAAATGTTCACAATTGCTCAAAAACTTCCGACATCTCAGGAAAGTTTTTCAGCGTATGTATTGAAAATTGCTCATGAACAGCCTGAAAAAATTGGTCACAGAATAGTTTGGCCGTCATTAGCATCCGTTGAACATTTGTTACCTCGTTCGTGCGGCGGGGCAGATATGATGGCAAATTTTGCAGGTGCGACAACCCGTGAAAATTCAGATAGGAAAAGTATTGAATTCAGGCAGCAATTAAAACTGCGTCCGAACACTCCAATGTATTGTCAGTGGTATGTAAACAGACTGATAGAACTTTATCATCAGGGGATTTTTGCACGTCATAATATTAGCCCTAAATATATTACAGATTTTGCAGATACAATATATACTTTATCAAATCATAAAATTAAATTAAATACTTCAAAATTAAAAACGGCATAAAACGGTTAACCTTTTATTGCGCCTTCGTTTTCGCCTGAAATGAAGTATTTTTGCATTGCAAGGAAAAATATAATTATCGGAATAGTCGAGATTATAGACCCTGCTGCAATGAAACGCCAGTTAGAAGAAAACATTCCCTGTAAATTGTTAACACCGACAGGCAATGTGTACATTGCTTCTTTTGTAAGTACAATACTTGGCCATAGAAATTCTCCCCACGAACCTATAAATGTAAATATGGCAAGAACCGCAAGTGAAGGTTTTACCATTGGAAGAAGAACTTTACAAAATACTTGAAATACATTACATCCGTCAATAATTGCGGCTTCTTCCATCTCTTTTGGAATCGCAAGAAAAGCCTGACGCATTAAAAATATTCCAAATGCACTCACTGCAAACGGCATTATAAGTCCGATAAATCCCAAGGTATCATTTACACTGTCCACAAGATGAAGTTTTAAAGTTATAAGATACACAGGCAACATTATCGCCTGAAAAGGTACCATAATTGTTGCAAGGATTGCAAAAAATGCTATTTTCTTACCCTTAAATTCCATTCTCGCAAGAGGATATCCTGCAAGTGATGATAATATAAGGTTTAGTAAAACAGTTCCGCCGGCAACAATCATGCTGTTTATAAAGTAACGCATTAAATCAACTTTATGCCAAACTCCGATATAGTTTGCAAAAGTAAAATCCTTTGGAATTATAGTTGGTGGGTATGCGAAAATATTTTCCCCTGTACCTTTTAATGAAGTGGATAAAAGCCATATGAAAGGAAACAACGATAACAAAGAAACAGTTATCAATATTACGTGTATCCATAAGTTTTTATAACATTTACCTCCCATCATAGCTGATACTTATTCCTTTCAAAACATAATATATTTACTAATGAAAATACCATAACTATTACCAACAAAATGACTGCCATCGCAGAAGCGTAGCCAAGATCGAGATTTTCAAATGCTTTTTCATAAATATAATAAACAATAGTTTTAGTAGAATTTAACGGACCACCTTTTGTCATAACATAAATTTCAGCAAATATTTTCATTGCAGAAATAGAACTAATTGTTGTGACAAGCGCGATAGTAGGCATAATATGCGGGATTGTAACAGTTAAATGTTTTCTGAAAAATCCTGCACCATCTATATCACAAGCTTCGTATAATTCTTTAGGAACGCTCATTAATGCCGCAAGATAAATCATCATATAATATCCGATACCTTTCCAGATAGTTACCAGAATTACCGAATAAATTGCATATTTAGGGTCTGTAAGCCAGCCTATAGATTTAATGTGAAAAACATTTAATATGTAATTTAAAATTCCCTGTTCCGCGTATAACCATTTAAATGCAATTGCCGCAACAACAATGGAAACAATTACAGGCAGATAAATAAGAATTTTATAAAGAGTTATTCCTTTGATTTTCTGGTTAATTAATACAGCCAAAAATAACGGAAAAATTACAAGTACTGGCACCGCAAGAATCAAGTATAACAAAGTATTCCACATAACTTTATAAAAAATAGGGTTATGGATAATTTCTATATAATTTTGCAGACCGCTGAAGTTTGAGTGATAAATATTTGTTGAATAATTCTGAAAACTTAAAAATATTGTTTGGAAAAACGGTATAAAAAAGAAAATTAATAGTACAATTCCTGCCGGTAATAAAAATAAATACGGTGCAGTTTTTCCATAATACTTAAACATACTTTGATTATCTCATTATCAGGTATTTGAGTCAAGAGAGATTATTTGGACAAAAAATATTTTTACCGGTTTTCATAGATATGAATAACTATTAAATTAAATTGACTATTAAATTATGAGAATTACAGAACAACATATACCTATTCCCTTTAGAGCTATCAAACTGTCAGATAAAGAAAAACAAAAGACTGATGAGCTATTGCAATCATTAAAACTTGATAATAATGAAAAAAGTAAATCTGACATTTTTGTAATTCTTGATAAACACTTGCAAAAAGAAGCCAGTAAAAAAGTAAGATTATTTCATTATACTGAGGATTTTTTACAAAATCTGTATCTTGCATTATTTGAAAAATTGGAGCAAATTACACAGGAAAATATTACGGCATTATCCCTTATTTCATACTTAAATTCAATTTGTCCGGATGAAGACGATTTAAAACCTGAATTTAACAGACGAGAGGTTTCTTTTCATAATATGGAAAATTTTTTTTCGGAAGACCGAGTTAAAACCTATGCAAGCCAAAAATCGGAAGAGGAAAGAGCTGTAATAAGCTCAGAACTGGATAAAAGAATAAAATCTAAATCTCAAATTTCAGCAGATCGGCAAGAACTCTTGGAACAAAAAGCTACAGGAGAAAGTTACACTAGTATCGCAAAACGTCAGGGAGAATCTTGCGCAGGAATCAGGAAAAAAATAGTTTCAACAGTTGCTCAAATTCAATATGATAATGATATCCTTCCTTCAAGTTTTGATGAATTTGCAGCTGAATTAAAGTATACTTATAATTTAAGACAAAGTACCCGTGAGATTACAAAAAAAATAATAAAATTACCTTATTTAGTAGAACAAGATACTTCAGTATTTATTGAAAGAATTAATAGAACAGCAGAATTATTAAATGTTCCAAAAGAAAAACTTGCCACTTTATATATTGAGCAGGTTCAGTTATTTGGCAGAAAACCGGAAAGTATTAGTGCAAATGTATCAAAAACTGCACAGTTGCTTGGAGTTAAAAAGGAACAATATTTGCAGTCTGCAATGATGAAACCTGTTTTATTCTGTTATACTCCAGAAAAAATAAATACAAATATTGAAAATTTATCACAGTTGTTGGAAATACCAAGAGAAAAAATTATAAAAACCGGTTTAAAACATCCTCAAATTTTATACCAAAAACCGGAAACCCTTGCTAAAAATGTTGATTTATCAGCTTCTTTACTGGGAATTGAAAGAAAAACATTTATTAAAGCAGCACTGGTACAACCACCGTTATTTTATCAATCTCCTCAAACTCTTAACCAAAAAGCTGAGACTTGTGCAATACTTTTCGGGTTATCAAAAAAAGAATATTTAAAAATAGCAATTAGACAACCACAGCTTCTATATGCATTGCCTGAAACGATTAATAAAAGGGTTGAATCATCTGCAAGATTATTAGGAATATCTAAGGAAGAATTTGTTAAATTGAGCTCAAAGGAAGTTGCTTTTCTAATACTTAAGCCAGAAAATATTCTACAAAAAGTCGAGGAGTATGCAAGGCAGATGGCTATTAGTAAAGAAGAAGCTGTGCAATTGATAATGAAAGAACCTTTAAGGATTTCGAGAAATCCTAAAAACGTTGAGCGAAAAATTGAGCTAATAAAATATTTTAAACTTATCAAAGGTGAACCTACTGATAAAATTCCGTTCTATACCTGGTCAGAAAAATTAATTTATCATAAAATCTTAAAATATTTAGTTTTGAAAAATGATAATAAAATGCTTTCCATAAGTGATAAAGAATATTTTGAGCATCTTAACAACTCTGATAAAATTTATACTTTTATAATACCGGAAAGTGATTTTTCGCCAAATCTTATAAATTTTGCGAATGAATTTTCTCAGGAGTATTTTGGTAAGAAGCTTTTTAACTTTGAAATAAAATAAAAAGCTTTTTATAGTGCGGTATGTAAACAGGCAGTCTGTTTGATTATTCTCAAAGTAGATATTTTTCTCAAATAATTTAGCATAATTTTTTACGAATTTTATGATAATATATATACGCGTATGTGATTTAAAAGGAGAATAATGTGCAAGTTAATAATAATATGCAGTCACCAAATTTTGGTATGTAAAAATTAAGCCATCAGCAAAAGCATTTCTCAAACAAGAATCCATGCAGAATCTGAAATTTCTTGAAAAACTAGGTGAAGAAATTAAAGATTATAAACACTGGCATCTTAAAGTAGATGAAAAAGGTTATTGTATAGATGGTCCTAATGGTCGATATAGAAATGTAGGATCAGTTGAAGCGGATTTGCGCTTATCTCCTATTACAACTATTGTTAATGTTCTGAAAGAAGAAACTTACCCATTAGTTAGAAAAAAAGAATCTTTTAATAAAACATGGGTAAGAAACCTGAAAGGTTATGCATTCTTACAGTATAAGTACGCAGAAGATGCTACGGAACGGTGTCCTCAAATGTCTAGTGCAGAGGAAAAACTAGATAGAATAGTTATTTCATTAAGAAAATTTGAAAATTTTTTTAAAAATGTAATGACAAATAAAAGTGAAGAAGAAAAAGCTGTGGATAATTTACTTTCTAAATTTTCAATTGAACCGCTAAAAGATACAGTATCTTGTGGCGGAGTCATATTTGTGTAGTTTAATTGGTTATTACTACGGGTATAAATTCTTGTTGAGTTAATTGGTATTATTTTCATATTATTTTTTCTTTAGAGATTAAGTAATAAAAAAGAAGGTCCTAAAACCTTCTTCTTTATGGAGCGGGAGCCACACAGGGTACTATGTCTCTAATACTCGATAAATCTCGCAAAGAGCCATAGCAACGAGGCTCTTCTCGCCTCTTACTCCTAACAAAAATAAAAGACCGCTGAACAAATGCTCATCGGTCTTTTATGGAGCGGGAGACGAGGCTCGAACTCGCGACATCCTCCTTGGCAAGAATACCTATGCCAAATTTGATGTGTTTTACAAGTTTTACTCACCCGCTAAAACTTCCACCTTGACTGGCTAAGCCCCGATTAACCAGTTCTATTGATTTGCTCGATTTTACTCGTTTTACAAAAAAATGTGAGCAAAATGTGAGCATAAATTCAATTCAATGTACAGATGTCTGACAAGTCTCATTCGTCCGACAAACTATTTAGATTATATAACACAAACGGAGAAATAACAAGATGAATACAAGAATAACAGTAAGACTGGATGAGGAGTTATCTAAACTCCTCTCACAAATACAAAATAAAAACATATTTAATCTAAGTGGTTTGATAAGAGAGGCTCTTAAAACGAAATTAAATGATTTTATCAACGTAGATAATAGTGGAGACTTGAGGAGCTTAGAGAAAGATGAGAGATAATTCATTCACACTGAAAGAGTTTGAGACAAATATAATTACTCTCTCATTAGGTAAGGAATACTTGTATAATATTGCTCATTCATTCCTTAAGGGATTTAATGATACAAATGATTGCTACAGAGAGATTGATTACTTTGTTAATAGTATTGCTGATAAGAATAAGATAAACAAATTTGTATTATCACGAGAATTATATAGTTTTATTCATTCCAAAAGATTAAATGAACTGATAAAAGAACTATGGTTGGATGATGAGGAATTCTCTTATTCTTATTTGTTTTACCATTCAAAGAATGTTTATAAACAGTTTATACAAGATAGAAAAAAGGCAAAAGTACACCTATGGTTAAAATTTGAGCCTAAAGAACCCGACAAATATAACAGACTGGATGATACATTACCCAATTATGACAGTATTATGTGTAAATTTTATCTTCACAATTACCGTAAATATACATCTGATACTAATACTAGTGCTGACGGCTGGACATATCAGTTGTGTATGTTTTACTTGCTTGTGATTGGTAATTTATATCGCATATTAAGACCTTATCTCACAAGTGTTGAGGATTTTATAACAAGATGTATGCTTGAATTAAATCCAATAATTACAGGCTTCACATCTACATTAGACTTCAATACGAAAGAGATTAAAGCCTTGAATATTATATACGAACTTATGCAATTGCACTCTAAAAGAAACTACTTACAAATACATAAAAATAAACATTTAAATAGCTTAGAGTTTGTTTATACAACATTAGGAAGCACGTTTCATAGTGCATTAAATGATAGCGAAAAAAGCACTTACAGAGGCGATAACAACGGCAATAGACTTGTTAAACTAAAAGTTGCAGGGCAAGACAATATCCTAACTATGAGAATTGATATTGTAGGCTTAGGAGTCCTCGAAGATATTACAGGAGAGGCTGTTCAAAAGAGTTTTTACAGTTGCATAACCGAAGAAATTACTATGGAATATATTGGGTATAAAGTCCTAAAGTATATGTTATCCCATACGAAAGAACATGAAACCATACTTAACAAAACGAAGATAAAGGCTACTAAACATTACTTAAGCAATCTACAACATACACGTGACTTGTTTAATAAAGAAGATGTGATTGACTCATACAGCAGACATCTTTTGTATAACAATGTTTTCAATAACCTAAAATCTGAAATAAAACTTTCTCTTGCTGAAAAACTGAAAAACAAATTCACCATTCAAAAACAAAGCATTGATTACATCATCATAGCGATTGAACTGGCAAAGTATGACAATGCGACTATCTCTAAAAAGATTAAAACACTAGGAAGTAAACAACAAGCTCAAATTCGCAAGATGATTAAATATGCTCAAAAATTAAACTTAGCACCAAAACAACCAGTTCTTAACAGTATCTACAAGACAGTGAGCTATAAGGATTGACAATGTTTAATAAGGTTAAGATTGACAAGCTCAGGCTCATCTATAAAAAGAAGGATGTCTTACAAGAGAACAGAATTGAAATAGATAATATTTTAAAGCAAAGTTATCCTGATTATTCTCTGTTTAATAAGGCGGGGCTTGTTTTAAGTACTTTTACACCGACAAAACAAAAGAGATATGGCATGCCAGACCTCAAACACAACCTTCAAATGCCTTCTCTAAAACAGTTCCAAGAACCTCTTAATCACTTAAATCCTAAAATGTGGTTTAGTATTATTCATTTAGCTAAAGATATTTTGCTTACAAATTCAGTAAATGACTATCTCTTAATGCTTGCCGAAAGGTCATACAGCCGAATTGAACCTGAACTTATCGAGTCGGAAGGGATTTATAGTTTGTACTTTAAGTATTCTCATAATGACGACTCTTTAAATGGTATCAATTTTGTTATTAAGTTCTACAATAAAGCAGAAGAGTACTACAAACAACACAAAACATATATTTGTCACTTATATGAACCATTAACAAAGGACGAAATTAAACTATTAGGAAAAGCTTACAATCCTGAAACAAATACGCTTAATCTGAAAGATTTAAACTTGCTAAGAGTTGAAATTGAACTACAGGGAGCTGATAAACTCTCTCCATTAACTAATCTCCTATCACATAAAGATAAAGAAAGATTTACAGTTGATTTACTTCTTAATGCTATTTGTAAAGGCTCACTTAGCAATGACCTTGAAAAAATATTCACAACGATTATACAACGAACTATATTTAATACTAAAGAGACCTTAGAAACTGCAACGACGGAGGTATCTAAAATCAGAAAGCTGGCATGTGAACTCCTGTTAGAGAGTTCAGACTTTTATGATTATCAAAATGTTGCTGATGAGTTAGGATTACAAAATCAGTTTTCAGAGATAAGTACAATAATCAGAAAAGTAACACCTAACTCTGAACTTTACAAAGAGCTATGCAATAAATTATTCTTTGCGGATGACAAGACAGCCGAAAAGAATGGATTTATAAGAACTTGCAAGCCACATAGCTCATCTAACCTTGTAGACTTCATTCTGATTTATGTAGTACCTATTATTGATGATAGTTGACCCTCAACGAGATTTATACCTAAAATCACTTTAACCAGGCGCAGCGAGCCTATAAACCTGGTATCCTGGCGATTATTTGTTCATGGTAGAATGAACTCATGGTGGAAGTATTTTCAAAGCTTACAAATAAGTATCAAGCAATAGCAGAGTCAACACGATTACAGGCTCTTGTAGATGATAAAAACTTCTTACCCATTTATGCTTCATCAAACGCTAAGGTTTACCCGTATCAGATTGCGTCGGCTCAATTTGCATTACGTTCAGATTATTTAAAAGGTTGTATTCTTTGTGATGAAGGCTCTCTAGGTAAAACCTATGAGGCTCTGTTGATTGCGGGACAGAAGTGGTATGAAGGGAAAGAGAATATTCTTATTATTTTGCCTCCAAACTTAATCCCTCAATGGTTATGTAAATTAAATAAAGACTTTACACTACCTCATATCTTTTGGAATAACACCCCTCAGATACCTGATGAAGAAGGAATTGTTATTACAACTTATGAAGTGGCTCTCAAATACTCTGACTGTATCAAAGAGCGGGACTGGGACATGGCGATTTTTGATGAGGCTGACTGTTTATCAAAACCTGATAAGCAGATGACTCAAACACTTAAGGACTCTGTAAGAGAGGCATATAAACTCCTTCTTACCCCGACTCCTATTACTATGGATATTAGGGATATTTACGGACTTATTCACTTTATTGATGAAAGCGTATTGCCTGACTCTGATGAGTTTTACAAAAGATATTTTCGCAAACCTGAAAACTATCCTGAACTTACAAGCTGGGTTTCTCAATTTTGTTTCAGAACATTGAAAGCACAGGCATGCGAATATGTCTCATTTTCAAACAGAATTCCTTTTACGGTAGACTATCCATTGATTAAGGAAGAAAAAGAACTCTATACTCTTCTCAACACTTATATTAAGTCTGAAAACAAAATTGCCTATGAAATGGATGAGTATAACTTAGCTCTAATGCTCTTCAATAAGCTCTCCTCATCTCCTCAAGCCTTTACTAAAATGTTACAACAAGCAATTCAAAGAACTTATGGTATTGAAAAAGCATATTTGCAGAAGATTTATGACTTAGCTTCAAGTATTCAGATAAACTCTAAAACCTTGAGCTTAGTCAAGATTATGAAACAAGTTTTTAAACACCTGAAACAATGCAAGGTAAACGAAAAAGCGATTGTGTTTGTAACAAGCAACACCACACTTGAAGTTCTTAATAATTTACTTAAAAAAGAGGGGTTCAACACACTCAAATACAAGGATAACAACAGCCTTGAGCAATTCAGGAATGATGATGAGATACAAATACTAGTAACTACAGACGCCTCAGCTAAAGGCTTAGATATTGAGTATTGCCCTGTAGTTGTGAATTATGACTTACTTTACAACTCCATTGAAATGGAACAAAGAATTTGTAGATGTCATAGACAAGGACAAAAATCTGATGTACTTGTTATCAATATGTTGAGTAAAGAAAATCTTGCTGATGTACGTATGCTAGAGCTTATAAATAAACGTACTCTTCAATTCAACGGTATATTTGGGATGTCTGATGATATTGTCGGAAACTTTGATTTAAAACTTAAGGAAGTTCTACCACAGTTCAGACCACTAGCGGAAGTAGCGGTGTCTTTCAAACAGAACCTTGAAGAACATAAGACCACTAATACAGAGATTATCGAGAATACTGAGAATATTTTGTTTACAACATTTACAAAGTCTATTGCGGATAAAGTAACAGTAACTCCTAAATACATCGAGGAGCAAAAAGAACAACTCAACAATGACCTTTGGGAGCTTGTTAAATATTATTTTACCTATGAAAAACCAGATTGGTATGAGATTGATGATAACAACAGGACTTTAAAACTTATTGAAGGATATGGCAGACCGTATTTATTCAGCTATAAAGAAGATAATCTCATGAGACAAAAGGCTTATGAAGGATATTCAGAATATGGCATGAGTCCTGATTTTAAACCAAGTTTTAAACGAATAACTTTTACTTCATTACTTGTAAAAGGAATATTGAAAGAGCTTGATAGTGTCGATACAACGCAAGCTATCTTGTACGTTGACTCAGGTATTGAACCTTGTGACATAGGGTTATACAATTATTCAATCACAACAAACAAAGTCGGCTCTAATAAAATGTTTCAACATCTTTTAATAGGACAAACTCAATCAGGACGGATACTTAGTGACGTAGAGTGTAGAAAACTTCTCGCCCTTCCTGTCGTTAAAATAGAAGAAAAAGATAAGTTTTGTCACCCTGAACTTAAACTTTTTGATGACTTTGAAGAGGCTGGAAACCTTGACGATAAAGTCATTGCAAATGATATTTTAATAGACTACTTAAAGAGTAAAGAAGGCTCTATTGCTTATGAAGTAGAAAGAATAAAGTTACAGGCTGGCAGACAGAAAGCTAAACTTGAAACCAACTTGAATGACCTGAGGACAGAAGTTAAAGAGTTGAACAAACTACTCTCAAGTAAAATGACAGATAGACTGGAAGAACTTAAGGTTACTAAAAGATTGAAAGTGATTGAAAAAGAACTTAAGCAAAAAGAAGAAAACCTTTTCTTTGCACAGGCAGAAGTGGATGTTAAAACAGAAAAAGAGATAGAGGAGCTTACAAACTCGTATAACTTCAATGTGTTGACATCTTGCAAGTTCAAGTTAAGACTTCTACCTTCCTTAAATTCATGATACAATAGCCTTGTAGGGCAATTCCTTGATGGTGAAACCTTTACTCATACACGACAAATCTTCTGTTGGACAAAGGTGTAGAGAAAGGAGGTAGCCATGACAAAACAAGAAGTACTTGTAATAGTAAAAAATGTCCTAGTGGTATTAGGACATTTGATACTTACTTTTGCAAGTCTAATGTAGGGATTGGACAAGAGGTCGAAAGACCTCTCCCTACTCTTTTATTATAAACGATTTTTATTAATTTTCAACCCTTTTAGCATATTTATGTTAAAATTATTGCAAAAGGGGATATTATATGGTAGAAGATATAGCTAGAGTATCAGGTCAAAGTTTAGATATTGAAGAAGTGGAAAGAGAAAAATTAAAGTCTGTTTTTCCTCAATGTTTTAGCGAAGGAAAGCTTGATATTGATAAGCTTTTAAACCTTTGTGGTGAGTATATTGATGAAGATTTTGAGAAGTATAAGTTTGAGTGGAAGGGTAAAGCAGAGTGCTACAGAATAGCTGGCAAACGCTCAACTGGTACACTCAGGCCATGTCCAGAAGAAAGTGTAAACTTTGATACTACAAAAAATATGTACATTGAAGGTGATAACCTTGAAGTATTGAAACTCTTGCAGACCTCTTACTATCGTAAAGTTAAGATGATATATATAGACCCTCCATATAATACTGGTAATGATTTTGTATATGAAGATGATTTTGCTGACCCAATGGCAAAGTATAAAGAAGTTACGCAACAGACAACAAAATCAAACCCTGAAACAATGGGAAGATATCACACAAACTGGTTGAATATGATGTATCCACGTTTGAGGCTTGCAAGTAACCTATTAAGAGACGACGGAGTAATATTTATCTCAATCGATGATAATGAGGTTACAAATCTCAGAAAGCTATGTGATGAGGTATTTGGAGAAGAAAGTTTTGTTACTACAATTCATGTGGAATTATCAGCAACACAAGGTATGAAGGTAAAAGCTGCTAAAGCTGGCAATATTGTTAAAAATGCTGAATATATACTTGTTTATAGCAAGAATGGTCATAGAAATATAGCTAAAAATTTGCTTTATGACTATCGACCTGAATATGATGACCATTATTGTAAATATTTATCAGATGATTATAAAATACTCAATCTGAAAGAAGTTTTTTCTAGCCAATATCCTGAAATTAAAATTGAAAATTTATCAAAACTATATAGTATTAGTCAAAAGTTTCAAAATTTTGTTAAAAATAATGCAGATAGAATACTCGCAGATGATAAGATAACAGGATTTAATATTGAGGATTATCCTGAAATTGGAAAAGTATACCAAGTTACAAGAGATAATAATAGTTATCTACTATATAACAATGGTAACAAATTAAGACAATTACTAATATTAGCAGACTCGTTTGGTTCATGTGATGACTTTAAGAATAGTTTCGGGCTAAGGAAAATTAGAGGAGATTGGTGGAAAGATTTTTATAGAGATATGGGAAATGTCTCTAAAGAAGGCGATGTTGTTTTTGCTAATGGTTAAAAACCGTTAAGATTGATAAAGCAGATTATTAAAATGAGTACCGACTCAAGCGACATAGTTCTCGACTTCTTCTCTGGCTCGGCAACTACGGCCCATGCAGTTATGCAGTTGAACGCTGAGGATGTTGGTAATAGACAATTTATCATGGTTCAACTCCCTGAGATTTGTGATGAAAAGTCTGAGGCTTACAAAGCTGGCTACAAGAACATTTGTGAAATCGGCAAAGAAAGAATAAGAAGAGCTGGAGCGAAGATTGAAAAAGGTGACACAGGATTTAAAGTGTTCAAACTCGACACATCTAACCTTGTAAAATGGGACTCAACCCCAACTCAGAACACAGACGAAGTTTACCAAAGAATGTCATTGTTACAAGAAACTATTAAGCCTGATAGAAACGACCTGGATGTCGTTTATGAAACAATGCTCAAACTGGGAATTCCTTTAGACTACTCAGTTACAGAAGTTGAAGTTAATGACAAAAAGGCATATTCAATAGGAGAAGATTGTCTTGTCTTAATCTGTTTAGATTACGGCAAAGACGGTATAACAGCCGAAGACATCAAAACAATGTGTGATGATTATGTGCCAGCAAAAATCGTAGCCTCAGAACAAGCCTTCAAAGACGATGTAGCCCTCTCAAACGCTCACTATATTCTAAAAGACAGAAACATAGAAATGAAGTTATTATAAAAATAAAGGACAAGCGTAGTGAAATTAAAATTCAAATATCAAGATTTTCAAACAGAAGCAGTAAACTCAGTTGCTGACCTATTTACAGGGCAAGAAAAGTCAAGTATGACATTTTCTATTGATGATAATGCAGGGCAAATTAGGCTACTACAAAATGAGTTTGGGTTTGGAAATCGTCTCATGATTGATGATGACACGCTTATCTCTAACATGCACCAAGTTCAACGTAGACATAAACTTCCTATATCAAGAGATTTTGACTCAAAACAGTATTCAATAGAAATGGAAACAGGGACTGGAAAAACTTATGTTTACACAAAAACCATGCTTGAATTAAACAAAAGATACGGTTTCACAAAGTTCATTATCGTTGTACCTTCTATTGCAATCAGAGAAGGGGTTTACAAGTCTTTGCAGGTTACAGAAGAACATTTTAAGAACCTTTATGACTCAGTTCCTTATCGTTACTTTATTTACAACTCTTCAAAACTCTCAGATGTTAGAACTTTTGCAACTTCAAACAACATTGAAATAATGATTATAAACATTGACGCCTTCAAGAAGGCTGAAAATATCATTAACCAAGAGCAAGATAAACTCAACGGCGAAACAGCTATGAGATATATTCAGGATACCAATCCTATTGTAATAATAGATGAGCCTCAATCCGTAGATAATACCCCAAAAGCTAAAGAGGCAATTCAATCACTTAATCCATTGTGTGTTCTAAGATATAGTGCAACTCATAGGGAAAAAATTAACCTTCTCTACCGCTTAACTCCTGTTGACGCTTATCAAATGGGATTGGTTAAACAGATTTGTGTGTCATCAAATTCTGTAGCCAATGACTTCAACAAACCTTACATCTACTTGAAATCAGTCTCTAACCAAAACGGTTTTACCGCTAAAATTGAAATGGATATACAAGGCAAAGACGGCAAGGTAGAAAGAACTACAAAGACCGTTAAAGCTGGAGATGACCTCTATGTATTATCAGGTAAAAGAGACTTATATCAGGATTATGTAATTGAGGGGATAGACTGTACAAAAGGTTTTGAGTGCATTGAGTTTTCAAACTCTGATACCGTTCAGCTGGGTAAAGCAATCGGAAGCATTGACGAAAATATCATGAAAAAAGCTCAAATCTACAGAACGATTGAAGCTCACCTAGACAAAGAACTCAGATACTATGAGAAGGGTATTAAAGTACTTTCATTGTTCTTTATTGATGAAGTTAAAAAATACCGTACAGAGACAGGCGAAAAAGGTATATATGCTCAAATGTTTGAAGAGTGCTACAAAGAACTCATTAACAAACCTAAGTATGCAGAACTTAAAGACAGATTTAACCTTGATGTGGAAAAAGCGCACAACGGCTACTTCTCACAGGACAAGAAAGGTATTTACAAAAACACTAAGGGCGACACCCTCGCTGATGACGACACTTACAATACAATCATGAAAGATAAAGAATACTTACTCTCTTTTGATTGCCCTATGAGATTTATCTTCTCACATTCAGCATTGAAAGAGGGGTGGGATAATCCTAATGTATTCCAAGTTTGTACATTGATTGAGCAGAAATCAACTTTTACGTGCAGGCAGAAAGTAGGAAGAGGTTTAAGACTTTGCGTAAACCAAGACGGGGAACGGATTGAAGATAGAAATATCAACATACTTCATGTTATGGCAAACGAGAGTTTCTCTGAATTCGCTGAAACCTTGCAGAAAGAGATTGAACAAGAAACTGGCTTGAAGTTCGGTACACTTCAACTAAGTGCTTTAATGGACTTAACTTATGAAGAAAAGACAGAAATTGAACACACAATGAACGAGTCGGACGCTTTTGATGTGTTTGATACTCTGATTAAGAATGATGTTATTGACTTTGACGGAACGGTTAAAAATGAAAGTAAGTTAGAAGAACTCGACTTACCTGAGATTGCAGAACCTCTAAAGAATGAAGTCAAAAAGATTGCAAAACAAGCAAAACCATTGACTTTTGAGACATTAAAAGAAGTCAAGTGTGTTGAAACCGTTATCGAAGAAAAAACAATCTCCCACGAGCAAGCTACTGAAATTATGGAAGAGTTAAAAGAATACAAGGTTGTATCTAAAGAAGGAAAAATCAAGGATACAATGAAAGCTCAGCTTGCCTCAGGTAAGTTAGACCTAGTAAAACGCTGGGGAGACGCAAAGGCAAGAGCCATTGTTCAGGCTCTTGAAAAAGCTGATAACAGACCTGTCATCCGAGACGCTTCAAAAGAAGTTACAGTTAGATTGAAAAAACAAGCAATCTTGTCTCCTGAATTTAGAGAATTATGGGATAAAATCAAACAAAAAACTACTTACAGAGTTGATTTTAATATTAATGAACTTGTTAGTAAGTGTGTTAAAGAGTTAAAGGACATGGACGCAATTCCTAAAGCAAGATTAGTCTCTAAAACAGCAGATATAGAAATTGAAAACGCTGGAGTATATCATACAGAGAAACATCTTAAAACTCAGGATTTAACAGAGACTTGTGAAACATTGCCTGATATTATTAGACTAATCTCAACAGAAACTCTATTGAAACGCTCTACAATTATCAGAATTATAGAAGAGAGTGGACGCATACAAGACTTTTTAAACAATCCTCAAGGATTTTATGAAAAAGCTCTTGAAATTATCTCAAGAAACAGGCACTCGCTTGCTATTGACGGTATTAAGTATGTAAAACTTGCAGGAGAAGAATATTATGTTCAAGAGATATTTGACTCCTCAGAACTAATAGCAAATTTAGATAAGAATGCCGTTTCCGTAAATCATAGCGTGTATGATTATCTAATCTATGATAGTGGAGTTGAGAGCAGATTTGCAGAGAGTTTAGACCAAGACCCTGATGTTAAGATGTTTTTCAAGATACCTTCAAGGTTTAAGATTGAAACTCCAATCGGCTCATACAATCCTGATTGGGCAGTATTTATGGAAAAAGACGGAGAACAAAAACTCTATTTTGTTCTTGAAAGCAAAGGCACAACAAGCCTATTTGACTTAAGAAGTCCAGAACAACTTAAAATACATTGTGGCAAACAACACTTCAATGCTCTTGATGTGAACTTCCCAGCAGAACCTGTAAAGGATTGGAAAGAGTTTAAGACAACAGTATAAGTAATTCACACCTCGTTTCAGTTAATCGAGGTTATGTAAATTGACTTATTTAGTTATGAACTGACCCGATAGAGGGGGTAGGAAATAATAAAGAGTAAGCCTTGATAAATGGCTCACAGAAATTTTAGGATTTTCTGAAAACTTTTACCTTATAATAAATCTCTTCTCTTATTAACCCCTTCTGTATCCATTGTCATGCCTGACTCTTTCAGCATGTCTATGTATTTTATAATATGAGGAATTAAGCACAAATCAACACCATAGTTAAGCAATGCGGTTCTTAGTTCTTTTTCAGGAGTAGCTATATTATTTGAAGCTCGTATTGTATCCTGAAATAAATCTATAAACATTGTACTTGGTAACTCTAGAGCATTTGCTAACTTAACAAAGTTAATTAAAGTTGGAACTCTTCCTTTGAAATTTTCAAGGTCTGAAATGACCCCAACACTAACTCCAGCTTTTTCTGATAATTCAGCTACAGATAACTTCATATCTGTGCGAGCCATTTTTACCATTTTACCAATACCAATGAGTATTCCGTCGAAATTAACCTCAGTCATAATATCTCCTTTTTCTGAATTATAACACAAATATTATTCGATAAAAATAATTTATTCGATACGTGTTGACAAATATTTATTCTTGACTTATAAATATAATATATTCGATAAATCGAATAAAGAATGTAAAAAAAGGAGAATTCAATGACAAAAGTAAATTATGTAGCAGCAGATGAAGGCAAACAAGAACCCATAGATTTAATGTCTATTCCTGAATTATGCCTAAAACATGGTTATGACTACAATTACCTTTACAAATGGTCGATTATTAAAGGAGTTATACCTGTATATTACAGAGGAGCTTGGAAACTTAGTGAAAGTGAAGTCCAAGAGTTTAGCAGGATACAGAAAGAACAAAAACTGGCTAAGATTAGAAGAAGGGTAGGTAATAACTAATGGCTGGAGCAAGTAAAAAATCTTATAGACACAAGAACGGCAAACAAGTTTCATACTATACCGCTACCTATCGTGATATGTACGGAAAACAACATACTGCCGGAAGGTTTAAAACAAAATCAGAGGCACTTAAACACGGATTGAAACTAGAAGAAAGTTCTCCAGATATTACAGATATAACATTTGAACAGGTATTCAAGTGCTATATTAACATAGCGTTACCTAAGTATTCGCATACTACACGGGCAACTTATAAACTGTACTTAGAGAAACATTTTAGTAAGTTATACCCCCTTAAATACGACAAGGTAAGTTCAATAGCATTACAGAAATTCATTGACGATATAGAACAAGACTATACCCCATTTGTAGCTCAATTATGCTTGAAAATAGCAAGAGCAGTATGTAATTTTGCAATTAAACACAAGCTCATAAAAGAGAATAAGTTTATTGCTGTTGACAATGTCGTCGTATCTCCACAGGATAAGCACCATTTGACCGAAGCTCAGGAAAGAGAAATATTAAAAGGTTGTGAAGAACTATACCCAAAATATTATGCTATGCTCTACACCTTAATGAGTACAGGAATGCGTATAGGTGAGTTGTTAGCTCTTGAAGTTACAGACATCAATTACAACAATAAGAGTATAAGAGTAAATAAGCAATTCACAAAAGGGAAATTCAAAGACGGTACAAAGAACAGAGCAAAAAAAGTATCAGTACTTGAAAGAGATGTGTATTTAACTGATGATATTATTGAAGTTTTAAAAAGACATATCAAATCTCTATCCGAAGATACAAAGCTCTTGTTCCCTAGTCAAGTTAATGGCTACATAAATGTAGATAACTTTAGAAGAAGAGTTTGGCAACCATTGTTGGTCTATGCAGAAATAAGTGACCGAGTAAGAATTCACGACCTAAGAGGTTCTTACGCAGATATTGCAGATACCAAAGGAGCAAGTATCAAGTTCATACAAAACCAACTTGGACACACTAAGGCTCAGACAACACTAGATGTATATATGAAAACTAGCCAAGATATGATTGATGACGCATTGGAGAAAATGAATGGCATACTCAAATAATAGAATTTGTGAGCAAAATGTGAGCATAAATACACATAAAATAAAAGACAAGAGTTTGAAACTCTTGTCCTTTATGGAGCGGGAGACGAGGCTCGAACTCGCGACATCCTCCTTGGCAAGGAGGCATTCTACCACTGAATTACCCCCGCAGGTATACTAATATAATACATGCTAATTTTTTGAAGTCAAGTGATAATTTATATTTTAATCTACATCTAATTTTTATACATATAAAAAGACACTTCCTAAAATTTTTTATTTTTTAGAAAGTGTCCAAAAGTGTCCATTTGATTTAATTTGCTATGATGCTTTTCTTACTTTTGTTAGTATTTCATTAGCAATTTCTTTACTTTTTGAGTGGTTGTAAATATCTAATGTTACTCTACAAGATGAATGCCCCATTTGTTCTTGTACATATTTTACTGGTGCATTATTTTCTAGTAAAAGACTGCCATAAGTATGACGTGTGTCGTGAAGTCTTACATGCCCTATATCACTTGCCTTAACTACATGCTTAAAAAGTCTTCTTGTTACATTGTTGCCCATAAACATGCTACCTTTTGTATTTTGGAAAACAAATTCAGAATTACACGTTTTCAGCTTTTGCTCTAAAAGGATTTTTCTCACATCAGCATGCATGTCAATATCTTTTACAGAAGATTCCGTCTTAGGTTCATCAGCTTTTGCCTTATATTCACTTTCTCTTACATAGATTTTATGAAATTTAGTACTATAATCTAAAGCCCTCCTATACCTAGAAATTTTTTAATCTCTTTGCCTTTCAAAAAGCAGTTTACTACCACTCTTATTATGAATTTAAAAAATTACGTAGATGGTGGATGTAAGGTCAATGTTGGTATTGGAGCTTATGCTTCAATCATTTTAATAAAACTTTTTACACCATATAAATCAAATTCTAGTGTAAAACTAGGCTTTATTTTTTAAACTAATCATCTATTTTTTATAAATAATGTGTGTAGTGTCTAGATATATTTTTATAAATACCACCAGCTATTACTTAAATAGCATTTTTCTACGTTAATATAAATTTTACAGTTTAAAACAGCCTTAAATGCTGGATTGAATGTTGTTATAGCTGTATGCATAATATAGATGTTTTGTTATTTTTATTATACATTCTATTAAAATTTATGTTTGATAAATACTATTTAATTTAACAGTATCAGTAGTCCAATCTCTAAAATTATAATTTTTATTGTTTCTCACAAAATCAATAGCACTTTCTTTTTTTAAAATAGATAATTTATGTACAGATTGAGGGAATATTGTTACATCTCCTCCAAGAAGTTCTAATCCATCAATATTAGGATTTTGAGCTTGAAAAGTAGCTTGATTTGCATTTATCTTTTTTGCTTCTAAATTAGAACATAATTTTAAATTTAAATTATTAGCTCCTTGTACAGTATAAACAGTTGGATTTGCATTAGGAAGAGGTTTTGTTGAACCTAAGTGTATTGGGGCATCTACACTACGTATATTTGCATAAAATGGAGCTTTATGCTTAGTCCTTGATAAATATAAGCCCCTGCCATATTTATTCATACCTTCACCAGCTCCAATTTTTGTAATATCAAAAGCTTCAAAAGAAAAAGGTGAACCATGATATAATTTATTTGTTTGTGTTAGAGCCTCCTTAGTTGCAAATATTTCATTTGGTTTTAGAAACCATTTTGCATCAGTATATCTAAAGATATCGCCTGTTCTACCTGTTTTTTTTGCTAACATTGCTATTTCATCAAAGTTATTTTTACCAATTTGTGAAATTACAGCTTTTCTATTTGCGATTGTCCATCCATTTTTTGCCATTTGGCGTAAAACTGAAACTGCTATCATAATATTCCCCTTTATATAAACATAAAGTTTTTTTCTTTTCAAAAATTGCTTAAAATATACAAATTTATTAAGAAATTTATACAAATTTATATTGACAAAAAGAGGGTAATCGTAAATAATGTAAACATAGGGGCAAGCCCCAAAGAAATGTCACTTCTCTGAGGCTTGACTTAGTACCCTATGATTGTTAAATTTTAAATGCTATTACTGCAATTGCTAAAGCCAGTAGTAGCATTATTATTTTGCTAATTACAGCTTTCACCTCCCTTCTACCACCGATTTCTTAGTAAAATACTTGTGCGGGCGGGTTGGTGTGGTACTACCCTTAAATTCATCATAGTATAACAAATTTAATGTGTCTATACAGATTCCATGCCATAGCTACACTATGAAAAGTAATACTACTAGTGTAATGATATTATTAGTTTAATATTTGTTCACTTTTTGAGTTACATCTCAAATATAACAGTAGTTATATTTTGAAAAAAGTATGGGGTATGTTATATTAAAATTAACACAGGAGAATAGTACAATGCCTAGAGGGGGAAACGTGCTGGAGCTAGTAGACCTTCAAAGGGTTTACCTATAACAAAAGCAACAATATATTTAAGCGACAAAGAAGTTTTAAACAACTATGCTGAATCTTTTGGTATGCCAGTTAATGAATTTATACACCAAGTATTAAACAATCAACACTTTAGCAAGATTATAGAAGATTTAAAACAATCTATTTAATATACTAGGTGTCCAAAAAGTGTCCAAGAGTTATATAAGTTTATCAAAATCTGTCTAAATTTTTGGATAGTTAAAATACTAAAAAAACCTTCTTTTAAAAGGTTTTATCTAAACTTATATAATTACATCAAAATCTATCAAAATGCCTTGTATCGTATTGGCAAGGAGGCATTCTACCACTGAATTACTCCCGCATATTTGGATTACCTCTTTATTGTACTTACTGAAAAAAATATCAAGTACTTTTTTAATATTTTTTATTTTTTTGTAAACTTTTATTTATATTCTCTCTAAAGTTAGCATTATTTCTAATGTTTTTACTTTATAATGGCAAGAAATATGTAGAAATTAGAAAGGATTTACCCCATGTCACTATTATCTAAAGTTTCTGGTGAAGCTGTTAAATTACCTAATCGCTTTTTACAAGGCGGATTTCAAACAATGGGAGCGGTAACTCGTGAACCAAGAGCAAATTCAGTCTCTGAACTGATAAATTCTATTAAGGCTTATTCAAAAAATAATCCTGAAATTGCAGAATTTGCAAAACATTTAGATGACATGAATCCTAAACATCTAGGTTTAGCACATGATGTTATTGATTTAGCAAAGACCACACAAATGTTGAATACGAATATTAATTTATTAGAAGCTCAAAAAGATGGCAAATCTATTATGGGGCATATATTAAGTATGCTTCCGGAAACCAGTAAAAAGAATTCGGGTGCATTGGAGCTTGCTGAAACAGTAATTAATAATTCTGATGCTACTAATTCTAAATATTTTTTAACTCGTTTATTTAGTTATGATTTACCTGCTATGAGTGGTTTATCTGAGCATATGAAAGCTGTCAAAGAAGCTGTCCCGGCTATCGCAAAAGATACATTATCAGGCGGTTATACAATGGATTATAGCAAAAATAACGAATTCTTTAATTTTGTTCAGCATTTATGCTCAAGTGATGGAAAACCTGAAAATATAAGACTTTTAGGTAGAATTTTTGATATTATTGAAAATTCTTCTAAGAAGGTTCAACATTTTTGTAATTTGGATGCATTGAAAAAAGCTGATACGGCTAAAGTTAAGCAAAATTTAGAAGTATTGCCGCAGGTTCTGAAAAATGCAAATGAAGTAGGAAAACCAATTGATGTAGTTGATTTTCTTGAACACAATATAAATTTAGATTAATATCAAAAGACGAGGTTTTTATACCTCGTCTTTTATATCTGTATCCATTGATTTTATTGAAATCGCAACTTTTTCACCGAACCCTTTTTTGACTGTATTTGTCAAATCGTTAGAAGAATTTACCCAGAAAATTGAAGAAGCCAGGATTTTTACCTCTCCTGTTAAGTCCGGCAGTTTTAGCATTACAGGGTCAGAACCCGAGTGCTGGCATAACATTTGTTTAAGTAAGAACAATTCTTCATATTTCATTGCTTCTTTAAGTTCGATTGTAAAAATATTTGAATTATCGACAGGTTTTACTGTATCAATTAATATTATAGGCGGATCATCATCGCCTCGGCGGCTGACTTTGCCTGATACAATAATCCTTTGTTCTTGCTGAAGATAATCATTATATTCTGCGATTTTTGAATTAAATGCAAGTGTATCAATTTTTCCGGATAAATCTTCAATTGTCACAAATCGAACAAATTTTGTCGGATCATTTTTTGTCGGAATTTGTTTTATGCCTGTGACAAGTCCGCAGATTGTAACGATTTTTTCGTTTGCAATGCTTGGAATTTCAGAGATTTTGTGTGTCATTAAGAATGGTAATTTATCTCTAATTGTTGAAAGCGGGTGACTTGTTACGTAGAATCCTAAGAATTCTTTTTCAAACAGTTGAATTTGGCGTGCATCATATTCTTCGTCAGAACCTGCAAGCGTAAATTTTGCGTTATCAATTGCCGCGGTATCTCCAAGCATGTCAAATAAACTGCCCTGTCCTGATTCTTTTTGTTTAGCTTCTTTTGAAGCTGTAGCTGTGATATAGTCAAGGTTTTCCATCAATTGCTTACGGCTTTTTTCGATTGTTGAAAACGCGCCGGCTTTGATTAAGCCTTCAAGAGTTCTTTTATTTGTACATTTAACATCAACTCTTTTGATATAATCGTATATAGATTTAAAGTCACCGTTTTCTTCACGTTCTTTGATAATTTCTTCAATTACGCCTTCCCCGACTTGTTTGATTGATGCAAGACCAAATCTGATATTTTCGCCATCGGGTGTGAATGTTGCAAGTGAATGGTTAATATCAGGCGGAAGAACTTTTATACCTTTTTTTAGAGCTTCTTCAATATATAATTGAGTTTTTTCTGAATCTCCGGCAACACTTGATAGAAGTGCTGAAAGGTATTCAATCGGATAGTGGCATTTCAGATAAGCTGTCTGGTATGCAACAAATGCGTACGCAGCAGAGTGTGACCTGTTAAAACAGTATGATGCGAAACTTAGAATTTGGTTAAATAAAGTTTCTGCGCCTTCTGCAGTCATTCCGTGTTTTGCGGAGCGTTCGATGAATAGTCCTTTTTGCTTTTCCATTTCATCGACTTTTTTCTTACCCATCATACGGCGAACCATATCCGCTTGACCGAGTGAATAGTCAGCTAAGATTTGGAACACCTGCATAATTTGTTCCTGATAAACAATTGTACCGTAAGTATCTTTCAGTACGGGTTCTAAAAGCGGGTGAGCAAATGAAATTTCCTGACGTCCGTGTTTTCTTTCAACGAAGTCATCAACCATCCCTGAATCTAACGGACCCGGACGGAACAGGGCAACTAAAGCACCTAAATCTTCAAATACGTCCGGTCTTAAACGTTTTACAAGGTTTTTCATACCCTGAGATTCAAGCTGGAATACACCGTCTGTATCGCCGTTCATAAGCATTTGGTATGTAGGCTTGTCATCAAGCGGAATGTCGTTGATTGCAAGTTCAATTCCCTGACGACGTTTAATCATATCAACGGTTTTATAGATTGTTGTAAGGTTTCGGAGCCCCAAAAAGTCCATTTTTAAAAGACTCAAAACTTCGGTTACGGCATGAGGCGGGTAACCTGTTTGAATAATTCCGTCTTTTGACGGTTGAACAGGGAGGATTTCATCAAGCGGTTTTGGCGCAATAATTACCCCTGCCGCGTGTGTACCTGTATTGTTTTTTAAGCCTTCAATACCTATTGCAAGGTCAATAAGTTTTTTCATTCCGACTGTTTTGCCTTCTGTCGGATCAATCATTACCTGTTCATCTTTGTCGTATAAAGCTTTAAGTTCAGAGCCATCATATTCCATAGCTTTTTTTAGAGTTTTAGCTTTGTCGTTGATACTCATTGCAAGTTCAATTGCCGGTTCAATCAATCCTGCAAGTCTGTTTGCTTCAGAGAAAGGAACTTTAAGGATTCTGGCAACTCCTTTAAATGCAGCTTTTGCAGCATAAGTACCGAATGTAATAATTTGGCAGACTTTATCTTCTCCGTATTTTTTAGTTACGTAGTCGATAACTTCACCGCGTCGTTCAATGCAGAAGTCGATATCGATATCGGGCATGGTGAAACGTTCAGGATTCAGGAATCTTTCGAACAAGAGTTTGTGTTCAATCGGGTCAAGGTCTGTAATTTCAAGTGCGTACGCAACAACTGAACCAGCCGCTGAACCTCTGCCCGGACCTACGGGAATTCCGTGGGTTTTAGCGTAATGAATAAAGTCCCAGGTGATTACAAAATATGCGGAAAACCCCATTTGCTGAATTACGCCGAGCTCATATTTTACACGTTCTTGAATGTCTTTTGAAACTTCGCCGTAACGTTTTTTTAATCCTGTGTGTACAATATATTCTAGGTAGGTATCAATATCATATCCTGCAGGAACATCGTATTCAGGAAGCGGACTTTTACCGAGTTCAAGCATTACGTGGCATTTTTCGGCAATATCAACGGTGTTTTTAATACATCTGTCAAATGTCTCAGAATCCATCCACTTAAAAGAATCTCTTAATTGAGAAACTGTTTTTACGTAAAATTCGTTATTTGGAAAATGGAAACGGTTAGGATCGTCTTTGTCGCTGTTTGTCTGCATACAAAGCAAAGTATCGTGCATATCTGCATCTTCAAGTCTCAAATAGTGAGAGTCGTTTGTGATAACCATTTCAATATCAAGTTCTTTGGCAAGACGTATAAGCTCAGGGTTGGTGCGTTTTTGCTCTTCCATACCGTGATCTTGAAGTTCTATATAATAATCTTCACCGAACAAATCTTTATATTTTTGTGCAATTGCTTTGGCACTTTCATAATCATTTTTTAAAAGGCTTTGTAAGACTTCACCACCAAGACATGCAGAACAGCATATTAAGCCTTCGTGATATTGTTCCAGCAGTTCCCAATTAATACGAGGTTTTACGTATCTGCCTTTACACCAGGCAATAGATGTTAATTTGATTATATTTTGGTAACCGATGTTATTTTTTGCAATTAAGACCAAGTGATAACAAGGGTTATTAGTTTTGTCATGTTCTGTAATGTCTCCGTTATGAACATAAAATTCGCATCCCATTAAAGGTTTTACACCGGAATCTCTTGCTAGTTCATAAAGTTCCATATCGCCATACATAACCCCGTGGTCAGTAATTGCGACAGCTGGAAAGTTATTTTCCTTACAAAATGATAATAATTCCCCTATTCTTATTGCTCCGTCAAGTAATGAGTATTCTGTGTGTAAGTGGAGCGGTACGTATTTTGGTTCTACATCAGCCATAATAACAGTATGATATCATGATAATATTTTTCAAAAAAGAAAATATTAATTAAGATTAACTTATTTAAAAATAATAACAGACAGTATTGCCATAAGAATAAGCGGAATATTGTAGTGTAAAAATGTTGGAACGCATGTATCCCAGATGTGGTTGTGCTGTCCGTCAGCATCCAACCCTGCTGTAGGTCCAAGAGTTGTATCAGAAGCTGGAGAACCCGCATCGCCAAGTGCTGCAGCTGCTGCTAAAACAATTATAGTTGAAGGAATACTAAAACCTAATTTTATACATATAGGAACATATAATACGGCTAAAATCGGGATTGTACCAAAAGAAGTTCCAATTCCCATAGTAATAAATAAGCCTACAAAAAGCATTAAACTTGCGGCGATTATTTTATTAGACATCATAAATGGTGTTATGTAATTTACAAGGGTATCAATTCCTCCTGTAGCTTTCATAACCGCAGCAAAGCCTGCGGCAACAAGCATTACAAATGCGACATAACCCATCAGCCCGACCCCTTCATTTATAAGTTTGTCCATTTTGCTATGGTCAATTGCTTTGAATCCAAAAATTACAGCTAAACCTATAAGTGCACCAAGCGGTAAAGAATTTGTCCAGAGTTGTACAACAAGTGTTAAAACTGCCGCAGCAAGAGTAATATAATGATTTTTTGTAAGGTGTAAATCCTCTTTATCTTCTGGTTGGTTCACTTCTAAATTCAAATATTTACGAGGTTTTCTGTATGTTATAAAAATTGCAATTAAAAATCCGATAAACATTGCTAAACCTAATAACGAAGTAGATTTCCAAATGTCATTTTTAAAAACTTCGACACCGTTTTGTACAAGGTTTTCGGCTATAAGTCCCTGGAAAATCAACCCAAACCCTGCAGGAATCATAATATAAGGAGCTTTTAAACCAAATGCAAGACCGCATGCAACTGCTCGTCTATCCAATTTTAATTTATTCATCACAACAAGCAATGGCGGTATAAGTATAGGAATAAATGCGATATGTACCGGGATTAAGTTCTGAGAAAGTATTGCGATTCCGGTCAGAATAAATATTAATAAGAATTTTTTAGACTGAATAGTATTTGCTATTTTTTTTGATAAGACAGGTGCTAAACCGGTATGAGTCATTGAAGCCGCGAACGCCCCGAGCAGAATATAACTCAGTGCAGTTTCAGCGTTTCCTCCCATTCCTTTTATGAAAATGTCCATAACCTCAGAAAGTCCGATATGCCCTGCAATACCACCTACTACAGAGGATATGATAAGGGCAAGTAGGACATTCACTCTGCACAAACAAAGTGCACAAAGCAATATTACTGAAATTATAATGGGATTTGTTATTAGTGAAATCA
This sequence comes from uncultured bacterium, assembly GCA_950022695.1. Taxonomy (GTDB): domain Bacteria; phylum Cyanobacteriota; class Vampirovibrionia; order Gastranaerophilales; family Gastranaerophilaceae; genus Zag111. Next base: position 105,918 of record CATLLN010000002.1, on the reverse strand, counting down.
TACTTACCAATCTATTTTTATTTCATAACAAGGGTAATTTTTGGAACAGCCTTCAAGACGTTGAATTCTTATATCAACTTCATCTGTTACCTTAAACTGGTTTGAAAAATCTTCAATCTGCATTTTTTTACTGTCATTTGGAACGATATAGTATTTATAAAAATCTATATTTTCGTCATTTATAATTATGAATTTATTGTTTTTACCGGAAGCTTTTAACTTCAGTGTTCCTTTGTGAAGCTCTGAAACTTTGATGATTTTATAACCTTTGAAAATTTCTGAAATTTCATCAGAAGATAATTTTCTCGGAACAAATTTTACACCATTGAATATAATTTCATAAAATTCAAAGGTTTTTGGGAAATAAGAATAAAGTTTTTTGCCGATTAAAAATTCCTGACTGCCTTCACCAATCCATACATCTTCTTTAGGAACCTGACTGTTTCCAGTTAAAAGATAGTATGAAGTATAGCCGCCGTTACCTTCCGGGAATTGCATTTGAAGTACTATTTCTTCTTTAGAAGTATCTTCATCATTATCGGAATGTTTTCTCCATTCGCGTTTATTCATATTATATGTCCACAATTTTTGTCCGATTCTTGGCATTTTTGGATCAATATCAAATTTTGATTTCTCAGGAGCAACAGATATGCTTAGGAAAAATACTGTTAATATTATCATTGCAATTGCTGCTAATATGTATCTTTTTTTTATGTTCATAATAAGTGCTCCTTTTTATAACTTAAACAATACCACAAACAGGTTATTTATGAAAAATTCGAGTATTAAAGTTGTAAAAAAAAAGTTTACCCATTTAGTTAATAGTATAAATTTATTTATAAGGTTTAATATAATTAATCTTTTTCATACTTCCAGCTATTCTTAATTCCAATGAGCCTCATTCGCAGGCTCTTTTTTTTATTTAATATTTTTGGTATATAAATATATATGAAACATTTTTTAGTATTTATTATAGCTTTAGTGATTGCATTTTAAAGTTTGCAAAATAGTTATATGTTTTCAAAGACCAGAGCGGGTGAATCCTATGGGTATTTCAAAACTGTTACTTCACAATATCTTCCTCCGATTCTTGCTAATAATTTAAGAGAAACCGGAGTTAGGTATTCAGTTTATCAGATTCCGAATTTTGTAAAAGATTTTCTTGTTAACAATAAGGATTTTAATACTGTATATAATTCAAAGCCTAAGTTTTCCGTTTTAATATTTTCACCGGAGAAGAAAGTTAAAGAAAATATCTCAAATTTTCAGTCTTTTTATAAAAAAGTAAAAGAACAGGTAAATATGTATCAGGATTCTTTTAATCTTGTTATATATGGGGATAATCTGCCGGCAGATTATCGTTTGAAATATGATAAAGATGCTTATAACGAATTAATTAAATATTGTGGTGCATTTTGTTTAATTGACCCTTCAAAAGATACAATTTTTGTGTTTAATAAGATTACAAATACAGAAAAAGAATCTTTGGAAATTTTATTTCAACAATATAGTTTTTTATTAAAATAATATTTCTTATTGTAAATTCAGAAATCCGGTTTCCTGATATAGATGCATGTTTATTTTATACTCAAAGGTAAGTAACTTACACGGAGGGTTTATGAATAAATTTTGGAAAATAACGGGATATACTGCTTTATCATTTATTTTGTGTTTATATTTGGTATTTTTACTGGTACTGCCGCATGTTGTTGATTTAAATAATTATAAACCTCAGCTCCAACAGCTTGTGAAAGATAATGCAGGTGTAACTGTTGATTTTGACAGTGTTAATTTAATTACAAGTCCTTTATTGGAAGCAGGTATTAAGGCTAAAAATTTAAAAGTAAAACTTCCTGATGATTCTGTATTTTTTAGTGCGGATTCTGTTAGAACAAAGTTGTTTTTACCATCATTGTTGAAAATGAGTGTAAGAGTTTCCGCCTTTGATGTTGAATCGCCGAATCTTAATGTAGAAATTATGGACGGGCAAAAGTTTAAAGCCGCCAAAGTTTATGAAGATATAATTAATAAACAAAGAGAAGAACGCAGATTAAATCCTCCAAAATTTATGGCAGAAGACGTTGACAGCCTCCCATTTGATGTTTCTAAGATTAAAATTTTTATTCCTTCCGTGAAATTAAATAACTATAAAGTTGTTATTGATGATACAAAATCTTCTCATAAATTAACTTTAAAAGGGGAAATGTTAAAGTTCGGATATTTTAACGGAAAAGTTGCAAAATTAAAAACAGATGCGAAATTTTTAAGCGATGAAGATACAAATATTACGGCAAATATTGATATAAATACATTTCTACCTGAGTTTCCGAAAGCTCAGGTAGAAGAAGATAATGAAGCGGTTTTTGCGCTTCCTTTTGTTAATCCTGTTGAAGTATATCGTGATTATAATTTGAAATCTGATATAAGTACTAAGCTTAAAATAAGACAAAATAAGAAAAATAAGAAAATTTGGGCAAAGGGATTTTTTAATATTGATAATACGACTGTTACTTTATCAGGATTAGAGCTTCCAAAATCTTATTTCAAGGTTGCGGCTCACGGTTATAGAAGTGAAGTAGATTCTAACCTGTTTGTAACCGACAGTGAGTATTTAAATTTTACCGGTAAGTTTAATTACGGTAAAAAACATTCTGCCGAAGTCGCTTTAAAATCGACAAAAGTTCATTTTTCTAATATTTTGACAATTTTAAAAGCATATTTGGATACAATTCATGTGAAAAATGATATAGCTCAAATGAGTGCAAGCGGGTATTTATTCTCAAACTTCCGTTTTAAAACAGATTTTCAGGATTTGAAATCAGATGGTAAATTTATTATTCGAGACGGTAACATTTTTGATAAAAGTATAGGGCTTTTATTTAATAATATTAATGCTAATTTCTTGTTTGATGATAATATTTTTGAAGTAAAAAATACACATGTTTTAATTAATAAACAGCCGCTTGATATTTCAGGAAAAATAGATTCTGATTCTATTGCAAATATAAATATTACAGCAAATAAAATTCCGTTACCGGGGTTATATTTGGCTTTTGCACCAAAAGAAGTTAAAAATGCATATGATTTAAAATCAGGCTTCTTATCTTTAAATGTAAAAGTCAGGGGTGAAATAAAAGAAATTTTAGCTTTATGTAAAGCAGACTTAGAAGATTTTGTATTTAATGACAGAGCCGGAACCTTTGTGATATCAAATAAACTTGCGCGTTTTGGTGTTTTAAATTACTCCGGTGAAGTTCGCGGCAAATTTAAAAACCGTGGTTTTAGAGTTGATATTCCTGCTACAAGGTCTGTAATTGCAGATGAAATACTTGTTGCAGATATTGATAGTAAAAATATTGTTATAAGAGATTCTGATATAAGATTAAATAAAAATTCTTTATTAACATTGAATGGTCAACTTTTAAATTATATTTCAACCCCGCAATTTAAAGCTAATTTAAAAGGAAGTTTAGCAGATTCTGACTTGAAAATATTAGCAGGTGATGCTGTTGCACCTTTCCTTGATTCAAAGGGCGCAGTACCCGTAAAAGCTGAGATGGAAGCAAAAGGTGATAAGGTTAAAGCAGTTGTACAAATGTTATCAAGTGCTAATTCTTATATTACTCCTGTCAGAATTGATGAAATTATAGGTAAACAACTTCTTGTTCAGCTTCTGGTCGAAAAAAACGATGATGTAGTTAAGGTTTATAAATCAGGATTGTATTTGAGAAAACCATCTGCGCCGTTTAGAGATAATTTAGCTTTAAATCTGCTCAATGCCAGAGAAATTGTAAGAGTTAGGGCTATGATTTCTAATCTGAGTACTAATCCGTTCATAAATTTATTCAAAGTAACAGTAAAAGATGATTTAAACGGTTCAATATGTGTATTCCCTCAGTCAAAATTTATTTTTGGCGGAAAACTTCATTTGTTCGGGTATCTTGATGCTTTGAAAATTGACGGGAATTTTTATGTAAGGAATTTGAGAATCCCTGAATTGATGACTACAGTCCGAGATATAAATGCACATCTTGGAACTCGTGATGTACGGGTTAATATTCGTGATGTGATTTCGAACGGTTCGGATTTTAATATAAATATATTATCAAATTGGAATCTGTTATCAAATTCGCGTTTAGCAGATGTCAGGGTAAATTCAAGACTTATTGATGTAGATAAGCTTATGCAGGTTTCAGAGGCGGCAATGAAAGCCCTGCCTTCAGCAAATACCGCATCATCCTCGCCTGCTGATATTCCTGTTGAAATCCTTAGAGGAAGTATTAATCTTCGAAGAATTGTTACAGGTAATATTGTCGCAGACAATACTACAGGAAGAATTTCATTGTTTAAAAATATTTTTTATCTTAATGATTTAAGGACATTGACAATGAAAGGAAATGTAATTGGTGATGTGTCAATGAACCTTGTTACAACTGAACTTAATGCCAAATTAAGCGGTAGAAATTTTGATGTTGAAAAGATTTTGCTTGATGTAATGGATATGAAAGATACTCTGTCAGGTGATTTGAATTTTATTGCTGATATTTCATTAAAAGGTGTCACAATGGAAGAACAGATGAAAACGCTGAAAGGTTTTGCTGATTTTAATATAAAAGACGGTCAGTTAGGACCATTCGGTAAATTCGAAAATTTCCTTATGGCTGAAAATATCAGAGAAAACGCGTTTTTCTCATCAACAATTGGTTCTGTTATTACAAATATTGTGACAATTGATACTTCTCATTTTAATTCTTTATTTGGGCATTTAACCTTTAAAGATGGTTTTGCGGAAGTTTCTCCTATAAAATCACAGGGAGATGTTATGTCTATGTATATAGCTGGTAAAGTCGGACTGATTGATAACAGTGCAGATTTGAAATTGCGTGGTAAGCTTGCTTCTGCGTTTTCTGATCATTTAGGACCGCTTGCTAATATTAATCCTGTTAATTTGATAAAAAATACTCCGGGCTTAAATGTAGTAGCTGCAAAATCTTTTTCTATTTTCTGTGAAGCAGTATCCGAAGAAGAAATGAAGGCTATACCGGAGCTTGATGAAAGAAAATCAGATGATTATGCAACAAAATTCCAAATTATACTTCACGGAGATACAAGAAAACCTTTAAAAATGATTAAATCTTTCAAGTGGCTTGCATTGAATTCCGAAATAGAAAGTGCTCAAAATTTTGTTGATACAATACCTGTACCACAAGCAGGTGAAGAAAATTTATCAGTGGAAGAACTTATAAAATTAAGAGCAGAACAAGCTGCAGCCGCTTCTCAACCTTCTGTAGAGGACGTAAAAGAAGATAAATCTATAATTGAAAAATTTAAAGATAAATTCAAAAAAGAAAGCAAATAATTTCCGGCGCCGGAGCTATTGCTCCGGCGCCTTCTTGTGTTAGAATAATTCTATGAAATTTTCAAAACTAAATATTATTTTTATATCAGTTGTTTTTGCATCAGTAATTTTTTATTCATTTTTATTGTTTGGAGTACCTTTTATTTTAAATTCAGGGTTTATGCTAAAAAAGTATGAAAATTTAATTGCTGAAAAAATGGGTTTCCCGGTTAATATTGAGGGTTTTCGTTTTAAAACTAATCCGAATTTATCTTTTGATGTTAAAGTTAATAAAGTCTTATCACAAACAGATAAGGGTGTAGATGTAGTAAATTTTGATTCGCTGTTGTATGAGTCAAATGTCTTGTCTGTAAAACCTAAATCCGTTACACTGGACAATATTTATGCTGATTTTTCGCTAGTAAAAGATTTTGCTGAAAAACAAAAAAGAAAATCCGGTAAATCCTCATTTAATCTTGGTTATTTCCCTATTTTAAAAATTAATAATGTCTTTGTAAAACTGGATGAAAAATCCACTGTTACAATTACAAACTTAATATCACAAAAAACAGAAGACGGTGTAGTCTGCGGGTTTTTGGCGAGGTTTGACAGTGCGTATGCAAAACAGCCTGTTTATATAGGAAAAGAAGGTTTTATTTATTATACTGATAATTTATTATTAGATGATTTATCAATTGATTTTGGGAAGTCTAAACTTTATGTATCGGGAGAGTTTAAGAACTTGCATATGTATGGCAGGGATTTACCTGTAGAGGAGTTGGAAAAAGCCTTTCTTTTTTTTTATAGATTAAAGCATTTTGGCAAGAAAAATTTTATCGAGAATTTTCATAATTTTGACGGGAAAATGGATGTGGATTTAAGATTTTCCAAAAGCGGAGTTAATGGGAAATGCCATACTCACGGGCTTCGTGCGGATTTTTCCAAATTTATGATTCCTGTAGTTTTGCCGGATGTTGTATTTGAATTTAAAGACAGAAATATGCAGGCAAAAGCTAACGGTACATTTGGCGGAGAACCTGTTTATACGGATGTTTATATCTCAGGTATTGCAACAGATGATGTTAGAACTGTTGGGAATGTTCGTTCAGATTTAACAAATGAATTTACCAAAAAGTATTTTAAACCTGTTCAAATAATTGGCAGAGCAAGTGCAAAAGTTCAATACAGGGTTCACAAAAAAGATGTGAATATTACATATATTCTTGGTGTAAAGCCCGGTAATAATCTTATAAGCAAGTACGGAAATCTTGATAATATGGAACGTTACCGTCAAATAAGTGCTCATACTTTAAAACAGGGTGATAGAATTTATTTAAAAAATTATAAATATGAATTTATTGATAAAGGTCGCAAGCCTATACTTTTAGGTGATGGTTTGTTTATTAAAAGAAATGGATATTTCAAGCCATCATATATAAGTTTAAAGACTGTCGATAATATTCCGGTTGTATTTATAAAGTCATTTTTAAAGGACTTTTTGGATCATGGAACATTTAATGCGGATTTAAAATATGATTTTATAAATAAACATATTACGGGATTTTTGAATCTTTTTGATACCCATCATCGTGATTATTTGTATTTAAAAGAAACTGCGGTTAAGGCTTCTGATAATTTATTAAAAATCAATGCGGATGGTACGTTTTTCGATTCTCCGATAAAATTATTGCTCAATGCGGATAATGATTTTTCTAATGGTTTAAAGGTAAATGATATAGATATTTATCTGCAAAAATATTATGTAAAACGTGGTAACGCAGATTCAATTAAAGCCGGATTTCATAGCGAAAAATCAGGTAAACATAAAGTTCATAATATTGATATTAAAAAAGGCAGAATAAAAGTTGGCGAAATAATTCACTCAAAATTTTATCTTCATGATGTCGAGATTTTGGGTAATCTAAAAGATGATATTGTTAATTTTATAATACCTGAGACAGATTATGCCAAAGGAACATTGAGCGCGAAAGGCAAATATGATGTAATCTGTCATAATTCAGACATTCATTTTCTTGCATTAGAAATTGATTCAAATGAAGTCGCTACAAAAATCTTTAATCTTCCAAATCAAGTCGAAGGGGTAGGTTTTGCGAAACTTCATCTCTTAACTAAAAACAAATTAAATGATATTCACGCACATGCTTCATTTGCTATTCAGGATGGTTTTTTACCGCGGCTTGGTTCTAAAGAATTCATATTTAATCGTCCGACAAAGTTGAAAAAAGTATTATTTTTCTTAGACAAACCGATTAAGTTTACTCTTTCAAAAATTACAAATATTGATTTTTCAAAACCGAATGTATTTTATTCCGATTTACGCGGGTCATTTATTATAAATAATGATGATGTTGATGATGTAAGAATCTTTTCTCAAAGCGATTATCTTTCTATGTTTATTGAGGGGTATTATAATATAGCCACAGAAATCGGTTGTTTATGTATCTGGGGACGACATAATAAAGTCGCAGAAAAGAAAATCCGAATATTTAAGATTCCGTTGAGTATTTTATACAGATTACTTTTTAAGGTGGAGCGTACAAAAAATTTGTACAGGGATAAAGTAAAACTTATTCCGTCGATTAAAGCTGAACCATATGAAGAGGCAATTTTCAGAGTTGAAGTTGATGGTAATTTAAACTCAAATGATATTAAAGTGAATTTAAAAGATTTAAAATAGTTTTAATAAGAGTAAAAAGTTTCTTCATCAAGCATTAACATTGGTTTTGGGATATAATTTTTATTCACATCAACTTCTTCAGCGCTGGCTGTTTCAATATCTGCTTTGGCTAATTCATTTTCACCAAGCTTTTTATATACTTCTGCTCTTTCCATATATAATCTGTCTTTTAGTAAGAATATTCTGTCATTTTCTGCTTTTATAATCAAGTCATTATAAAGCTCCAAAGCTTTTTTATATTGTTTTATGTTATACATAAACTGTGCTTTGTCCCATAAAAACTGGTCGCGTTCGTTATCATTGTTTGCATTTTGAATTTCAGTATCAAAGTCTTTTATTGCAGTGTCATAATCTTTCATATGATATCTAACAAAGATTTTGTTATCAAAGTTCATAACATTAAATCCGTCAGCTTCAAGTTTATATGCTTTATCAAAATCTTCTATCGCTTTTTTGTATTCATCTATCTGGAAATAAGCGTAACCGCGGATTGAATACCAATGAGGAGCAATAGGGAAAATTTTAGAACCGATTGTTGTAATTTTTATAACTTCATTAAAACGTTCTTTTTCTAAGAGTTTTTGGGTAAATTCAAAAGGTGAAAAGAATGCACAGCTTGAAATTAAAAGAATCAATGCAATTAATAATTTTGTCAGTTCTGTTTTGAAAATATTATAGTATTTATTATCAACATCTTTTGCGGAATAAAAGATTGTATTTTCAAAATTCCCGAACTCTTTTTTTAGTTTTTTTTCAAAGAATTTTGTACAAATCAGTGTCATTGTATATGACACTGCAGAAATAATTGCAAGAATAATTACAACATTTACATACCAGTTATTGTTAATAAAAAATGTGAATTTTGGAAATATAAATTCATAAAGTAATATAATAAATAACAGGAATATGAAAATTACGGAAAATCTTTTATGCACTCTTATCTGTTGCCAAACAGCATTTATTTCATCTTCTGAAAATAATTTGTCAAATTTATAACCCAAAGAAGTATTATTGATGGATTTTATAATAGTACTATCTTTGGTTTTAGTATAAAAATCCATTGGAGATTGTCTATACATTCTCTTCAAAATATTAAATTTTTGCATTACTCTTAAATTCCCTTGAGAACATAATATCATAAAATATTTCATTTACTTTAATCATATGTTTTGATTTTTTTATGTACAGTTATAGTTGGTTTTTTACCCTTTACAATCCTTTACATCTAGTGTTTGAGTAACATTATTTTATCTCTTATTTCATTTTCCGTCAATCCTTTATAATTAATTCTAGAAGATGTTATTGGCTGCTTGTAATCATATTTATTAATAGATCTGGAATCAACAATTACAGAAGGTGGCAGAATAGACCATTTGTACAATGCTGTAGACATTCTTCTGTAAAATTTGTCAAGCCATTGCTGTTTTTGTTCTTGTGAAATTGAATTTTTCTTTTCGTATAAAAATTCTGAATTCATCATATCGTAGTAATGTTCTTTTTTATTTTCGATTCTCCAGATTATTTCGTCTAAGAATTCATAAGGCATAAGTGCATCTTCAGCGATTAGAGGTTTTCCTGTTTTTGGGTCAATTGCAAGTTCTGCTCCCGGTTTTTTGAGAATAATTGCTTCCGGAATTGCGTTTTTTACTTTTCTGTTTTTATTAAGCCATCGGGCGAGGGCAAAAAGTTTGGTTTTTGGCACATCTGCAATTGGTGCAAATCCGCCTGACATATCACCGTTGATTGTTGCATAACCCATATAAAGTTCAGATTTATCAGATGTTGCAATAGGAAGACAGCTTCCGAATTCGTTGCTTATTCCCCATAAAAATATTGCGCGTGAGCGGGCTTGGATATTATCCATAGTGAAAGATTGTTTGTAACGGCAATCCCATTTTGATTCTACTGTTTTAAATAAACTTTGCAGGCAATTGTTTGTGGTTTCAACCATATCTTTAATTGAGGCTTCTGTGAAATTTATTCCAAGATTTGCTGCAAGAAGTTCTGCATCAGTTTTACTTTCTTTACTTGTAATTTTTGATGGCATACTGATACCAAAAACATTTTCAGCACCTATTGCATCAGCCAAAAGCACAGCGCAGACAGTTGAATCCAAGCCGCCTGATAATCCTAATACTGCACGTTTAAACCCTGTTTTAATAAAGTAATCGCGGATTCCTTGAATTATTGTTTTATAGGTTCTTTCTAAATCCGGTTCGTATTCAAGTGTATAAACTTTTGCTTCTGTAAGAGTTTGTTCAAGTCCTTTTGTAAGCGGGTAGATTTTGCCAAGATTTTTATGAGGATTAACAATGATGAATTGTTCTTTAAAAGATTTTGCGCGGGCAAGAAGTTTTCCATCTTTGTCAAAAACTCTGCTTGAACCGTCAAATGAGCTATTATCAATTGCACCGACTTGATTTACGTAAATTATCGGTGTTGAATATTTTTTAGCAATAAATGACAGCATATTGTGTTTAAGCTGTTCTTTTTTCGCTCTTGTAGGAGATGCTGAACAGTTAATAAACACATCCGGTTTTTCTTTTGAAAGCTCTTCTATAGGGTCAAGTGAATATAGAGTTGTGTCATTAAAGAATTCTTTATTATTCCAACAGTCTTCGCAAATTGAAATTGCATATTTTTTACCACTGATAAGGTTTGTTTTTGTACAATTTTCGATTTTTTCTTCTGAAAAACAGCCAAGAGTATCAGCGCACTGTGAACCTACGACAGGAGAAGGTTCAATATATCTGTAATCGTTAAATTCCGAATATGTCGGAAGAAGTGATTTTCTTATGATACCTGTGATTTTACCGTTTTGTAAAACCGCAGCTGAGTTGTAATATTTTTTACCTGTAAGATTATCGTATTTGCGGGGTTCTACAAACCCGACTATTGCAGTAGTTTTTGTTGTAATTTTTGCAATTTCTTTAAGCCATTTTACGTTTTCTTCAACAATAACAGGATGTCTGTCGATTGTATCTTCAATCGGATATCCCATAAGAATTAATTCCGGAAATACAACTAAATCAAGTCCGATATTTTCAGCATGTTTAATATATTTAACAACTTTTGCTGCGTTGTATTCAATGTCTCCTGCTATAGGGTTTATCTGGGCAAGCCCGATTGAACCGTCTTTGTATGGCTCAAGTAATTTTTTTAACTCAGGTTCTATTATTTTAGCATCAGCACCGTTGTCGTATTCTTCTGAAAGTTTATATATTAATTCTTTATCATTTTCCATTTTATTATCCTCTATTTAAGTTAATTATATCTTAAAAGTTCGGATTTGATATGATTAATTTCATCCGGGGTAAGATTAAAAATTTCAAAGATATTTTCATTTGTGATTTTGTTAGTGTTCTCAAATGCTTTTGGAAACGGAAGTTCCATAAGATTACCTTTTAAAATTTTTATTTCATTGAATTTTTTTAAATAAATGTATTCAAAAAGTTCTGAATTCAAAAATGCCATAACCTCTTTGATTGTATAACCTTTAAGTTTTGGAATAAGGATATTTGCACTGTTTAAAAATAGTCTTTGTTTTTCATCGTAAGCGAAAACCGGTTTTCTTGATATAAATTTATAGACAAGTTTTTCTTTTGCACGATAAATTTCATCCGGGGCTGTTTGTTGAAAGTTTTTTCGCTGATAATTAATATATTTATTTGTGTCGGAAATTCCTTCATACGTAATGTTTTTTCCTGAATAAATTTTTTCACCGCCAAATGAGTTTTCGGAAATGTATTTGGAATTATTGCCTGTAACAATGCCGATTGCCCAGATACTGTTTTTATCCAGCTTTTTGTGTGGTAAAGAATAAATCTTTTCTATAATATTCGCATCTTTGTTGTCTAAAACAGAAAAATTACAGTTGATATTATTAAGGTAAAATTTTTGTTTTATATTTAAAATTTTGTCGTCTTTTTTTATGATTATATTGTTGTTTTTATTTTGTTTTTTTATCAGGCTAAGGGTTACTGTATTACTTAATACACCTGAAAATGCTCTGCCCGATATAATAATTTTTGAGATTTCAAAAGTCTTCAGAATGAATTCACGAATATCTGCATGTAATTTTACATTCATAATTGATTCGGGAAGTACAAAAAACATTTCTCCGTTATTTTTTAAATATTTTTCAGCTTTGTATAAAAAATATGAATAGGTTTCTCCGGATTTTATTTGTGGAAATTTAAGTTTATATTTGGCATTTGTAACTGCTCCCCAAGGTGGGTTTGTCCCGATTATGTCAAACTTATCTTTTATATTATCTGCTAATAAAAAATCGCAATTTAAAATATTTGGACGAAATTTTATGTTTTTATATTTGATAATGAGGTTTATTTTTGCAATAAAACAGGCTGTATTATCAAGGTCGCAGCCGAAAATATTTTGCGGATTTTTGATTTTGTCTGCTGCAAAAAGTAAAAAACTCCCTGTACCACAGCAAGGATCTAAAAATTTCATGTCAGATTTTGGATTGAAATCTATATCATTAATTATTTTTTGCGGAGTGTAATATGAGCCTTTTTGATTTTTTGTACCTTCTGATAAAAGTGATTGATAAACAATTCCTAAAAAATCTTTTTCTTCAGATGGTAAGTTTATTTTTAGAAGTCTTTCGTCCGGCTCACCTTTGTGAAATTCGTTTAAAATCTCTGTGATATAAGGATTGTCAGAATTCAAGAGATTATTTGCACAAAGAAGATTTATACCAAGAGAATATATTGTTGTCTTAATATCTTTAGAATAGTTTAAAATTTCTTCCAGTATTTCAAGGTTTTTGCTGTTGCTGAAATATTCAATAGGAATAAAAGTTTTTTTTGAAAATCTTTTATTTGCACGTTTCGATAGTCTTTTTTGTAGTTCTGTAGAATCTACATTTAACCTTTTCCAATTCTTTTTTGTTGCTTTAGATACTAAAACTTCCTTGTTCATAAATTTATCTTAGCATATTCTTTTATAAAATGATATTTTGTTATATGATGTTGGTGTGTATTAGATAAGGAGAAAAAGTATGAAAAAAGTTTTATTATCTCTTTTTATAGCTGTATCAATTGCTATCCCGTCAAGTGCGGCAGCGTTTAAAGCAACAGATAGAGTCCCTGTAGTTGGTGCAGCTTTGTTAAATAAAAGTGGTATTCCATCTAAAGATGTCAAGTTTATGGTAGTTTCAGGTGCTGTAGATAATTCAAATTACGCAGCGAATAAGACTATTAATGTTTCAACTCAAGAACTTACTTATACGGGTAATGATAGTGAAGTCGCAGCAGTTGTTGCAAATGAATTAGGGCATATTATAAGCGGACACGCTTCAAAAGGTAAATTGGTTAACCTTCTTACTGCCGATTCAAATGCGTCAACAAATGAGGCAACTTCAAATATCGTATCTAATTTAAAAACATCAAAAGAAGAAAAAGAAGCTGATATTTTAGCAGCAGATTTAATGGTAAATGCAGGTTACAATCCGCTTGCAATAATCGTTGTTTTAACAAAACAAACCGGCACATATTGGGAAACAATTCAGGGAAAACCTGCTAATGCTGATAGAGCAATGAGTATCTATAACTATATCAGCTATGCTTATCCTGCAAAAGTTAAAGCAGGCTACGGCTGTAATGAATATAGAAACTTTCTGATTTATGCGGATTCAGAAGTAGCTGAAAGAAAAGCTAATAAAAAACTTGAAACAAAAAATACAAAAGCTCAACAAAAAGCAAAATCAACAAGCACAACTCAATTAAGAAAATTCAAAACCCGCGGTGGAATGAGCGGTTGGGATGCAGCTTACGGATTGTTGAACGGAGCTCAATAAAGAATACTTAACCCTCTCTTTACGGGAGGGTTATTTTTAATGTTGGGAGTGAAAACTTGGGAAAAAATAAAGTTATTCAATTTAATAAAGATTTTAAGAAAAAAGAAACTGAAAAACTTTCAAACCGTGGGTTTGGGCTTTTTAATGAAGGAATGTTTTTTTATAATCAGGATAAAAACGAGTTGGCATTGAAAAAGTTTAAAGCTGCTGAAAAAGAAGGTTATGAATCTGCTGTTATGTTTGCTAATATGGCTTGGGTTTATGGTTGTTTGGGCGAATCTGACAAAGTAAAAGAATATGCTCAAAAATCTATTGATATTGACAGCGAATATGCTTTTCCTTATTCACTGCTAGGAAGATATTATCACATTACCAAAAATGATAATGAGCAGGCTTTAAAATATTATCTTATAGCGGAAAAATACGACTGCGATATTGTTATAATGTATCGCGCAACATCTGAGTTGTATCTTGATGCAGGCAATTTTATGAAGGCGGTAAAATATGCTTCAAAAGCAATAAAATTAGATACTAAAGAAGCTTATTCATATTATTGGAAAGGCTATGTATATTATAGAAATCAGGATTTTAAAAGCGCTTTAAAGTATTACGAGAAGGCTGAAGGTTTTGGTGAAAATTTTAATTCTTTATTCTACGAAATGTCCTATTGCTACAGTATGCTGGAAAACCATAAAAAAGGTATAGAATATGCAAATAAATATATCTTTTTAGATAAAAAAGATTTCTGGGGCTATTATCGAAAAGGGTTTGCGTATTTTCAGTCGTGTGAAGATAGTAACGCGTTAGAGCCATTCCTGATGGCAGAAAAACTAGGCTGTAAAGAACCGGATATGTATTCAAGACTAGGTTTTTTGTATAGTATAAAAAATAATAATAAACAGGCTTTAAAGTGGATTAGAAAAGGTTATAAGCTTGCTGACGGTGATGTTGATAACGATTATTACTGCAGTTATATTTCAATTCTTGCTGCAGCAAAGCAATATAAGAAAGCCCTTGATTTAAGCGATAAGGCTTTGGAAAAATATCCTGATGATTATAGGTTGTTACTGTCAAAAATTTCAATATTGCAATGTAAAAAAAGATATAAAGAAGCTGAAGAAATTACAAATAGACTTCTCGCTGTCGATTCAGAAGATCCGTATAGTATTTTTTATGAAGCTCTTATGCATTCAAATCGTCCTAAAAAAGAAAGAGATTATCACAAAATAATTTCATTGATTATGAAAATAAAAGATGCGAATATCGAAGATTTTGGCGGACGGAAAGCTATGCTTGCATCGTCTTATTATGAGATAAAGGATTATGAAAAAAGTATTTCTTATTTTGTTGAATTTTTTGAAGTGTCGGATAATTCTGAATGGCTTGAGTTGAATTTGAAAGAAGTGAAAAAATATTTTAAGAAAATTTATAAAAAATCTCCAAATGATGCTCGTTTAATAAGTATCTTAAAAAGATTTCCTCAAGTAATATAAACAAGGGTACGGCGCAGGCAGAATGCCTGCGCCGCTTTATAATAACCCTTTTTAGATGACATCTAAATCTTGATTAAGAAAAATTTTGAATCTTTTTTTGCAATAACTTTATGTTGACAATCTTTTTTGAACATTAAAAGCTCGCCTTTATTTACTTCGAATTTTTGAGCATCAAAGTGAATTTCGATTTCGCCATCAATAACATAAACAGCAGCATCAGCTTTTGCTGTGTGTGTATCGATAATTTCATCTTTTTTAATTGAAATAATATCAAAACAACTGTCGTTATTTTGCATTAAAACTTCTTTTCTAAATAATCTATCATTATCTAATTCAGCAAGTTCTTTGGCTTTCAAAACATTGTAATACATAGTATATCTCCTTTTATATTCATCTATATTAAACCAGGCTGCAAACAAGAAAACATCCGCTATACTGGCATAAGTTAGGGTGATGATATAAAGATGTTAAATGTAAAATTTAATCTACAAGAAAAGTTAATATAAAAACAAGTGAAAAAAAATAATAAAAGTATTATATAAAATAACATAATTTAATTAATAATAATTTCTCAAATTAAAATGAATACCATTTAATTTTATATAAGTAGCAGCTATTATAATAAAAAAGCGGGTTTAAACCCGCTTTTTAAGTAATCTACCACAGAATTGACGAGTTCAGAACTTGGTTGCTCGAGAATGTGGCTTGAATTGTGAAGTAATATTAACATAAGCTTGAATAAATCTATTTATTTAGAAATAATTAGATAAAGGAGATTAAGCCTTATGACAGAAGAAAACAAAGCCATTATCGAAGATGATTTAGAAAAAAATATTGAAGAACTTTCTGCAAAACTAAAAGAAATTGAAACTCGATATACAAATCTACAACAACAAGTAGAAAATATCACTAAAAATGTTGAAGATTTAAGTAACAAACCAGAAGAAATAATCAATAATTTTAGCGAGTCTGAAAATAAAATAAATATTACTTTACAACAATTCAACAATTCCCTAGATGAATATGATAACAGGCTTAATTCACTTGAAACTCAAGCTGATACATATAAAGTAGATACCGAAACAAAAATTGAAGAATTAGATGCTCGAATAGAAGAATGGATGGGTGAAAATACTGAATATTTAGAAAACAACAAAACAGATATTGAAAAGCTTCTAGCTGATACACATGAATATGTCAAGGATAAAGAAAGCAAAGTAGATGAATATTTTGAATGTGCTAAAGATAATTTTACAGATAAAGAAGATGAATTAGCCCATTTGATTAAACAATATCAATCTGATATAGAAATTTCAATTAGTAAGATTGATAAAATTAATACAGAAGCAATAAACAGTAATAGCAAAATTAAACAAATCGAAGCTGACTCTGTCGCTTTCAAAGAAACTGTTGACGAGTATATTGAAAATATGCAGGAAACAACAAAAGATATAAATCAACATTTAGCTGATTGTCAGGATAAAACAGATAAGGTATTTAAAAAGAACGATGATTTAACAAATCAGATAGTAGAACAACTTCAAAAGGCTACTGGGATTAGTTTATTTCATACTTTTCAAAAACGTAAAGAGGATTTAGAAAAAACTCAGGCGTGGTGGTTGGTTGGAGTTATTATTTCTACTATTGTACTAATAATAATTTCTTTAAAGGTTATGGGTTCTTTACAACACTTGCCTGCAAATACACCAATTGATTGGTTTAAAGATGTCGTTCTAAAATTTACCTTATCAATGCCAATTCTTTATTTACTTTACTTTTTTACAGACAGATACACAAAAACAAGAAGGCTTATAGAAGAATATGCATTTAAATCTACAATATCATTAGCTCTAAAACCTTATTTTGATTTAATTAAAGGATTAGATGGCGAAGAAGAGGAAAAAGATAAAAACTTCTTAATTGCAGTGATTGGAAATATATTTACAACTCCTACAGATAAAGTCTTTAGAACAACTGAAAAACAATATACATTAGATTTTTCAAACTATTATAAAAGCATTGCAGATATAATTAAACCTACTGAAAACAAAGAAAACAAGGACTAATACTAAAGATAAAGATACGGATGCAAACTTATGGCTAATATTAATACTACAAATGAATTTATACAAAAAGCATTATACTATGACTATTTTCCATCTTTGACGGATAATGCTGTACAAACTTACAAAACTCCAACAGAATTTCCTTGTTGTCCAAAAAATGTTACAGAAAAGCCATTAGAAGATTACTTAAATAATTTGCAAAAAGGTAGTTTGTTTTCTGAAAACAAATACTATAAATCTAACGTAATTAAAACGGAAGCTTTAGAAGAGGGTACTAGCTTTTTAGTAGCTTGTAGAAGTATTAATAAAGACCAAAATGAAGAATGCTTTTGTGTATTTGAAGTTACATACAATTTTGGCTTTTTTATTCATCAATATGAAAGAAAATTTGATTCAATTGAACTTGTAAATAAGTATATTGATTATTCAACAGGCAAAATTCCTTTTGATGATAATGATTTTGATTTATTTGAATTTGAGTATATGTAATAACTATTTAATAAAGACTTAAATACATATTTAAGAGGGTTTTTTATTGTGCTTAAAATCTAATTGACTAAAAACATAGTTTATTAAAAGAATTTGAAGAAGCAGAAACTGCAAAACAAACTGGCAGACACAAGTTCGCTGAAATGCTTACATTCTTAAAAAAGAGTAAGGATGTTAATGCCATTCTAGTAGAGAAAACAGACCGACTTTATGGAAATTTTAGGGATTATGTAGATGTTGATGATAGCAAATTTGAAATTCATTTAGTCAAGGAAGGAACAGTATTAACTCCAAACTCGGACTCTAATAAAAAACTTATACATGCCGAACAAAAATACTATGAAGAAGGGGTTAGAATTATCGAAACGCTGAAAAACGCTTATATCTTGTGTAAACAGCAATTCCCTATCGAACAAAGAAAATTATTAAATTACTTACTTTCGAACTGCACTTTAGAAGGTCGAAAGGTAAGCTATGACTATAACTTACCTTTCTCGTACTTTATTAATTTTGACTCTTGTCGCAAAAAATACCCTGGATTGGATTCGAACCAATGACCTACCGCTTAGAAGGCGGTTGCTCTATCCAGCTGAGCTACCAGGGCTTGCATTTTTATATTAGCACGAAAAATTTTTCTTGCAAGTATATTTTTTTGTAAATATTTTTTAATTTTTTAAAACTGGAAATATTATTAAATAATTATTTGCTTAAAAGTGTTTATTATTTATTGGATTAAGAATAGTGAAAGGATATTATTATGTTTACAAACAGAGAAAAAGAAGTTTTATATTATATGTGTAAAGGATACAACAATGTAGAAATTGGGGAAGTTTTACATATTAGTAAGCATACTGCGAAAGCGCATGTATGTGCTATTTTGAAAAAGATTAATACAAAAAATAGAGTTAGTGCGGCATATTTATCAGGTAAATTCGCTTATGTAGAAGATATTGATTAAAATATCTTATTGTACTGAAATCTGTTAGTATTTTTATTGTATAATTTTTTATAGAGTAGTTAATTTATGAGGAAATAAGAAATTATGCTAACCGGAAATCAAATTAGAAAATTATATTTAGATTATTTTAAAGAAAAACGTCAGCACACAGTAGTTGAAAGCTCAAGTCTTGTGCCGGATAACCCTACAGTTTTATTGACAACTGCAGGTATGTTACAGTTTTTACCTATATTTTTGGGAATAGTTAAATCACCTTATGAGCCTGCAAGGGCAACATCTTGTCAAAAATGTGCAAGAGCTGGCGGAAAGGATTCTGATATTGAAAATGTTGGAAGAACTCCGCGACACCATACATTTTTTGAAATGTTAGGAAACTTTTCTTTTGGTGATTATTATAAAAAAGAAATTATTCCGTGGGCGTGGGAATTTGTAACTGAAGTTTTAAAGCTTGACAAAGATAGGCTTTGGATTACTATCTACGAAACTGATGATGAAGCTTTTGATATCTGGAGAAGTATTGGGGTTCCAGCTGAACGCATTAAACGTAAAGGTAAAAAAGATAATTTCTGGGGTCCTCCGGGAGCATCTGGTTCTTGCGGTCCTTGTTCTGAAATTCATTATGATTTAGGTGAACAGTATAAATGTGATCATCCGGATTGCGGTATTGATACTTGCGAATGTGACAGATGGGTGGAAATCTGGAATCTTGTATTTACAGAGCTTTATCAAGATGAAGAAGGTAATCAATCTCCTTTGGAATCAAAAAATGTTGATACAGGTATGGGATTGGAACGTATTACTATGGTTTGTCAAGAGGTTGCTTCTACTTTTGAAACCGATCTTTTAAAACCAATAATGGATAAAGTTTCTGAGATGAGTGGGGTAGCTTATAAAAAGTCAGAAAAAACAGATATTTCTCTCAGAATCATTACTGACCATGCGAGATGTGTATCTTTCTTAATCTCAGATGGTGTGATTCCGGGTAATGAAGGCAGAAGCTATGTATTACGTATGATTTTAAGACGTGCATTAAGACACGGCAAAATCTTAGGTATGGAATTACCGTTCTTATATAAGCTTGTTGATGTGATTGTTGAACACTACGGCGAAGCTTATCCGGAACTTGTTAAAAATAAACAAAAAGTTATTGATACAATTAGAAAAGAAGAAGAAAGATTTGGGAAAACACTTGATCGCGGATATAAAATGCTTGATGAATTTATTGATGCTAAAAAAGATATTGACGGAGGAAGTGCTTTCAAACTTTATGATACTTATGGATTCCCGTTTGAACTAACCAAAGAGATTGCTGATGAAAACGGACTTAAAGTTGATGAAGATGGCTTTAAAGCTGCTATGCTTGAACAAAAAGAAAGAGCAAAAGCTGCAACAGCGAAGATTTCTGTAACCGGCGATATTAAATATGCAAAAATTGAACAGGAAGTTGGTTCTACAAACTTTATCGGATATTGTGAAAACGAATGTTCTGATGCAAAAATCTTAGCTACCGTTGAAGGTGAAGGGTTTGTTGATATTATATTGGATAAAACACCTTTCTATGCTGAGTGCGGTGGTCAGGTTGGAGACAGCGGATATTTAGAAAGTGAAAACTTAAAAGCTGAAGTTTTAACTACATTTAAGGTTAATGACCTGTATGTTCACAGATGTGAAATTTTAAATGGTGAAGTTGTAATCGGTGATGTTGTTAAAGCTTGTATTGATTTAGCACGTCGTGAGCAAATAAGAGTTCACCATACATCTGCTCACTTACTTCAGGCTGCACTAATTAAAGTTCTTGGCGATGAAGTTAAGCAGGCTGGTTCTTTAGTTGAAGAAAATCGTATGAGATTTGACTTTACATTCTCTAGAGCAATGACTCCTGATGAGACCAGAAAAGTTGAAAATCTTATGAATAAATGGATTGGCGAAGGTTTCAGTGTTAAAACAAAAGTCATGGGTATAAAAGAAGCTGAACTTACCGGTGCTACTGCATTATTTGGTGAAAAATACGGAGATGAAGTTCGTGTTGTTTCTATTGAGCGCGGGGAAGAATGTATATCAAAAGAATTTTGTGCAGGTACTCATGCAAGACAATTATGCGATTTACGTTTAGTTAAAATTGTTTCAGAAAGTGCAATTGCAGCAGGAACAAGACGTATTGAAGTACTTGTAGCAGATTCAGCAATTGAGTATTTAAATGCTAAATCAGCAGAAATTGATAAACTTTCAGCTAAATTTAAAGCTCAATATAACGAGGTTTTTGATAGAGTTGAAAAGTTAACAGAAGATAATAAAGAACTTCAAAAAACTGTTGAAAAACTTGAAGAAGAAAATGCAAGAGGAAAATTTGCTTCATTTATTGAAAGAGCTCAAAATATTGAAGGCGGCAAATTGTTCATCTCAAAAGTTTCAGTAAAACCTGTAGGAATAAAAATTGGTTTAGAGTTTTTATCTCAGAAGCTTGGCGAAAGTATTATTGTTCTTGCCGGTGAAACAACTGTTGCCGTAAAAGTTTCAGATAGTTTTGTAAAACGCGGAGTTAATGCCGGTAAAATTGTTGGTGAGATTGCAAAAGCTACAGGTGCTAATGGCGGCGGACGTCCAAACTTTGCGCAAGGTGGAATTAAAGATGCTTCAAAACTTGATGAAATTTTGCCAAAAATTGAAGAAGAACTAAAAAACTTATAATATATAGTTGTTTAATAACAGTAAAAATGATATAATTAACGAAATTAAAGCCCCTTCAAAATTATTTGTTGGGGTTTTATACAGAATAGATTGGAAGTTATAGGAGAAAATGTTATGACAGTATTAAAGATAGAAAAATTACCGCACAATCAGGTTTTACCAGAGTATAAAACAGAAGGTGCTGCGGGTATGGATTTATGTGCAGCAATCGAAAATCCGATTGAATTAAAACCATTAGAAAGAACACTTATTCCTACAGGTTTAAAAATTGAACTAGAACATGGATATGAAGCTCAAATTCGTCCACGTTCAGGTATGTCAATCAAACACGGGATTACACTGATTAACTGTGTCGGTACAATTGATGAAGATTACCGCGGAGAAGTCTGTGTTCCTGTTGTAAATATTTCAAATGAAGCTTATACGATTCAGCCGCAGGAAAGAATTGCACAAATGATTATTGCTCGTGTAGAACAGGCAAAAATTGAAGTTGTGACAGAGTTAACCGAAACAGTTCGCGGTGCAGGCGGATTTGGTTCAACCGGCAAATAGGGAATGATCGTCCGCACGGGGCATTATGCTACCAGTGAATTACAAGATGTATGGTAATTCAGCTCCGCAGGGATAGGGGGTAATGGGGTAAATATTGCTCAATTATTTCCCAGGTAATGTCAAGAGTTTAGGATAAATAGGAGAAAATTATGAGTATGGACTATGATGTAAATCAGCAACAGGAAAGCAGTCGTTCTTATATTGTAACTTTACTGCTTGCTTTGTTTTTAAGTGGATTTGGTATCCATCGCTTTTATACAGGTTACATCGTAATTGGTGTAATTCAGCTTTTAACAGCAGGCGGATTTGGATTGTGGGCGCTTATTGATATTATCTCACTTGCGTTAAATAAATTTGTTGATGTTGATGGAAAAGAACTTAATAATTATAATCCGGGTTGTGGTTTGATTGTTTTGGCAATCATAATTGTTTCGTTTATTATCGGTGGAATTTCATCTGTATTATCATTGGTTTCAATTCATTAATAAGAAAGGAATGTGAAAATGGAAAATTGTAACTTACAAGAATTAAAGGGTAAGAACTGGATGTCTGCAATGGCTTGGTGTTGGTTTTTAGGACCAATGGGCGCACATCGCTTTTATACAGGAAAGCAAAATACAGGTTGGGTAATGCTTGTGCTGTCTTTATTAGGCTTGTATCCGGTTATGTGGATATGGTCTGTTGTTGACGGTTTTATGCTTGCTCTCGGAAAATATACTCACGAAGATGGAAGTGCTTTGTATGAAAGAATTGACTGGGTTGGGTATTTATATATGGCATCAGTCGTTTTGACTATATTAGCAGTAATTGGAATTATGATATTCTATGTTGCTGTAATCGCAGCAGTTATGCACGGTGTTGGAAGTGCAGCAGGTTCTTCATTAACTCCTCCAGTTACTCCTTAAATTAAGATTGAAGACAAAATGGCGGCGGCGCAAATGCGCCGCCGCCTTATTTATTGCAATAAAAAAGGAACCTTTCGGTTCCGTTTAGTAGGTTAGTTATAGTAGTAGGGGAAAAAGGAGGAAAATTAGTTTTGTTTAATTACATTTTATATATCGGCATAATTTTGTATGAACTTTAATATTTTAAGTCTTTTGTTAAGAAATATTACAAGTATATACTTTTTAGATAAATCTTAGGCAATTTTTAAATCTAAAAATACTTTATATAAGTGTAAGGGAAAACGAAATAAATTTTAAAAAGGGGAATAGATTATGAGAAATGATTATGAAATGGTAACAGTAAAAGCTTATGTTGAATCTTTAGAAGATGTTAAATACACAACAGTAACAGAAAACGAAATTGAAAAACAAGTTGAAAAATATTTACTAAATGTGAAAAGAGCTCAAACAAATGCAAAAATAGTTGAAGCTTTACTAGCATAAGGTTAAACAAGATATGAAGAAGCGGGCGGAAATCTTAGATTTCCGCCCGTAGAGTATTTATTTTTTGTTCAGGTTACTACATAATACGAGCATTCTAATCTTTTTATGACTACCCATAGGTTTTATTATTTAAAGCTATTGCAGAATAATTTTCAAACCTTTGTTAGTATCAATTCCAGCTTATTCTGATTAAAGTTATCAGCTTGATGGTAGATTTATTTAAAAATATCAATATATTAGTATACAAAAATTCTTAAAGTAAAGATATTATAATTTTAAGGTGTTATATGAATACGAAAGAATTATTAGGGCTGAAAGTTAAAGAACTTCGCAGAATGCGTAAAATTACTCAGGAAAAACTGTCTGAGATAATCGGGGTTGATAACTCGTATATTAGTAAGTTTGAGCGTAAAAATGTTAATATTACAATAGATAAACTTGAAAAAATTGCAAAAGCTTTAGATGTAGAACTGGTTGAACTCTTTCAATTTACAATGACAAAAGAAAAAGATTTCAAAACCGAAATAAACCGTATCTATGATGGGCTTAATCGGGAAAAACAGTTTATATTATATAAAGTAGCAACGGGGTTAGAAAAATAACCCCGTTTTATTTATATTTTTTCGAATTTTAATTTATCGTCATCAAGATCTATTTTTATTTTATCTCCTTTTATGAAGTTTTGGGCAAGAATGAGTTTTGACAAAGGATTTTCGACAAGTTGTCTTATGACTCTTTTTAGTGGTCTTGCGCCGTAAATTGGGTTGAATCCTTGCGTTGCTAAAAATTCTTTAGCTTCTTCTGTTATTTCAAATTCAAGTTCTTGTTCTTTTAGAAGCTCTCTTAGGTAATCCATTTGGATATCAACAATTCTGCTCAACTGCTGCAAGCTTAGAGCTTTAAAGAATATTGTTTCATCAATTCGGTTTAAGAATTCCGGTTTGAAGTGCTGTCTAAGAACTGCTAAAACCTGCTCTTTAGTGTCGTTGAATTGTTCAGGTGAAAGCATTGAATTAAGTGTGTTTTCTAAGATAATATCAGAACCGATATTACTTGTCATAATTATTAAAGTATTCTTGAAATCAACTGTTCTGCCTTTAGAATCAGTCAAACGTCCGTCATCAAAAATTTGGAGCATTATATTAAACACATCAGGATGTGCTTTTTCGATTTCATCAAAAAGAACAACCGAATACGGTTTTCTTCTGACGGCTTCTGTAAGCTGTCCGCCTTCTTCATATCCGACATATCCCGGAGGAGCTCCGACAAGTCTTGCTACGTTGTGTTTTTCCATATATTCTGACATATCAATACGGATTAGTGCGTCTTCATCGTTGAACATAAATTCTGCTAATGATTTTGCAAGTTCGGTTTTACCAACACCTGTTGGACCGAGGAATAAAAATGTTCCAATCGGGCGTTTCGGATCTTTTAAACCTGAACGCGCGCGGCGTATTGCATCTGAAACTGTGTTTACTGCTTCATCCTGTCCGACAAGTCTTTTGTGAAGAATGTCTTCCATATTGAGAAGTTTTTGCATTTCAGATTCTACAAGTTTAGTCACTGGAATTCCTGTCCATTTTGAAACAACATCTGCTATGTCAGATCCGCTGATTTCTTCTTTTAAAAGTTTATTATCCACGTGTTCTTTATTTTGGCAGGCTTTTAACTGTTTTTCAAGCTCTAGAAGTTTGCCATATTTTAGTTCTGCGGCTGTTTGAAGATCGGTATTTCTTTCAGCTTCTTCAATTTTATTTTTAACATTGTTTATTTCATCTTTTATATCAGCTTCTGATGTGATTGAAGCTTTTTCTTTTTCCCATTGGGCTTTCATTTCATTGATTTTATCATCAAGCACTGCAACCTGTCTTGAAATATCTTCAACTTTTGCGCGGGCTTCATCGCTTTCTTCTTTTTTGAGGGCTTCGCGTTCAATTTCAAGTTGGATTTTTTGACGCATCATAGAATCGATTTCCGCAGGCATTGAATCTATTTCAATACGTAGTGAACTTGCGGCTTCATCTATTAAGTCTATTGCTTTATCAGGCAGGAATCTGTCTGTAATGTATCTGTCCGATAATTTTGCCGCTTCAATGATTGCGCTGTCGAGGATTCTGACACCGTGGTGGACTTCGTATTTTTCTTTTAAACCGCGTAAGATACTTATTGTGTCTTCAACTGACGGCTCACTAACCATAACCGGTTGGAAACGTCTTTCCAGTGCAGGGTCTTTTTCAATATATTTGCGGTATTCGTTAATTGTTGTAGCACCGATTGTACGAAGTACTCCGCGTGCAAGCATTGGTTTTAAAAGGTTTCCGGCATCCATTGAACCTTCTGTAGAACCCGCTCCGACAACTGTATGAAGTTCGTCAATAAACATTACGATTTCACCGTTGGAATCTTCAACTTCTTTTAAAACAGCTTTAAGACGCTCTTCAAATTCTCCTCTGAATTTTGCACCTGCAACAAGTGCGCCAAGATCAAGTGAGATAAGTTTAACGTCTTTCAGGCTTTCTGGGACATCTCCTCTTACAATACGTTGAGCCAAACCTTCAACTATTGCGGTCTTACCGACTCCCGGTTCTCCAATTAGGACAGGGTTATTTTTAGTTCTGCGGTTTAGTACCTGAATTATTCTTCTAACCTCTTCATCCCTGCCTATTACCGGGTCAAGTTTGCCTTTTCTGGCAAGTTCAGTTAAGTCTGTGGAATATTTTTCCAGAGCTTTCATATTTTCTTCTGCGTTTTTATTATCCACTTTTTTATTACCTCTTATTTTTTTCATTACACCTAATATTGAACCTGAATTGATATTAAAACTTTCTAATAACGATTTAATATTACTGTTATCAAGTTTGGTCATACCAAGCAGTATTGCTTCAATTCCTACATAGTCATCTTTTAAAACTTTAGCCTGCTCAATTGCAAGTTCTAATAAACGGCGAGTGTCGTTTGATAAATATAGTCCCTGAGGATTCACCGCGCCTGAAACTTTAGGAAAGCTTTCAACACGGGAAACAATTTTGTTAATAAAATTCTGGTTTAAGAGTTTTAATTCTGTTAAATAGTCTTTTATTATCCCGTTGTCTTTAATCATTGCAAGCATAATATGCTCGGGTTCCATTTGTGAATTGCGGTACGAGCTCATTAAATTGTTTGCGCTTGATAAAATTTCCTGAGAATAATTTGTAAACTTGTCAAAATCTAACATTCTACATCAACTCCATTCAAAATAATGTTTTCTATATTTTTATTTTAACGTTATTTTGAAGAAAGTCATTGTAAATTAACTTTTAATTAATTATTATATACGCTTTTCTTTTTTACTCTTTTACTCCGCCTTGGAGAATATCGTTAATGAAGTATTTTTTGCCTGCTAAAAATACAGCAGCAACAGGGATAGTACAAATTACTGAACACGCAAGTAAATCTCCCCACAGGGTTATTTCTCTAAAGCTCCCTTTGAATATGGCAAGTCCGACAGGAAGTGTTCTCATTGATTCTGTGTTTGTGACAATCAAAGGCCACATAAAACTGTTCCAGGTTGTAACGAAAGTAAATATGGCAAGTGTTGCAATTACTGGAGTAGCAAGCGGAAGGATAATTTTGAAAAATGTTGAAAATATATTACATCCGTCAATTTTAGCGGACTCTTCCAGGTCTTTAGGAAGCCCGAGAAAGTATTGCCGCATCATAAATATTCCGAATCCGCCAAATAATCCCGGTAAAATCAAAGCTTGATAAGTGTTTATCCAATGAAACTGACGCATCAGAAAAAATAATGGGATAATGTTAACTTGCGGCGGAACCAGCATTGTGATAAGTATTAAAAGAAAAATCACGTTACGGTATTTGAATTGTAGTCTTGCAAAAGCATATCCGGCAAATGCAGAAAAGATAACTTGCCCTATTGTTGTAACAAGAGCCACAAAAAGACTGTTTATAAAATATTTCCACAGTGGAATTTTTTCAAAAACATTGGAATAGTTTTCAAGTGTGAGCGGAGAATATAATAATTTACCTCCTTGATTGAAAATTTCTCCGTTAGGAACAAGCGAAAGATTAATCATTGCAAAAAAAGGATAAAGCATACTTATAGCAATTGCAATTAAACAAAAATATCCTAAATTCTTTTTCCAGCAAATTTTCATAAGCAAATTATAACATAGCAGGAAGATTTATAGCAAAATTTCTTTTTGGAGGTTTTAAAAATCTTATGAAAGTACTTTTAACTCGGATATAGACAGTTTGAGAAAGCTATAGTTTTAAAGTGTTAAAAAGCTTTTCAAATGTCGGGAAGGAAATATTTACCCATTCAAAGCCGTTTATATATATTTCTTTTTTGCATACAAGTCCTGCAACAAACAAACTCATTGCAAGTCTGTGGTCGTGATAGGTCTCAACTTCAACATCGCCGATTAAACCGTTTTTACCCCTTATAATCATACCGTCAGGAGTTTCTTCAATATCTGCGCCAAGCTTTTTAAGTTCTGTTACAACTGCTGTAATTCGGTCAGATTCTTTGTTACGTAAATCCTGAGCATCTTTTATTGTTGTTGTACCATAAGCTTGTGTTGCAAGAACTGCAATAATCGGTATTTCATCAATTAGTCGCGGTATTATTTCACCTGAAATTATGCAGCCTTTCAGGTTTGAATATTTAACCCTGATATCGCCAACTTTTTCTCCGCAGATTTCTTTTTCGTCAAGGATTTCAATATCTGCGCCCATTTGTTTTACAACATCAAGAATACCTGTTCTTGTAGGGTTTAGTCCGACATTGCGAAGGATTATATCAGAATTTGGAATAATCAGTGCTGCTACGATAAAATATGCCGCAGATGATATATCACCGCAAATTTCAATATTTATAGGTGAAAGTTCTGACTTGTGAATGCTAACTGTCGTATTTTTTACATTTACCTCTGCCCCCATTGCTTTTAACATAAGTTCTGTGTGGTTTCGAGAGACATAAGGCTCGGTAAAACTTGTAATCCCATCTACTCCTAAACCTGCAAGTATAATACAGGATTTAACCTGAGCGGAAGCAATTTTTGAAACATAATATATCGGATTAAGTTCTCTGCCATAAATTTTTAATGGAGCTTTAAAATTATCAGATTCAATTTTAGCTCCCATAAGACTTAATGGTTCTATAATTCTTTTCATTGGGCGGCTTGAAAGACTTTCATCTCCTGTTAATACAGAATCAAAATTTTGACCGGCAAGGATTCCTGTCATAAGACGCATTGTTGTACCTGAATTCCCACAGTGGTAGGGGTAAACTTCTTTTTGCGGCGTAAATTTACCACTTGATGTGATTATAAGCTCATTGTTTTTAAATTCAGTGGAAATTCCCAATCCTTGACATACTTCAAGTGTGGATTTTGGGTCTGCCCCGTCTGAAAAATTACGTATAACGGATTTTCCTTTAGCAAGTGATGAAAACATTACCGCACGATGCGAAATAGATTTATCTGATGGTATATTTATTTCACCTTTTAGGTATTTAAAATCTTTTGATACTGTTTTTTGCATACGTTAATATTAGCATAAAATCGTCTATATAAAGCATTACTAATCTGGCATGTGTGGTATTGTATTGTTATGTACTATAAACTAAAAAAAATACAGCAATTTATTGGAATTATATTTGTAGGTTATATCGTATTAATGTACATATCTCCACAGCTTGCAAATTTTGCTCTTGCAGTATTTTTGGTTGGTTCGATTCCCGGGCTTATTCTTTACAATATTTATAAAGATAAAATGTATAAATATAGTATAACAATGGTTTCAAGGCAGTTTGTGCTCAAAAATAATGCTCTTCACAACGAGCATTGTACGGTTATTTATACACCTGATGAAAAAATTGTTGTAATGGATAATATTGCAGATAGAAAACGTGCTAAAAGAATGTTTACACTATCAAAAGGCAAGCTTAGTGTTAATAAAGCCTGGAACAGGCTCTGTCGTGTGTTCGACAGTTTTATTACACTGGATTCTCTGGCGGCTTTTTTCAGCCACGATACAAAAATTGATATTATTACTCTTGAATCAAAAATTGTAGATACTGCAAAACCTCAGAATATTACAGTCGAAAATAAAACTAACGCTCCAAAATTTGTGGAAATGGGTGAAATTACACCTGATACGTATGCAAAGGGACTTGAAACCCCAAATGATAAAGGGGCAGAATTTATTGATATGGGTAATATTAAAGAGCAAAAACCCGTTGCAGAAAGAACAATTGATGCTCCTGAATTTAAAGATATGGGAGATATTTTATCAAATTCATCTCAAAAAATTGATGTTAATACTGCTGTTGCCGGTGAATTAGCAATTTTACCCGGGATAAATATTGTTGGTGCTAAAAAAATAGTTGAATATCGTGATATTAATGGGATTTTTAGTTCCGAAGAAGAATTCTTGAAAGCTGCAAATGTAAAAGAACACTTTGTTCCTAAAATCAGAAGTATGATTATAATAGGAAAACCTGTTGAAAAAACAGATGATGAGGATTTTGATCAGGGCAGGATTATTGATTTATAATGATTGATGTTTTTAAAATCCTTAAAAATACAAAAGTAGAAGGACCGGGAGAAAGATTTTGTATCTGGGTTCAGGGATGTAAGAAGCATTGCCCGGGCTGTTGGGCACGTGAAACGTGGGAATTTGGTGTCGGCAAAAAGTATTCTGTTGATGATATTTTAAAACAAATTAAATCAGAACCAAATATTGAAGGGGTAACATTTCTTGGCGGAGAACCTTTTGAGCAAGCTGAACAATTGGTAATTCTTAGCCGCGAAATTAAAAAACTCGGCTTATCTATTCTTTGCTTTACAGGTTACACGCTTGATGAACTGAAATCCAAAAATAATGGTGATATAGATAATTTCCTTAAAGAAATTGATTTACTTATTGATGGCGGGTTTGAACAGGAAAATTTCGACCTTTCCCGTCCATGGGTTGGATCTTCCAATCAAAATTATCATTTTTTGACTGATTTTTATACTCCCGAAGAAGTTTTTCAATACAAAAACAAAATTGAAGCAAGAATATCTCCGGATGGTAGATTAGAAATCAATGGAATGGGGGATTTTGAGAGTATAAATAAAAATTTTAGTTTACAACTCGGGAAAGATAATGTAAAATAGTTTCAAATGAGGGCTAAAAAGATGACTAACCAAATAGTTACACAATTATCAAGATTATTTAGGGCACGTTTCCCATATATATATATAACAACCTGGGAAGAAGAAAGAGCAGTTGCTCTTATTAAAAAGATTGCAAAATCGGAAAAGCTGATAAGAGTAACCAGAGATGTCTATGTATGGACACAAACAAACGGGTTTGTTCTGAACGGACAGAAAATAGAAGGTACAAACAGTCCGGACAAAGCTATTGAATTTGTAAAAGAATGTAATAAAAATGCAGTTTTTGTAATGTGTGATTTCCACGTTTATTTTGGGGTTAAAGGTCGTCATGTAGATTATAATGTTGTTAGACGGCTTAGAGATATTATTCCTGAGCTTAAGACAAGCAAATTTAGAAAAAATGTGATTTTTATTGCTTCTGAACTTCTAATTCCTGAATCTATGCAAAAAGAAATTACACTACTTGATATGCCGCTTCCGACATTGGATGAAATTAAGGCAAAGCTTGATAAAATGGTTTCTCAAAATAATCAAATTGATACTTCAGCTCTTGATGAAGAAGGTAAGGAAAAACTTTGTAAAGCAGCATTAGGTTTGACATTGCAGGAAGCTGAAAATGCTTTTGCACTTGCGATGGTTAACGATGGCAGTATTGACGGTAAGGATTTAACTGTAATTCTCAGTGAAAAAATGCAGGTTATCAAAAAAACAGGTATTCTCGAATTTATAAACACAGATATTAAAGTAACAGATGTCGGCGGGCTTGAAAATCTTAAAAATTGGCTGAATAAACGTAATAATTCGTGGTCAGAATCAGCCAAAAAATATTGTCTACCGGCGCCTAAAGGTGTTCTTATTACAGGAGTTCCCGGCTGCGGTAAGAGTTTAACAGCAAAAGCAATGAGTGCAGCCTGGCAGCTTCCATTGCTAAAACTTGATTTTGGTAAGATTTTTTCAGGAATTGTCGGAAGTTCAGAAGAAAATATGCGAAAAGCCATAAAAACCGCCGAAGCAGTTGCACCTTCAATTCTTTGGGTTGATGAAATTGAAAAAAGTTTAAGCGGAATAAACTCTAACGGTGACAGCGGAACTTCATCAAGAATTTTTGGAACTTTTCTAACCTGGATGCAGGAAAAAACCGCACCTGTTTTTGTTATTGCAACAGCAAACAATATCAGCGGGCTTCCGGCTGAACTCTTAAGAAAAGGACGTTTCGATGAAATCTTCTTTGTCGATTTACCAACTCTTCGGGAAAGAAAAGAAATCTTTAAACTTCACCTTGCAAAAAGGCTCAAAGATAAAGATGTAGCCTCAAAAATTGAAGTTAATGATGAGTTATATGAAAAACTTGCATCAATGACAGAAGGTTTTGTCGGTGCTGAAATCGAACAGGTTGTAATTACAGCGCTTTATGAAGCGTTCTTTAACAAACGTCCGCTTGAATTTTCCGACATAGAAAATACAATAAGAAATGTCGTACCACTTTCTGTTACCCAGAAGGAACAAATTTTATCGCTTCGTCAGTGGGCAAATATTCGTGCTGTTGCAGCGACTAAAAAAGATGATATGGAACATTACTCAACAAGTTCTGATTCTGAAAATGATGTAAATACTTCCCGCGGCGGCAGAGCTCTGGATGTATAGGGGGTAAATGATGTTACCAATTATTTCCAAGTCATTTCAACAATTTATGGAGGGTGAATGTCTATAACTTTAATGGCTTATCCGATGGCATTTTTAATTGAGCCTGAAAAAGCCGCGAATGAAAAATTACATACAGCATCAGAAAGTGTTGATAAAGATAAAAATACTGCACTGAATAATTTACGTTCCATCAGAGTCCTAACCAATATTACAGCAGATGAACTGGGTTATATGATGGATCGTGCGGATTGTAAGCAGTTTGATACACGCTGTTATATTTTAAGTTCCGGTTTGAATGTTGAGTGGTTTGTCCGCGGTAAATATGTTCAAGCTGTTCTTTCTTGCAATGCAGATGGTGAGTATCTCCAAAGCTGCGGCGAAAAGTTTTTTAATGAACTTGATTCAATCACAGGACGAAATGTAAGATTAATAGATTCAAATGAATTCTTTTATTATAATTACGACACATCATATACAAAAGTTACGGAGATATATTCCGCATTAAAAGAAGAAGGAGCTTCGCAAATATTTACAACCGAAAACAATGAAGTAGTTGCAAACCTCAACGGACAAAGTATAAAATATTTTAAGTCTGCAAATAGCGATTTTTATAATCTTGAAGTGGAACAAAAAGTTACTATCTTAAATATAGGACTACGGGGCGGTTCTCAAGGGGCGAATGTAGTTTACGGACTTACAAATTTAAAAATTCAAACAAATATTAAACCTGAAGAATTACGAATGTTTTTAAAAAAGGCAAATTATTTGTATTACGCTCTGGATTCTCAAACTCCTTTGAAAAATAGTGATGCAACGCTTAACTGGGTTTTGAAAAACGGTTATTATGTAGCAGAGTTTTCGGGTTCAAATAACAGTGCAATAACAAAAGAAGCCGAGATTATTTTTAGAAAGCTTAATATTGCTGCCGGCAGGGATTTAAGACTTATAAATGATCTTTCTACCACGGTTTACACTTATAAGACAAATTATACTGATAAAGGAATGCTTTTGAATACACTAACCGAACACGGAGCTGAAGAAATTTCAGAAATCGGGGATGAAGTTTCATGTAAGTTGTTTGGAATGGAAATGGTTTATTATAAAAAAGACGGTTCAAACGGTTATACACTTGATATTACACAGGTTTCCGACAAGAGTGAATGCGAAGACATTATTAACGATTTGAATGAAGAATATGGATTAAATATTCAGGAAATGACTTATAACAAGATTAAAGAGCGATTGGATAGGGAAAATATGCGACTTGAATCCGAAACTGTTATGGATGATAATTCAATAGTTTTGACAATAGATATTTAAGGTGATTTAAATATGGGTAAGATGAAAATAAGACTTCTTCCGGATGGTTCTATTCAGATGGAAACAGAAGGAATTAAAGGTAAGAAATGTATGGATTATGCTAAGGTTTTGGAGCGCCTGGCAGATGCAAGGGTTTATCAAATGGAGAAAACCGAAGAATTTTATCAGCAGGAAATATTAGAGCTTGACGAAACACAGCGTTTAAAGGATAATTAAATAGTAGCAAACCTAAAGAGGGGTGTCCGAGAGGTTTAAGGTGCAATCTTGGAAAGGTTGTGTGGGGGTAACTCCACCGTGGGTTCGAATCCCATCCCCTCTGAATTAAAATTCCCAACTAATGTTGGGTTTTTTATTTTGGGATGAGGATGAGAATTATTAGCAGATAAATTAAATTCTCAAACTACCTGCTCAAAATAATCAAAACGACTGGCATATTTGTTTTTATGAAAGTTTTTTAAGTTGACCTAACATTCCCTTGTTTTTTTCTTCTATTCTACAAAGTATTCGGTTAATTAACTCTGTTATTTTAACAAGTTTTTCTCAAGGTGTAAGTTCTTTCTTTGTTATCGTATTGTTAGGCATTTTTGAAATGTTTTTTATTGGTGGATTATAATTAATATTTCTACTTGGATTTCTTTTTACAGAATGGAATAATTTTATTTTCATAATTTCCTATAGACTTTTGTAATATAGCACATACTATATATCAAAAAAATAAAATTCTTTCAACAAATTGTGTGGTTTTGAATAAAAGAGTCAGGTTTAACCCGACTCTTTTTAACAATTAATTTAATATAACAATTGGAAGATTTTCTTTTTGTGCTTGTTGCAAATATTCTTCAGGTATGTGATTTAAGTCTTTAGTAAAGATTGCGCAAGGAGATACATTAGATACCAAAACTTCATTCCAGGAGTCATTTCTTAATAATGCATTTTCTACCGGATTTTCAATGCTAGTAGTTCTTGATAAGAATGTTTTATAAGCTTGGGCAAATTCCGGATCAATTGGTTGTAGCTTTTCAAGTGTTAATTTGTCGCTGCCAAGTTGATTTTTAATATTATCAAGTCGTTTAATATATTCTGCATCAGAAATATTTAATATTTCTTTCAAGTTATTAGAGATGAATGCTCTATGGTCAGCTTTAAAACCATCATCATTACACATGTTATTATCCTTTTTATAATATTCAATTAGCATTTCTTTAGTGTTTTTGCATAGTGACCATATATCATTTCCACATCCGACAAATTGTTTATCGTTTGGAACAGAAAAGATTATACCGTGCGATTCTGCAGCGCAATAATTGTCTTTAGATATATAACTTGTACAAAGTATTTTTTCATCATGCAAATTATTAAATGTATTAAGATTTGATAAATTTGTACTTCTGTTTTTGTTTTTCATTTGGTTTGAAAAGTTCGCTTCAGGAGTGTGGATAAAGGCGTAAAAATCTTCAATCTCAGATGCGTTTACAAGTTTTACTTCATATCCTTTAATTATAGTATTTTTTGCAGTTTTATTGTATGAGTCAATCGGGGTTTGTGGAAGTGTGAAATCCTGAGCTTTTATTTCGTTAATTCTTTGTGTTAACAGTTTATCAAAGTGTCTTGTTAATCCTGGATCTTCTTTTGAAGAATATAACATTTGTGCTAGTTCAAGATTATTATTTTCTTTTAATTCAAAGGCAATTTCATCAAATGTTAAATTTCTTTTATTTGATATTAGTGTTTCTTTTGGATTTTTTTCTATAGAAATATTGTTTCTATTTGTATTCATAAATTTACTAACAGCATCAGAGGCTTGAATGATTGAATATATTTTATCTGCATCAGAAGATGTGTAGCCAAGTTGTTTAGATAAGAAATAAGCATCATAGGCTGATTCTGTTGTACTGTTGTATGTTTTGTTGGTATTTTGTAAAAGAGTTGCTATGGTTAAAATATTTTTATCATTGTTGTTTAAAGTTTCAAATTTCGAATTGTTTACTACTGATTTTAAATTATTTATTATTTCTGCAGGGGAATTTGAACCATTAAAATTGTTATAAAGTTCAGGTGCGATTTTTGCCATATTATTTAATGTTTGAGATAATTCAGGCGCATTTTCGATATTTATTTCATTATTGTATCTGTATTTATTAACAAATTCGGCAATTTGATTTGCTGTATTAATAGTTAGTTCATCTTTTATGTTTTTATTTTGTATATCTTTTTGGTAGTTTTTACTATTCGGCAAACCTGTTAATGTATTATTGTGAATATTGATATTAAATAATTCTTTAACTTTTGTTATCTCTTCAGGAGAAAGCTTTTGTAATTGAGATGATACATCATTTATGAAGCTTTCTTGATTATATTTAAGTTCTGGAGCTTTTGTTTTTGTTAAATCTGTATTTTTAATAACAGTATCAAGTTGTGATAACAGATTATTAAGTTCTTTATGTTCGATTTGTGTTATTGGTGTAATATTTGTATTAAGTTTTTGCGATAAGATATTTAATGTATTTTTATATTCAGTAGCAGATTTTGGAACTAGTTTGAAAGCTTTTTCCAGTGCAGGGTTATTGTCAAAGTGCATGTAACCGGCAATATAACTGCTTTGTAGTATAGCATTTAATAATTGTCGTTGCTCCGGTCTTGATAAATCATCTAAATTTTTATTTATCAATGGGATATAATCTACTAATTGTTTTAATACTTCAGCATTATTTGGAGTAATTAATTCTGTTGGGAAGTTTGGTTGTTGTTTGATTTTATCAGCTATATCCATAAAGTTAGTTATATCTGAATAAGAATATGTATTACCTTTTTGGGTAAGCTTGTCAAATATATCAAAATTTTTCTCTATTAAATCTGCTTTTTTCATAAGTAATTTTATATCAAGAGAATCAATATTATTATTGCTTATTAAACGGTTGAATGTTTCCGGATATTTTATAGCATTATCTATTTCTGAAATTATATGTGAAATTGCAAACGTATTTATAGCGCTTGGACAATTTACAACTTTATTAAATATTTCCGGATATTGTTGGATTTTATCTGCGAATTGCAGTATTTCATGGATATATGAATAATTATCCATTTTCCCTTTTTGACAATTTACAATCATGTCAAAAACTTTCGGATATTGTTGGATTTTGTCTGCAGCTTCATTTATAGTATCGTAAATCAAATTATTATTATTACTAATTTTCGGGCAATTAACAATTTTGTCAAATGCTTCAGGATATTGTTGAATCTTGTTTGCAACTTCCATTATTTCACTTATACTAAATGCATTTCCGGTTTTAGGACAATTAACAACCTTTTCAAATATGTCAGGATATTTGTGAATATTGTCAGCTGCATGTAATAATTCTGAAATGTTTTGAGTGTTTTTAACTTTTGGACAATTAAGAATTTTGTCAAGAACATCTGGATATTGTTGGATTTTGTCTGCAGATTCCATTATTCCTCTAGCATTAGCTATATCATCTATAACTATAGGGCAATTCATAATCTTGTCAAAAACTTCCGGGTATTGTTGAATTTTTTCTGCAACAGCCATTAAATTATGGGCAGAATGAGCTTCAACTTTAGGATGATTCATAATCTTGTCAAAAACTTCCGGGTATTGTTGAATTTTTTCTGCCTGTTGTAGCATGCAAGCAATATCATTACCATTTTTAATTTTTGGACAATTTATTATTTTATCCAAAATGACAGGGTCAGGTTCTTGTGAAAAATATTCTTTTATTACACTCATTGTAAAACTAATTTCATTTCCTTTTTTTATTTTTGAACAATTAATAAGTTTGTCAAATGTGTTAGAATATTCATTGAACAACCTTATAGAACCTAAAAAGTTATGATCTTCAAGAAAAGTATCTTTATTTAACATTTTATCAAATGTATCCGGATATTTATGAATTATTTCTGCAGAAGCCATAATGGTTTTAACTTGACTACTATTAAACTTTTCAGTATTCATTAGCTTTTCGAATATATCAGGGTAAGAATTTATATTTTTGCTTACCTCAATTAAATTGCTTATATCATTGAAATTTTTGATTTTACTATTATTAGAAGTTAATAATTTATCCAATAAATCTTGATTTTGTTTTAAAACATTTGTAAACCATAGTATTTGACGAATATCTTTGTTAATATCGATTTTGTCGTTATTCATTAGTTTATCAAATATTTGACGATTATCTTTTATTAAATTTATATTTTCTTCATATTCACTTAACTTGAATTGAGAATTATATAAAGCATCTACATAGCTTTCTAGCCCTTCAAATTCTGGGTTTTCTTTTAATTTTTGTATTTCTTTATAGCTTTTGTTTGTCATTGATTTAACTTTGTCAAAAGCAGTATCCCAAATTGCTTCGGCTTTTGTTTTAGCTTTTCCAAGCATAGATGACATTGATGTTTTGGCAATATCATCTTGAAGCATAAATTCAGTTGTTTCTGATTCAGGTTTAATGTAAGCTTTTTTCTTAGCTGTAACTGTTGCTTCCGGTAATTCAGTTTCTCCGCGAAGCATTGGCTGATTATTTATAGTTTGGTTAATATCGCTGGCTTTTCCGATTGCAAAACTTGCAACTTCATTTGCGTTTGTAAATTTACCGACTTCAATACCATTTTGTTTTACTGTATATGTACCGTCATTTTCGCTTTTTAAAGTAAAATGTTGTTTGCTTAAAGCCTTACTTAATCTTCCGCCGGCAACTGCCATACCTATATTCATTATTCCGTTTTGAATTAATGATTCTTTTACGTCGATATTATCAATTACGTTATCAAATACTACATCCAACGAAATTTCAGCTCCTTTACCGTAAGCTTTTGCTAATGCTGTAGAAAACACGCCGATATTTTTAGTTAATGCATTTTCTACAGCCTGACCGATTGGTCCTGAAACATATGCACCTAAACCACCATATATTATTCCGTTTTTAAGTTTTTCTTTGATAACTGCTGATTTTTCATCAGTTAACCCATCTTGACTTGTTATTGCACTAATATAACTTGTTGTAGCTGGAATTGAAGCGTTAGCTGCAGTTAGGCAGCCTTTAAGAAGTTGTGAACCTATTTTACCTGCAGTTCCAGCATTTTTCATTGCAGCCATAGCCGGAGCAGCCATTCCGCCTGTATAGATTGAAGTTATAATAGTAAGCGCTGTTTCTCCAAGCATACCGCCAATTTGTGCAAGTTCAATAAATGCTTCGGCTTCATTTGTATTGTTTGGACCAAGTGCATATTTGAAAAGTTCTTTACAATCTGAAGCTGTTGTTTCGATTTCTGAATTTAATTTTTTTATTAAATCTTTTGATTTTTTCTCAGAAAAAGTGTTTACTGACGGCATATCACTAAATGGATTTGATTTATCTAATTGAATACCGTTTAATTCGGCATCAAGCAGATATTCGGTGCGTGTTTTTGCACCATTAAGCATAGAGATTAAATTATTTTTAAAATCAACAAGTTTTTGAGATTTATCAAGTGCGCCGGAATTTGCTTCAAGTTCGTTATATGCTTCTTCAAATATTTTATCTACTTCTTCTTGTTTTAGTCCGAAGAGTTTACCTAAATTTTCGCTTGTAGTTGATTTTAGTATATTTATATTCGGAGCAAATTCTATTTTGCCCATAGTTCTTTCAATATTGTTAAGAACTCCTTTGTATGCACTTAATTTTTGTAATTTAGTTTCGTTTTTTTGTAGTGCTGAAATAGCATTATAAACAACTTCTCTTTCTGTTATATTTTTAAATTCTTTTTCAAATTCATTGATGTTGGAAGTTTTGGTTTTTAGGTTTTTATAAACTTCCATTTTTTGTTCAAATTCTTTTTCTTTTGTTCTATTAGATTTAAAAAAGTCAAAGCCTGCAGGTAAGTCTTCTGCGTTTAGTAATGCTGCTTGACCTATAAAGTTTACAGTTTTGAGACCTTCAGATAAAGCATCAATACTAATTATGCCATATGAATCTCTATATTCTTTAATAAGATTAGATGCTTGCTTGGCATTTTTGTATAGAGCTTCGCAAGCATATTCTCTCAATTGAGTTTTTCTTCCGGTGAATATTTGATGTGATGTTCTTTAGTTGCCGGAAGGATTTCGATTCTATTATCTTCATTAACATGTGTTATTACCATCATGTCATATTTATAGTTACCGTTTGTAGATTCATATCCGTAAGTTTTGATTTTGGCAAGTTTTTCACCGTTCCAGTCAGTTACTTCTCCACTTAATTCGTGATTAAGAGTACGTGTTTCAGCGCTGCTGTTTTTGAGAGTTTCTGACATAATATTCCCGTATTGGTCATATTTTGTATCTACATATTTTGAAAACTTCCCGTTTTTATCATAAGTAACAACAATGTTTTGTTTCGGAGAGTGTTTTTCATAAATTTCAATAAATTCATTGCCTTGTCTATATCTGCCAACTTCTTTTCCTGATATATCTTTCACAACGATGGTATTGTCAGATGGATCTTTAGTCCTTTGATATTCAGGGTTGCTAGTCAGATCAAAAATTCTTAGTTTTGCAGCTTCTGAATCTTTGCAAATTTTTATTGTGTTTGGAGTTTCTACACTAACACCAATAGTATCTTTTTGTGTATTATTCGTGGTTAAAATCGATTCAGAAGAATTTTTAGCTGTATTTTGTTGTACAGTTTTAGTATTTTGTTTTTCATAAACTTGAACTTTTTGACCATCTACTTTGTTTGTTGACATAACTTTTACCTAAATTTAAAGAAGTACTAACTATATATTGTTTCGGAAAAATGTGCTTAAAAGTTTAGGTATTAAGATGATATTGTTACAAATTGTAACATTTATTTTTTTAAATTAATTTGTCAAGATATGTTTGAGCAAAGGGGCGAAAAATATTTTTACCATGAGTATCAGTTCCGCCGGTTTCGAAGAAATTGTTTTCTTTTGCAATTTTTTGGATATGTTGTTTTTGGGAAATCATTTCGGGGGTGTCTTTGTACCCTACATATTGGTAATTTGATTCAATACCGTTGATGCCAATTTTTCTTAAATATTTTATAAATTCAGCAGTTACACCGTTTCCCGTAAAATAATATCTTATCGGATGAGCGTATGAAAAAACTGCATTTTTATTTACAAGTTTTTTGATAATATCA
Source organism: uncultured bacterium (assembly GCA_950022695.1). Taxonomy (GTDB): domain Bacteria; phylum Cyanobacteriota; class Vampirovibrionia; order Gastranaerophilales; family Gastranaerophilaceae; genus Zag111. The sequence continues at coordinate 65,167 of CATLLN010000002.1, read as the reverse complement.
ATAGAGTTAATATCTTTTAATATTTCGGCAATTCTTTGTGAAAACGGATTAAACCCTAATCCGACTGCTTCAAATGCAGGAAACCTAAATCCGCTGTTATTATCTAAAAATAGAAATTCACATCCGGGTATAAATTTAAAATTTTTATATTTTTTAGGCTCTTCTGCTATCATTGCAATAATTTCTTGTGCCGCTTCGATATTATTATGGTCTGTAGTCGCAGATGTGTATGCAGGCAGACCATCATTATGAAAAAGTTTAGCTATTTTATTTGCGTAAAGAGTGGGTTGTTCCCAATATTGTTCCGGAGTTAAAGAACCGTCAGATTTTTGGGTATGAACATGTAGATTAACTCTGAATGTTCCGTTTTTAATATTTTCAAATAAGTTATTACTGTTATTTTCGATTTTGAAATGCTAAGGTTTAAATTTTCTCAATAAGTGGCGCATTTCACAGGGAGCAATAACAGATTCTAAATCTTCTATTTTTGATGAAAATTGATAATGTTCTTGAATCCCTTTTATTATTTCTTGTTTATATTTTAAATCGAATGGACATAGCTTTGATTTAAATGACATGTTGTTCTGCTGTAAGGATGAAATTGAATATATCATGATTGAATTATACATAAAAAACAACAATATAAAATTTGGACTTTATAATTGACAAATGTAGAATTATTAAGAAATGTAAATTTAATTTTCAAGTGCCTAAAACCCAGATATAATGCCCTATATGATATGATATGATATGATCGGAGCGGGGCTAACAATAATCAAAACCTGAATGTTTTTATAAAAACATAGCAACATATGCTTGAGAGTAAAACACGAAAGGAGATTATTATGACAAACAGAATCGAAGGGCAAAGAGGAATTCAGATAACAGGCTATTTGGTGAATAAGGAAGTTACTCAACAAAAAACACCTAAAAAATCGTTATTTGGCGAATCTGATGGAGCATCTGCTAGAACACAATACCAACAAAGTATATTGTCTTCTGGTAAACCGCTTATCACTCGTGGTTTGTCACGTGTTATTAATGGGCAGATTGTAACTACTTCTACTAGTGAGCCTTTATCTGCTGATGAAATTAATAAGGCTTTAAAAAGAAAAGATTTAGATAAAGATACACGTCTATTATATAATTTAGAGTTAAAACGTCAACAACAAGGCGGATATTTGACTCCTGAGCAAGGCAAACAGTGGGTTGATATGCAAAATCGTCAGGCCGAAAAGGTTGAACAAAAATTAAATAATATTTTAAAAAATGGTTTCTAATATATAATAGTGTTTAAAAAATGGCGAACCGGAATTTCCGGTTCGCCATTTAAATATTGTTTATTCTTGTCCTATTTTGTTTATACCGATTGAAAGTACTGCTAAAATAATTGAACCGAGCAAAGCACTTAGGAAACCGTCAACTTCAAATCCCGGAGTTACTACACCTGCTAACCATAACAATAATGCGTTAATTACAAATGTAAAAAGTCCAAGTGTAAGAATGTTAATAGGCAGAGAAATAAATTGTAATAATGGTTTAATAAAAGTATTAATTAAAGCAAGAATTACACATACAAGCATTGCACTCATAAAGTTTTCAACTGTAATACCCGGCACAAGCCAACCTACAAAAATTATTGCAAGTGCAAATAAAACCCATCTAATTAATAAATTTAACATAATAATTCCTTTCTTAATTGGTAATTTTTTTATAAATTTTAGAGTATTTTTTTTGCTTTTTAATCCCCTAAAAAGGTAAATTTTTGTATGATTTTGTAATACGGATACTTTTTTTAATTCGGTTTTGAAGCTTGATATATAATGCTTTTTTCTAATTTAACCAATTAACTAATACTTTATAATATCAAAGTACACAAGGAAAGGAGTATCTTATGAAAGATAAAGAAACAATGAAAGAAAAGCTTCATGAAACAGCAGGCATGGTTAAGGAAAAAGCCGAAAATGTGAAAGAAGACATCAAAAAAGGCGCACACGCGGCAAAAGAAAAGGCCGAAGAAATGAAAGAAAATCTGAAAGAAAAGGCTCAAACTGCGAAGATTAAGGCGGAAGAAGTAAAAGATAATGTCAAAGAAAAAGCTCACGAAATGAAAGAAAAAGTTGCTGATAAGGCTAAAATGAAAAAAGAACAAGAAAATAAGAAAACAGCATAATTTCAGGCGGTATTTAATACCGCCTTTTTTATAATAATTTTCGTAACAAAAGTATAAATTCTCGTTACATATGTAGTTTTTTGTTTTTTATTATGTATAATGTTTCATGAATGTGAAATAATACGTGTTAAAAGTACAATTAATAACTACAAAATGGGAGAAAAATATGACAGAAGCAGTATTAGAAGAAACTAAGATTTACCCTACCTCAGAATTTGTTTCCGGAAAATGGAATCAAGAAATTAATGTTAGGGATTTTATTCAACGTAACTATACTTTATATGAAGGTGATTCAAGCTTTTTAGCAGGACCGACAGAAGCAACAACTAAATTATGGCAAGAATGCTGTGATTTATTCAAAAAAGAACGTGAAAACGGCGGTGTTGTTGATATGGATACAAAAATTGTATCATCAATCGTATCTCACGGTGCCGGATATATTGATAAAAACTTGGAAACTATTGTTGGTTTACAAACAGATGCTCCATTGAAACGTTCAATGCAACCATTTGGCGGTATCAGAATGGCTGAAGGCGCTTGCAAATCATACGGTTATGAAGTAGATGCAGAAGTTTCCGAAATCTTTACAAAATATAGAAAAACTCACAACCAAGGTGTATTTGATGCTTACACTCCTGATATGAGAAAAGCTCGTCACGCTGCTATTTTAACAGGACTTCCTGATGCATACGGTCGCGGACGTATCATAGGTGATTACAGAAGAATTGCTCTTTATGGTATCGATAGACTTATTGAAGATAAAAAAGAACAACACGCTTCACTTGATGGCGAAATGAATGCTGAAAAAATTCAATTGAAAGAAGAAATCGCTGAACAAATCAGAGCTCTTCAAGAAATGGCTCAATTAGGCGATATCTATGGCTTCGATATTAGAAAACCGGCAAGAAATGCTAAAGAAGCTATTCAATGGTTGTACTTCGGTTACTTATCAGCTGTAAAAGAACAAAACGGCGCAGCAATGAGTATCGGTAGAACTTCTACTTTCTTAGATATCTTTATTGAAAGAGATTTAAAAGAAGGTATTATTACTGAATCTGAAGCTCAAGAAATGGTTGACCATTTCATTATGAAATTAAGACTTGTTAAATTTGCAAGAACTCCTGAATATAACGCATTGTTCTCAGGCGATCCTACTTGGGTTACTGAATCAATCGGTGGTGTTGGTATTGACGGTCGTCCGTTAGTTACTAAAAACTCATTCAGATACTTACATACTTTAGAAAACCTTGGTACAGCTCCAGAACCTAACTTAACTGTACTTTGGTCTAAAAAATTACCTCACAATTTCAAAAAATATGCAGCTCATATTTCAATCACAACTTCATCTATTCAATACGAAAATGATGATATGATGAGAGTTACTCACGGTGATGATTATGCTATTGCTTGCTGTGTATCATCAATGGTTGTAGGTAAAGAAATGCAGTTCTTCGGAGCTCGTGCAAACTTGGCTAAATGTTTATTGTATGCTATCAACGGCGGTGTTGATGAAAGATTAAAAGAACAAATCGGACCTCAATACAGACCTATTACATCTGAATACCTTAACTATGATGAAGTTATGGAAAGATTTGATTCTATGATGGAATGGTTAGCTGGTTTATACGTAAACACTCTAAACGTAATTCACTTTATGCATGATAAATACTGTTATGAAAGAGCACAAATGGCTCTTCACGACAGAGATGTAAAAAGATACTTTGCAACCGGTATTGCAGGACTATCTGTTGTTGCTGATTCATTATCTGCAATCAAATATGCTAAAGTTAAAACTATTCGTGATGAAAACGGAATTGTAGTGGATTACGAAGTTGAAGGCGAATTCCCTAAATACGGTAACAACGATGATAGAGTTGACTCATTAGCTGTAGATTTGGTTAAAAACTTCATGAACAAAATCAGAAAACACCATACTTACAGAAATTCAATTCCAACAATGTCTATTTTGACAATTACTTCAAACGTTGTTTACGGTAAGAAAACAGGTAACACTCCTGATGGTAGAAAAATGGGTGTACCTCTAGCTCCAGGAGCTAACCCAATGCACGGACGTGATATGAACGGAGCTGCTGCTTCACTTTCATCAGTTGCAAAACTTCCGTTCCATGATGCTCAAGATGGTATTTCAAATACTTTCTCTATTATTCCTAACGCATTAGGTAAAGACGAAGTATTCATGGGCGACTTAACTGTAAGTTTCGATCCTGGATGCTGTGAAGCTAGTTTAAACTAGTCCACGACCGGACAGGGCATAATGCTGCTAACTGTCTAGGGACTTGATTAATTCTCGCGCTTTGCGGAGAAAAGAACATAGAATATTTGAAAGGAAAAATAAAATGACAACAACAATGCAAGAAGAAAATTTAATAAGCTTACTTGACGGATATGTTGAAAAAGGTGGTCACCACCTTAATGTAAACGTATTCAACAGAGATACATTATTGGATGCTCAAGCTCATCCTGAAAAATATCCTCAATTAACAGTGAGAGTTTCAGGTTATGCTGTAAACTTCATCAAGTTAACAAAAGAACAACAAGATGACGTTATTTCAAGAACATTCCACTCTTCAATTTCAGGTAATTGCTAGTTATTGAAATAATGAAAACAAATTGAAAAAGATGCGGTTTTATAACCGCATCTTTTATTTATGGTAAAATTTAATCATGACAAAAGAAATTTTAGGAAATATACATTCACTCGAAAGTTGCGGAACTGTTGATGGTCCCGGGGTTCGTTTTGTTGTATTTACTCAGGGATGTCCTTTAAGATGTAAATACTGCCACAATCCTGATTCTTGGGAGGTTGGGACAAATAAGAAATTTTCGGTTAATGAAATTTTAGAAAAATATGATGGTGTGAAGGAATTTTGTAAGGGCGGAATTACTGTAACCGGCGGTGAACCGTTGTTGCAGATGGATTTTGTGACAGCTTTGTTTAAAGAAGCAAAAGCTTGTGGAATTCATACAGCGCTTGATACTTCAGGTGTTCTTTTTAACCGTGCAAATACTGTTAAAATTGATGAACTTTTAAAATACACGGATTTGGTGCTTTTGGATATCAAACATATTGATAATGAAGAACATAAGAAACTTACTGGTTTGCCAAATGAAAATATTCTTGATTTTGCAAAGTATCTTTCAGAAACCGGAAAACCTATCTGGGTTAGACATGTTGTAGTGCCGGGAATTACTTTTAATTCTGAATATTTAAAACAATTAGGACAATTTTTGGCAGGGTTAAACAATATAAAAGCACTTGATGTACTGCCGTACCATGATATGGCAATCCCGAAATATGAGAATTTAGGTATAGATTACCCGCTTAAAGGTGTTCTGCCATTAACAAAAGAGCAAGCGCTTGAAGCAAGAAGTTATATCTTGCAAGGTTATAAGTCTGTTAAAGATTCAGAGCATAAATAAATAAGTCTGCGACTTTGCGGTTATATTCTCTGCCGTCATCTTTTGTGAAAAGGTTTTCCCAATGACTAAGAGGTGTGCCGTCTGTTGAATATGACGGGTTACACATCATAAGGTGATGAGTGTTTGTGTCGTAGCGAAGCGGAAAAAGATCTTCCATCTGCATAAAGCTTGGTAGTTTATCACTAGGATATTCATAACCAAATAGTGAATTATTAATTCTGTTTAATCGTGCTTCATAACTTCTGCCGCCTTCGTCGTTGTCGTTTGAAACTTCAATGCCGGGTGTATAATTTTGTTCATATTTTAATTTTTCTGACCAATGTTTAACTTCATCATAGTTGTCAGGTTCAATAAATGCAGTACCTGAAGTTAATCCGAGGTTTTCGTATCGTTTAAAGTCCCCGGTACTTTTTTCCCCTACAAAGCTTATAGTTGTTTTACCGGAACGGCTTCTTATTTCGTGCAGAATATATTGCATTTGTTCGTAACTTGGTAATGCACCGACTCCTGTATAGTTTTCCATATCATAACCGCCGATATGTTTAGCTGAATCTATAAATATTGCTTCAAAACCAAGATTTATAAGTTTAACGTGTTCTTTTATGAAAAGTTCTAAATGTTCAGGATTATTCCAATCAAAGGTTACATCATCTTTATAATCTGCAGCGACTTTAATTTGGTCAGCTGAAATTACTGTTCTGAACCCTGTTTTTAAACCGTGGAAATGGGCAATATCATTAAATATTTGAAATTGCTCATTAGGTGTAATTTTATCATTGATATCGAAATTTATAATATTTTTACTGTAGCCGATGTCAAGTTTTATACCATATATTGAATTTTCTTCATTTGGGGCTTTATTGTATCCGTCTCCGTAAATATTAGGAAAAATTTGGGAAAGAATAATACAATTTGCCCAGCTTTTGGCAGATGGCGGGATTGCGGGTAATATTTTTATCGCGCTAAATAAGCCGTTTTTTGTTTGGTCATTGTACATTTCAGCAATAGCTCGATTATTGATTTCAATATAGTTTGCTCTAACACCCCATTTGTCACCGTAATCAGGAGTTTCAATAACATCAGGAAATGTTTGGTAAAATTGTTCACATTCACAAAGGGTTACAAGAGATTCTACTGTTTGTTTAATACTTCTTGATAAAAGTTCTGATGGTAAAATATTTGCAAGCCATCTTTTTCTGCCGGATTCGAATTTGTGTTCCAGACTCCAACTGTCAGGAGTCAGGATTGTTATTTCATTTAGGGCCGTTAATAATTTGTTTGTAAGATTCATAGCACTAATTAATATAATTCAGGTAATAAAAAAAATAATTGGTTGTAAGTCTAATCAAAAAGTTTAATGAAATTTAATATAGGGGTTGAAAAATATAAAAACATGTTTTAATATAGGATATAGGGCTATATAGTATAAGGAGATATATAATGACACATTTTCCATCGGATGAAAAGAAAAGACTTATTGTAAGGTTAAATCGTATTTCAGGACAAATTAACGGACTATCAAAGATGATTAATGATGATAGAGAATGTATTGAGGTTTTGAATCAGATAGTATCAACTCAGGCTGCGTTAAGAGGGGTATGGAAACAGGTAGTTCGCGGGCATTTGCAGCATTGTGTTACTGAATCTCTCGCTCAAAATAAAGGCAGTGATTCAATTATTGATGAACTTGTTGAACATATCGAAAAACTACGTTAGAGGTGAAATATGGATAATGTATTATTGAAAAAACGTACTATGGCAGTAATTATTATTACATTAATAACTATGGCTGCCGAAATATATTTTGGTATTATTTCTCATTCAATGGCGCTTACGGCTGACGGTTTTCATATGGGAACTCATGCTCTGGCGCTTGCTATAACTTTTATTGTTTGCATTTTCGCAATTAAATACAAAGATAAAACCGAAAAATTGAATGCGTTAGGCGGTTATACAAGTGCAATTTTACTCGGATTTACATCTTTAGCTATTATTTATGAATCTGTTGAAAGATTTTTTAAACCATTAGAAATTTCGTTTACCGACGCAATTTTGGTTGCCGTAATCGGACTTGTTGTGAATTTGATTTGTGTTATGGTAATGGGTGGTCATCATCACCATCACGATTGTCATCACAGCCATGAAAAAGAAAATGAAAATCTAAATTTTAAAGCTGCATATTTACATATATTAGCTGATGCATTTACATCAATTCTTGCAATTGCGGCTTTGCTTTTGGGCAAGTATTTCGGGCTTGTATTCTTAGACCCGTGTATAGGAATCTTAGGCGGTTTGATTATTGCAAAATGGGCAGTTGATTTGATTAAATCTTCATCTTTAATTTTATTAGATTTTAAAACGGTATAGCAAAAATTATTCTTTTTATACGTTATACCTTTTTAAGGTATAACGTATGATAATTAATAACAATCAATCAAGATATAATAATACTTTTACTTCTCTTAGAATACCGGTAAAATCTTTTGATGTAAAAACTTCTGGCGAAGTTTTGCATTTCTCAGAGGTAAATTATAAACATATACCAAAGAATAGCTTTTATAAAAAACTTGCTGAATTTTTCTTAGAAAATTTTGCCAATACTTCGGGGCATCCTTTCTGGACTAAATGCCGCAAACCAACACTTGATGAGGCTGTTTATAATGATTACATCAAAGGAATGGCTAAAAACTATAAATCATCAATAAATAATCCTTATACAACGATTATGCTTGCAAAAAATAAGTCTAAAAAGATTGTGGCTGCAATATTTGCACGCCCATTGAGGGAAACTTCAAAAATTAAGGATTCGGGAACATTATATGTTGATTCAATTGCGGTTGCACCTGAATATAGAGGTTCAAATATCGGTTATGAACTTTTAAACCGGCTTATGAATACTTCGAAAAAACGGTTTACAGATGTTTTTTTAGTCGCTTATAAAGAATCTCAGCCTTTTTATGAAAAATTAGGTTTTAGACCTATGAGTCTATATAGAAATGATTCGGAGCGTTTTGTCATTGAAGAAATGGCAAAAGAAAGAAAAGATTATCCGCAATTTGCTGAATTTATGACTAAATTTATATATGAAAAAGGTTGTTTTGATTGGTGCTCAAGGATAAATTTCCGAAATATACCTAAAGATTAAGAAAGTTTATTTCGCTTTCTGTTTTAACTCTTTTCTGACACCGGACAAAGGACCGTTATTTGGGTTTCTAACGTTTTCATAATATTTTTTTACATAAACGACAGGATATTTTGGTATCCAGGTAAGTTTTACTAAAATATTTACTGTATCAGCACCTTGAGAAAGCATCAGTTCATCAATTGTATCTTCGTGTGCAGGAGAAATTGATGAAAATATTTTTATTAAGTAGTCAGAAAATGTTAAAACCGAATAACCTGACATTACACCTGTATTTACAACAATATTTCTAAGGTCTAAATCTTCTTTAGTTGCTAAATTTGTTTTGGCATCGGCAGGGAGTGTTAAAGTTTGCGCATTAACTTGTTCCAATTCATACCATTTACCTTCGTATTCTATTCTCATTACGTTAGGTTTTGGCATATAAATATCGTCAAAATCGTTTTCCAGAATGATTTTACCATCATAACCAACAATTCCATATTTATAATTTTTGTATGTTAAAAACATTTGTCCGTATAAAATATCTATTTTTGAATATTCCGGTTTGACGATTATTTTTCCGTTTTCATCATATATACCGTAATCGTTATTATTGCCGAATTTTGCGAACTTGCTTACCACGCGGTCTGCATGATTGTATTTTATTGGAACAAGGATATTTCCTTTATTATCTATAAGACCAAATTTACGTTTTTTATTCTGAACTATCCAGGACGAATCCCCAAGGCGTATCATTTTAAGATATATAGGATCAATTATAATATTTCCGTTTTTATCTTTAATACCCCATTTTTCATTTTGGCTGAAAGTAATTAAATCTTTTCCTGAAAGCTTAACAGCATCATCAATTGCAAGCGATGATGAACCTGTTAATAGTAAAATTCCTGCTATAATTAATAACTTTTTCATACTGTTATTATATCACGAATTTAATTGTGGTATAATAATGTTGGGAATTTACGTTATGATTAAAGGAAGATTGAAAACATTTTTAACATTTTGCTCAGTGAGTGCTGTATTTGCCGGCGTGCTTGCAGGACTGGTATTATTCACATATTTAAAAGTTTTGCCGTGGGCGATTTCAAACCCTAAGCTTATCACATATGTAAAAGAAATTGCGTCAAAGGCTTATTATGTAGATATTGATATTGAAAATCCGTATTTGAAGACTGAATTATCACCTGTTGTAGGATTTGGTGTTGATAAATTAACGGTTAAAAGCAACAAACAAAGAATACTTGATGTTGAAAATTTTGCTGCAAATCTTTCTTTTTCGGAAGTTGTTAATAAAAAAGTTGTTTTGAAAAATGCTGATATTGATTATATTTTTGCAGATACTTCAAAAATTTTAGCTCTTCCTGCATTTAAATCGCAACCTAAACAAGAGGTTAAGACTGATTGGAATGTTGATATTTTTCATTCTGTTTTAACTCTTAAGCAGTCAGATATTTTGTATGATGTTGATAAAAATACACATGTAAAAATTGATGCAAAAAATATAACTATTGATGATAACCCGGATAAGAAAAAAGTTACTTATGATATAGGGGTTGATATTAATAAAAATAAGAATAAACTTCGTATTCAAACTTCTGATGGCGGAAATGTTTTTATTGAAAATCAGGAAAAAGTTTCTGTTAAAAATTCTGTTGTGGAGGTAAACGATTCGAATGTGTTGTTAAGTGCAGTTGTAGATGATAAAGCTAACTATGATATTACTTTATCCGGCAAAAATTTTGAAATTCCTGCAGTTTTGGAACTTTTGGATTCTCAGATTGTTGAAAATAATTTAACCGATCAGCTTATTTATTTCAAAGATATCTCAGGTGATTTTGATTTTAATATAAAAGCAGATAATAAAGCTATGAACGGTACTGTTGACTTAAATAAACTATCATTTAAGCTTATTCCGTTTGCAGATTTACCTGTGCTGTTAAATCACGGTAAAGTTTCATTTAATGACAAAAAGATTTATTTAAAAGAGTTCAAAGGATATTATAATAACAAACCTGCTAATACTATGGATTTTGAAGGTACTGTTGATGATTATATGAAATCCGTTGATACGGATTTAGTCGGTAATGCTCTTGTTACAAATGATTTTGCAAGGAATTGCCTGTCAAAAATGCTTGGTTATCCGATTGGTATTGAAGGTCAGGCTGAAACAAAAGTAAAATTGAAATCTATATATAATAAAATTGATTTAAAATGGCTTTTCTGGTTCAAAAAAGGTAACGGTTTTATTGTTGATGGCGAAGAATCCTTTATGAATGATGAAGCTAGCAGAGTTATGTCTGCTGTAATGCATTTTGAAGATACAATGCTTAATTTGAAATCTTTGAATTATTATGCCGGTAATCCTGAAGATGATATGACACAGGTTAAAATTCCGATAGTAAGTGTTCACGGAGATATTGATTTTGCAAATGGCGAAACTTTTGTAAAACGTATTGGTATGGAACTTCCTAAACCTATGCCAAGCGGTTTTATAAATATGATGATTAAACAAAAGCTATTTAAAAACGGAACATTTACAGGGAAAATTGATTTTCTTAATAAAAAAGGTTATCCGCCAAAAATTAAGGCTGATATGAAGGTAGAAAATCTTCGCATTCCAAGTCAAAGACTATTCATAAAAAATGGTGAATTTAAAACCGACAGAGATAATATGCATATTAAATCTGATGGCAGATACAGACGTTCAGCTTATGATGTATCAGGAACAATTGTTAATGAAATCAAGTTTCCTGTAATCGTAAAAAATATTACTCTTGATGTCGATAATATTGATGTTGAAAGATATTTAAAAGTCTTTAATGCTCAACAGCCAACAGAAGCTGCACAAGATGTTAATGCTGCTATTTCAAAATCTGTAGCTCAAGGCGGAGATGTTGATGATGACGATGATGATGTTCAAACTTTTGATCTTGCTAATTTAATCATTGAAGAATGTATTTTAAAAGTTCAAAAAGGTTTTTATAAAGATATACATTTTTCTGATGTTGTTGCAAATATGACATTAGATAAAAACAGTTTGCTGAAAATTACATCTAATAAGTTTGATATAGCAGAAGGCACATCGTCTGCAAAAATCAATTGTGATTTAAAAAATCATAAATATAATATTTGGCTCGGAATAAAAGAAGTAAATTCTGATATTATGGCAACTTCATTGTTGAATCTTTCAAAAGAAATTCAAGGTAAAGCAAGCGGACTTATTGAGCTTAACACGGATGATTCATTGAAGCTTAACGGACGTATTCAATTTAGAGTATACAAAGGTGTAATCGGAAAAGTCGGGTTGATTGAATATGTTATGAAAGTTGCGGCATTGTTTAGGAATCCTCTTACAATGATTAGTCCTTCAACCGTTTCGGATTTGGTATCTGTTCCGGAAGGTAAGTTTGATCAGATTGATGGCGATTTAATTCTGAAGGATAATATTGTGATGCCGATGAAAATAAAATCATTTGCACCTCAATTAAGTTCTTTTATTGTCGGAACTTATAACCTTGAAAATCAGGATGCAGCATTGAGAATTTATACAAAATTTTCTAATCGAAGAAAAGGTTTATATGGAGTGTTCAGAAATCTTTCACTTAATTCGCTGGCTAATAGAATTCCGCTAAGCAGCAGAAATGACAGTGATTATTACGAAGCTGAGATTTCTCAATTACCGGAAATAGATGCAGATGAAAAAGATTGTCAAATTTTTCTAACCAAAGTAGATGGTGATGTAGAACATAACAATTTTATTTCTTCATTGAAAAAGATTAAGTAGATGATTTTTTATTTAAAATATATGATAAAAGTTTCCACGAATCTGTGTCGCGGGAAAACAGATTCTTGCTATTTGGAAATAAGTCATTTAACATAGATGTTTCAGTATGGTATTCATAGTTTGCATTATAACTAGCCATTCTGGCATCAAATTCAATATAATTATTTCTATATTTTTCCATATCAACGCTTGGTTGAATATAGTTTTCAAATCCTTTTTTACATTTTTTTGCATAGGAATGCTTAAATGGATGGAAAAATCTTATCAAAAATCCTTTTATACCTTTTTGTTCAAACTTTTCAATTATTGACTCCTGATATTGATGTCGAAGTTCATGGTTTAGATGAGTAATAATATCAAGTTTTGTATATATTTTATTTAAATCAAATTTTAAGATTCCGGTTTTATCTAAACTTGTACTTGAGCCTGCAACATTTTTATCTAATTCCGTAAATTTATAGATAATTTTTTTGTTTTTTACTTGTTGTAATTCTTTCGCATAGGGAAATATTGACTTAAAAAATTTTCTTATAGAATAATTTAAAAAATATAAATATTTAAATTTACGCAAGTTTCTTAATTGGTTAATATTTCCTTCTAATGTTTTATTATAAAGTATTCCGGATTTATCTCTTTGAGCTGTTGTTTTGATGTATCTTCTGTGTTTATTTGTTGATAACTCTTCTATAATTTGGGTTTCTTGACGAGCTCCGTTTTTGCCGGGAGTAATTATAAGTCTGATTCTGGTAAGGAATGGCTTTTCTTTTTTGTTAAGGACTTCTGAGGTTATAATTGTTTGTTTGATATGCCCATTAACAAGTTTTTTTATTAGTGAAGAACGTTTAGTATTGAGTGAACCGGTGTAAGAAAAAAGAGTTTCTTCAATATTTTTGCCGGATTTTTTTCTAATAATTTTTTTTAAGAGTCTTTTGTTTTCGTCCAGATATGATATGATTGTAGTTAAACCTTTGCCAAAATTGGTTTCAACTTTAGTAGTTACAATAGTGGTTTTGCCATTTCTTTTGTTATTTTGAATACAGGATTTTTTTGATATAAGTCTGTTGCCGTTTGAGGTAAATATTTTTATAGCTTTCATAATAGAATGAAAACTTCTAAACATAAATTTTGTTATCTTGTAAAAAAAGTTTAACAAGAATCTAGTCCTACGGTTTATATTGTTGAAAATTTTTCTACTTTATATGATAATTTTTCTGTGTAGCTTTTGGAAGTTAAAATGAAACACGAAAATTACAATTTTATAATGGAGAAAAAATAATGGATGTCTTTTCAATATTCACCTTATGCGGCGGATTGGCGTTCTTTTTATATGGAATGATTGTTATGTCAGCTGGATTAGAAAAAATTTCCGGTGGCAAATTAGAAAAGCTTTTGGCTCAATTGACTTCGAATCCTTTTAAGGGGTTTTTACTCGGTGTAGGTATGACTATAGCTGTACAAAGTTCTTCTGCTGTTTCAGTTATGCTTGTCGGGTTTGTAAACTCCGGAATTATGAAACTCGCTCAAACTATTGCGATTACTTTGGGTTCAAATATCGGAACAACTGCAACATCGTGGATTTTGAGTTTGTCAGGTATTCAAAGTACAAATTTCTTTTTAAGACTTTTGAAACCTGAATCTTTTTCTCCGATTTTAGCCTTAATTGGTGTAATTCTTTTGATGACAACCAAGAATAATTATTCAAGAAGAAAACCTGTCGGTTCATTTTTAATAGGTTTTGCAGTATTGATGTTTGGTATGGGGCTGATGTCATCATCAATGGCTCCTTTGGCTCATGATCCGAATTTTGCCAATATTTTAACTTTGTTTAAAAATCCGTTCTTGGGACTTATGGTTGGTTTAATTGTTACTGCAATTATTCAAAGTTCGGCTGCATCTGTGGGTATGCTTCAGGCTCTTTCTATGACGGGAAGTATTCCTTATTCTGTGGCTGCTCCGATTATTGCAGGACAAAATATCGGAACTTGTATTACTGCAATGTTATCAAGTATTGGTGTAAATACTAATGCCAAAAAAGTTGCTGCAATGCATATTGTGTTTAATATAACCGGTGCTATTGCATTCATTATGTTATACGAAGTTTGTATTCATTTTGTAAACAAGCTCGAAATGATGTCAAATCCTTTTGGGATTGCATTAGTGCATACAGTATATAACGTTGTTACTGTACTTGTTTGCTTCCCTTTAAGCCGTTTGTTATTAAAGTTTGTTGATAAAGTAATTAAAGATAAAAATGAAGATAAAGAAGTTATTCTTGATGAACGTTTGTTGCTTACGCCGTCTATAGCAGTTGCTCAAAGTTATAAAACAACTGCAACTATGGCTAAAATAACAAGAGAAACTTTAGTTTTGTCTTTTAGAATGTTAAAACAATATAATCCTAAAGTCGCTGAAGTTATTAATAAAAACGAGGTTTTAATTGATAAATATCAAGATACTTTGGAATCATTTTTACAAAAACTTTCAGCAAGAGAACTCTCTGATGAAGACAGTAATAAAATTTCGCAATTAATACTTTCAATTTCAGATTTTGAAAAAATTGCAGACCATGCAATACATATTCTCAATATTGCAACAAAAATGCATAGGAAAGAGTGGAAATTATCGCCTGAAACTATTGAAGAATTAAAACATGTGGTAAATGCCGTTAAAGAAGTTTTTGATGTAACTGTTTATGCGTTTGTTGAACATGATTTGGATTCAGCATATCATGTTGAACCATTGGAGCAGGTTGTTGATGATATTGCATATTTTGCAAAGAAAAATCATATTAAACGTGTGAAGAAAGACAAATCACATATTAAACGCGGTTTTGTATATGCTGAAATTTTAAATGACTTAGAAAGAATATCAGACCACTGTTCTAATATTGCAACAAATATTATTCAGTCTATGTATTCATTTATTCCTAAACATATTTTGAAAAATCAATTAAAAGAAGCAGGAACCGGAGAGTTTCAGGCGAAAGTTGATGAATTTAGACAAAAATATGCTGTTGAACCTATAGCTAGGAGTATTTATGATTGATGTCGGAAAAGATAAGACCACTTTGGCGGGTGTTTATCCTGTTTCTATTTCTGAAATTGACAGACAATATAATCTAAAGCCTGCAGTTTTATTTAATTATATGCAGGATTTAGCAGCTAAAAGCATTACTTATTATGATGAAAAGTATTCTTGGGATGAGCTTTATAAGAAAGGATTTGGATGGTTTTTAATTCGTTATCGTGTTGAGTTTGATGCTTATCCGAATCGTATATCAGATATTCTTATACATACTGAAAGCCGTGGCTGCCAAAGGTTAAATGCTTATCGAGATTTTGAAGCTTTTAATAAATTAACAGGCAAAAGATTGCTCCGTGCTGTTTCATCTTGGATGATTGTAGATTTAGAAAATAAGGCAGTCCAAAATATACAAAGTGCGTATCCTGATTTTCCTTGTTTTGAAAAACGGGAAGATGATTTAGAGCTTTGTAAATTACGTCAAATAGATAGGGTTGATTGTGAAAAGTTATTTCACGTAAGATATGATGATTTAGATATTAATAATCATGTAAATAATACAGTTTATATTACCTGGGCAATGGAGGTTCTTGATTATGAATTTAGAGCTTCTCATATTATGAAAACTATAGATATTTATTTCAAACACGATGTCCAATATGGAGAAGATATAGTTTCACAAGTTAAGTATGATAAAGAAAATCTAATAACAGAACATGTTATTAAGAATGTTTCGACAGATCAGGAATTATGTTTCATAAAAGTTCAATATTCTAAAATATAGCCAAATAGGTAATTTTATGGTATAATACTGTTCAGATATAAAATATTTAGGCAAAGGGAGAAATAAATGAGAGAAAATGTTCTGTCGCTTTTAGACCAAAATACAAAATTATATGGTGAAAGAATTGCTCTTGGTAAAAAAAATAAATATGGATGGAAAGAGCTTACTTATAAAGGCTTAGGATTGTTGGCAAAACAATTTGCAAGTTATTTGATTACTGATTTGCAGATGCAAAAAGGCGAAAAAATGGCAATTTTATCTGAATCTATGCCTGAAATGGGTGCTTGTTTGTTTGCTTCTGTAATATCAGGTATGGTTACGGTTCCGCTTGATAATAAGTTGACAATTTATGAGCTTGAGTCAATTTTAACAAGCTGTCAGCCTTCGGTGATGGCTGTATCTCAGGCAAATATTGAAAAAGCTTTCGAATTACAGAAAAGAATCCCATCTATTAAGCATCTTGTATTGATGGATGAACCAAAATATGATTCAAAAATTCCAAGTATTTATTCACTTCCTTCAGGCAGAGAATGTAAATGGCGTCATCGTTCACTTCGTGATACAGCATTAATTATTTATACTTCAGGTACAACAGGTGCACCTAAAGGTGTTCAGACAACTTTTGGAAACATGACAACTCAAGTTTTAGAAATGAATAAAGTTCTTCCTGAAATTTTGCCGCATGAAACTGTTAATCTATTATCAATACTTCCAATGAATCATTTATTTGAGTTAACAGTAGGGTTTTCTTCATTCTTGAATCGTGGTTCTTCAATTTTTTATCCGCAAAGTTTAAAACCTAACGATGTATTAGCTGATATGCGTGAAAAGAAAATTGATTTTATGATTGTAGTTCCAGCGTTTTTAAAACTTCTAAAGTCAACAATTGAAAGTGATATAAGATCTTGGTCTGATGAAGAAAAACTATTGTTTGAAAAATCTTATTCAGCAGCAGAGTATATTACTGATTATAATATCAAACGCCAATTGTTCAGAAGTATTCTTGCAAAGTTTGGCGGAAATTTTTATGGCTTTATTACAGGCGGCGCTCCGCTTGACCCATCTGTTGGCGAATTCTTTGAAAGAATTGGTATAAAAATTTTCCAAGGTTATGGTTTATCTGAAACAAGTCCTATCATTTCCCTTGATAGAGGTGATGATAGAAAACTATTATCTGTAGGACCGGTTTTAGATTCTTACGAAGCCAAAATTGATTCGGAAACAGGTGAACTGTTAGTAAAAGGACCTTCTGTAATGAAAGGTTATTATAATAATCAGGAAAAAACAGATGAAGTTTTAGAACCTGACGGATGGCTTCATACCGGTGATATTGCCGAGTTTGATGAAGATGGAAGACTATATATTACAGGTCGTATTAAAAATATGATTGTTTTGTCCGGCGGTAAAAAAGTTTTTCCTGAAGAAGTAGAAGCTGTCTTGGAAACAAACCCGAATTTTGCTGAAATTTGTGTATTTGGCGCTACAAGAACTTCCGGGGCAAAAGATGGTACCGAAGAAATCATGACAGTAATTGTTCCGACTCAGGAAGTTTTTACAAAATATCCAGATCGAACAGAGTTAGAAGCTTTTATAAACCAGGAAGTTAAAAATTTGGCTATAAAATTAGCACCATATAAACGTCCTGTTAATATTGTAGTTCGTAAAGAACCTCTTCCAAGAACTGCAACTCGAAAAGTTAAACGCAATGTTGTAAAAGAAGAAACCATTGCATTAAGTTAAGAATAAAAAAGGCAAACTTGATATAGTTTGCCTTTTTTTATTAATATATGAATTTATTTTATTTTAATTTTTATCAGCTGTTTGTTTTTCATCTTTTGTTAAACCTACAGCTTTTAAAATCGGGTGGATTAATTTAGTTGCTGTTAATGGTGCAATTACAGCAAGCCCAATAATTGTTCCGATTAAAGAACTTGTCTCAATAACTCCGTTTGCAAGGTCAGCTCCGCCATTGTCAATGATGTTTTCTTTTGTAAAAGAGTCGCCTGTTTGTTTACTAATTTCACTTAACTTAGAAAGCTTTTCGGCTTCTGTTTCAAGTTTGAAGAATTTTTTGAATTCATCAGGAGTCTTGAAAGCTTTAAAGACAGCTTCATCTTTGAATAATTTATTTTTTGCAAGTGCGTATGTTCCGTGTTTGAATACCGGAATAATTACACCAAGGTACATTGCAATACTTAGAGCTTGGTATAAAAATTCTTTAGATGCTGAGAATTTTTTAGTATGCGGGTCAATATTTTTATCTAAAAGAATAAATCCCGGACGTGCAACTGCGTTTAAACTTGTTTTAATACCCATTTGTGTAGCTGTGCCTTGGGTCATGTTGAAGAATGTAGGGTTTGATATAATATTTTGAATTCCGTTTATCATCTTAACCTCCTACCTTCATTCCTGAATGAGTGAAATTTGCAATATTAACTTGATAGTTAGGAGTTATTTTTGCGAAATTTCCGGTTTGAGAAATTGGAGTCTTTTGTATTTCAATTTCCGGAGTTTTAGAAGTTACATCTAATTTTGCCGGTTCGGATTTATCTTTTTTATTGTAAATCTTATCGGTAAAAGGTTTTACAATTGCAGAACATAACCCCGGGATTACAACTAAAGCTGCTGTCCAAGTTCCTAATATTTGCAGATTATGCTTAGCCATTTTTACAGTTTTTGGGTCTGCATTTTTAAGCAAATTACTTCCTTTGGCTGCTAAAACCGGTACAATTAAATAAGTCGGTGCAGCAATAAGTTCTGTTATACCTTCTCTTAAAGCGGTATATTTTTTAGTTTCAGACGGGCTTTTTTTATCCAGCATAGTAAATAAAGGACGAAATATAAGCTCTGCCGATGCAACTGCAACTGTTGGCCAATATGGTTTTATGTTTTTTCCAATGTATATTAATGAGTTCTTTAATGACATGTGATTCCTGCTGTGTATTATTTAGGTTATCAATCCCATTTTTTATTTTAAATCAAAAGAAAAAATTTTTTGCTAATTAAGTGTAAAAATTTACATTATTTGAGTAAAATTTAATAATTACTTAACAAATTTAGCTTTTTTACTGTATAATTCTGTTATAAATACAAGTTATATGGGGTGAATATGATTGATAAAAAAATTAAGATATGTTTGTTGGCAATGATTATGATGCTTGGCGTTAGCGCTATTGCAGAAGAAGAGCCAAGTATGGTTAGTGAAGCTACAGTTCAGGCAGAAGAGAATGAATTGATTAAAGCTAATAAAGAAACTTTTGAAAAAGCTCAAGAGGCTATCAATAAAAAGGATTATCAATCAGCTATTGTTTATCTGACTGCATATATTTCATCAAAATCTAAAAAGTATGAGGCATATAAACTACGTGGAGAAGCGTTTTATGCTTTGCGTCAATATAAATTGGCATCAATGGATTTTCAAACTGCAATTGAGTTAAAAGCTTCGGATGATAAGTTTTTAACTGGGACTAAAGTATTGGGGGCAGTTGTATTAGGTGCGGATAAACAAAGTCAATACCAGAATCCGGAATTAGGAAATCTTTATGGTAGTTTAATGTATGCTCAAAAAGCCGTGAATAATCCGTCTTATGAAGTTTCATACCAAAAAGCTGTGGAATATAACTCTCATATTTATCTTCCTCAGCCTAAAAAAGAAGATATTGCAAAAATAAATTTCCCGCAAAAGTATGGTAAAATTTTAAATCCTCAAGGTGATGATACATATATTTACGGAGCAATAGAAGATATTGAAAAAGGTGATTTTCGTGAAGCTGTATTTAAGGCGCAATATCTAATTTCAAATTATCCAAAATATTATCTTGGATATTACTTATCAGGTGTTGCTTTTGCAGGTATGGAGCAAGAAGAAGATGCGATTACTGCTTTTGAATCATCGTTAAAATATAATCCGTATGATTTTGAATCTTTAGCAAGTTTGGGACAAATTTATTATAACAGGGCAGAAAAAACTTTTTCTAAAGAAGATGTAGAAAAGTCTGTTGATTATTTTGAAAAAGCGCTTGTATATAACCCAAATTGTTATTTATATCATTATTATATTGGATTGAATAACATGATTACCGGTAGTTACGATTCTGCAATTGCACGTTTTAATTCTGCGATTAAATTTAAACCAAATGATTATAACAGTATTTATTATAAGCTTGTGGCACAGCATATCAAAGGTGATTATCATTCTGTAATTACAGGAACTACCGGATTATTATACAGGCATGTGTCAAATTATAACTCAGTATTATATCTGAGAGCTTTAGCTTCATATAAATTAGGTAATGTAGAAAATGCGATTGATGATATTGAAAAAATCCATAATAATATGAATGATATCTATAATGCAGATATCAGAACGCTTTCAACTAAAGAAAAAACTCTTCCGAATTATTTATATTATTTAAAAGCTAAAATCTTAAAAGAGCAAGGCAACGGAGTAAAAGCAGATTTAGCAAAAGCTTATGAAAATCCTATTATTGCAGAGTTATCTAAGGGTGGTAATTTAGAAAATTCTTCTTTAAAATTGTCAGCAGATGAAATTGAACATCAATATGATTATATTAGAACAACATTTGATGATTTAGGAGTAAGTTTTACATACTTAAATCCTGATTATAAGTTTGCTGTTATAAAATCTTCAGAAGATAAAACCGTAAAGGTGTCTGAAACTCCTGGATTAAAAGCTTCTACAAGTCCTTTAGATACTTTAACATCAGAAAATCAAACATCTATTGCGCAAGTTTTGGCATCTCAATCTTTCTTTGTTCTTCAAAATGAAAAAACTGTAAAAATAGAGCAGAATGAAGCTCCAAAGGAAAACAAGATTGCAGTAGAACCGCAAGAACAAGAAGATGAGATAACAAAGGTTGAAGATATAGCACAAGCCCAACCTCAACCTGAGATTGAGCCTCAAACTCAACCTCAATCAGAATCAGAAGCAGAACCTGTAGCTGAAACTGAAACAAATGCAAATACTGATACTGAACAGCAAGCTACTGCTGTAGAACAAGAAGTAGAAAAAGCCATTGTAGAACAAGAAGTTACTAATAATGAGACAATTGCAGAAAATGAAGCTGAATCAATGAAGTTTGTTGCAGAAGAAGTAAAAGAAATTCCGGATTTCAAGATTACTTATGAAAATAATAAACCTGCAGTTTCAGGCTTGAAAGAAAATACAGTTCAAGAAGTTTCTTCGGAAATCAACTCTGAAGTTACAGAAGTTATTGAAACAGAGCCGGCAAAAGTTGTTGAAAAGCATGCAGATGTTAACCTTGAAGAATTTAATATTATTCCGGAAAAAACTCTTGAAGTTAAAGAAGGTGACGAAGTTGTTGCGCTAGAACAGGAAGCTTTGACTGAAAAGACTACAAATCCTGAACCAAAAGAGGAACAAGAAGAACAAAAGGCAGAAGATATTATTGCAGAAGCTCCGGCAGAAAAAACTGTTGATGTTAATGTTACAAAAGATGAAATGACTGTAAAAACCGAAAAAGAACCGGAAATTGTTAACGTCGAAATTGCAGACTCTGAGCCTGTTGAAGAACCAGTAACAGAGCCGGCAGTTGAAGTTGAAGATAATACTATAATTGAATCTGCGCAAACTGAAGTTATTGAAAATATTAAAGAACAAGATATTGATCAAGAAACAACTCAAATTAAGAAAAAACGCAAAGCTAAAAAAGAAATGGAACTAAAAGATTTCTTAGCTCCGTCTGAAGTTGCACAGCCAAAAGAAAAAAATGTTCAAGAGAAAAAAGAACAGGATTTAAAAGACTTTTTAAACGAGTCAGCTCCTGAAATTTCTGCAGTGTCACAAGAAGATAAGCCTAAAAAAGTTAAAAAATCACGTAAAAAAATAGAAAAAGCCGAAGTCCCAGTTGTTACAGAACCTGAAACAGAACTTCCTGCATTTGTTCAAGAAATAAAACCAGAAAAAGAAAAGCACGTTTGGTTCTGGCAAAAGAAAAAAGCTGAAATTTCTGAAATAGAAGAAACACCTGTTAAAGAAGTTTTAGAAGTAAAGCAGGAAAATATTGAGGACTCTGTTCCAGAAGTTGAAAAACCTAAAAAATCATGGTTTGGTTTTCTTAAACGTAAGAAAAAATCTGTTGTAGATACTGCTTCAACTGTTACAGAAGAAGTTACTCCGGAAGAAATAGAAAATGAAGCTAAGCTTGATGATATCCCTTATATCAGGCTAGATAAAGCTGAAGTTGAATCGGAGGAAGTTCCTGCATCTGAAAAACCAAAAAAAGATAAACAAAAAAAATCTGTAAAAGAACCAAAATCAGAAGCAGAAACAAAGGTTAATGTTAAACGTGTATCTAAAGTGACAGAACCTATTGAAATACTGCCTTCAGGTAAAAAGGTTATAAAACAAATGAATCGTCAATAATAAAAAAGAAAGACACATTATGTGTCTTTCTTTTATTTAAGTTTTACATCAACTAATGAATTTAAAACCTTTCGATATCTTTTGAGATATGAAATAAGTTTATGGATATCATCCAATGAAAATTCTTCTTTCATTGCTTTTTTTATTCTATCAGTTTCTTTATGACCTTTTTCTAAAAATACTAAACCCTTTTCTGTTATTTCGTTTCTTTTAATAATTATATTATCTCTGGTATCAGCTATTCGCTTAATCAAACCTCGTTCTTCCATATCGTTAAGGATTTTGCCGACGTGAGCTTTTCCTTTGAATAAAAATTTAGCCATTTCTGATTGTGACATATGTGGGTTAAAATATATACAGTAAAATATTGTCATTTCATCCGGAGTGATTTCTGTGCTTACATATTGCGACTGAAATTCTCTTCTAAATGATTTATTAAAATTTGCGGTGAAGTCAATTTGATATGGCAAATATTCATCTAATGGAATAATATCTTCTTTTTTTATCATACCCGTATCCTTTTCTACCTGTATGTTTTGATTGTACTATTTTTGGAGTATTCTTGCAAGTATTTATTGACAAAGTTTTATGTATTACGTATCATTACGGTAGAAAATTCTACCCTTAATCTATGGAGAAAAGTATGAAAATTAAAATGACAAGAAAACAGATGGCTGTAGCCACATTATTAATAATTATAGTACCGATTGTTTATAATAAAATTTCCGGATTTATTTCAGGTATGATTATGAATCATATGATGTCAATACCAAAAGAAGTGGTTGTTGATAAACCGCATAATGAGGATGCTTTTGTGACAGCAGAAGCAACAGGGCGTGTTGAAGCTAAGTATTCTGTTGATGTTATAGCAAGGGTTTCAGGATTTTTACTTAAAAAATATTTTAAAGAAGGGGATGTAGTTCATAAAAATCAGCTTTTATTCCAGATTGATCCGAGGGAATATCAGCTGGAAGTTAACAATTCATTAGCTACGGTTAATCAGTACAGCGCACTGTTAAAAAATGCCCAACAGGAATTAAACAGAGCAAATGCTTTGATTCAGGAAGATTTGGTCAGTCATTCATATGTAGATCAAAGTCTTGCTACACGTAACCAGAATAAAGCGCTTTTAGATTCAGCAAGACAGCGTTATGAACTTGCAAGAGTTAATCTTGGATATACATCTATAAAATCTCCAATCGAAGGTAGAATAGGTAAAGTTAAAATCACAGAAGGAAACTATGTAACAGCAACTTCAGGACCTTTGGTTAATATTTCAAGTACAAACCCTGTGTATGTAACTTTTAGCTTGAAAACAAGTGACTTTATTAAATTATTAAAATCCAGTGACAAGTTTAAAGATGTTGAAGTTAAAGTTCAATTTGAAAGCGGGCAATGGTATGAAAAGGTTGGTAAAATTAACTTTGTAGATAATCAAATTGATAAAAATTCCGGTTCTGTACAAATGAGAGCAACTTTTGATAATTCTGAAGGATGGCTTGTACCGGGTGATTATATGAAGGTTTCTCTTGTATCACCAAAGCAAATTTCATATATGACAGTACCGCAGGCTTGTACAAAAGGAGATGCTATGAGCGGTTATTATGTATGGGCTGTAGTTCCGGATGATAAAGAGAAAAAATCTGATTTTATGTCTAAATTTATTAAAACTCCGGAATCTAAAACTTTAAAAGTTGTTAGAAAAGATATCAAAATTTCTGATGATATTGATAATAACTGGATTGTCGAAAGTGGACTTAATGCCTCAGATGATATCGTTGTTGCAGGTGTTCAAAAAGTTAATGTTGAAGGGCAGACTGTATCGGTTATTTCGGCAGAAGAATACGCTAAGAAACAACAAAAAGCAGGTAAATAGTAATGAAAAAGATATTTGATTTTGATAAATTGTTTTTCTTCATAAGAAAACCGAGATTTGCGCTAGTTATATCTATTTGTATAGTGATTGTTGGGTTAATATCTCTTGCGAGTTTGAAGCAGGAAAGTTATCCTGATGTAACACCGCCTCAGATTCAGGTAACTGCAAATTATATGGGCGCATCAGCTGAAGTTATTGAGTCATCAGTTGCGACTATTTTGGAAAATAAGTTGAACGGTGTTGAAAATTTAACATATATGTCATCAACTTCATATGATGGCAGTTATACTTTGACAATGTATTTTAAGGTTGGTTCAGATAAAAATATCAACCTTATGAATGTTAATAACAGAATTCAACAGGTTCAGTCACAATTGCCGGAGGATGTACAAAGAACAGGGGTTACTGCTGTTAGTAAAACATCAGGTTCAGGTGCTTTAATTTTAACACTTTATCCTGAATATGGAAGCTGGAATCAGTTGGATTTGACAAACTACGGTTCAATTTATATTAAAGACGAGTTGAAACGTGTTGACGGTGTTGCCGATGTTAACGTATACGGTGCAGGCGATTATTCAATGAGGATATGGCTTGATCCGCAGAAAATGGCAGGGTTGAATGTTTCAACAAGTGAAGTTAAAGCAGCAATTGCCACACAAAACACACAGGTAACGGCAGGTGCTTTAGGTGCTTTACCTTCTGATGATAAAAACGCACTTCAATTGACTTTAAAAACAAAAGGCAGATTAAGTGATGTAAAAGAATTTGAAAATATTATAATTCGTTCAAATATGGACGGATCTAATGTTAAAATGAAAGATGTTGCACGTGTAGAACTTGGTGCGCAATCTTATTCAAATTTAGGTTTAGTTGATGGTAAGCCGTCTGCGGTTGTTGTTATTTCACAACAGCCTGATGCTAATATTATTAACCTTTCAAAAGCCGTTCACGCTAAAGTTGATGAACTTAATGCAAGAATGACAAACGGGATTAAAATTATTACAATCAAAGATGATGCGGATTATATTCACGAATCAATGAAAGAAGTTGAGTTTACAATTCTTTTAACAGGTATTATCGTTGTATTGATTATCTTTTTATTCCTTGGTGATGGGATGGCAACTTTAGTTCCTTGCGCGACTATTCCGGTTTCATTAATTGGTACCTTTGCGGCATTAAAAGCCTTGAATATGTCTATTAACTTGTTATCATTATTTGCCCTTGTATTGGCGGTTGGGGTTGTAGTTGATGATGCGATTGTTGTAATCGAAAACGTAAAACGACATATAGATGAAGGAAAATCAGCGATTGTTGCAACCCAGCTTACAATGGAAGAAGTTGGTGCATCACTTGTAGCTATGGCGATGGTATTAATGGCGGTATTTGTTCCGATTATCTTTATGGGTGGAATGACCGGTGTTATGTATAAACAGTTTGCTGTTTGTATTGCTGTATCAATTGCTATTTCTGCAATTTGTGCGCTTTCGTTATCTCCAGCGATGTGTTCTCATTTCTTAGGCAGAGAAACCATTCAAAAACCGGAAGATATTAATCATCCTTTCTTAAACAGATTCAAACACATCTTGGAAAGAATGAATAAAAAAACAGCTAGAATTGTTGAAAAATTTAATGAAGGTTTTGATAAGCTTGAAAATTTCTATATGGAGTTTGTTGAAAAATTCGTATATGATAAAAAACTTGTGGTAGTAACCTATTTGCTTATTGTTGTGTTAACTCTTGGTGCTTTTAAGTTCATTTCTACCGGTTTTATTCCTGATGAGGATCAGGGTGTATTGATTGCTAGTATAACCTTGCCTGATGGCGCTTCATTAACAAGAACAGAAGAAGTTTCAAGAAAATTTGCTGAACAGGTAAAACATATTGATGGTGTTGATGCAAGCAGATTAACAATATTCAGCGGTATGGGTTCTGTAAACTCAGCATTTTCAATCATCTTGCTTGATGAATATGCAGATAGAAAAAGTAACCCTATTGAATGGGTTAAACGTAAAATTCAAGGGAAAGAAACTGATTTAACACACGTTGCAATTTTATCTAAAATCAGACAAATTGCGGGTGGCATAAAAGAAGCTTCAATTATTGTCTTTTCTCCTCCTGCCATAAATGGTATGAGTATGATGGGCGGTTTTGAATTCCAGATGTTATCTCAAGGGGATTATACTTCTCAGGAAATGGAAACCTGGGCAAGAAAACTTATTGCCGAAGCCTCAAAAGACCCGAATGTATCTAACGTTAATACTACATTCCAGGCAAATGTTCCGCAATATATAGTTGATATTGATTATGCTAAAGCGCTTGCTCAAGATGTTGATTTGCAAGAACTTTATGCAACATTATCTTCAATGCTCGGGACATATTATGTAAACGACTTTAACAAATACGGACGTGTATTTAAGGTTCAAATTCAAGCTGAAAGCAGATTCCGCGACAAGGCTACAGATTTGGACGGTATATATGTGAAAAATAAGAATGGTGTTCAAGTACCGGTTTTATCAATTGTAAAACTTCGTCAAACTGTAGGTACAGCATCAATTACAAGATACAATCAGTATGAATCCGTACAAATTACAGGTCAGGAAGCTCCGGGAAAAAGTTCAGGGGATGCAATGACAGCTATGGAAAATATTGCAAGAGAAGTTTTGCCATCTGATATGACATTTGACTGGTCAGGTACATCCGCACAAGAACGTGAAGCTTCAGGACAAACTGCTATGATTGTTGCTTTTGCACTTGTATTCGTGTATTTGTTCTTAGTTGCACTTTATGAAAGCTATACAATTCCGGTTGCAGTACTTTTAATCTCTCCGATTGCAGCTTTGGGTGCGTTATTATTCCAGATGATGATTAATCAATCGTTTGATATTTATTCTCAGGTTGGTATGATTACACTTATCGGGTTGGCTGCAAAACAATCTATCTTGATTGTAGAGTTTGCGAAAGAAGAACACGAAAAACACGGCCTGTCAGTTAGAGAAGCTGCGGTAAAAGCAGCAAAATTAAGATTCCGTGCAATTATGATGACCGAACTTGCATTTATTATTGGGGTTTTACCGATGATATTTGCATCAGGTGCCGGTGCAAATTCAAGAATTTCAGTCGGTTCAACTGTATTTGGCGGTATGGTAGCAGCATGTACTTTGGGGGCTGTACTTACTCCGGCATTCTACGTACTTGTTCAGGAATTCGTTGATAAATTCCCTAAAAGAGAAATTACCGAAAAAGATTTGGAGATGTAATAAAAATGAAGATGAAAAAGATTCTTAATACAATTTTGATAGCATCAGTATTGGTCGCAGGTACGAATTTTGCTTTTGCAAAAAAAATAAAATCCGCTGCTGAAACTAATCTTGAGAAAAAAGATAAAGAAATACAAATTATTGCTCCTGAAAAAGAAGTAAAGGTTAATCAAAAAAAGGAAATAAAAAAGCTTAAATCAAATCAGCGTACAAAAGCTACTTCATCAAAAGAAGCTGAAGGTATGTATGAAACTAAGTTTCCTACAATTGATAGTCAAATTTCATACAATGACATGAATGGAGAAGTTACGTTAACTGATTGTATTAAGCTTGCAATAACTCATCATCCTGCGATTATGTCATCTATTAGTAATGCAGAAATTTATAAAACTCGTATCGGACAAGCATGGTCAAATTATTTTCCGACCCTAAGTGCCGGTGTGGATTATTCACGGAACGATATGTTTATGACTATGGCAGGTAGTTTTACAAGAATGATTCCGCAAAAGTACAATATGTTTTATGTTCCGACATTATCAGCAAATATGTTGTTATTTGATTTTGGTAAAACAAAAGCCGCAGCAGATTCCGCAAAAAGAACGTACGAATCTTCAAGATTTGATGCAGAAACAAGTATTGAAACCGTTATTTATAATGTAAAAGTAGCATATTACAATATGGTTTTTGCAAAGATTCAAAAAGAGGTTTATGAAACAACTGTTCAGGATTATGAATTGCAGTTAAAACAGGCAAGAGCATATTATGAAATAGGTAAAAAAGCTAAAATTGATGTGACTTATGCCGAATATAACCTTGGAAAAGCAAAATTAAATCTGATTAAAGCTAAAAATACTCTAGAACTTGCTTCGGTTCAACTCGCAAATGCTGTTGGTATTCCCGAGCTTGCAGAAGTTGTGTTAAAAGATAGTTTGAATACAAAAGAATATGATGTTAATTTTGCAGACTTAATTCAAATTGCAGAAACTTCTCGTCCGTCACTTTTAGCGGCTAAGAAAAGAATGGATGCGGCAGAACTTAATGTGAGAAGTGCAAAACGCGCTTTTACTCCGGATATTGGAGCCTATGGTTCTTATCAGTATGGTGGAAGACAGATAAATGCTGATTACGGTTATGCTTTAGGTCTTCGTATGCAGTATTCAAATTTGAATATGATGCTTATAAAAAAACAAGTTGACGAAGCAAATGCGACTTACAAAAAATACGTTGCAGATTATGAACAGGAACGCCAAAATGTTTATCTTGATGTGAAAAGCGCCTATATTAACCTGATGAATTCATATGACAGCCTTCCGGTTTCAAAACTTGCACTGCAGCAGGCAAAAGAACAACAATATCAAGCATTCAGACGTTATCAGGTAGGTTTGGGTGATGCTGTAGAGTTCAAAGATTCTGAAAACACTTATCTTAATGCTCAGCTTGATTATTATCAAACTCTTTTGCAATACAATATTAATGCCGCAGAAGTTGAACGTGTAATCGGCGCTCCAATTAAGGAATCAGACAAAGAGTTATAGGGGGCGGATTGTTGCGTAAAGCTTATATAAAGTGGTGTGAAATCCCTGATAAAATAAGATTCCTTTTTATCGGAGGGGTAAATGCTGCAATTTCTTATGTGATTTTTGCTCTTGCTTTGTGGCTTTTGGGTGAAGTGCATTATCAAGCATGTGTAATTTTACAGTGGACATTGTCTTCTGTCTTTTCATATTTTAATCAGAAGTTTTTTGTTTTCTGTACCAGAGGAAATTATATGAAGGAATACTTAAAATGCTGTTCTACCTGGGCTGTAAGTTATTTATTAAATGTAATTATCCTGGAACTTCTTGTAAGATTTGCCATAAAAAATGTTTATGTATCACAATTTATATCAATATTTTTAGTATCAGTTGTAACATATGTTCTGTTTAAATATTTTGCATTCAGGGTAAAAAAATAGTATAAAAAAGTTTGTAACGTAATGTTAATAAAATTTTACAATCTCTGAAACCTTGTTATAATGCCTTTTTGGGTATGGTATGGTATGGGGGTGTTTTTTGTGCAAATTCTAAATATCACTTGGTTTATAATGGATGTAGAAAGTTAGTGTGAACTTTAGAAAGGAAAAATATTATGTCACAACCATTTTTAACAGTAGGTAGAATGATTGGTTTAGAAAATTATTCTCAATTAAAAGGACTTGTAAAAGGATTAGCATCCGGAAAAAATGGTACATATTCAGCTCATTTGAAATTAGATGTAGAAGCCGCAAAAGATATGCTTATTAAAATAGCTGTTGAAGAAGGAACTCCGGCTACAGCTTTTCAAATGGGACATATCGTGGGATTAGCATATAAACATTTCCCTCGTTCAATGGCACAGGGTGTAGAAACTTTTATAGATGTAATTGTTTCTAAATTTGGACCAAAAAGCGGTAAACTTGAATTGAAATCTGTTCAAAAGGATGCTAAAGGTGTAATAGATGAAGCTGTTGTTAAATTGTTAGGTAATAGCTCAGGCGGCAAAGTTTCAGTAAAAGCTGCAGGTGAAGCCGGTACCGCAGCAAATATGGATGCTTATATCTCAAGAACAAATTCAGATAAAGCTGATTTAGTAAAATTAGCAAAATCAATTAATTATGCAGAAACTCCGGATGGCATAACAAAACTTGCTGTTGATGCTAAAAATGCCGGTGTTATTAAAACTTTGAATGTAGAAGTTACTTCTCCAACTGCTTATTTGGATGAAATTACCAAAGTACAAACAGGTTTGACAGTAAAAGAATCAATTGAAATGTTGAAATCAATGGCTGTTAAATAATCTTTAAAAAGTTCGGCGGGATTTCATCCCGCCGAACTTTTTTCATCCTTTTAACTTTTTAATTTTTCTTTCAACTTCTTTTTTTATGTTATCAGGAAGCCGGTTGATTTTGTAATTTATATAAAAACAGCCGAAAAATAGCCAACCTAATACGTTATGTTTAATTTTAATATCAAATTCATTTTTTACATAGGATTCGATATTTTTTAGAATTTGTAAGGCAAGCATAAGTTGAATAAATAACCAGCATATTTCAGCAAGGTTTATAATATATTTTGTTTGAATGCTTTTAAAGTGCATGTAAATAGACAAAATATTTAGTATTATCAGTCCTGCAAACCAGAATCTTCTTCTGATATGTTTTTTGGGGTAAAGTTTATTAACATCTGTAATTAGTTTCCACAGCCATATATACCAATAAAATCCGAGGCTTATTATACAAAGTGCCAGAAGTTTAATTGTAGAAGTTTTTCTGATTATTGAATGATTTTTATTTTGCATGTAATTATTATATTTTTATAAGGGATTTTAAAAATCCTACAATTAATTTAAAAATAAGTTCTTGACAATTAGTTTTGAAATGGTACTATATAAATACATTCGAAGCAATTGCTTGGAGGAGTGCCAGAGCGGTTGATCGGAGCGGTCTTGAAAACCGTCGTACGTGCGAGCGTACCGTGGGTTCGAATCCCACCTCCTCCTAATTTTAAAAGAGCCTGCAAAGGCTCTTTTTTAATTTTTACTTGTTTTTTGCTGCTTTTTTAATTCTTATTGCTCTTTTTCTTATTGGTTGCAGTTCTAAAAGGTGCTTGAAACCTTTTCCAATACTTCTTAAGCTGACTGCATAAAACATTGATGTAATGCCAAAATCTGCCGGCTGCCAGTGTGGTAACCTAAATAATTCCACACCTGCCGCAACTCCTGTCAATAATCCTAAATCCATGTTGCGGTTGTATTTTGCACGAACGGTATTTTTATATAAATAGCGGTTAAGTTTTCCTTCTATTCTTGGACCGATTTTTAACATATCTACTCCTTTTTGTTATTAAGTCGGAAAATTTATATTTTTGCTAATTAAAAATGCCAAATTTCAAAAATTGAAATTCGGCATTTAAATCTAAAATATTTTTGGTATAAATCTATGTTTAACTTTTTTTGTATATTCTTGATATTCAGGATCTTTTATAAGATGTCTTTCTTCTGTTATTGCTCTCAGATAATATATATAGACCCAGGCAAATGTTGAGAAAGTTACTAGTAATTTTTCAGCAATACCCATATCACTCATTAGATATAAAGGTGCGGTGGTTACTATAATATACAGAATTTGCATAGAGTAATCCGGATGTCTGATTATGTTGTAAGGAAATTTCGTAACAATTCCGCGGTTTGTGAGGTTACCTGCTTTTGTTCCAAGGCTTAGTATTGCAATTAAACTTCCCAGATTAACCAGAATTACAAGAAGATTTAATACTGCAAGTAAGTAATCATTTTGCACAGGTAAAAGAGATTCATCTGTTACTTGAATGAATTTATTGGTAAGAAGTGTTATCGGATAATAACAAATAATACAAGATAATACGCCTAACGGAGTTGTATCTGTTGATTTTATCTTGTTTTTGAAAATACGTGTTTCAGATAAATAACTAATTGTAAGTACAATTGTTGATATTGTCATGATAAGTTTTAGCCACATATCCCCAGTATCAATTAAATATTGAACAGCTCCCATTAAAAAGCCGTTTGTCGCAGTATATTGAACAGCTTGTTCAAACATTACCTTTAGAAAATCTATATTGTAACCAAAATTTGGCAGATAGTTATTACATAACATATTTACACAGTAAACACCAAAAAATGTTTGAACAAACAGTGTCATTAATGCCTGTTTTTCATCTTCTTTCGGTTCAATGTCTTTTAAACGAACTTCAAGCGGCATATCTTTTTGAAATTGTCTTGCTATATAATTAAATATGGTAATACTTCTGGATTTAAGCAGGGACTGCGGTTTGAATCCAAAAAATATGATTGGTGCAATAAATATGTAACCTACATAATAAATAAGGAGTGCGCCTGTATAGTCAAAGTTTTCGTTTGAAATAGTTTCATAATATGCAGGGCAGAAAATTAAAAATAATAAAATGATGCCGTATATGATGACTGATGCTAAATAATGTCTTAAGGCATCAAGGTTTGTAGGTTTTTGCATGTTATTTTCTTCCATTTAAATTTCCTCATCCAAAATACTTAATAAGTATATCATAATTTGAGATTTTGAACAAATTATGATATATTATCGTTGTTGTTATGAGAGGTTTTAGTATTATGAAAAAGTTTTTAATAGGAATTATATTATTTAGCGGTATAGGGTTTTCAGTTTCTGCAAATGAACATTACAAGGCGAGTACATATAATTCTGATATGAATAAAAATATGCAGACTTTTAAGCAGATGTATGAAATTTTAAGTAATACATCAGAAAATGCTGCTAAACTTAATAACAATAGATATACAAGATTTATTGATGTTTTAAATAAGAACGTGATTCCATCTAATGCAAAAAAGATTGATGGCGGATTTTTGATTCCCGGAAATTATGAAAATATCAACGGGAAATTACGCATCCCTTATAATTATGAGGTTAAGTTTCATAAGTTAAAAGATAATTGTACGCCGGTGCCTTCTGTGCCTTCAAAAATTAATGCTTCTACAGCTTGCGGTAAAGTTGTAGTTGATGTTAACGGGTTTAATTATGGAACAAATAAGTATTTCAGCGATAAAAATACACTTCAGCCGAAGGAAAGAGGAATTTTGTGGATGTATTCCAACGGTATAAAAGCTTCTCCAAATTCTGTTGAAGATGTAATTCTTATGATAGCTAAATAGTTTTATTTATTTTGTCTAAGGAAGCTTTCTACAAATTCATCGAGTTCACCATCCATAACAGAATCAACATTACCTGTTTCGTATGATGTTCTGTGGTCTTTTACCATTTTGTAGGGATGAAATACGTATGAACGTATTTGAGAACCGAAATTAATATCAGCGTTTTCGCCTTTTAATTCTGACATTTTCGCTTCATATTCAGCTTCTTTAATTGCCAGAAGCTTAGATACAAGAATTTGCATTGCGTATTCTTTATTTTGTAATTGAGAACGTTCTTGCTGACATTTTACGACAATTCCGGAAGGCTTATGGAGTATTCTTACGGCGGTTTCTACTTTATTAACATTTTGTCCGCCAGCGCCTCCTGAACGCATTGTGGTAATTTCTAAATCATCAGGCGGGATTGTAATTGTTTTTTCAAAATCTTCAATTATCGGAGAAACCTCAACTGAGGCAAAACTTGTTTGGCGTTTGCCGTTTGCATTAAATGGAGAAATTCTTACAAGCCTGTGTACGCCTTTTTCGGCTTTTGAATAGCCAAAAGCATATTTACCGCTAATTTTTATTGTAGCAGACTTGATTCCGGCTTCTTCACCGTCAAGCTTATCCAGAAGTTCTGATTTCCAGCCTCTTTTTTCAACCCATCTTAGATACATTCTTAAAAGCATATTTGCCCAGTCTTGAGCATCAGTTCCGCCTGCTCCTGAATTTATTGTAAAAATAGCATCCGCAGAGTCATATTCGCCTGATAGCATTTGTTCCAGTTCAAATTTTTCAAGTTCAATGTTGATAGTTTTAAGTTGCGATAAAGAATCCTTTATTAAATCTTCATCTGAAAGCTCAATAGCAGCAGAACCGTCGTCAATAACTGAATTCCAAAAGCTGAATTTATTTAAAATATCTTTTATATCTTTAACTTGCTGTCCTATTTTTGTTGCTTTTGATGTGTCTGACCAAATTTCAGGTTTTTGCATTTCTGTTTCTAATAAAACAAGTTCTTCTTTTAACTTATCAAGGTCAAAGACACTCCTTAAGTTTAGAGATTCGCTCTGTTATACTATTCAGTTCCTGCTTTAATTCTGTTTCCATAACCCTATTGTATAATAAAAATGCCTGCTTGCAATTGATATTGGTGTTGATATAATTATTTAAAGAGAGAGTAAATAAATGAAAACTTTTGATTATCTAAAACAATTATATTCAAGCAGAAATGTTTTGCAAAATCATATATCACTATTTTCGTTAATAGGTATAATGGTGATTCTTTTAAATAATGTATTGTCGGGTTTGTGGAATAAGTTATTGGTAAATTTCTTTTCTGTTCCGCCGTCATCTTCTTTAGAATTATGGCTGGATATGTTTTTCGGATTTTTAATTTTAATTTATTTGTTCGGATATAGGTATCGTTATATAAATTCTGTTTTAAATGGCGGAGACGGTTCGCTTGTCGAATTTAACTTAGAACCATTTGTTGTTATTTTGAAGGTTTTCCCTATGATTGTTCTCTGGCATGTTTATATGGCAATATTTACGGCTGTAGGAACTGCTGTTTTAATGTCAGTTGAGCATGTTGGATTATATTATCTTTTCGCATCTGTTGTAATATGTTTAACTCCGTTTTTATATCTTATATTGATTGATTTTTCGAAAGATTTTAAATATGAAAGAAAATATTTTTCACCAAAATTGATTTTTTCATTTTTAGAAAAATATTTGGGCGGGGTAATTTATTTATTTGTAGAACTTTTTGTAATTTCGCTAATTCCTGCGGGTATTATTTCGGGGGTACTTTTTAGTGCAAAATTCGTACAAGTTGAGACTTTAAAATTAGGATTACAGCTTGCTGCTTTATGTATAGGTGTATAT
Source organism: uncultured bacterium (assembly GCA_950022695.1). Lineage (GTDB taxonomy): Bacteria > Cyanobacteriota > Vampirovibrionia > Gastranaerophilales > Gastranaerophilaceae > Zag111. The sequence goes on along the minus strand of CATLLN010000002.1, from coordinate 29,717 downwards.
TTTGCTATTATTTTAAAATACGTTTTAAGCAGAGGATTAGCAGAGCTTGTTAAGACTAATCCGGAATAATCTGGATTCTTCCATCGTCATATATGTCAACCGGTTCTTTAGTTTGTTTTAATATAGCTTTAATGCATTTTGTCGCGTCAAAAGAATATTTTTCAAGTATTCTGTCTGGCTGTTTAAGGTGTTTAAACCCGTCATTACCCTGTGCACAGTAATCATTTAAAACTGTCACGTAATACTTATCAGTTCTAGGGTTATTTATATCAATAGGGGTTTCTTTACCGGTTTTGTCAATGAATGCCATAGAGTGGATTCTGCCGGCGTTTGTCACAGTGTATTTTAAACCTGATGCGTAGAAAATACCCGGTTTGTTTGCGACATTTGTGAATGATTTTGCAGCTTGCTTAAATCCTTCAACAATATCTTTTTCGCTGTAACTTATTCTATAAAGTTTATTTTGGAATGGAAGAATATCAGTTAAGATTCTTGTATCAATTTTTCCAGGTTCAAAGTAGCCGCGAATATTTGATGATGGTAAGATTGCAATATCACAATCTAAATCTTTTCTTATGCAGTCTGTAATAAAGTAAGCATGAGGATTCGGTTCTATCAAGTCAAAAGATAATGGAGGCGGTGCAGATTTTACATATCCGTAGGTTTCACGAGCTCCAAAAATCTTATCAAATACGTATTTGGCAGGTATATTACGTTTAAAGTTTTTGGTATATCCAACGTTATTTTGGACTTTTTTAATAATGCCGTTTTTATCAAATTCAAGGTTCAGTACCCCGAAGTTTTTGCCGTCTCTGCCGCCTTGTGTAATTACAACAGGTTCACCTGTTTTTGAGTAGAACAGGTTTTTGCCTTCTTTAACATCAAATAATAAATCGTGTGAATGTCCGCCTAAGATTACGTCAATACCTTGAGTTTGGTTTGCGATGATTTTATCCATAGTAAAGCCAAGGTGAGAAAGCAAGATTATTTTATTTATTCCTTGGCGTTGAAGTTTATTTACTTCGTATTGAACATCTTGAACTGTTTCTTTTACTTTACTTACATGGATGTCGCGGTGAATAACCCCCTCTTTTGTACGTTTGGTAAGATCAATTGGCGATGTACCGATAATTCCGTATTTATTACCATTTCTTTCTTCTACTATAGAACCTTTAATTACACTGCTCCAAGGATTGCTAGGGTTTATTTTAACGTTACTTGCCAGAAGTTTATAACCGATTAAAGGAAGAAGGGTATTAACTTTTTCCTGCATATCGTATTCGTGGTTGCCGACGGCTGATGCACAAATTCCAATCATCTTTTGAAACATTATCGCAAGCTGATTAGTCTTAAAGTCCTCTCCAATCATAATATCGCCTGAAGATAGTTTAAACGTATCTACATTTTTTTTATCTTTATTTCTGGCATCAAATGCGTTTGAAGCGCTTATTGTACGTTCCATGTTGATGGACTTGCCATGATAATCATTGATATAAAAAATGCTGGTACTTACGTTATTAGACTGATTGATTGGTTTTATCATCTCGTTGTGAGTCCCTTTAGCATGAAAACACATCAAGATTTTTTTTGCGCATGTTTATATACTTTTTTTACAATTTTTAAAACTTGGGGTAAGTGGTTAAATATATATTATTTGTTCAAGGTATCAAATAACTTCAGAATCTCATTATTTGAACTTGCCATTCTTGAGCTAGTCTGTCATATATTTCATTTATTTTATCAATTACTTCAATTAAGACAATTCCATAATTTAAACATTTATATTCTCCCATATCGTGAAGCCCGATACGGGTTTTTATTACACAGCCGTATTCTGTTAAAATGTCTTGTAATTTTGAGGCTTCTTCTCGTCTGTTTTCGACTTTTATTCCTATTATTGCGGTCATATTAATTCTCCTCTTTTTTGAATCATTGGGATGACTTGGAAATAGCCGGTAGCAATATTTACTTCTACCCCTTTACCCTATAATATTTATCCCCAGCAAAAAAAATAATACCCTCAACAGGTATTATCTTTTTGTTTAAATTTTGTGATAATCTTATTCAATATCGAGATTATCGTCGGCTTGAAGCTGTTTTTTTCTAATATTATGCATAACTGCATCGACTAACAACTCATAAGATTTCATGCTTTCAATGCTTGGAAATTCTTCTTTGAGTTGGGCTCTGACCATTGCTTCCAGCTCTTGGTCGTCAGAAAGTGATTTTAGATTATCAACACCTGTAATTGCTTCCAAATAATCTGTGGTGCTTTTATCTAATTTATTTTTATTGGAAAATGAAAGCCATCTAAGTCTAGGGCTTACGGTTTCCCTTAGTTTTTGAACTAATTTTAAATTTTTCATTCGGTCGAACATTTTCTACCTCTACGTTTTGCCTTCTTGTATAATTTTAAAGTATCCTGAAAAAAATAATTGACTTTTTAACAATTGAACGTTACAAAATTTAACATTGTGCTTAAAATGCTTGTTATACCTTGCTAAAGTCAGTTAAGTAATCGTATTTTTTTCTTAGTAATGTTAACAAAGCAAGTCTGTTTTTCTTAACATTTTCGTCTTTATCCATGACAAGTACATCATCAAAGAATTTTGTTACATACGGATTAAGATTTTCAAGCTCTGTAAGATATGTTTTATAATCAACATTATCGTTCAATTTTTTAACAGCGTCATATAAATCTTTTTCTGCAGATTCTTTGAAAAAGATTTCACTGATAGAGTCTACGCTTGTGTCTTTTAGAATTCTTATTACACGATTAGCGTTTTCTAAAAGTTGTGGTGAGTTAAGATCTTTAACAACTTTTACTCTTTCAACATAATCAGCAATATCAACCAGTGGGTTTTTCATAGAGCATGCTTCAAGAATATTTTTATTATATTTTTCGCTCAAGAAAATAATCATTCTCTGGATAAAGAACTCGTTAACCTCATCAGCACAATCTCTTTGTACAGGAAGAAGTTGTAATGCTTCTTTAATATATTTATCCACATTGATTTTAAGACCTGAGTCAAGAATTGTTCTGATAACACCTAACGCTGCACGTCGAACACCAAGCGGGTCAGATGAACCTGTCGGTTTTTTACCTGCTGCAAAAACTGCACAAATGGTATCAATTTTATCTGCAATACCGACAATTTGTCCTTCAATTCCTTTTGCCGTATCTTCTTCAGCGTTTAGCGGGAAGTAGTGTTCTTTAATACCTTCAACAACTTTGCTGTTTTCACCTGAAACTCTTGCATAATCTGCACCGATAAATCCTTGAAGTTCAGTAAATTCAAACACAAGGTTTGTTGTTAAATCGGCTTTACAAAGAGTTGCGGTTCTTTCAATATCTTTAGATTCAATGTTTAAGTCTTTTGCAATCTGGTTTGATAATTTAATAAGTCTTTGAGTTTTATCAAACATTGTTCCCATTCCTTTTTGGAAGGTTATACCTTTTAAAGATTCAACGAAATCAATTAATGGTTTTTTGGTATCTTCGTTGAAGAAAAATACAGCATCATCTAGTCTTGCCTTAATTACTCTTACGTTTCCGGCTTTGATATTTTCAAATTCAGTACCTAAGTAGTTTGTCATAGTGATGAATTTATTTGTTAATTTGCCGTCTTTATAAAGAGCAAAATATCTTTGATGAACTGCCATAACTGTAACTGTTACTTCTTCCGGAATATCAAGATATCTCGGGTCAAATTCACAAAGCGCAGGAACCGGATATTCAGTAATGAATGTAACTTCTTCAAGTAAATCGTCTGTGTAATAAGGTTCTGCCCCGATTTTTGCAGCTTCTTCTTTTGCTCTGTCAACAATAATTTGTTTTCTTTCGTTTTGGTCAACGATTACACAAGCGTTTCTCATAGTTTCCACATAATCCTTAGGATTATTAATTAAAACCTGCTGCTGGGCAAATCTGTGACCTCTTGAATAGATTGAAGATTCTTTGTCAATGATTTTAATTTTAACTTCTTCATTATCCAAAATAGATACAATCCATTTAATCGGACGGGAAAATTTAGCTTCGTTATAGCCCCATCTCATAAAGTGTGCACCTTGAAGTTTCATAAATATTGACGGTACATTTTCCTGTAAAAGTTCTGCTATTGATTTACCTTTTACAACAATTTTTGCGTGAAGATAATTATCTTCAACGTATAAATCTTCTTTTGACAGATTATTTTTTCTTGCAAAACCTTCACCGGCTTTTGTAAGATTTCCATTTTCGTCAAATGCAACGTTTTTAATTGGGCCTTTTACAATTTTAACTTCATCAGCTGTTTTTGTATCAAGTCCGTCAATGATTACAGCAAGTCTGCGCGGTGTTGCATAAACTTTTATATCAGAAAATTTAACTTTATTATCGTTTAAAAAATTTGTAAATCCGTTGTTTAACTGTTCAATTGCCTGCGGGATAAACTTATATGGTAATTCTTCTGTTCCTACTTCTAATAAATAAATACTCATCTATTTTTAATCCTTATGTTTTCTTATAATCTATTAAGATTATAGTAAAAGCATAGCTTAATGTAAACCATTAAGGTCATATTATGTAAAATGTATTCTTTACTGTCTTGAAAATACCCAGCGGCCTTTTGTGTTAGTTGATACAACTATTTTTCCTGAACGGATTTCTTTTTTTTCTTCCTTTTTTGCCACCACTTTTTTTTTTGTTTTTCGGCTATGCATTGATTTTTTTGTTTCTCTTCGTTAAACGCGCTTGCCATAAGAGTTGTGGTGTAAACAGGAGTGGTATGAGCGTAATCAAATATGATAACCCCGTTTGAATTCATCATTCTTGTTTGATAAATTTGACGGATTAAGTCTTCAGGTGCACCGCCCATAAAGGTTATAAATAATCCTGCAAAAAGCTCTGTTTGAGGTGATTTTATTCTCATAACGTCATTCATCATAGAAACCAACATATTTGAATCGTTTGTTAAAAATAACGGAGTAAACCCATCAACATAATCGTTAGCTGACCAATTTCTCCAGTCTTGTTGTTTTGAAGCCAGGGCAGATGCTATATCAGGAAAAATTACTGTACTGATATAAATATTTTTACTGCGGCAAAGTTTTCCTGCTTTTTTTACAAAATTTGTGATGTTATTTCGTCTGTATTGATTCCAATCAAGCCATAATACATCTGATGTTGTAAGTTCAATTGGATCTGTTCCATGAAGAAGTTTGAAATCATTTCTTGCATATTCTGTATATCCCCAGGAATTTATATCTCCGGCAACATTTGCGTTAGGATATCTGATGTAATCAAGATTGATGCCATCAGGCTTGTATGTAGTGATAATTTCATCCAATAATTCCAGTAAAAAGTCTTGTACCTCAGGGTTTGCAGGGTCTATAAAATAGCCGTTATGTTCTGCTGCAGCTTTAGTTGCACCAGGTTTATCGGCGAATTTTTTTGTTTTATTTCCCCACTCTGGACGGACTGAAAGAATACTTGAAGGATTGTATTCCGGAGGCTGGTTGCCGACATAAAATGATTGAAACCAAATGTGCACTTTAATATCTCTTTTATGCGCTTCTTTTATCCAAACTTCAAGCGGATCGAATTCATTAAATTTTTCATATTGAACAGTAAAACCGTATTTATTCATTGTTTTACTCGGGAAAATAGTTTTTCCGTGAAAGTAAGTTTCTAAAAAGATATTGTTAAATCCCGCATCTTCAATTTTGTCTAAAGTTGCAATAATTTGTTCTTTTGTTAGTTCTGTTGGACGAATCCAGGTTCCTTTAAGCTCATTTTTTACATATGGAAGTGATGTTTTTATTGCCATATTAGCTGCATCAATAGCTTCCTGTGTGTATTGACGTAAAATTATACTGTTTTGTTTTTCATTGTCTGCGATTTTTAAATAATTCTGCGCAGTTTGAATATGACTGTTTGGAAGATTATAATTGTAATTCGGCAGATTATTTTTATAGTAATTCATTATAGAAAGAGCTTCTTCTATTTTTGCTTTAGCTTCATAGGTGTAGCTTTCTGATGTTGTATAAACCGTAATTGTTTTGTTCATTATGTCGATATAAACCTTAGAACCGACGGTTATATTTTGAGTAATCCATTTTTTTGCAGTTCCGTGACCGCTTATTACAATACCATTTTTGGGTATTGTTGAATCTGCCCCGCTTAAAGTTGTTACAGTATTTTCTTCAACTATTGCTTCTGTACCGAATTCATTTGTGCCTGTGTGAAGTCCAAAATTTGGGGTATATATAACAAGTTTATCAGCCCCGCGCCCGCCCGGATAGATACTTGCACTAAAACTTGGATCTATGCTGTCAAATTTACGGGTATTTTGTTTGAAAATTATTTCTTCATTATTAGCGCTTAATGGAGCAAATACTTTGGGTGAATCTTGCACCGGTACTTCCTGAGGATAAAAAATCATTGAATCAATATCATTTGCGTATACGCACAAAGGAGTCAGAAATAATGCTAAGAGTAAAATTGTTAAATATCTGAGTTTCATTATTATTTCTTGTTCCTTCTAAAGTTATAATATCCCGTATTTTTGTATCTTAAAGATTCAATTTCTCTGATTTTATCAGGTAATTCCAGATTTTCAGGTTTTACCAAATATGCTTTTTTATAGTATTGATTAGCTCTTAATAGGTCACCAAGTTTTTCATACATGACAGCCATTTTTAAAAGTACATCGTAATTTTCTTTGTATCCGTTTTCAAAAGCTGTATTATAAAAATATAACGCTTTTTTATATTCATCCCTTGCAAAGTAATAATCCCCGAAGTAATAATTTGTAGCTGCATTTTTTTTGTCAATTTTCAGAGCTCTGAAAAAATAAGCTTTTGAATAACTATTCTTATTTTCGTAATCATACACTCTTGCCAGTTGAACCAGCGGATGTAAGTTTTCCGGTTCCAGTTTGGTTAATACAAAATATTCACCACTTGCTTTTTGCAGTAATTCACTTTTTTCATTTTTATCTTTAGTATTTAGAGCTTTATTAAAATAAAAATCTGCCAACTTTTCAGTTGACGCCTTGTTGATGTTTGAATAATCAATAAAAGTGTTGTGATATTTTATCGAACCGAACTCTACAGCATTTACTGAATTACAGCAGGTGCTTCCAAGTAATATGAAAGCACCCGGTAATATCAAATATTTCTTATAAGTCTGTATAAGACGGTGTTGTGTCATTGTCATGATGATAGAATGAGTAATCTTCTGCTGCCGGATCTGTATAAACATACAATTTTCTCCAGAATCTTACAAATTTGTTTTGTTTTCTATAAGCAGCTTCATCAGCTGTATAATATTCTTGATTAGTAGCTCTTGCTTTACTTACGTTTACAGTATCTGCTGCTTGTGCAGAATAGCCGCTGTTTCTTAAAACTGCAGGATTTGTTGTTTGATCAACAGATATTGCAGCTTGAGACATTGTAGGAACCATAGCTGCTATAGCAATTAATAATAATCTTTTCATAGTCACCTCTTTTTTATACATTATAATTTTTTTTTGCAAGTATTGCAATAATATTATAATTTGTTAACAAAAAGATGTCATGGATTATTTGTATGATTTTAATATTATTTCTTCAAGCTTATCAAGAAGCTGTTCTTCAGGAACTTTAGCAATAATTTCGCCTTTTTTAAATACGTAACCTTCTCCGATTCCGCCTGCAATGCCAAAATCCGCGTGTGAAGCTTCTCCCGGGCCGTTTACGGCGCAGCCCATTGTTGCTATTGTAATGTTAGCATCAAGATTTTTGAATCTGTCTTCAACTTTTTTAGCTAAATTTATTAAATCAATTTGAGTTCTGCCGCAGGTTGGACAAGATACAAAATTTACACCTTTTTGTCTTAGTCCCAGACATTTAAGAATTTCATAACCTGCATAAACTTCTTCAACAGGGTTTTCAGTCAGCGAAACACGAATTGTGTCACCGATTCCTTGGGCTAAAAGAGTTCCTAAGCCTACAGATGATTTTATCAATCCGTTTTTAAGTGTTCCTGCTTCAGTTACACCTAAATGAAGCGGATAATCTGTTTTTTCAGCCATAAGACGATATGCTTCAATTGTTGTTAATACATCTGAAGATTTTAATGAAACTTTTATTAAACCGAAATCTAAATCTTCTAATATTTGAATATGTTTCATTGCACTTTCATACATTTTTTCATGAAGCGGAATATCTTTTTCTTTCAATTCTTTTTCTAAAGAACCTGCGTTAACTCCGATTCTAATCGGAATTTGCTGCTGTTTTGCAAGAGATACAACTTTTTCAACATTTTCGCGTTTGCCGATGTTTCCAGGGTTTAAGCGTAGCGCTGAAATTCCGTTATTGATACATTGAATCGCAAGACGGTAATCAAAATGAATATCTGCAATCAACGGTACCGGTGAAATTTTAACTAAATCCTTAATTGCTTCTGCTGCATCTTTGTTTAAAACTGCAAGCCTTACAAGTTCACAGCCAGCATCCGCAAGTTCTTGAATTTGACGGGTTGTTTGAGTGATATCGCGAGTATCAGTATTGCACATTGATTGAACACTAATAGGGTTATTATTACCGATTTTTACATTTCCTATTGTAATTTCTTTTGATTTTCTTCTTTTTATCATAAAATAATTGTAGCACATAATAAAAAGAGAGGGTTAATTTATGAGAATTGCAGTATTATCTGACTTACACGCAAACGCACAGGCTTTAGAAGCTGTTATGAATGATGTAGTGAATCAAGGATGTGAGCATGTTTTTTGTTTAGGTGATATTGCGCTTGCCGGTCCTCAGCCAAAAGAAGTTATCGAGTATGTAATGGCTCAAAATACTTGGACTGTTATTCAAGGCAATACAGATAAAATGATTGCACAATACGGACCGGAAGTTATAGAATTTTTAGATGCTCAATATCCTATTATGGCAAATGCATTGGCTGATGATGTTTTACAACTTGATGATTCTCACAGAGCTTATTTGGCAGATTTGCCGCCTATGTTGAGCTTTGATGTTGAAGGTTGTACGGTGCTTTTGGTTCACGGTTCTCCAAGAGCAAATAATGAAGATATTTTACCTGAAATGCCATTAGAAATTGTTGAAGAAATTATCGAAGGGACTACCGAAAAATTGATTCTTTGCGGCCATACCCATGTTCCTTGCGGATATCAGACAAATACTAATCAAACAGTTGTTAATGTCGGAAGTGTAGGCAGACCTATGACTCAGCAGCCAAAAGCTTGTTATGCGATTGTTGATTTTTCTCAAGGGTCGTTTGAAGTTCGTCACAGATTTGTAGATTACGATAATGTTTTAGCTGCTCAAATGATGTCACAAAGAGGTTTTGTTGGTGCTGATAGATTAGCAGATTTACTTTTAACCCCTGTTGAACGACATATTTAGGGGTGGGTAGTGAAGTTAAGCGATGAATATTATTCATTAAAACTAAAATATCGTAAGCTTTTTCAAGAATCGGCTCAAGAAATAGAAGCTAAATTAGAGCAAGGGTTATCAGTTGAACAGCTTGAAAAATCTTATAAACAAAAATGGCAGGCTGAGTTATCAAAAGTCGCAAATGACCGCGCAATAAATCATTGTTCAGGATGCGGTGTTTGTTGTCGTTTTGCTGTTAGTGAATTTTCTCCGGAAGAGTTAAAACAAAAGGCTGATAATGGTGATAATTTTGCGTATCAATTTATTCAGACTTTTATTCCTTATGAATCAATAGAACAAGCAAAAAAAGTTTTTCCTGAATATGTAGAGATGCTGGAAGAACAAGGGGAAAAAGATTGCTATATTTATCATTGTCCAAAAGTAACGGTTGATAACAGATGTCCGGATTATGAAAAGCGGCCGCCAATTTGCAGGGATTTTCCGGATAATCCTATTGGATTTTTACCAAAAACATGCGGATTTACCCCCTGGAAATTGCAATCTGAATTTGTTTTACTTAAACTAAATGCAGAAAGAGAAATTATAAATTTTTATTTGAAGGAATTAAATAAATTATGAAAATCCTGTCAGGACTTAACTTAAAAGAAATAGAAGAAATTACAGATTCACTTGGTGCTACAAAATTCAGAGCGCGTCAGATTCATAACTGGATATATCTTAAGTCGGTCAAAGAAATTGATGAAATGACAGATTTGTCTGTAAAATTTAGAGATGAACTGAAAAAAATTGCACAGATCAGCGATATAAAAATAAAAGTGAAACAGGTAAGTTCTGATGGTACGATTAAATATTTGCTTGAATTCCCTGATGGAGAGTGTGTTGAAACTGTTTTGATGCGTTTTGATAATCGTGCAAATTTGACAGCCTGTGTAAGTTCTCAGGTTGGTTGTGCGGTTAATTGCAGTTTTTGTGCAACCGGTAAACGAGGTTTTATAAGAAATCTTTCATATAAAGAAATTATTGAACAGGTTTTGACAATTCAACGAGATACAGGTCTAAAGGTTACAAATGTTGTATTTATGGGACAGGGTGAACCGCTTTTAAATATTAATAACGTATTAAAAGCTATGGAAATATTTAACGAGAATTTCCAAATAGGTGCGCGCCGCCTGACTGTTTCAACATCAGGTATAGTGCCGCAAATTAAAAGGCTTGCGGATCTTGATATGCAATCGACATTAGCGCTTTCTTTACACGCTCCAAATCATGAAATTCGTAAAAAGCTTATGCCGATTGAAAATAAATATAATATGGATGAGCTTCACAAAGCGCTTAAGTATTATGTTGAAAAAACAGGCAGACGTATTACAATTGAATATCTTTTGATAAAAGATTTAAACGATACGGTGGAATCAGCAAAACAACTTGCCGCATATTTAAAAGATATTAAATGCAATATAAACCTTATTCCTTACAATCCGACAGAAAAAAATGATTACAAACGTCCGTCAAATAATTCTATTATGAAATTTAAATATCTTATGGAACATGCCGGTAAAAAAGTTACTGTCAGGCTTGAACGCGGAGCTGATATTGATGCGGCTTGCGGTCAGTTAAGAGGTAAGGTCGATTAAGGTTCTATCGGAACGTTATCATAATTTTCTATTTCAAACACATTATTAAAGCTGTCTGTTTTATGTTCAATTACCTTAAGTTCTTGTTCATATTTGTCTAAAATTTCATTAATGTTTTCTTTGTAGTCTTTTAGAATTATCTTACCGCCTGCGTAAGCAATTGCAAGACTTGTTAATGCACTTGCTGCCCATAATTTTAATAATTTATCTGAATCAAGTGAACTTTTTTTCTTTTCTTTATTTTGAGTGAAATTAACTTGCTTATTTGTCTGAAAATAATATCTGCTTGAAATTGGTGAGATTTTCATTAAATATTCCTTTTTATGTTTATACTAAAATGCGGTAAAAATATTTTTTGCTATATGAAACTATTTTTTCTTATATTCAATATCATAATTAAGAATATCAAGGATGACTCTGAATTCTTCGTATTTCAAAGTTCTTCGTGCAAGTTTATCAGAAATAACTTTTAAATTATAGGGGTATCCGGTTTTTTCTTTCATAAGTTCAGCTAAGCGTTTCATTGTCATTGCTTCTTTTGCAAGTAATAGTTTAACATCTTCTTTTACGCTCATGAAATCTCCTTTGTATGTATTAAATATACACATTTATCTTGATTTTAGGTAAGTAGTGTGTAATAATGTGGACAAATATGTATAAATAAGGAGAAAAATATCGGTATGTTAAGAAGATGTATGAAAAAACTATTCGGGTTTACGCTGGCAGAGGTCTTAATCACTCTTGGTATTATCGGTGTAGTTGCCGCGATGACAATTCCTACGCTTATGACAAATTATGCAAAACATAAAACAGAAACTCAGTTAGTGAAATTCTATTCGATGATGAACCAAACCTTAAGGATGTCTGTAGCTGATAATGGTGACCCTGATGGTTGGGTTAATGCAAAGAAAAATTATACATACGATGAAACAGTAGAGTTTCTAAATACTTACTTATATCCTTATATGAAACATTTAGGATACAGAGATTGTACTATAGCATCAGGTCAGATTGAAGTTTGTACAAATTTAATGGATGGCGGAGTGTTGCGGTTTTCTATTGACAGTAATGGCGGAGATATTGTTTATTGGGTTTCACCAAAATATCGGGATTTATCTATAGATGGGAAGCTTAAAAAGCCAAGGTATAAATTTCAGTTTCAATTTGCAAAAGTTAGCGGAGGTCCGGATAATGTAACCAATAGTATATCTTATATTGAGCCTTATATTTTTGGTTGGGATGGTACAAGAAATGGTCTTAAAGATGGAAATACCTGGGCTTGTAAACCGAATTGTAAAAACTGTGGGTATTGTACAAAGCTTATTCAAATGAATAGTTGGAAAATTCCTTCTGACTACCCATGGTAGGGGGTAAATATATTGGAACTATTTCCAAGTCATCTCAACAGTTCAGCTCCGCAGCGGATTTCGGCAAGAGTGAAGCAGAGCGAAACTTGTCCGGGGTAGAGCTGCGTTCAGCTGGTCGACCGCCGATAATCCAAGACAAGGGTACTTCGTACTGTATTATGCTACCAATTATAACCTAAAGTAAGTGATATTATTCAGCTCCGCAGGGTACTTCGTACTGTATTATGCTGCCAATTGTAACCTAAAATAAGCGATACTATTTCATCACAGGAATTCTGATTTCAAAAGTCGTTTGATTTTTTGTAGATTTTGTTAATTCCAGTTCAGCGTTTTGTTCTTGTAAGTATTTTTTACATAGTGCAAGTCCAATACCACATCCGTTACGTTTTGTTGTGTAGCCTTGAGTAAATATATCATTTTGTTTTTCTTTTGGAATAGGTTTACCGTCGTTTGATATTTTTATAATGCCTTTTTTATTTTTGATTTCAGCTAAAATCTCTATTTTTCCTCTAATTTCAATGGCTTCAATGCCGTTTTTTATTATGTTTACCAAAACTGCTAGAAATCTGTTTTCGTCAACAAGTATATTTGCTGAATTTTTTATAAATATATTAAATTCAATTTCCTTATCTATGACATAGGCTTTTGACATTTCAAGACCTCTGGAAATTATATTATTGAAATCAACAATTTGTTCAGGTGTGCTATTTAGAGATTTTAATTCTAATAAATTAGAACCAATTATTTGAACTGATTTTTGAATACATTCAAGCGCATTATTTATAGATGAATTTTCGATACCGGATTTTTCAAGATTCTTTTTTATAATTTGAGAGTACATATCGCAAATTGATAAGTGATTTCGGATTTCGTGTGATACACATCTTATTTGGTTTTGCAATTCATCTTGGGGAATACTTATTGTCATTGGTGACATTTGCTCCTTTCATCCCTTAAATATCCAAAAAATAAAGGGTTCAGCGGTTTTGCAGAACCCTTTATTTTATTATTTTCTGAATTTTATACTGTTGTCATAGCTGAAGTTTTACTTGTTTTAAAACCGTGGCTTAAAGCGTATAAAACCGCGTTAGTTCTGTCATTTACCTGTAATTTTTGGAAAATATTGTTTACGTGAGTCTTAACAGTAGTTTCTGATATAATCAGCTTTCCTGCAATACTCTTGTAGTTAATACCTTCGGTTAAAAGTTCAAGAACTTCATTTTCGCGTGATGTTAAGCTGTTTAATAGGTTTTCTCCATCTGAAGCATTGGCTTCTTCTTTGGCTGTTGTTTGGAAGTATTCGAAAAATCTTGTAGATAAAACCGCAGGAAGATAAATTTTACCTGATGCAACTTCTTCTATTGCGTTGATTAATTTAACAGATGCCATAGTTTTTAAAACATATCCTCTTGCACCTAATTTCATAGCTCTATAAATTAAATCTGAATCATAATAGCCGCTTAATGCAATGATTTTTGTTGAAAGATTTAATTTTGTAATAGCTTGGATAGTTTGTAAACCATCTTTTTCAGGCATATTGATATCCATTAAAACGATATCCGGATGATATTTTTTAACTAAATTGATGCCAAGGTTCGCGCTTGTTGTAGTTCCTACAATATCATAGCTGCTTTCAAGATTAATAAGCTCTTTGATTCCTCTTAAGTGATTAGCGTTATCATCAATAAGTAGCACTCTCAATTTTTTGTTAAAATCTCTCATCATTTATTCCCTCGTTTTTTAGTTGCTCTCTACACTTAACATACTAATCTTTTTAGAGGGTTTTTAAATCCATGTAGTGATTGATTATTGTTTATAAGAAGATTGAGGATTGGCATCCATCTATAGGTTTAGAAATTCTCTCAATCATGCTCTAAATCATGCTTTGACCGCATGGTTGATTTAGGGGCTAATGTATATTAGATAATTTTTTAATTCATATTAATGGTTTAGTACTATCATATGAATTGATTATTTTAGCAATATGTTATCAATAAGCCTTACTCCGCCTACTTTGCAAGCTATAAATACTCGGGTCGAATCGTTGGCGGTTGTTGTTTCTTCTAAGTCTGTTTCGTTCATAAATTCTAAGTATTCAAGATCGTGGTGCTCGTCTAAGAATTGATAGGCTGTTTCTTTTAAAGCTTCAATGTTTGTAATGCCTTTTTTATAACAGTTTTTGATGTTATTAAGAATTTTTGATAACGCAAGTGCGTGAATCTTATCTTCTTCAGATAAATATTTATTACGAGAACTCATTGCAAGTCCTGATTCTTCTCTTACAATCGGACAAGGAATAATTTCTACAGGTATGTTTAAATCATTTACCATTTTTTTGATAATAATAAGCTGTTGAGCGTCTTTTTCGCCAAAAAATGCGAAATCAGGCTGAACAATGTTAAATAATTTATTAACTACTGTACAAACTCCGTCAAAGTGTCCAACACGGGATTTGCCGCATAATTTATTTACATAGAAAAACGGCGGAATTACATAAGTTAGAAAATCATTTGTTCTCATTTGATTGTCTCCGTACATTTCAGATGGAGATGGAGCGAAAACAATATTAACACCGGCATCATCACAAAGTTTTGTATCAGCATCAAGTGTTCTGGGGTATTTGTCTAAATCTTCTCCCGGGCAGAATTGAATAGGGTTTACGAAAACTGAAACTACAACTTTGTCGCATTTTTCTACTGCTTTTTTTATAAGGCTTAGGTGCCCGTTATGCAGAGCTCCCATTGTAGGTACCAGCCCAATACTTAGTCCTTCTTTTTTCCATTGTTTAACTTGTTCTCTTACTTCGGCTATTGTGTGAATTAACATTTTTTCTCTCCTTTAAGGGTTAAAAAATTTCCTCATCCGATGGGAATTTCCCTGATTTTACATCTTCATTAAATTGTTTAGCGCAATCTAATATTAAATTTTTCATATCGGCGTATTTTCGTGCAAATTTAGGTTTGAAGTCGGAAAATTTGCCAAAAATATCATCGCTTACAAGAACCTGAGCATCGCAATATTTACCGGCACCGCAGGAAATTGTCGGAACTTTAAGGTTTTCGGTAATATATTTTGCGCTGTCTTGCGGAACCATTTCCAGAACAATTGAAAATACTCCGGCTTTTTCTAATTGCTTTGCATGTTTAAGAATTTCATCAGCGGCTTCTTGGGTTTTTCCTTGAATTCGGTATCCGCCAAGGGTATTTAAAAATTGCGGAGTGAATCCTAAATGCCCCATAACAGGTATTCCTGAATCTACAAGACGTTTGATTACATCTAAAATATAATCACTGTAGCCTTCAATTTTAACACCGTTAGCACCGAGTTTAATCATATTACCGCAATTTTTCACAGCTGTTTGGATATCTGTGTGGTAGCTTAAAAACGGCATATCTGTAATCACCATTGCGTTTTGCACACCTTTTGCCACGGCGCGGGTAAATATTGACATTTCGTCAACTCCGACAGAATTTGTATTTTCGTATCCTAAAGCTACCATAGCAAGGCTATCGCCGATTAAAATAATATCAATTCCTGCTTCATCAAGGTATTTGGCAGTAGAGTAATCGTAAGCTGTTAATACTGAAAATTTTTCATTTGATTCTTTGTATTTTTGTATTGTCCTTACTGTAACTTTTGCCATAGTGTTTAAACCCTTTCTTATTTAAGTCCCCAGAAATTTGGTTTTTTCTGCTGTCTTCTGAACCAGTAATATACAGCTCTTGCAACCCTGTTTGAACTGTGGCGGACAAGTCCTTCTTTGCTGTCTTCAATAAGTTTTTTTGCAAAAACTCTTACACCTAATTTTTTAATTTCTGTGATATCCAGTTTTACAGGATATGAACCTGATTTCTGGTATTTATCGGCAAGTTTATCAGGTAAATAATCATTTACAAGCACTGCATCGACAATTTTGTTTGAACCGGCATGTTCAATCAGGGCTTTTAAATGATCAGAAACTTTGTAATTATCAGTTTCGCCAGGTTGGGTCATAATATTGCATACATAAATCTTTTTAGCTTTTGATTTAGCAATTTCTTTCGCGATTTCTTTTATTAAAAGGTTTGGAATAACACTTGTATAAAGGCTTCCCGGTCCAAGGATTATAAGTTCGGCATTTTTTATTGCATCAATTACTTCAGGTAAAGCTTTGCAGTTAGCAGGTTGTGTGAAAAGTTTTTTAATTTTTCCGTGCGCTTCCGGAATCATAGATTCGCCGTAAATAATTCTGCCGTCTTCCATTTCTGCGGCAAGTTTCATATCATCTAAAGTTGCAGGAAGAACTCGTCCTCTGATTGATAAAACGTTAGATGATTCTTTTACAGCTGTGACCATACTTCCAGTGATTTCGCAAAGCGCAGTCAGGAAAAGGTTTCCGAAACTGTGTCCTTCCAGACCTTCGCCGTTATTGAATCTGTATTTGAAAAGTTTATTAACCAAATCTTCATCATCGGCTAATGCAGTAATACAGTGTCTGATATCACCTGGCGGCAGGATTCCCATTTCTTCTCTTAATCTTCCTGAGCTTCCGCCGTCATCGCCGACAGATACGATTGCAGTTAAGTTATTTGTAATATTTTTTACTCCGCTTAAAAGCATTGATAAGCCTGTACCGCCGCCGACTGCAACAATTCTTGGACCGCGGTTAAGTTTGCGTCTTCTGTATAAGTTTTCAAGCAATACGTCATTATTTCTGTCTTCATCAAGGTCAAGTATAGAAAGGTTTGTTTTTTGCCAGCCTTTAAAAAATATTGCGGCGCCAAACATTACTATCCCAAAAGCAAGCCATTCTGTTGAAATTTTTGTAGCGATTTTACTAATAAACTGCATAGTATTATATATCGGCTGTAAATCAACAAGTATAAGGATTCCGACAGTCATTAAAACAGCTCCCGCGAAAATAAGTGCGAACCATCTTTTAACTTGTAACCCGGGGATTAACCACCCTGCTTGTTTTGGCATTTTTATTTTCTTAATCATACATATTCCTTTTAAATAATTACAAATATAACCCGGAGTGTGCGTTTAGTGTTGTTTATTCTACCCAACCGGAGGTTTGGGCGTTTTTGTAGTTGTACGGTAACGGTTCAACTATTTCGCGTGCCTGGATTATTAATTCTTTTGCGTTGGTAAGCTTGTTTGAAAAGTGGATAGAATCTGCTCTTACAACAGTTTTTCCGCCAACGTTATTTGATACAAAAGAATTTTGAAGTAAATCTTTTAGTCTCTGAATAGAAATTGATGTGTTTTCTAAATCTCTTGCAGAAAAGACGATATTTCCGTTTTCGTCATAAATTTTTTCTAAGTGAACCTCGTGAGCGACTTGAATATTTTCTTCTTCGCCTATTGTAGCAAGGTTTTCACCTGTTGCACCATAATAAACAAGCCAATTAGAACATTTTTTAATTGCTTTTGCAATTGTTCTTGAAAATTCTAAATCTTCGGCAGTTTGACGGTACATAGCACCGTGTGGTCTTACGTGTTCGATTTCCATGTTGTAAGCTTTTGCAAAGGTCATTAAAGCTCCGACCTGATACATTACAAGAGCTTCTAATTCATCAGAATCAAGCTCCATCTGACGGTAACCGAACCCTTGAATATCATCAAAACCAATGTGTGCACCGATTACTATATTTTTTTCTTTAGCTTGTAGCAAAGCTTCTTTGATTGTCAGAGGATCACCGGCATGAAATCCGCATGAAATATTAACAGAACTTACATAATCAAGAAGTCTTGATTCTGAACTGTTTTTATATATCCCGAAACTTTGTGCTAAATCGCAGTTAAAATCTATATTTTTGATTGATTTTCTTTCTAAAACATTTTGCATAATTTTTAAATCTCATTAACTAATATATCCTTCCTTATTATACATGATAAAGATGTAAAATCTATTTCTTTATATAAACTTAATGAGATTTGTGAAATTATTTTTTAGGTATTACCGGCAGTTTAAACCCTCGTCTTTGAGCTTTGACAGTACAAGCTGTTCCGCAATAAGGGGTACCGTCAGTACATTTTTTGCTACAGTTTTTATCAACTGCATCTTTTGTCATGTGATAGCCGCCCGGGAGAAGTTCATTTTCTGAAAATTGGAGTGCAAAAATATCTTCTCCTATAATATTTGGCTGTTTATCTCCGTTAACATCTACCAAAATTCCGATAGTTACTCCTCTGGTATTTACTCCAAATCTAAAATCTGCATAATCGTCCATACAAACATAACTTCCGTTATATAGAACAAATGAAATTGATGCTGCACCGCATCCTGTTTTAGAGCTTGTATAGGTCTTACCGGCGGAAGTCTTAACGTTTTTGCTCCAGCAGCCTGATTCGTCATAACATACGCTTGTTGTTTTTATGTATGGAAGAAAATAGGTATTAAACCATTCTTTCATTTCATCCATGTTATTTCCTTTTACAATATTTGCCATTGCGCCTTCTTCATTTGCCATCTTCATCATCTGCTGAAGGATGGAGTAATCTTCTTTTAATATTGCGCTTTCTCTGTCGTTTTTTAATTTTGTCATAAGTGTCGGGATAGTCATGGCTGCAACTATGCCGATGATGCCTATTGTAATCAGTGTTTCCGCAAGTGTAAATCCAGCTTTTTTGAAGTTATTCATTTGTTATCTCCTGTATAAGTCATGTGTATTATAATATACAGTATTGTATATGTAAATATCATTTATTGAATATTATAATACTCTATTATAAAGAAATGGATTATGATGAATTTAACAGTAAATTTGGAACAAAATTAAAATATTACAGATTGTTAAATGGGCTTACGCAGGAAGATTTATCTGAAAAACTCGATGTGGATGCTCATTATATAAGTGATATTGAACGCGGAACACGTAATATTACTATGAAAACATTTCATAAGATTGCTCTTGCTTTAGGTGTTGAACCTTATAAATTGTTTTATTTTGACTAAAATTATTATTTAATATATGATTGATTAAAAAGTGGGAGAGGGGATTTTTATGGAAGGTAATAATAAACCGGTTGTCAATTTGATATCAAAACCGGAAAATATGTTGAAAACAATTTATACAGCATGCAGAACTTGTTACAGTGCGGATTATCCGATAAATATTTATGAAAGCACTGATGATGAAGCAAAAATGCTTAAACTTATTGAGCGAGTTGTAGGTTCAGGGCATTATTCAACTATTGAACATATTCAGGTAAGTTTTGCTATATCAAATGTTTCAAGAGCATGCACCCATCAGCTTGTAAGACACCGTCATATGTCTTTTTCTCAAAAATCACAGCGTTATGTGAAAGAAAAAGGACAGTTTGATTATATAATTCCGCCAACGATTGAAAAAAATCCTGAATTGAAAGAAAAATTTATTGAGTTTATGGGCAAAATTTCAGAACAGTATCAGGAATTTGTAGAAGCAGGAATTCCGGCAGAAGATGCTCGTTTTGTTATGCCAAATGCTGCGGCAAGCTCTCTTGTTGCAAGTTTAAATTTGCGTGAAATGATTCATCTTGCAAATTTAAGACTTTGCACTCGTGCGCAGTATGAAATCAGATGTTTGGTTAAAGGTATGTGTGATGCGCTTATTGCTGAAGAACCTTGGTTAAAAGATTATCTTGTACCAAAATGTGAAAAACTCGGATTCTGTGATGAAGATAAATGCTGCGGGCGTAAAATTACAAAAGCTCAATTATTTGAGGGTAAGTAGTTGAAGGCTTTAATCCAGCGAGTAAAACGTGCATCTGTTACAATTGACGGCGAATTGTATTCAAAAATCGGCACAGGTATGCTTGTGTTTCTCGGTGTTGAAAAAGGTGACGAGAAGGAAAACGCAGATAAGCTTGTTCAAAAACTTGTTAATTTGCGTATTTATGAAGATGAAAATGGCAAAATGAATCGTTCTTTGCTTGATGTGAAGGGGGAAATGCTTATTGTTTCTCAGTTTACTCTGTGCGGAGACTGTAAAAAAGGCACGCGACCAAGTTTTGATAAGTCCGCTCCGCCTGAGATAGCAAATGAATTATATGAATATTTTATATCGCAGGTTAAAGCTTTAAATATACCTTGCGCAACAGGAAAATTTGCCGCTATGATGGATGTTGAACTTATTAATGACGGTCCTGTTACCTTTATGATTGAAAAATAAATTATTAACACTTGCGCATATTTTGTTTTCATGTTAAAATATGACTATAAGTTATATTTTTTATTTGAAATCGATTTATATTGTGAGGAATGTTACCTTAAATTATTTTATTATGAGTTATTTTTTATTAATTAAGAGGCTTTTATTATGTATGTAAACAAGTGCATTAAATGCGGTCGTGAGTTTGAAACAAAAAACCCTAAAAGAGTCATTTGCCCGGATTGTTTGTACCCGGATAAAAAAATGATGGTTAATTCATCTGAAGCACCTGAAGCTTCTGCTTCTGCAACAGAATCTCAAGAACAGCCAAGAAACAGCTATTCATCAGAAGGTAGACAGTTCTACAGCAGCTATTCAAGCGGCGGTGATGATAACCAAAGACCGTATAACAGACCTCAACGTCAATATAATAACCAGGGCGGATACAATCGTGACAACCGTCAAGGCGGATATAATAGAGATAATCGCCAAGGTGGGTATAACCGCGGCGGATACAATAATCAAGGCGGCTACAACCGTGATAATCGTCAGGGCGGATATAATCGCGGTGGTTATAACAATAATCGTCAAGGCGGTTACAACAGAGATAACAGACAAGGCGGATTCCAACAAAGAAGACCGCAAAATAACAGATTTAACAATAATAGAAGACCTAATAACAGAAACGCTGCTCCTAAGCAATTATTAGTAAGCAGAGAACAATTAGAACAAATTGAATTGTTGTATAAATTGATGCTTCCGTTACCTAATCCTGATGCGCACGAAGTTATCGGTGAAAAAATTGGTCTGGAACCAAGAAAAGTATTTTTCGGCATCAACCTTGTAAGACAAAAAATGATGCTTCCGAAATTACCGTTCCCGAAACGTAAGCTTGCAATTACACCGGATCAGTTAAATGCAATTAAAATGCTTTATGAACCGTTATTGCCGCTTCCTCCAATCGGATGTCACAAAATTATTGCGGCTCAATTGAAAATGGATGAATGGAGAGTTCACGTAGGTATTGGTCTTGTTCGAGCTCAAATGGGTATGGAACGTTGGAACCAAGAACGTGAAGATGCTCCGGAAGAATTTAAAAAACAAAAATCCGAAGAAAAGAAAACAAAAGCTAAAAAGGCTGTAAAAGAAGAAGCGCCTGAAGTTGCAGCAGAGGAAGAACCAAAGAAAAAAAGAGGCAGAAAACCTAAAGTTGCAGAGGGAACTCCTGCTGAAGAATAGTTATGGTCAAGTATGTTTCAGTTGGTAAAATTGTTAATTTTCACGGAATAAAAGGCGAAGCTAAGGTCGGCTGTTCGAAAAGTCAGCAAGATTTTTTTCTCTCGCTTGATACTGTTTATTTGAAAAATAATAGCGAATACGTGCCGTTATATATAGAATCAGTCAGACCTAATAAAAACTTGATGATAGTTAAGTTTGAAGGTATTAATTCTATAAACGATATTTTAGAATATAAAGGCAATTTGCTTTTTGTGGATGAATCGGTTATAAGAGAAACTCTTGATGAAGATGAATTCTTAATTGATGAACTTGTCGGATTGGAAGTTTTTGATAATAATGATGGTAAAAAACTGGGTTTTGTAATCGGAGTTTCAAATAACGGAGCAAGTGATTTGATTTCGGTTAAAACCAGTTCTAAAAAAATCTGCTTAATTCCTTTTGTCAGTGCAATTGTTCCTGTTGTTGATATTGAAAACAAAAAAATTATGATAAATAATTTGGAAGGGTTGTTGGAATGAGGTTTGATGTCTTAACGCTTTTTCCTGAATTTATAGAATCATATTGTAATTTTAGTATTATGAAACGCGCAAAAGAAGGGGAAGTTTTCACTCTTAATACTGTTAATCCACGTGATTTTACAGAAGATAAGCATAAAAAGGTTGATGATACCCCTTATGGAGGTGGTGCGGGAATGGTTTTGATGCCGCAGCCGTTTGTTGATGCGTATGAAAGTGTTGAAAAGCTTGATAACTATATCACTGTAATGCTTTCCCCTCAAGGAGAACCTTTAACGGAAAATCTGGTTCTTGATTTAGCTAAATATGACCAGATAATCATGCTTTGCGGACATTACGAAGGGTTTGACGAGCGTATTCGTGAAATTATTAAGCCGAAAGAGGTTTCTATCGGGGATTTTGTTCTGACAGGCGGTGAATTACCGGCACTTTGCCTGATTGATTCTGTAAGCCGTAAAATCGATGGAACTTTAGGGAAAATTGAATCAGCAGAAGATGATAGTTTTTCAAACGGGCTTTTAGAATATCCGCAGTATACAAGACCGCGTGATTTTCGCGGGTATAAAGTTCCTGAGGTTTTATTAAACGGCAACCACAAAGAAATAAATGAATTCCGAAATGCCGCTCAAATAGAACGAACTAAACAAAGACGTCCGGATTTGTACGAAAAATATTTAAAAGATTCTATTTAATATTTAATCCGTTACCTGGTACACCTATTCCAAAGAAATCTTTAACGACTTTGCCAAGTGCATAAACCCCAAATGCTCCGGCGCAGATTTTTGCGGCTTTACCTTTTGCTAATAGTGCACCTAAGCCAAGTCCAAACGGGATTACGTGTGAAACAAGCATTGAAGTAAATCCTTTAACGTAGCCTATTCCAAGATTGAAGAATCTTCTCCAGCCTTGATCAAGTTCCATTTCGTATGCCGCGTTTCTTATTCCGTCTTCGACTTTACTCATATTAGTTGTATACATTGAATTATTTAGATAGTAACTGGCAGCTTTTGCATCTTTTTCACTTGCATAAAGATCAGCTTGAAGTTTTCCAATGTAATGAGCATCTGATGCAACAAGCCCAAGTGCTGCAAAACCTACACCTTTTGTAATGTATTTGCCTGCATTTCCTTTAAGTGCTTTTGATATACTGCCGAGTATCTTCATAATTATGCCTTTTTACTTTCTTTTGGTTCTTCTTTTTTCTTTGGAGTATCTTTCACTTCAAATTCTTTTTCGACCTGTTTTCCTGACATTTTTAACAGAATATTGCTTGCATCAACTGCATCTTGTCCGTATCCGTTGTTGTTTTGCTGCATATTTTTTAAGACATTTACTGTGTAATCATCACCTGTAACTATTTTACTGTCAAGCGCAGATAGTGCTATTACTCTAATTTCTTCAGACGGGTCTTGAAGCATTTTGTTAACAAGTGCAGTTAATGCCTTATCGTCATGTCTTGATTCATCTTCTTCAAGTCTTGCGTAAACTTCTTTTGCGGCATTAAGTCTTACACCTTTATCTTGGCTGTTTAAATAGCTTTCAAGATTTTTGATATATTCATCTGTTAATTGTATGATTTTGCGCTTTTCTGTTTTCTTTTTATTCTCTTCTTTTTCTATTGAGTTTGCAGAAGTTGTTGTGTTATTAGTTGTGTTTGTATTTGTTGTATAGGTGTTGTTATTATTATCACCTATTGTACCACTGTTTGTTCCGTTGTTGATGTTGTCACCGGTGTGCGGGTTGTTACTTCCGTTGTTCGGGTGAAGTTTTCCATCAGCGCCGACAGAGCTTGTATAGTATCCTGATGGATAACAAGGTGCATTTACGTTGTAAGTCGGAGCTTTAGCACCAGGTGTTGCAACTGACGGGTTAAATATCTGAATATTTACACCTGAAGCTGTTGCCGGAATCTGCATATTTTGATTTTGTGCAGGTTGATATTGTGGGTAAACAGTTTGCTGTGGTGGTAAATAGCCTTGCGGATAAGTTTGCTGGCATTGTGTCTGCTGATTTGGAGCAGTACAGCATTGAGTTTGCGCAGTACTGTTAAAACTGTTATTATATTGATTGTTTTGTTGTTTTACATTTTGTACCGGAACTTGCATAAACGTAATTTCCCCTAAATTCTACCTATTATATTAAAGTATTTCATGGGAAAAATTTTGCGTTTTTTGTAAACTTATGTTAATTATAAAATAAAAGGATTAGCGATAACGCTAATCCTTTTTAATATACATATTTAATTTATCGAGTTTTACTTTGTAAAAGTCTACGTTAATATTTAATTTACGTCCTATTTCAAGCAGAATATTAATGAATTTAATATCTTTATCTTTTGGAGATTCAAGGTTATTTTCAATAATATCGCCGATGCGGTGGTAAATTTTATTATAATAAATATTTTGAGCTTCAGATATATCTATTTGAAGATCAAGTTTTTCTATGATATCGAATAGTTCTACAATAGTGTCAGCTTGCTGAATCTCAAAACTTTTGGTAAGTCTGTTTAAATTAGTAATGATTTTTTTAGCAAAGCTTTTATTTGATGGAGTTTTATCTATATCGATATTCATTTTTTTTGATTCAAAGTTAATATCTCTGATTTCTTGAATAACAGCTCGTTCTACAAATCCGTCAGAATGAGACAGAAGATCGTTGTAGCGCTGGCTAAGAGCATACGCTGCAGAAATCTTAAATTCGTTAGGGATTTCCAAGCCCAGATTTTGCATATGATAAATAGAGCCTTTGCCTTGATTATACATTTCTTTGTAGGTATTTGCGAATTTTTGAAGCTGGTCTTTTAACAGAACTTGTAAGATTTTCTTTCTTTCTTCGATAAAGATGTCTTTAAGTGTAAAGTATTCTTTGCCGAATTTTTCATCAAGTGCTCTTATGATTTCTGTTAGCGGAGTTAGCATAAATGTTTTTATCAGAGAAGTTTTAAGTTCCTGATATTCTTCATTTGTTGAATATTCTTTTATTGCACAGTGGAAATCTCCACCTGAGTATTGCATAAGTGCAAATACAAGGTTAGCTTTTTGTAATGTAACTTTTGAACGGATTTCAATATTACCTATTACAAAATTTGCGTTATTTTTTTGAACTTTTTGATAATCATTTCGCTTAACGGTGTAGCAGTAAACATCTTCTTCATCGTCAAAGTCTTGATATAGTGAAGATATTGCCCACAGGCAGGCAATTTGTTTTGATGTTACAACAGACGGTTTTACGAAGCGTTCGTATATGTCTTTGCCTGTACCAAATTCTTGAATATTACTTTTTGCCTGGGCTAAAATATCAAGGAATTTTTCTTCAAAGTTTTCTTTAGAGAATTTTGAAGCCAATTGCATAGCACGGGCTGCATATTTCATAATCTGAACGGTTTCAATACCTGAAATTTCAGAGAAGAACCAGCCGCAGCTAGTGTACATAAGCATAGCTTGTCGCTGAATTTCAAGAAGTTCCATACCTTTGATTTTTTCTTCTTCAGATAGGTCAGGTTTGAAATTATCTTTTTGGAATTTTTTGATTTTAGAGTAGGTTCTGTCTAGGATTACTTCAATGTAACGGTTTCTAACTTCCCAAACATCTGTGTTGAAGTATTTTGCTCCTTCTTGTTCAAAAATTTCAGCAAAATGGTCGCGAAGATAATCAAGAGCTTCTCTTAGTGGTTTTCTCCATTTTTGATTCCATCCCGGATGTCCGCCTGTTGAACATCCGCAATCATCAGACCATCTTCCTACACCGTGGAAGCAGCTCCATGATGAAGCTTGTTTGATATCAACTTCGTAGTTGCTTCTGTATTTGTCCAAGTATTCAGCGTAGTTTGTGATTTTAAAACCTTCATCTTCTGCTTTAATTTTTAAAACGTAAGATAAAGCCATATCGCCGAATTTTGTGTGGTGTCCGTAACTTTCGCCATCTGTTGCAATGTTTATTAATTGCGGATAATCGCGAAGTTCTGATACACCTTCTTTTAGGCGTTTTATGAATTTGTTTCCGTCTGTTAAGAGTTCATCAAATGCAACAGAACGGGAGATTGCGCCATCATAGAAGAATAAATCAATTGATTTTGTCGGATCACTTTTTATTGTGTATTTGTATGAACGTGCAGGATCAATATTTCCCCAGCTTACGTCTTGCCATTCCTTATCTGTAGATTTTTTCATTTTTAATGCCTGATAAGGGGAAAGTACTGTGAATTTAATCCCATTGTCAACAAGAACTTTTAATGTTTCATCGTCTACTGCGGTTTCAGCAAGCCAAATTCCTTCTGGTTTTCTGCCAAAGCGGTATTCAAAATCGCGAATACCCCATTTAACTTGGGTTTCTTTATCGCGGTAATTTGCAAGCGGCATAATGATGTGGTTATAAACCTGTGCCATAGCATTACCGTGCCCGCTGTGTTTTGAGATACTTTCGATATCGGCTTTAATAATTCTTTCATAAGTTAACGGAGCGAACTCTTCCATCCAAGATAACAAAGTTGGACCAAAATTATAACTCATATATTCGTAGTTGTTAACGATATCAAGAATCCTATTTCTGTTATCTACGATTCTTGAAACAGAGTTTGGATTATAGCATTCTTTGCAAATTCTTTCGTTCCAGTCGTGGAAAGGAAGTGCGCTGTCTTGCAGCTCAATTGCTTCAAGCCACGGGTTTTCTCTTGGCGGCTGGTAAAAGTGTCCGTGAATTGTTAAAAATTTTTCGTTTTTAATATTTTCTGACATAATCTTATTCATACCTTTATTTAGTGGGAGTGACTATTTTGTTTCTTTTTTTTCGACTTTTTTAATAACTTTAAGGTTATCAACGTCCATCCAAGGGTCGCCTAATGCAGTTGAAAATATTTTACCTTCAAAAGAAATTTCATCTCCTGTATTCAGGTCAATATTTTTTTCAGCCATTTCTTTTTTTAGGAAAATTTTCAATTCTGATAGAGGTATATTGTGATTTGTAATATCCGGTCTTTGAATCATAAATGAGATGTACTTATCGTGTGGTCTCATTGCTGCAGGATAGTCTAAGCCGAGTGTTGAGAATTTGTCAAATTTACCTTGAATTCTTATGTTTCTGTTTTTGTATTTGTAAGGGTTAGAAACTACTTCAAGTGCTTTAACATCTGTATATTGTGCTTGCGGTGTAGATGGTGCTGAAACTTTGACAGCTGTTGCTGCAGGTGCAGAGTATACTTGATTAACACCGATTCCAACTCCTGCGGATATGACTATTGATAAAACTAATATTTGTAATTTTCTCATTTTTACCCCTTATTTAAACTTATTAACAATAAGATTTTAGCACATAATTAAAATAAAGGAAACTATACAAGTTAATAAATTTTATTTTAAACACTTGTAAATTTAAATAAACAATGTTATAATATATCTGTTAGGATATACGCTGTAACAAATTGTAAAATTTTACTTTTAAGAGTT
This sequence comes from uncultured bacterium, assembly GCA_950022695.1. GTDB lineage: Bacteria > Cyanobacteriota > Vampirovibrionia > Gastranaerophilales > Gastranaerophilaceae > Zag111. The sequence goes on along the minus strand of CATLLN010000002.1, from coordinate 2,020 downwards.
AAAGATACAATAAGGATGATCCGATGAAATACTCGGTAGAATTAAAATTACACACCAAAATAATCAAAATGTGACATCGCATTTGAAAGTTACGTTTTAATTTGTTATTTTCTACAAATCAATCTCTATAATTTATTGCAATTTTCACTTCATCACGGCTTAAAGCCATATCATTCCTGATTTATCAGGAATACATCATTTTGATTAAAATGATGTATTAATTATGAGGTCAAATTATGAGAAAGAGTAAAATTATTAGAAACAACAAATCAAGTGCTAAGGTATTATCTGCAGCACTATTTGCAGGATGTGCGATTGTGGGACTTGGACAAAATGTAAATGCTCAGGAAATTTATCCGGGGGTAGATATTCCTGATGAAGTTTACAAAACTGAATATGGTGATAATGAAAAATATTCTGAAATCAAATATTATAAATGGGATACAGATTCAGACGGAGCAAAAGTTCTTATTGAGGGAACCAGTACAGATAATGATTTAAAATACTATGTTAGTTCTCAAAAAGATACAATAACAGATATTTCAGGAGTAATTAAAGATAACCAAAACGGTGGTGATATTAATATTAATTTTATAGACTTGCCTTTAGATAGCAAAACTAATGCTATATATAATGCGGTAGGTAATGAGATTGGTAAAATCAATACGGATATTGTTAATAGTGGCGGAAATATTTTGCTAAATAATTCAGGGACAATTGATAGTATTGATATAACTGCTATCAATAATTCTAAAGGAATTATAAGATCACTTGGAACAGATGCTAAAATTAAAAATATAACAGGTACATTTATAGGGAACTCAAATACTAAAGGAGAAGCCCTAATTAGCGGTAATATTGACTCTATTAAAGGTACATTTATCGGTAATAAGATGACTGGAGATAATGCTTGGGGTACTGCAATATCAACAACAAATACAGCTCAAGCTCATATTGGTTCTATCAAAGGTATTTTTATAAATAACTATAATAATTCTAGAGGTGGAGCTATTGCGAATGGACACACTATGGGTTCAATCAAAGGTATTTTTATAAACAATTACGGTAAAGAAGGAAGCGCTATATGGCAATTCGGGACAGTGGACTCAATAGAAGGATATTTTGAAGGTAATAGAGGATCTGCCGCAATATTTGCCTACCAAAGAAAAATTATTGGTGATGCAAAGTATAATATTGGTTCAATAAATGGTATATTTAAAGATAATGATGTTGCAATATATATATCCGGTCAAAAAGTGGGCTCAATAAATGGTATTTTTATTGGAAATAAGGGTGCCGTACAAAATGATTGGGGGCGTCCTACAATTGATAGTGTTACCGGTTATTTTGAAGCTAATAGCAAAAGAGCTATTACTAATGGCCAAAGTGCTACTTTACATAATATTAGCGGAACATTTATTAATAACAACTTAGCAAACACCGATAGCAATGCATCTGGCGGTGCAATCTATAACACTGGCACACTCGGCACAATCACCAATAGTACCTTCACAGGTAACTATGCAAAAACAGAAAGCGGCATAGCCCTAGGCGGGGCTATCTACACGGCCAAAGACCTGCAAATAGTAGCAGATAATCATCAATCAGTGTTCCGCGGGAACTACACAGAAGAAAACGGCAAGCGCGATGACAACGCAATTTATGCAAATAGTGGCGCCGCGGTTAATTTCACAGTAAAAAACAACGGTCGCATAGAAATGTACGATAACATCCGTGGCGCATCTGTAGAAGTAACAGAAACCGACGAAGATGGTAACGAAATAAAATATATTAAAAATTATTCTGTCAACATCACAGGCGACAACACTGGTACATTCGGTCTGTACAACGACATCTACGATGCTAACGTTACCATAGGAAATACCAACCTTAGTACCGTTAACAATCTAACTCATACTTACAACTTTAACTCTCTTTCTTTAACCGGAGATGTTAACGCTAATGTGGATGTCGACTTAAAGAATAAATCAATGGATAGGCTAGTTGCGGATAGTTATGG
>CATLLN010000001.1:264538-605900 GCA_950022695.1 uncultured bacterium | reverse complement strand
CAGATACTGATACAGATACAGATACAGATACTGATACTGACACTGATACTGATACTGACACAGATACAGACACTGATACTGATACTGATACTGATGACGATATCGAAACTGATGCTGACGGAAGTGTTACATACATTCAAAGAAAAGACATCAATAATGCAATTACTGCCATTGATAAACGCCAATATATGAGATTCAATATTCAGGAAATAAAACATCCGGTACTTTTGGAAAAAACTGAAAACATAAACCAAATACTAGATATTTCTCGTGGCGGAATTGCTATCAAACATAATAATACTCTAAAAGTTGGAGATGTAATTCCTGTTCATATTACATACAAGAATTTAGATATAAATACCAATGTAAAAGTTGTTTCAGCCTCTACGAACAGAGCCGGTGCAGAATTTACAAACCTTGATAAAGCTATTGCAAATCAATTATTATACTTAAACGTAATGCTTGAAGCAGATAATAATATATTAGCGACAAGATTTAAATAAGAAAAAGCCCTTAGAATAATTTCTAAGGGCTTTTTTATTGAAATTAACGTAATCTTGTTCTTTGTAAATATGCACCTTGAACTGTTCTTTGACGGACTACAGGACCTGAAACAGCTGCACGATTTTGTTTCATACCGCCTAATTGAGAACCTGCTTGCATAATGAAGCTTCCTGCCTGCATACCATTTGCAAGTTTTTTTGTTAATGATTTATCAACTTCACCAGCAATTTTATTCATTGCAGATGTAGAACCTTTTGCAGCTTCTAAATTTTTAAGTTGTCCGTTTACATCACCTAATTTTCCTTGTATAGCTTTTTTAGTTGATTCATCAGTTGCTTTTTCTAATTGTCTTTCAAGTTTTTGTTGTTGTGATTTTAAATCTTCTGTTCTTTTTGCAATTTCTTTTGTTGCTATTTTAGCATTAGCTGTATCAACTTTACCTTGGTATTTATCTGCTTGAACTTGCATTTTATCAGCTTTTGCTTCCAATTTATCAACTTTTGCTTGAGTTTTTGCATCAAGCTTTGGTTCTTCAACTTTAGGAGCATCAGTTGGAGCATCTGCTTTTGGTGCATCAGTTGGAGCATCTGCTTTTGGCGCACCGTCTGCAGCTTTATCTACACCATCTTTAGCTCCTTCAGCAGCTTTCTCAGTTGCTTTATCTGAAACTTCTGTTGCTTTAGCCTGCATTTTGTCAGAAGCTTTTTGAGAAGCATTTGCAACTTCTTGGTTAACATTCTTGAAGCCGCTTTGAATTTCTTTTGTACCTTTAACTGCTGACATACCAGACATTGCTGCTGCACCTGCTGACATAAATGCTCCGAGAATATTACCTTGAGCAACGTTAACTGCTGTTTTTGTTACGTTTGCAGCCATTTTACCATAGTTACCAACAGTTTCAACAGTAATACCAACTTTTTGAACAACACCACCAGGTGCAATTAATGAACCAAATGTAATAGGACAAGCTGTACCTAAAGCGATCATACCTTTACCAACATATTGGGTAGCAAGACCAGCCATTGCTGTATAGCCTGAGATTTCATCTGTTTTTTCTGCAACTTTCATTACTTTATCAGCTGCTGATTGATGTTGTTCAACATTTTTAACATTTGCTGCTGCTGTTTTTTGATAAGCTTTTGCAGTTTTAGTTAAAGTTCTTACGCGTTTATTTGTTGCGACTTGAACTTTTTTCATTTTTACTTGTGTTGAACCTAATTTAGTTTGATTTGATTGAATTTTTGTATTTGAAGCTTGAAGTTTTTGTTGAGCAGCTTCTCTATCGGCATCAGAAATTGACTCATTAGCTAAAATTGCATTTTGTTCTTCTACAATTGCATTTTGGTCTTCTATTTGAGATGATAATTTTTCCATATCAGCAGCTTGTTTTTTCATCTCTTTTTGAGATTTTTGAATAGCTTTTTCTTCTGCTTTCATCTGTTTTTTGAATTTTTTATCATCTTTTTTCATCTTTTTATCTAAAGATTTCATTTCAGATGCAGAATCTTTCATTTCAGAAGTACCGCGTTCAGTTTGAGCAGTTGCTGCTTTTGCATCATTTGAAGCTGATTCCGCTTCACCTTGAGCCTGATCACCTTTTTTAGCACTAAATTCTTGATTTTTTACTTCTTCTTTTTTATCACCGCCTGCAACATTTGAAGCTCTTTTTTGCATTTCAGAATTAACTTTGCTAAGTTTTTTTTCAATACCATTTGTAATAAATCTTGGTAAGTTTTTATCTTTTAATTCTGTTAATTCTTCTTTTAAATCGTTTAATTCGCCATCAGGTACTGCTGTAAGATTATCAAAATCATAATTTCCGATATCTACTTTTTCGTTTTCGTTACGAGAGTCAGTTCTTGCTGCTTGTTGTTTAGTTTCAGCCTTTTCAGTTTTAGCAGCCGGTTGAGTGTTTTGAATATCAGAAACTGATTTAGCAGTATTTGTGCGAACGACATTACCAGCTTGGTTAGTTTGAACTTGATTATTAATTCTTGCATTTTGAGAACTTACTGTATTAGCTTTAGCATTAAATACAGAGCCATTCATTGTCATATGAACAGGAACTTTTGAAGTTAAGCCGGCTTTTTTTACTTGACCGCCTTTCATCATCTTCAAAAGCTTTTGAATGTCTGTATTCTGATTTACACTGTTAATGCTCATTTATTAAAAGCTCTCCAAATTACTCTCTTATATATATAAAAACTTTTGAAATTGTCTAATTTCAAGACTTTTGCTTTTGTTTACAATTGTTTACAATGCCTGTAATATTTGCTAACAAGTTGATATGTCGTTTTCTTTATGATAAAATTAAATGGTAGTATATATTAGGGAGACTTTAATATGGATTTAATGAAAGGTAAAAAAGGGGTAATCTTTGGTGTATCCAATACTCACGGGATTGCTTACAGTATAGCAAAACAACTTCACGATGCAGGTGCAGATATTGCATTCACATATGCCGGTGAAGCTATGGAAAAAAGAGTTCGTCCAATCGCAGAAGGTATGGATGCTAAGGTTATCATGAGCTGTGATGTAACAAAAGAAGACGAAGTAAAAGCTGTTTTTGAAGAATGCGAAAAAGTTTATGGAAAACTTGATTTTGTTGTTCACGCAGTTGCTTTCGCTAAAAAAGAAGACTTAATGGGCAGATTCATTGAAACTTCAAAAGATGGTTGGGATACAGCATTGGGCGTAAGTGCTTATTCACTTGTTACAATTTGTCGCCATGCTGAACCTATCTTAAATGAAGGTGCTTCAGTATTTGCATTAACTTATCTTGGTTCTATTCTTTCAGTTCCAAGCTACAACGTTATGGGCGTAGCTAAAGCTGCATTAGAATCATCTATGAGATTCTTAGCTGTTGACCTTGGTAAAAAAGGTGTTAGAGTTAACTGTATTTCAGCAGGACCTGTAAAAACTCTTGCTTCAATGGGTATCAGCGGTTTTTCAAAAATGCTTAAAGCTGCTGTTGCAAGATCTCCTCTTGGCAGAAACGTAGCATTAGAAGAAGTTGGTAAAGCAGGTTTATACTTAGCTTCTGACTTATCTTCAGGTACTACAGGCGAAGTTATCTATGTTGACTGTGGATGCCGATCAGCTTACGGTTCAGCTGAAGAAATGGATATTCTTGCTGAAAACATAGAATTATAATAAATTCCAAAGGAAAACAAAAAGAGTAAAAGTTAAACTTTTACTCTTTTTTTATATAATTTTTTTAATACATAGATTGTAAATCTAAATCCATCTGCATTTTTAATTCATCTATATTATCAAATTTAATTTCAGAACGAATCATCCTGTTAAAACTAACCTTAACCTCTTTATCATACAAGTTGCCATTAAAATCTAAAATATAAACTTCCAGAATTGCAATACCATCATTTGAAACAGTAGGAGAAACCCCATAATTTGCTAAACCTTTATACTTATATCCATTATCCAGTTCAACATCGACATCATAAACACCGTATGGCGGTTCAACAATATCTAGCGGGTAAATTATATTAGCAGTAGGATAACCTAATGTTCTGCCTAATTCTCGTCCTTTTATTACAGTCCCGGAAACTGCAAATTTTCTGCCAAGCATAGAGTTTGCCATATCTACAACTCCTGTTTTAATGAACTGTCTTATTGCAGTTGAACTTATTACATCACCCCAGATAGATTGAGGCGGAGTTGCTGAATATACATAATCAAATTTATCTTGGTAATCTGATAAAAATTTTACATTACCGGTTTTATCAACCCCAAATTTATGATTAAATCCTGTAGAAATTGCTTTTGGAGAGAAATATTTAACTAAAACATCTTCCAAATATTGAGCAGGAGAAAGATTATAAATGGTTGCGAAATCCAGTTCAAACACATAATCTACACCTAACTGTTCAAGGAATTTATATTTATCTTCTAAAGTCAAAATATATTTTGGAGATTCCCCCTTAAAAAAACAATATGGATGCTCCTGAAAAGTAACAACAGCAGACTTACAACCATTTTCTTTTGCATAATCAACAGCACAAGAAATTACTGCTTGATGCCCAAGGTGAACACCATCAAAGAATCCAAGTGCTAAAGATAAATTCGGGATATTTCTAAGTTCTCTAATAATCTCCATGTTATGATTATATCCTAAAAAAAGTAAATGTAAAAAATGTTAAATATGTTAATTAAACAATATTCCGGCAATCGTTGCAGACATATAACAAGTCAATGTACCACAAATCAAAGCCCTAACACCAAGTCTTGCAAGGTTCTTACGTTGATTTGGCGCAAGTTCGCCTATACCGCCTAGTAAAATTGCAATTGAACCGAAATTACCAAAACTACAAAGAGCAAAACTCGCAATTAAAAAAGCTTTTGGTGATAAATGCGTCGCAGAAGAAGTTAAATCCATATATGCAACCATTTCATTTAGTACAAGTTTGGTACCCATCAAACCACCAACAGTAGTTGCTTCTGCAACCGGAACTCCCATAACAATTGCCAAAAGTGCAAAAATCTTACCCAAAATCATTTTTAAAGAAAGATGAGTTAAATCAAATCCGACAGATGTTAAATTAAAATGCAAATATTTAACAACAGCATTTCCGATTCCGCCCAGTAACCAGTCAATCATAGCAACAAGTGCCACAAGAGCCAAAATCATCGCAACAACATTTATAGCAACTTTCATCCCTTCAGAAGCGCCTGATGCTATTGCGTCAAATACGTTAACATGCTGCCTGTTTCTTTTACTAAAAGTTAACTTAAAATCCTTACTTGTTTCTGGTTCCCCTGTTTCAGGATAGACGATTTTTGAAATAACAAGCGCCCCTGGTGCTGCCATAACAGATGATGCCAAAATAAATTCAGGCGGTACACCCATTCCCATATATATCGGCATAATTGACCCTGAAATACAAGCCAATGAACCTGACATAGAAGCAAGAAGTTCTGAACGTGTAAGATTTGGCAAATAAGGTTTTATCATAATTTGAGCAACAATTTGACCGACAAAAGCACTTGCGACATTAGATAAAGCTTCAGCACCACTAACTCCAAGTAATTTATTCATCCCCTTACCTAAAACTGCAACAACTCTTTGCATTATTCCGTAATGGTATAAAATATTTACAAGAATCATCATAAAAATCGTTGATGATATCAGTTGAAGTGCAAAAATAGAACCGCCATGACCTGCAAAAATCTCACCAAATTTTGCATTCATAAGTCCGCCAAAAACGAACTCACCGCCCTGTTTTGCAAAGACAAGAAGCTTTTGAATAAATAAACCTATTGCCATAAAAATCTTTTGTCCTAACGGCACTTTAAAAATAAAAACTGCAAATAATACCTGCAATAAAAAACCGACTCCAATAGTTTTATAATTTATAGCTTTTCTATTATTTGACATTAAATAAGCTAATGCAAATATAATAATTATTCCTAAAAACCCGATAAATCTACTCATACTGCCCCTTAACTATCTACTATTTAATTATACAAAAAAAGAAGCCTGAAAGACTTCTTTTTTATAAAAATGTGATAAAAGTTAACGGTTGAAAAAGCCCATAATTTTATCAATTAATCCTGCAGATTCTTCGGCTTCCCCGGCACCCTGATCAAGCTTATCTAATCTATCTTTTGCCATTTTATAATCAACCGGATCTTTAACTAATTCTAAATATCTTGTGTATGCTTCAATAGCTTTAGATTTCATTTTAGTTTTTTCATATGCACGTGCAAGATTTTTTAAAGCATTTAAATCTTTTGCATCAATTTCACAAATTCTTTCTAAATAATCTATTTGAGCTCTATAATCCCCTATACTTTCTCTAAATGCAGCTAATTTAACAAGAGCTTCTTTATTATTAGGATCAATTTGAGATATTCTTTCATAATATTCAGCAGCATGGTTTACGTCACCGTTTTCTGTTAAAAGTTCAGCTAACAAAAATAACAAATTTGTATCATCAGCATTCAATTGGACAGCATTTAGCAACTCATTTATTGCTATATCTTTATTGCCTCTAAGCATGTTATACTTGCCCCAGTTCAAATGAGCATTATACTCATCTCCGGATTCTTCATATACAAGCGCTCTCATTTGGAATGTAAGCGGTGAATTCGGTTGAAGCTTATTATATTCTTCAATATAATTTAATGCATTTTTAAAATCTCTTGAGGAATAACAATATTGCGCTTGTAGAGTATAATAGCGCGGGAGAGTTTTATACCCGTCAGGAAGGTTATTTAATTTTGCATAAGCCTCTTGTATTTCGCCAAGTTCAAACATACATTGAATCTTCAAAAGCTCATCTTTTGTATATTGAATTGCATTTTTCGCATCTCCGCTTTTTAAATAAACTGCTGCTAAAGCTTCATTGATTCTATCTGTATCAAAACCTTTTTGTTTTGCTCTTTGTAAAACATCAATTGCACTCGGATAAGCTTCATCGTGCATGTAAATATCAGCAAGCTGTAAGAAAATTTCTTCATGCAAGTTGTCATATTCTAAAATCAAATTATATTCATCAATCGCTTTCAATTCTTGACCCAACTGACGATATAAATTAGCAAGAGTTAAACGTGTCATTACAATCTGAGTTTCATCTTCATTAGCATGAGCTAATGCTTTTTTAAAGTCATTTACTGCAAAATCAAGCTTACCTTCAATCGAATTCTTATTACCACGATAAATATAATATTTATACCTGTCAGTATTTTCATAAATAGACATCAGCTGCTCGTAAGCGAGCGGATTAGCTACATCACGTTTGAGAATTTCATAATAATAATTTGCAGCTTCATCTGTTTTTTCAAGGATTAAAGACAAATGTCCCAATCTTTCCAAAAGTCCTACATCATCAGGATTTTGCGCATAAATCTTTTTATATTCTTCATATGCCTGTTCATATTGTTCATTTGCTTCAAATTGTTCAGCTAATTGTAAACTCATTTGCTCTGCTCCTTTAATATATAACTCTCTTCTGCCTTTGTATTATACCATTAAACAGAGTATAAGACAAATTTAATTATAGAAATTCTGTGTTTTTTGCATTCCGTTTTCAAAATAGTATTCAATACCTTCAACAGAATTTTTCAAAGCCGGCTTTAACGCTTCTAACTGATCTTTCGTAAAGTTCTGCAACACAAATGCTTCAGATGGTATTGGCGGTTGCGGCCCAATACCGACTTTTAAACGCGCAATGTTTTGACTTGAAAGTGATTTTATTACAGATTTAATACCATTATGTCCGCCATCAGAGCCATTCGGTCTAAAACGGATTTTTCCGACCTCTAATGACAAATCATCATAAACTATGATTACATCAGTAATATTAATTTTATAATAATTCATAACTAATTGAACAGAATCCCCTGACAGATTCATAAAAGTTGTTGGTTTTATTAAAATTATATCTTCACCATTGTATTTAAATTTAGCTATAAAGCATTTTAGTTTCTTATCTTCTTTAAATGAAACATCATGATTCATTGCCATTTTATCAACGACCATAAACCCTGCATTATGTCTTGTAAAACAATATTTTTCACCGATATTACCAAGTCCTGCTACTAATTTCATAATAAAATATCCTTCAATCTTATATTTAGTATTTTAACGTAAATAAATATTACCATAATGGTTTACCAAGTATAAGCTTAACAAAAAGATAAATAATAACTAAATTAGGGTAAAAATAAAAGAGGTAAATATTATGAAACACGAAACCAAAGCACAAAAGAGCTCACAAAAGGTTGCCGATTTTTTAGAAAAAAACTCTCTGCACAAAAAAGATTTTGCGGAAATGATTGGTGTAACATTATCATATGTTTATAATCTTATTGATGAAACAATACCATTTTCGACAAGAAGCACGACATTAGAAAGAATTGCAACCGTCATGGATATTGAGCCTGAAGAATTTGAAGAATACAAAATTCCTCAAGAGCCTATCTTGAAAGATGATACTATTGAGCTTCTCAAAAGTATCATGAAAGAAAAAAGAATGAACATCGTAACATTTTTGAAAGCTTTTCCACGTAAAAAACGAGTTGAAATTGTGGACATGCTTAGAGGTGCCTATCCTATTCCTATAGACTTTAAAGAATTAACAATGATAGGACAGATTCTTGAACTTGATAAAAATGATCTTTATAATATTTGGGAAGAACGAATAAAACAAGTTTTAGAAACAAACGGAATGAACTTGAATAATAATTCGGCGTTAATAAATTCTATGTTTGAATGCGCACGAAAACATATTGATATTTAAAAAGGCTCACAAGAGCCTTTTTTTATTAGAAAATTTTATTAAAAGAAATTATTTCAAAAAAATAACAAAAAACTGTTGACAATAAAATTTGTTCTTGCTATTATGAATTTACGCGGTGAGTGAACCGCAAAGCCAAGGAAATATGAATAGTTATATGCGCTTGTAGCTCAGCAGGTAGAGCACTCCCCTTTTAAGGGATAGGTCGCGCGTTCGAATCGCGCCAAGCGCAAAATAAAAGGAAGATTTTAATCTTCCTTTTATTTTTTACGGAAAAAGGAGTATATTATGGGTTGGGTTTATTTATTCATTGCAGCATTATTTGAAGTTGGTTGGCCTTTTGGTTTGAAAATGGCATCAAATTCATCTTATAAATTATGGTGGATATTATTTGCAATCATTGCAATGACTTTAAGCGGAGTGTTTTTATATTTAGCTCAAAAACAAATCCCTATCGGTACATCATATGCTATATGGACAGGAATTGGCGCAGCATGTACATTTGCAATTGGAGTCCTAGTTTTCCATGATGCACTAAATCTAATGAGAATGCTAGGTGTTGTATTAATTATTGGCGGAGTTATTCTGCTTAAATTAGCTCATTAATCATCTGAATTTACAAAACGTTCCTGCTCATTTTCAATAATAATAGCAGTTAAAGGTGCATGTTTATATTTTCCGCATCCTGTATCAATACAGATTTTGTCTTCCTGAACCTGCGGCTCATCGAATTCTGTATGCCCGAATACAACTTTTTGCGGCAAATGATGTTTTTTATTATAAAACTCACTCCTGATATACACCATATCAGTTAAATCCTGATCTTCTAACGGTACACCAACACGGATTCCGGCATGGATAAACAAATATTTATCAGTAAGATAATATGGTTTTAATGAATTAAAAAAATCTCCGTGAATTTTCATTATATTTTCAAATCCGCCGTAACATTCTGCTGTTGCATCACCACCGTAATTCCAGAACAAATAATTATAATAATCATCAAGCTTGGCATGAAGCATTGCATACTCATGCGATCCAATCAAATAAACACAATTACAAACATTTTGCATATCAATAATTTTATCAACAACCTGACGTGATTTTTTACCCCTATCTATGTAATCCCCCATAAATACAATCGTATCTTCTTTTTGCGGGGAAATTTTATCCAAAACAGCGCATAATTTATCATATTCGCCGTGTATATCCGAGATTCCTATAAGTCTAGCCATAATAACAGCTTAATATAAAATTGGCGGCGAAACAAGTTTCGCCGCCAATAAAAGTATTCAAATTAACTTATTTTACTTTAAAAGTTACATTTGATACTGCTGTAATTTTCTTTTCAATAGTGGAAGTATCGTTTATACCCATATCAGAAACATCAGTTGAATCTACAGGAGTAATCTGGAATACACCCATTCTTACAGATTCAATTTTACCAACTTTGTTATTGGTTGATTTAAGCATAGCTGAAGCTCTTTGTTTAGCATCTTGGGTTGCTTTATTTAATAAATCAACTTTCAAATCTGATAATTTTGAATAAGAATAATTTGTATTTCGCACATTGATATCAATACCATTTTCCATTAATGAAGTTATATCTAAAGATACATCTTTAATTTTATTTACATCATTTGATTTAATAACAATCGGCTGAGAAAGCTGATAATATGCAATTTCATTTGTATTAACACCGTTTGGAGTGTATTTGTAGGATTCATAACCGTTCATAGATTTTACATCTACATCTTTTTTAGTATCAAACCCTTTTGATTCCAAATACTTTAATATTTCCGGCAGCTGTTTTTTGGCAGCAGAATAAGCTAACGCCTTAGTCGGTCTTCTGACATTTAAAGAGATTTCTAAATTACCGGAATCTGATTGAACAATTTCATATGCTGAACCTGTTACGGTAACAGAATTTCTGGCAAATGGTGAAACACCCGATTTTACTGCTGCTATAAGACCAAATGCTAATAACAAACCAAGTATTGCTACTTGTAATTTTTCAATTCTTTCTAACATAATTACACTCCTTCTTTTGATAGAAATATTATTATACAAAACAAAAATTTTGCAATATTAATAAACAAAGTTACACTTTACAAGTAAATTTGAATGTAATAAAATATTGTTATCTGCATGAATATTAGTGTTTGTAACAATTATTTAAGTTTAAAATTCTAAATAGCAAAAAATATTTTTTAGGGTCTTATATGCATAAGAAAGGGGAATATACCTATGAGTAAGGTTTACCAAATAGCTTTTAAAAGTGATAACAATACAAAATTATTAAAAAATTACGAAAATAATAAATCTCTATCAAACAATAATAATGAGCATTTAGCAGTTACCCCCCCCCGAAATTCAAATAATAATAAGACTATAACATATGTAAGTTCAGCAGTTGCCCTTGCCTCTTTTGGAGTAACTACAGCACTTGCAATAAAAAACAAAAAATTTTCAAAAATAATTTCTAAATTTGAAAAAAGTGTAAATGATGTCAATGAATCACTAAATAAATTAGGGCAAAAACAAGAAAAAGAATTATCTGATATAAGTAATAATTTTTCAAATAAACTTCAATCATTAATTCAACCTAATAAAGCTATAGGACTTCAAGAAATTAATCTTTCTCCTGTTGAAGTTAACGGAATTCAACTAAAATTAGCTACAGTCTATAACGGTTATGGTAAACATACTGAAGAACTTGAGAAAAATTTAAGAACAGAGTCTGCAAAACGTATTTTTGGGATTATTGACCGTTCTCAAATGACACCACCTGATGAAATAATGGTTAGAATTCCAACCTCAGAATTTAAAAACTTTACAAGTACAGGCGGAATGTCAGCAGTTCCGCGTGAAGTTTTGGCAAACCTTGGCGGAATTACAAATAATAAACAAAAAATGAGACTCATAGTAGATACTCCAATGTACTTAGGGCAAGTAGAAGATAACGTTTATTATTCAATTACTAAAAATGCTGATGGAACTTTTAACTACATCAGTTCTAAATCTGAAAGACCAATTGCAAAACTTGAAAAAATTAATACTATAAATACGCCAATTTATACAGAACACGGTAAAACAACCGAAAATGTAGAATTATATTTGGCTAGAGACATAGAACAAATCGTTGACTTAGAGCTTTTAAAACCTTGGTTAGAAAAAGACTTAGCACAAAATATCAATGATGCAATTGCTAAAGGATCTCCATTTGAGATTAACTCCGGTATTTTAAAAGTTAAATACTCACCAGAAGAAGGAATACTTAAACCAACCGTAACAGTAAAATATGATACGGTATTTTATAAGTCTGACAAGTTCCGCATGGACGGACCGCAAGTCGACAGCTATGCAAAAACAATTTATAATAATTTAACACATGAATCAGGAGAAACAGAAAGATTCTTCTATTTTGATAAGTTCTTCTATGAACATCTGTTAAGAAATGCAGAAAGTTCATCAGAGCAATTAAGAGCCGATGTTATTATCGGAAACGATTGGCAAACTGGCGGCATTAGTGCAATGATGAAACTTTTAACAACAGCTAAAAGATTCTTTGGACTCGACCCTAAAGTCGCAGAAAAACTATATAATACACCGGTAATAACTATTATGCACAACGCAGGTCTAGCCGGTAATGTATGGCATTCTCAACCAAAACTTTTAAATATTTTATTTGGCGAACATTCAGCAATGATTACAAAAAATGCCTGGATGCCAAAAGGCACAAGCTTAAATACAGATTCTCTAAACGGCTTATTCCACGGAACAAATCTCAACCCGCAAACAATGGCAGCAGCATATTCTGATGTATTGGTTCCGGTATCCAAAGGTTACGGAAACGAAATGGCATCTCATAGCGGGTTTGGTGGTGCAAACCACGATATATTCAGAATGCGTGCAAGATACCATGAATATGGCGATATTGAATACATCAAATACATCGCTCGTGAAAACGGGTTAGATCAAAAATTAGTACCAAAAGAAAATACAACTTATAAACCAATTACTAACGGATGCGACAAGGTTAATAATAAGTTAACTGAAGCTGCTGCCCGCAAAATTGAAAAAGCAGTTGGACTTGAAAAAAATTCTTTGAGAGTACCTACAAATGAAAATATAGTAGAAACTCACAACCACAATAAAGAAGTTTACTTGAATAAAGTCATAAATGAAATAGAAATGGCTCGAACAGGTAAAAATAACCCGATGAACATTGAACTTGCAGAGATGACAAACCTTAAAGGTGTAACAAAAGATACTCCGGTATTTTCGACAGCAGGACGCATTGTTGATCAAAAAGGTCTTGATATTTACGCAGAATCCATTGAAGAAATTCTTGAAAAATATCATGATTTAGATAACTTACCAGTGTTTTATGCGCAAGGAGTTGGAGATAAGGTTTACATTGAACAATTATTAAATGTAAAACGCAGAATTGCACAAAAATACGGGCAAAAAGCTGCAGACAGAATTGTTTTTGCAAGATTATTCTCTGAACCAGGCAGATATGACGGATGTAAATTAATGTCAGACTTTACAATTATGTCAAGTTGGTTTGAACCTTGCGGACTTGTTCATAAAGAAATTGCAGCTTTCAGCGGCGCTATACCTATCGTTAATAAAGTTGGCGGTTTAACTGACGGACTTAGCGATGGAATTAACGCAATATTTGCTAACTTCAAACCTAAGTTTGATAATTTCCAAGATGCCCTTCAATATAATAGAATAGAATTTGCTAAAGCTATTGAACGCGCAATGAATCTGTTCAAAAATAAAGAAGAATTCAATAAAGTTCTAAAAAATTCTTATATGACAGATCACAGCTGGTTAAAAGAAAACGGACCAATGGAAGAATATGTTAAAACTCTGGTAGATTTAAAAGTACTAAAACCTGAAGTTTTAAATAGAACAACATAAAAAAAGGCGGCGGTGAAAAATTTCACCGCCGCCTTTAAATATTAACTTATTCAACTGCAGAAACTTCTTCTAAAGTTTCTTCTATTGATTTTTCTTTTTTGGTACGTCTTTTTGAAGCTTTTTCAAAAGAAATTTTACCATCAACAAGTGTTACTTTTATTGTATCACCTGCACCGTATTTACCAGACAAAATTTCTTCTGCTAGACTGTCTTCCATTTTACGTTGGATTAGACGTCTTAACGGTCTTGCACCATATGCTTCGGAATATCCGTTTTCTGCTAAGTGATCTTTTACTTCATCAGTAACTTCAACACTAAGTTCTTTTTCAGCCAAACGCTTAAATAAGTCTTTTAACATTAAATCTACGATTTGTCTGATTTCTTCTTTAGACAGATGAGCAAATACAATAGTTTCGTCAATTCTGTTTAAGAATTCAGGTCTAAATGCTTTTTTCATTTCTTCTGAAACTGTATCTTTAAGTTTTTCGTACTTATCTTTTGACTCATCTTCAGCAGTTGAGAAACCAAGTTTTGAAGTATTTTGAATCATACTTGCACCAACGTTAGATGTCATAATAATTACAGTATTTTTGAAACTAATGTGGCGTCCTTTAGAATCTGTCAAACGACCATCATCAAGAATTTGAAGCATGATATTAAATACATCAGGGTGAGCTTTTTCAATTTCGTCAAAAAGGACAACAGAATAAGGTTTCTTTCTGACAAGTTCTGATAAGTGCCCGCCATCATCGTAACCAACATATCCAGGAGGTGAACCGATAAGTTTTGCAGTTGAATGTTTTTCCATGAATTCTGACATATCAACTCTCAGCATATTATCTTCAGAACCAAACATAGCTTCTGCTAACGCTTTTGCAAGTTCAGTTTTACCAACCCCTGTAGGACCGCAGAAGATAAAACTTCCAATTGGTCTGTTTGGAGCTTTCAAACCAACACGAGCACGTCTGATTGCTTTTGAAATAGCAACAATAGCATCGTGCTGACCGATAACTCTTTGGTGAAGAGTATCTTCAAGTCTTAAAAGTCTTTCTGATTCACCTTCTGTAAGTTTTGTTACAGGCACACCAGTCATCATAGCAATAACTTCTGCAACATTTTCAGCAGTAACTGTAGCTTTATTTGCTTCGTGTTCTTCACGCCATTTAGCTGACACTTCTCTTATTTTATCTCTTAAATCAGCTTCATCATCACGAAGTTGAGATGCTTCTTCAAATTCCTGATTTCTAATAGCTTCTTCTTTTTCTTTTATTAGAGCTTTTAATTGTTTTTCAAGTTCTTTTGCTTCAGGGCAAAGATTAGAAACTTTTAATCTAACTTTTGAACTTGCTTCATCAATTACGTCAATAGCTTTATCCGGAAGGAATCTGTCATTAACGTATTTGCTTGACAATTTTACTGCTGCAACAATTGCATCATCAGAAATTATCAATCTGTGGTGCTCTTCGTATTTAGGTTTTAAACCTTTAATAATTTCGATAGATTCATCAATTGACGGTTCATCAATCATAACCGGTTGGAAACGTCTTTCCAAAGCTGAATCTTTTTCGATATATTTTCTATATTCATCGGATGTTGTAGCGCCGATTACTTGAATTTCACCACGTGAAAGTGCAGGTTTTAAGATATTAGCGGCATCAATTGCGCCTTCAGCTGCGCCGGCACCGATAAGTGTGTGCATTTCATCAATTACAAGAATAACATTTCCTGCCTGACGAATTTCATCCATAATTTTTTTCAAGCGTTCTTCAAATTCGCCGCGGTATTTAGTACCGGCAACCAAAAGTCCCATATCAAGCTGGATAACTTTTTTACCGTCTAAAACATCCGGAACTTCAGCATTAACGATTCTGATTGCAAGACCCTCTGCTACTGCTGTTTTACCTACACCAGGTTCACCGAGCAGTACAGGGTTATTTTTAGTACGTCTTGCCAAAATTTGAATAACACGTTCAATTTCTTTTTCTCTACCCACAACAGGGTCTAAACGAAGTTCTTGGGCAGCTAAAGTTAAATCTCTGCCGAATTCATCAAGACTAGGGGTTTTAGTTTTTCCACTGGTGCTTGAAGAAGAACCTGTTGAAGAGGAGCCGGAAGAACCAGCTGCCGGTTTAGATTCACCAAGCATTTTAACAACATTACTTCTGACCTTATTTAAATCTACGCCAAGATTTTCTAGAACTCTTGCTGCGACGCCCTCTCCCTCACGGATTAAGCCTAATAAAAGGTGTTCTGTACCAATATAATTATGACCCAATTGCCTTGCTTCATCCCAAGATAATTCCAACACTCTTTTTGCACGAGGTGTAAATGGAATTTCTACTGCAACAAAACCTGAGCCTCTGCCGATAATTTTTTCAACTTCGGTTCGGGCATCTTTAAGATTAACCCCCATAGACTTAAGAGTTTTTGCGGCAACACCTGTACCTTCTCCTATCAAGCCTAACAAAACTTGTTCTGTACCAACGAAGTTATGACCTAATCTTCGAGCTTCTTCTTGAGCAAGCATAATAACTTTTATTGCTTTTTCTGTAAAACGTTCGAACATTTTTTACTCCTATCTCTTCTTATATAAAAAGTATACACCAAAAAGAAAAAGTTTCAAGGGGTAAACAAAGATATAAACGGACTTAGGACGAACCCAAACCTGCAGTTTATAAACCTAAATCCTTTAAAAATTTTTCATTTTCTGACAAAGAGAATAATTCATCATCACTAAACGGATCAACAAAACCTTCCTTACTAAAAATCTCATTTACGATTTTATTATGGGATGTATTTTCAGGATCTGAAAGAGCTAAACGTGTAAAGTTTGTTATATCTGTTTTTCTTTCATAAAGATTAAGGGCATGCTTAGATAAACTTCTCAAAAAAGAATTTTTTGTTTGTTCTTTAAGAGAATGTGCAGGCGAACTCATTGGAAAACAAGAGTTTTCAACCCGTTCTGTTTTTAATTGTTTTGCTAACTTTTTAAACATCACATCTCCCTATAGTTAATGATATTATACATTATTTTTTAATTATTGCAAAGTATATTTACAAAAACAGGGACAAAAGTATTACTTTATAGATTTACTTTTTAGATTTTACTTGATTCTAAAATATCTTTAAACTAGAATAAGTATGCTGTTTAGTAAAAAAGAAAGAGGCGAAAATGCTTGATATTAAACTAATTAGAGAAAATCCGGAAAAGATTAACGAATTATTAAAAAGAAGAAATCCTGAATTATCTATTGATGAAGTTATAAAAATAGACGAAGAAAGAAGAAAAATTCAAACTCAAGCCGATGAACTTCGCGCAAAAAGAAAATCCGAATCTCAAAAAATCGGTATGATGAAAAAAAATGGTGAAAACACTGATGCAATTCAAGAAGAAGTTCGCCAGCTTGGTGATGAAATAAAAGAATTAGAAGAAAAGCAAAACGAGCTTGATACTAAGCAGCGTGATGTACTCTTACATACACCAAATATTCCTGATGAAACAACACCGGTCGGAACATCTGAAGATGATAATGTTGTTGTTTCAACCTGGGGAAATCCAACTGAATTTGGATTTGAACCAAAAGCTCACTGGGATTTATGTGAAGAAAAAAATCTTGTTGATTTTGAACGCGGTGTAAAAATTTCTCAATCAAGATTCAGTCTTTATAGAGGTAAAGGCGCAAGATTAGAACGTGCAATCATAAATTTCTTCCTTGATCAGCATACAGAAAACGAAGGTTATGAAGAAATTTTACCACCATTTATGGCAAATGCGGCAACAATGACAGGTACAGGTCAGCTTCCAAAATTCAAAGAAGATATGTATAAATGTGTTGATGAAGATTTATACTTAATCCCAACAGCAGAGGTTCCTGTAACAAATATATATTCAGGTGAAATACTATCTGAAGATGAGCTTCCTAAATATATGACAGCTTATACACCTTGTTTCAGACGTGAAGCAGGGTCTGCCGGAAAAGATACAAGAGGACTTATCAGAGTTCACCAGTTTAATAAAGTTGAAATGGTAAAATATACAACACCTGAAACTTCAGCTGAAGAACACGCAAAACTTACAGCAGACGGCGAAAGAATGCTGCAGCTTTTAGGACTTCCATACAGAAAAGTTGCTTTATGTACTGCTGATATTGGTTTTTCAGCTAACAAATGCTGGGATTTAGAAGTTTGGATGCCATCATATGGTACATACAAAGAAATTTCAAGTTGTTCAAACTTCGGCGATTATCAGGCAAGACGTGCTAATATCCGTTACAAAGAAAAAGCAACCGGTAAAACAAGATTCATCCACACAATTAACGGTTCCGGACTTGCAGTCGGCAGAACATTTGCAGCAATCGTTGAAAACTTCCAGCAAGAGGACGGAACAATAATAATTCCGGAAGTTCTTAGAAAATACACCGGATTTGATAAAATCTAGCAACAAAAAAGACTCCGAAATATCGGAGTCTTTTTTTAAACTTCTAAATTGATTTCAGGTTCAGGTACTGATTTTTGAGAAGGCAAAACTTGTACTCGGTTTCTGAGATTACGTTCAAAATTTTCATCAGCTTTTAATACAAGAGCACCATTTTCTATTTTTAAATTTTCGGCCCTTTCAACTGCAATATCAATCATTCTAAGCGGTTTTGAAAAAGCAGTTTCTTTCAACTTGAAAGGTCCAACCTGAACTGCAATTTTATTACCATCTGCAGTTAGTAATACATCAGCAAAATCATTGTGTTCTGCTTTATTAACTAATCGATTAAATTCAACCCAATCAGATACTTTATTAAATTTTTTAACTAAATTATCCATAGCTTCCGGTGTTGCCTTAATTGCCATACCAAATTGCGGACGGACAGTGTTTTGTGTATTAAAATTCACTTGCATAATTATACTCCTTTATTTATCAGTTTAAGTAAGAATAGCCGTAAATATTATTTTTTGCTATATATGATGACATTTTAACAAAAACACATAATTATAAAAAATATGTTATAATATAAATAGAATAGCATTAAAGGATAAAATAAATGTACGAATTCCCGTTTGAGTTGGATGATTTTCAAAAAGAGGCGTGTGAAACAATCGATAAAGGAGAAAGCGTTGTAGTTTGCGCTCCAACAGGTGCAGGTAAAACCGTAATTGCACAGCACGCTATTCACAGAGCGCTTGAACAAGGTTCAAGAATCTTTTATACAACACCTTTAAAGGCTCTTTCTAACCAGAAATTTTATGATTTTGGAGAAAAATACGGGACTGATAAAGTCGGACTCTTAACAGGTGATACTTCTATAAACCGTGGGGCTCAAATTGTAATTATGACAACCGAAGTTTTTAGAAACATGCTATATGGTACAAACTTCGGCGCAGTTGCTGATAACCTGAAAGACGTTAAATACATTGTCCTTGATGAAGTTCACTATATGAACGACGAACAACGCGGAACAGTTTGGGAAGAAAGTATAATTTATTGCCCGACAAATATTCAAATAATCGCACTTTCTGCAACTGTTGCCAACTGCGATGAGCTTACAAACTGGATAAATACTGTTCACTCAAAAACAAATCTTGTTAATACAGATTTTAGACCTGTACCTTTAAGATTTCAGTATTTTGACAGTTCTCAGCCATTTAAGCTTCTGCCGCTGCTAACTCCGGATGGCAAATTAAACAAGAAAATTCGTCCCGAAAAACCGCAATGGGCAAAAGGCAAAGACAAAAGAAAAAGAACTTATGTAAAACAAATTATCCAAAACCTTGCAGATAACGACATGCTTCCTGCAATATATTTTACATTTTCGCGTAAGAAATGTGATGAACAAATGCAAAAATGTTCAGGACTGGGACTAAATACAAGAGCTGAACAAGAGCAAATTAAAGCATTTATTGAAGAATTTATTGCAGAAAATCCTCACCTATACGGAAATAAACACATAGAATACCTAATCCAAGGGGTAGCATCACACCATGCAGGGTTATTGCCGGCATGGAAAAATCTTGTGGAAAAACTTTTCCAACAAGGGCTTATAAAAGTTGTATTCGCTACAGAAACACTTGCTGCAGGTATTAATATGCCGGCACGTTCTACAGTAATCAGTTCAACAAGTAAAAGAACTGATTCGGGTCATAGAATGCTTACGGCAAACGAATTTCTTCAAATGTCCGGACGTGCCGGACGCCGTGGGATGGATGAAGTCGGATATGTTACAATTGTCGGAACATCTTTCCAAACACCAGATGAAGTTGCTGAACTTGTCTTAAGCGGATCAAACCCGTTAGAAAGTAAATTCTCACCAAGCTATTCTATGGTTCTTAACCTGCTTCAAAGATTCACACCGGAAGAATCCAAAGAACTTATCCTGAAAAGTTTTGGTTACTACTCATCAGATTTCAGACTAAAACCAATTCTTAGCCAGCTTGAACAATATGATATAGAACTTAGCGAAAGAAGTTTCAATTGTCCTTGCAAATACCCTGATGAAAAGCTTTTTGAATACGACAGAATGCGATTTTTATATGTCCAAAACAGACAAACTTATAAAAAAATTCTCCGTCAGGAAAAAGCAAAACACAGACCACTTTCACCTGAGGTTATTGAATTTGGAAACCGCAACAAAGAAGAACTTCAAAAACTTCAATCATTTGCTTGTGACACTTGCAAACACTACAAGCGCCATTCAAAAAACATAGAAGTAACAAAAAGAATTCTAAGTAAAAAACAAAAACTTGAAAAAGAAATTGAAAAACAAAAGGATATTTACTGGAATAAATTTTTAGCACATAAAGCAGTTCTGGAAGAATACGGATATCTTAAAAATGATTACCCGACAGAAAAAGGTAAAACAACATCACAAATTCGTTCTGAAAACGAACTTTTCCTTGCTGAAATTATATTTTCAGGAGTTTTGGAAAATCTTACACCATCTCAGCTTGCAGGTGTAATTTGTGCGACCACAACAGAAGAATTAAGAATTGAAATCCCGTATATTCCGTTCTCAGAACCGGTTAGAAAAACTCTTAACCATATTCGAAACATAAAGAAAAAATTATTCAAAGCACAAACCTGTCACGATATTGAAGCTCCAATAAACATAAACCCTTATTTTAGCTCACTTATTGAACTCTGGGTTGAAGGTGCCGAATGGGAAACAGTATCAGGTCAAATTGAAATGGGTGAAGGTGATATTGTACGTGCATTTAAACGTGTCGTTGATGTTTTACGCCAACTTACTGTAATTGACAATGTCCCGGAAGCTCTTGTTTTCACAGCCCGAGAAGCAATAGAAAAAATTATGCGGGCACCTGTAGACATTGATTAAAATATTGACATGACTACATTTTTTATATTAAATTAATAATATAGATACATTTATCATTAGTTTTAAGGAAATATCATATGATTACTAAGGTTATAAACACCTGTAATTTTGGTGTGAGAATTAATAATTATCAGAAAAATAAATATACTCCAATACATAATCAGAAATTATCAAGAGACACTATTTCTTTTTCAGGAAATGCACCACAAAATCTTATTGAAAACACCGTAAACCTTGCATTTAATAAACTCAAAAACTCAATATTATTAGGTTCACATTATTCAGGAATCAGTAAAAATAAAGTTAATGTAAATATACAAAAAACAAGCTACAATAATAATCTGATTCTACTCTTAACTAATATTAAATTTAATAATAACAACTTTGCATTATTTGAGTTTAATAAACCATATAATAATCCTTCAAAAATAATTTCTCTAGGTAAAAATACAGTTGTTAAAGATGAAACAACTGTAAAAATGCTCAAAGATATTTTAGAAAATTTGCACTAAATTAGTGTACTGAATCCACTATTTAGTTTTGTAAAACCCTTGCTATCAAAAGAATTGAAGTATTTGTAAAAATATGTTACAATAATAGTAGGAACACCCTATTTGCCCACATAGGTCTCTGATGAGTGTTATTCCCCACACCACTCTAAAAACAAAAAGGTATCCGTTACTTCTAATTTCAGGTGACACTATGGATACACTTATTGAACGCAAACAATTTATAATTCCGGTAAGGACATGCGAATATGTTCTGACACTCTCGCTTTTTCTAACTTTAGTCCTTACTCATACAATATTCCAGCCACCAATTTTAGCAAGCGATTTATTGGCTAATAATGCAACTACAACTCCTGTCTTAAGAAACATAACAACCCAAATTAAAGAAGAGTTTAACCCAGAAATTAGAAAAGAAAAATTTGATAATAGAATCAGTGTAAAATACAAAGGTTTTACTGTAAATAATATTGCTGACGGTGTAAAACATATCAAAATGGTTAAATATTTCAGCGGCAAGCCGGTAAGAATAAATGTTATTGAGATGAACAGTAAAGTTGCATCAGATTTTGAAGTAAAACCTGCAATCGCATCAACAACATTACCAAACAGAAGAACCCTTAAAACAATCGCACAAAACACTAATTCAATCGCTGCAATTAACGGAGGATTCTTCAAACCTCAAACCGGAGTTCCTCTCGGCACACTTATGATTGACGGCAAAATTTATACAGGCCCTATTTATGACAGGGTTGCGTTAGGAATTTTCGAAAACGGGTATGATGTCGGCAGAGTGCAGCTTGATGCTAGGATTTCAGGCAACGGACACGAAATTAAAATCGATAATATAAATCAGCCAAGAATGCTATCCTCATATATTTTAGCTTATACAAGGGATTGGGGAAAATACGCCCCTGCTTCACCTCAGTATGGTGTCCAGCTTCAAATTGTTGGAAACAAAATTACGGCTGCTTCCGCCAATCCCCTTTCTATTCCCGAAAACGGGTACGTTCTGGTCGGACCAAAATCTCAACTTGGCAAATTATTCGGCGCAGAATATGTTGATATTCAAATAAATACCAATCCAAAATGGGAAAATGTAAAACACATAATAAGCGGCGGACCGTATTTAGTCAAAGACAGCGAAGTATTCGTTGATATGAGTGCACAA
Organism: uncultured bacterium; assembly: GCA_950022695.1. Taxonomy (GTDB): domain Bacteria; phylum Cyanobacteriota; class Vampirovibrionia; order Gastranaerophilales; family Gastranaerophilaceae; genus Zag111. The sequence continues at coordinate 583,207 of CATLLN010000001.1, read as the reverse complement.
AAACTTCAATCTATAGGCGGTAGAAATCCGCGTACTGCAATCGGTTACACAAAAGACAATGATTTAATCCTCATAACAGCAGACGGCAGAGAAGGAAGCTCTATCGGGCTTACGCTTGTCGAACTTGCAAACCTTATGAAATCATTAGGATGTACAAACGCAATCAATCTGGATGGCGGAGGTTCTACCGTTATGTATGTAAACGGCAAAATCGTAAACCGTCCGGCACAAACAGGAGGTATTTCACTATCTAATGCAGTTGTCATTTCTAAAAAAAATATTAACTAAAGCAATAGAAAATTTTGCAAATGCAGCAAAATACTTAATCTTTTGCTTCTAAAATATCGTTTATTAAATCACGAATACTTTGTTCATCTTTAAAAGCTTGTGCAACTTTTGCAAAGTTTATAGCTTTTTCATACTGCTGCAAGTTATAATATGTCACAGCTCTATTATAATTTACAATATATTTTTCATCAACAGTTTGAGCATAGGTTTCTGCTTTATCAAGTGTTTGTAATACAGATTCAAAATCCCCCATATCACCGTAAATGGAAGCTAAATTTACATATCCCGATGCCATTTCAGGATATTCATTAATATAAGATTTGTATTCTTCAAGCTTCTTTTGTAAACGAACATCATCATTACCGATAATTAATTGAGGATAATAAAAACTTTCACCTTCTAAACCTTTAACATTTGAAATTGTGGGTTTTAAGCGATAAAGCAAAACAAGAGTTTGTAAATCTCTTTTTGACATACTTTGAGCAAAAGGATAATATTTGTTATTTGCACTATCACTCATTGAAAACATTAAATCTCTAGGATTATCGCTGTGTCCCATAATTCCTAAAGTATGCCCTAACTCATGAAGCGCTGTATTATAAATTTCACCTTGAGTAAAGCCTTTATTTAAAGGATTTGTTTTGTAAAAAGTTAAAGTCATTTGTTTCAAAACTTTATCACTAATATTGGGTTCAGTATAAGCTGTAACAAAACGGCATTGTTCACCTTCACACTCTTTTTTATTATCTTTAAATTTGATATAAATATCAGAATTATTTTTATCATCAACACGGGTAAACTTAACAAAATTAGTGCTATTTGACCAAAGCATCATAGCTTTTTCAATTGAATCAATATAATATCTAGGAACAGATTCAGGATTTTCAAAATACACCCTTAGCGGAAACGATTTTATATCCCAGCGTAATATATCATTACCCATTAAAGCATTGTGAATATAATTAAATTCGAGTCCTCCAAGGAGTTTATAACGAAGTCTGCGAACTTGAACCTTTGCATATCTTGAAGCTTCATCATCAATTTTGGATTCTGACATTTCATAAAGTTTTTTCTGCACAGAATATTTTGGTTCAGCTTTTGACAGTGCCATCACATAAAAAAATCTTGTCAAAAAGCCTTTAGAATCTGCAAATAAGGATTTTTCAAAATATGGCAGAGACTGCTCATATTGCCCCTGCTGATATAAATCCTTTGCCTTATTGTAGTTATAAAGCGCTGAAAACGGTGATTTATAAATAAGCGCAATTACTAATACTACAAGAAATACAAATAATAAAAATTTACGCATTATTTTTTTCTGCCAAATCCATTTCCAATTGTCGCGCCAAAGCTCTTGTATCACCTTTTAGCTTAAAATATTCAGCGAATTTCGGAGTAGTTTTAACATTAATACTTCTGCCGTTTTTATCTTTATGTTTTGAAACAAGTCCTTTTTCCACAAGTTCTGCAATATGGTCATATGCTGCTGAACGCAATTTCACAAGCTCAGTCTGGCGAATCGGCTCTTTCAATGCAATAACAAGAAGTGTTCTTAAAACCGCCGGAGATAAATCTATCGGACATATTTTTTCTACAATATCGCTGTAATCTTCTTTCACTTGCAAAATATAACCGTTTTCATCATCAATTTCCAACGCACCGTCACGTGATGCGTAATCCATAATCAACTCTAAAAGAGCTTCTTCAACAATTTCAGGTTCTGAATCCAGATACACTGCAATTTCATCTGCTGTGAGAGCTTTTGCGGTAACAAAAAGAACCGCTTCAATTCTAGACTTCAACTGCTGCATACTTTTTACCGCCTTTTACTACATATAAATCAGAATAAAATTCTTCTTGTTCAAGTTCATAATCCGTATCACGGCTTAAAAATAACAAAGCCAGATACGCGCTGATTTTATCCATTCCAAGTATTGTTAATTCGTTCAATTCTATTTTGTCTTGATGATTAAATATTTGTTCTAAATTATCTTTTAACTTCAAAACAGATTCTTCAATATATTCTTCGTGCGCCATTGAAACGATTTCATCCGGTGTAAGTCTTGAATAATTTCTCACATGACGTTTTGCACGTTCGTGAGCACTTTTCATAGAAGCTCTTTTTTCAAGTTTTTCATAGAATTCCAATTGTTTAATCAAGTCTTTCAAAGTAACAACGCGGTTACGATTAAGCCTGATACTTGTACGACGTTGAAGCGCTTCATCAAAACTAACAACGTTGCTTGTCGGAATAAATTCCTGATTTTCATCCGGATATTCAACAATAAAACCATCATCATCGTAAATTACATCATCTTCCGGTGCATCCTGAAACTCTTCCAGTGAAAGCCCCGCCAGAACATTTGACTGCAATCTGCATAGAATTGAGGCAAAAAGAAGTGTTCTTGAAGCAACACGAAGATTTAATGATTTTAATTCAATCATTCGTGCAAGATATTTTTCTGTAACATCAAGAATATCAATATTCCACGGGTCAATTTTACCTTGTTTTGCCATATCTACAAGGATACCTATCCCGTCATTTGAATCAAATTCACCGGGTTTTCCATATATTGAAGATTCTAAATCCTGCATATTTAAAGAATTATTGTTCATCATTGTCTTCTCTCAGTTTCACACCTGTAACTTTTGTTTTACCTTTTTCTTTTTGTGTAACACCAATTGTTCGGTTTGCAGCTTCAATCATCGGTCTTCGGTGACTTACTACAAGGAATTGGGTATCCGAAGATTGCTTTTTAACCATTTCTGCAATTCTTTCCACGTTCATTGTATCTAAACTTGCATCAACCTCATCCAGCGCATAGAATGGTGCCGGCAGATATCTTTGAATAGAAAATACCAGAGCTAAAGCTGTTAAGGCTTTTTCACCACCGGATAAAGCACCTAATTTATTATTTGTTGTTTTATCACGAGGCTTAGCTTCAATTGTCATGCCGGCAGAAAGAGGATCTTTTTCGTTTTCCAAAATAAGTCTTCCTTCCCCTTCTGATAATTGATGATAAATATCTTTGAAGTTTTCATTTATGGCAGTAAATGTTGTCATAAATGCTTCTTTTTTCTGCTGTTCAAACCCGTTCATTTTATCTAAAATTGACTGACGTTCTGTAGACAAAGTATTTATCTGGGTATCAAGTTCTTCTTTTCTTGCCGCTTTTTCTTCATAAGAAACAATTGCGCGCATATTTACATCGCCAAGTTCTTGCATTCTCTTATCAAGACGCTGAATTTTTGCATTCAGCTCATCAATAGAAATCTGAACAGGTTCAAGCTTATCAAGTTCAACACCGTTAGATTCAAGAAGTTCTGATGCTTCTTTTAATTGAGGTTCCAGCTCACGGCGTCTTGTTTTAAATGCTTCAATCTGCTCATTAATTCTGTCGATTTCAGATGATTTTACTGCACTATTGGTTTGCAAATCGACTAAACTTTTATGAATTTCTTCTTTTTCTTTCACAAGTTCTCCGATTTTTGCATCAATTACAGCAATTTTATCAGATAGGGTATTTAATTGCTCCTCTAACTGAACGATTTCAGCTTTGTAAGTTTCTTTGTCTTTTTCAAGAGATTCGTTATTTCTAGTTGTGTTTTTAATATCATCTTCTTTTGAAACTATAAGCTGTTCGTTAAATTTAATAGTATTGTTGTAACCATTAATTTCGTTTTGGACACCTAACATACTGTTATTTAGATGTCTGATTTCATCTTCAATACCTTGAGTTTTTTCTTTCAGATCTTTTAAATCTTTGTCATTTAAGAGATTATCAAGCTCTGTTAACTTATCCTGAGCTTCCTGAATCTTATCAGCAAGTTCAACACGCTTTGCTTCAATTTTATCAAGTTCAGAGTTAAAAACATCAATTTTAGGTTCGTTTTCAGTTACAAAAGCTCTTTTTGTTTCAAGAAGATTTTGACTGTTTTCGAACTGTGATGACATATTTGAAAGCTCGATTTTTGCCTTAGAGTATTCTGTAGAAGATGATGAATAAGTTACTCTTACCTTATCAAGTTTTTCTTCTAATTCTTTCTTATGTGCTACTGCTTCATCATATTTACGCTGAAGTTCATCGAGTTTTGCTTTAGCGTTTTCAAGTTCTTTATCATCATTCTGCCCGAACCCGAAAATAGACTTTTTAACATAACCGCCAGTTATAGCTGAGGATTTTTCATAAAGCTTACCGTCAAGTGTAACCATACGGTACTGACCCATTAGAGGTTCAGCAGCATCCGCGTCTTCTACGATTAAAGTATCGCCTACTGCGTAGAAAAACGCATCAATATAAATATCATCAAAATCTACAAGATTTATTGCAAAATCAATCACACCTCGATTTTTTGGAAGCTGTAAGCGTGACGGTGCTTTTTTAACTTTATTCAGAGGAATAAATGTAGCACGTCCTGCGCGGGAGGAATTTAAAAGCTCCATAGCAACATATGCTGCATGCGTATCATCAACAACAATATGAGCTAATCTCCCGCCAAAAGCGATATCCAAAGCAAGTGAATATTCTTCATCTACTGTACCTAACTGCATCAAAGGAGCATGAACACCTTCAAGGTTTGCATTCATAACCGTTGTAATTGGAATACTTGACCCCGAAGACGATGCAGCACGTCTTTGAGCTTCCATATCAGAGAATTTTCTATAAGCAGCCCTTACATCATGGTCATAATGTTCAATTGCAGTTTTAGCATCATCAAGCTGCTGCATTGTTTTGGTCTGAATCTCTTTCAATTCATCCATTTCTTTTTTGAGGTTATTAACTTCCAGTTCTTTTAAAGATTTGTTATCTCCAAAATTTGCTTTAGCTGATTCTGCCTGTTCTATAAATGTTTTAGCTTCTTCAACTTCTTTTTTAAGGTTTCTTAAATCATTTTCCTTCGGTAAAGACTGTTTTAAAAGTTCATTATCTTTATCTTTTAAACTGTCCAAAGAACGTGAAACATCATTGCGTTCCTGGATATATTTATCAGCTGTTGAGCTTAACCCAGAAATATCGGCAAGTTTTTTAGATAATTCTTCTTTCTTTTCCTTTAACTGAGTTTCAATAATTCCGGTTTTATCGTGTGCAAGTTTGATATTTAATCGTTCATCTTCGATTTTTTTCTTGTAAGATTCTATACCGTTTTTAGCGTTTTCGATTGATTGAAGCCCTTTTTGTATCTGTGTATCCGAATAATCAATAGCGTTTTTCTTAATCTGAATACGAGCAGATAAATCACTTTGAGCATCTTTTAATTTGTTACGTTCATCTTCGCCTTGCTCTTTTAGTTTTTCATCAAGCTCTTTATATTTTTCATTAATTAACTTAATTTTTTCATCTAAATCTTTTTTATTAGCCTGTTCTTCTTTTAACTTTTTGTTAGATTGAAGAATATTTTCATGAGCTAATTCTAAATTACGTTTAAGATCAAAGAACTTCACCGTACCAATTTGTGCTTCAAGTCCGGATTTTTCTTCTTGTAATTTTTTATATTTCAAAGCAACTTCACGTTCTGATTTTAATTGTTCAAGAGTTTTTTCTACCTCTGTTAAAATAAGCATAGCGGCTTCAACACGCTGTTCAACAGTTTTAAGCTCTCCTGTTGCCTGATCTATTCTTCTGTCAAAATCTGCAACCCCTGCTATTTCATCAATAATTCCGCGTCGAACCTTGGACGAACACATTACAATACTGTTAACATCACCCTGCATCATAACGTTATAGCTGTTTGGTGTGATATTATATTTTTCTAAAATTCCTCTGATATTTGTTAAAGTATCAACTTTATCATTTAGATAATATGTACTTGCAAATCCTTGATTAGTCTTTTTAATCCTCCGCGCAACAGATAACTCCTTATCGCCGTCGACATCACCAAATACAACTTTTACCATTGCTTCGTTTTTATTGTTAAAAGTTGTAATAAAATCAGATAAATTTTCAATACGCAAAGCTGAACCTGTTCTAAGCCCAAGAGCGAACATGACACTATCAATGATATTACTTTTTCCTGACCCGTTTGGTCCGGAAACTGTAGTAAAACCTTTTAGTAAAGGGATATCCGATTTATTGGCAAATGATTTAAAATTATCTATCTCTAATTGTTTTATGTACATATTCTACCTAATCACAGTCTGTTTTTCTTATTATGGCAGATAAGAATAAGTCATGTCAAAAATATTGAATAATATTTACAATTTAGAGATTCCCTTAAAAAACTCTTCCATTGGGACATTTAGAACACAGGACATTTTATAAAGTGCCAATGCAGTAGGAGAAGTCAACCCTTGTTCAAGCTTACTGACATAACTTACACTCATATCAATCAACTCGGCAAATTGTTCCTGAGTAATATCTTTTCTTAATCGTTCAGCTTTAATATTACGTCCGATAATATATCTAAAATCTTTCTCCATTGCATAATTATATAACCTTGACTAAATTTATATAAGTGAATATAATGACATGTAATATCAATATATTGAAAGATAATAATACAATATTGACAGGAGAGATTATGAAAAAGGGCTTTACTTTGGCAGAGACACTGATTACACTCGGGATAATTGGTATAGTAGCTGCGATGACAATTCCAACATTAAAAGCTCATCTATTTGAAAAACAGATAGTTAATAAATTTAAACAAAGTTATTCTATTATTAACAATGCAGTTAGACTAATGGAAGAAAGTGAAGATTGTCAAGGAAACAGTTGTTATGATAAATATGAAGCACCGGAAATAGAAGCTATTGCCTCAAATATTGACAGACATTTTAAATATAGTGATAAAAAGTGTTACCTACCCGGAAACAGAAAAGAACTTTTAAGCTGGCTGCCTAAAAGAAGTTATGCTCTGGATGGAACAAATGCTAATTACTCAACCTATTCCATTGGTGCAAATTTGGGTGCTGACAAATCAGGTGTATGCTATTACAAATTATACAACGGAGCAGTAGTTGCAATGTCAAGAATGAATGCATTTGGAAATAGCGGAACATTAAATATTGTAATAGATGCAAATGGGAAATCAGCCCCTAACAGAGTGGGAAAAGATATGTTTCCTGTTACAAGCTTTGGAGATAATTATAATTTAGTCCCGTATTATAAAATACACACCTGGTCTTCTCCAGCTTTCTATAAAGGACTATGTAACTATCAAAATGCAAAATCCTGTAAACTGGACGCAACAAGTCCAGCAGCGTATGTATTGACATATGACAAGCTGCCAGATTTAGAAAAAGCCGGTTTTCCTAAAAAGCCGTAACTAATTTTCTGATTGCAATTCGGAATATTCTTTAGCATATTGAGGATTAACGGCAAGCCATTTGAAAGTTTGAGATTCAACTTCCGGAATATCAATTACAAATGTTCCGCCATAACGTCCACGCGAAAATACAAGATAACCTTCTTTGGCTAGATTATGAAAAGCCTTTCTAATTGTATTAGGACTTAAATCCAAAGACTTTGATAACTCCTGAATTGAAGGCAGTTTATCTCCAACTTCATACTCTGAAGCTATCATTCTTTTTATGTGATTTTGAGTCTTTTCATAATGGTAAAATGCAGTGTTTTTTGCCGGTGCAAAAATTGAGGTTTCAGGTTTTTGCAAAGACATTTCCGCACCTGGAATTTTCACTACTGTTGTCCCGTAGCGCCCGCGACGTGCAAGTAATACCCCGCGATCAATTAAAACTTTTAAAGCATCATGAACAGTTTTAACACTGGCTTTTAAAGCTTTAGCCAAAGCTGCATGTGCAGGAATTCGACTGCCAATTTTCAGATTATTTTTAATATAATTTTCTAAATCCTTAACAACCATATCTACAAGAGTTTCTGAAGATTTAGAAATTCTTGCCTCAACATCAAATTCCAATGTCAAAACAGACCAACCACTATCTTTAGCATTTTTAAACCTGTGACAAATTATATTTTTAGTTGCCAGAGTCTCCAATGCAAGCCTTGTTGTATTTACTGAAAAACCGACAATCGTTGCAACCGTACGCGAAGACGGAAGTTGTGAACCGACTTTAAACCCGCCTGTTTGAATATATCTTTTTACAGCCTCTACAGCCAAATCCCTTTTTGATGTAAGTTTTCTTACAGTTGAATCATTTTTATTGTAATCACTTACCATTGTTCCAATACATTGTTTAGATTCTACATATCCCAAATCTTCAATATATCGAAAAGCATTTTGCATCGTTCCGATACTGACACCTAGCAGGTACGCAAATTCTGACTTTGAAGGCAAAATATTTCGAATTGCAATTTTACCGGCAGCTAAATCTGCTTTAATCCATGCCGCAAGCCATTTTCCTATAACAATAGCCTTTGCTTCATCTGTATTTTTCAAATCCGGTAACTCAAATGTAATATCTGATATCTTAATCTTCACTAAATCAGATTTTTTTGGAAACATAAAATTTTCATTTGAATTCATATATATTCCTACCTACTTTTGCTTTCTAATAATATACTATGTGTAAAAAAACATCAAGGGATTTTTTTGCTATAATTTGCACTTTTGTTACAAAAAGATATATAATCTTTAATATGACAAAACAGAAATACATAGCATTAGTTGATTGTGACTCGTTTTTTGTTTCCTGTGAACAGAAACGTGATACTACATTGAAAGGAAAACCCGTTTGCGTACTTTCAAACAACGACGGGTGCGTGATTTCACGTTCCAAAGAAGCAAAAAAAATGGGCGTGCGAATGGGCGAACCTTATTTTATGGCTAAAAAAGAACATCCAAAGGCAATATATATTACTGCGGACCACGAATATTATTCTATCGTTTCAACTCAAGTAATGTCAATTTTAAAAGATTTCAGTCCATATGTACAGGTATATTCTGTGGATGAAGCATTTGTAGACCTAACAGGCTTGACAAAGCTTTATAAAAAAAATTACAGAGAACTTGCAATTTACCTTCGTGAAAAAATATTACAAGATGCTGATATACCGGTATCTATCGGGGTAAGTTCTACAAAAACTCTTTCAAAACTTGCATCTGATAAATCTAAAAAATCATCTTCAGGAGTTTATTTGATAGGTAAACAAAAAATTCATAAAGAACTTGAAAAGACCAAAATAGAAGAGGTCTGGGGAATCGGGAGGCGTTTAACAAATAGTTTGAAACGCTACGGAATTCTGACAGCAGAAGAACTTATAAAAAAAACAGACAAATGGTTCGAATCAACAATCGGAATTCATGGAATAGAAATGCGTCATGAACTTTTGGGCGAAATGGTTTCAGAAGTTACAAACGCTGAAAAACCACCTAAATCTATTCAAAATACCCGCGCTTTCGGAATTTTTACATCTGATTTTAATTTTATAAAAAATGAACTAAACAGACATATTCATACATCTTGCCGCAAACTCCGTTCATATAACACTAAATGTTCGGCAATCGGTGTTATGCTTCGGACTAAAGATTTCAGAGTGTTTTACACTAAAAAAGAGCTCTTGGCTCCTGTTGATTTTGAGTTGGAAATTTCAAATATTGCAATAAAACTGCTTGAGGAAATCTTTGACCCGAATATTTTGTACCGAAGCACAGGTGTTTTCTTAGAAAAGATAGGTGAAGCAGGGTCTGAACAGCTTTCACTCTACCTTGACGCTGAAGAAACAGAAAAGAAAGCAAAACTTGCAAAATGTTTTGACAAACTGGAATCAAAATTTGGTAAAAATATTATAAAAACAGGTTTTACCAACAAATAAACACACGCAAAAAATATTTTGTTCGTGCTTTAATACAAAAAAAGAGGAAAATTATGCGTATAAATAAAATTGAACCGAACTTTACAGCAAATATAAACGGACCTAAAAAGCACGATTTCTTAAGCCAATTTCACGAAAAGGCAAAGAATTCTGCTGATATGACAGATACAATCCTTGTACCTCGAACAATATTTAAAGGATATTTAGGCATAATGACAGGTACAACATTATTAACACTTGGCAGTTTGATAAATAAATATAAAAAACTTGCAAAAACAGTGAGTATTGCCGGAGTTTTGACCTCAATGTACGGAACATATGCGTTCGTCAGACCTTTTATAATTAAAGACTGTAAAGGTGTTGAAACTACCAAACAATAATAACAATCATAAAATATTAATATATAAAAACTTTCGAAAATAAAAAAAAGATTTTCGGAAGTTTTTTATTTAGTATTTTTAGCCGGTCAGGGGCTGACATTGGATTATTTGCTTATTAATATTATTTCACAAGGAGAAAGACAAATGAAATATCTGGTAGAACCGATTCGAGATAAAAAACAAATAAAAGCAGTTGAAAACTATCTGGCACAAAAAAGTATTAGAAATAAAGTGTTATTTTGCCTTGAAATAAACTCCGGATTACGTGTATCAGATATATTATCTTTAAATATAAGTGATGTCAGAAATAAAACACATATTGAACTTTGCGAGAAAAAAACAGGAAAAATAAAAAAATTCCCAATAAACAAAAAACTAGAAAAACTGTTAAATGAATTCACTATGAACAAACCGGACAATAGTCCTTTATTTGAATCTCAAAAGCAGCATAGATTAGACCGTTCACAAGTTTACAGGGTATTGAACGAAGCTTGTTCAGCTACAGGCGTAAATGCTAATATTGGAACACATACAATGCGAAAAACATTTGGCTACCATCATTATAAACAATTTAAAGATGTAGCAATGCTTCAAATGATATTCAATCATTCATCACCAAACATTACATTAAGATACATAGGAATAGATCAAGATGAAATAGACGAATCATATAATGCTTTTGAGTTATAATATATAAATTTGATTTTTGTAAAAGGACACATATCTAATAATAAAGTTATTCTTTATTCTCTAAAATTTCGATTATTTCTTTATTCTGTTCCGTATGCGTATTTAATGAATTTTCAATATTAGAAGAAGATTTGCAACTTGAGATAAATGAAAATATAGCAATAAGCAACGCTATAATTGAAATTATAATTGACGCATAGAATTGTTTACTTGCAGACTTTTGATTGGTTTTAGTATATTCTGCAATATCTTTTGTTATAATCATTGCTTCTGACACAGAAGTGGCTATAGATTGTATGTGTTGTTTTGTTTCTTTACTTTCTTCTAAAGCTTTTGTAGACATTTCTAACGCTTGCTTTGATATGTTTATTTCTTCTTCCTTAAGTTCCTCCATTCGCTTGTGTTTAAGCATTTCCAATTCTTTAACACAAGCACCTAAGGTTTTCTCGCCCTTTTGTTCTAACGAATAATAAAATTCACAATCGTTTTCTTCAACTAATCTAGCTTTATTTGAATTTATATTTGTATTTTTTATAGACTTCCAACGCTTATGATAACAAGATAATGCGGTAAATTCGACATCATCAGGTGGAGGATTAGTCATTCCTAAATCCTTATAATCATCATAACTGCTTTTATCTCCATAAGCATAAAACCTGCCAAGGTTCAATTTTGAATTGAACTTATTAGTAAAAGCACTGAATTTGGCAATACTAGGAAACATTCTATCATATTGTTTTTGAGCTATCTCATTTTCTTTTTCTTTAACCAATTTCTTTTCTTTATACTCTTCATGCCAGTTATCATAATATACTTTTTCTTTATCCATAAAAGAAAAATCACCATTTAGAGCAGATTTAGATTCATCTAATGTCAAGTTAAAAACATCATTATTATTAGGAACAAAAATTCCAAAAATATTATATTTAACTTCTTTTTGACAAAACGCACAACTCATACAACATTTTTTCATTTTTACATCCTTCCGATTAAACCTAATCTTAACCTTAATTTTATCACACTTAAACAGGCACATTTGAATGAGTATAAGTGTTTTCATTTATCAAATGTATTCTTTGGCAAACTTCAACGTCAAAAAACTCTAATAAGAAATCACTAAATCCGATAATAACATGCATAAAATTATGATTTAAAAAGTAAACCTTATCAATCTTGTTATACTTCGCATAATAGGCTGATAATGCTATCCCTTCAGATGTAAATAACATTCGGGATTCGTTTAATAAGCAACTATGCTTATATGCATTATGCAAATCATTTATCGTATTAAAAATACTTTCAAACTTTGAATAATTCAACTCAGATTTTATTTGATGAACTAGTTGCATAGCTCCCTTTGTAGATTTTAATTCACCAATAGATGCTATTTTTATTTTATTATCCTTAAGTATATTGTTATAATCATAATATATACAAAGAACCATTATCAAATCATCAGTTATACGTTTCATTGAATGTATAATATTTTCTTTTTCTATATTTACTTCATAAATATTCGGAATTACAGCTTTTGGTTTTGACCGATATATATATTCAATTTTATTATTTAAATATCGTATACAATCATAAAATTGGAAAGCAAGTATGAAAATATTTATAAATGAAGAAACAGACTGAAAATTTGACATTTTTATATATATTGGAGAAAAAAGTTGTGGCTTATCAATTAACCTTGTATCTATGTGGTAACCTCTGTATTCTCCTCTGAAACCAGAATCAAAATTTTGTTCAATAATTGTAATATTACTCATAAATTCCCCTTTAAGTATTTTACATAAATATTATATGTAATAAATACATAAAAGAAACTTAACACAAACATTTATTTTCAAGTGCGTAAAAATTGCGTAATTTTTAACATTTTAGATTTTTAGACAAAAAAGAAACGAGGGTTAAAACCCTCGTTATACTTATCTTTTAAATGGTGCCGCAACTCGGAATTGAACCAAGGACACAGGGATTTTCAGTCACTGTGCAAGAATAATTTATAACAATCTATAATAATAAAACTCAATAATAGCTTGATTTTTAGTTGAAAAATATGTTATAATTTATTATATAAAATCATAGTTTTTTAGAAATTAGTGTACCATTATTGTACCATTTTCAAATAACAAAGGAGCAAGCTTAATGGGTGTTATACAAGAAAGAATAAAAAAGAATGGAAAAGTATCATATAGAGCAATGATAAGAATTAAAGGTTGCAAAACAATTACTGCGACATTTGCAAGAAAAACAGATGCTAAAGATTGGATTCAACAACACGAACCAGAAATCAAAAGAACAAAACACGTAAAAGATTATAATGCAAGTAAATACACACTTACTCAAATCATTGATAAATACATAGAGGAAGAATTACCAAAGAGAAAATCCGACCAAAAAAAGTTTAAAATGCAACTTGAATGGTGGAAAAACGAAATCGGTTATATGCTATTATCAAACGTTACCCCTAAAGTTTTAAACCAATGTAAAAACAAACTAGGAACAGAACCAAGTATAAAACCTAAAAACGGAAACAAAACACGCTCCGCAGCTACTGTAAACAGATATCTTGCGTGCTTATCTATAGTACTATCTATTGCAACAAAAGAATGGGAAATCATAGACGAAAATCCGTTACATAAAATCAAACGAGAAACAGAACCAAGAGGCAGAGTAAAATATTTAACTAATGAAGAAAATAAAAAACTATTAAGCGAATGCAAAAAGATTTCAAAAGAATTATATTTATTTGTTTTAATTGCCATAACATCCGGTGCCAGATATAGCGAAGTATTAAATCTTCAATGGAAAAATATTGATTTTATTAATAAGCAATATCATTTCATAAATACTAAAAACGGAGAAGATAGAGGAGTTCCTATTGTGTCTATTGCATTTAATGAGTTGAAAGAATTTTCAAAAGTAAGAAGATTAAACACCGATTACATATTTGCAGATGATACAGGAAAACTAATCTATTTCAGAAATCAATTCTACAAGGCTGTAGAAGCCGCAGGAATAAGCGATTTTCATTTTCATGACCTAAGACATACCGCAGCCAGTTATCTTGCAATAAACGGTGCCACAACCCTTGATATAGCAACAATATTAGGACATAAAACATTAGCTATGGTCAAAAGATACTCTCACCTAACAAAACAACATACAGCAGATTTAATGGAAACAAGCATTCAAAACGAGATAGCAAACATTAACAAAAATTTATAAGTCAATACAATGTATTGACATTTTCAACACAATAAGGAATAATATTAATGGAACACAAATACCAAGCATTTAAAATCAAAGGTAAAAAATTCATTGTAAAAATGGACTTAAACCCACTTACAAACGAATTTGAATACCACATGTATATCAGACATTTGGTAACCCCACAACAGGCAATAGCTGCATACTTTTCTAAAACAACAGAAATCTATAACAAAGATTACAACCGATACGAACTGTATAGCGAAAGCCAAAATATAACAGTTTATTATACATATCTAAAAGAAGAAGATGTATTATTAATTACAGCATTCTACCAAGGAGAACAAAATGACTAACAAAAACAGAATAGAAAACATCCCAACAGTCGGACTTGCAGAAGTAAGTGAGTACATTCCAACTCCGGAAGAAGAAAAACTAATCCTACAATTTGAAGACCAAGCAGAAAAGGATATCGAATCAAAGAAACAAACAGCAAATGTAAACTTTCGTTGGTCGGAATTTGAAATAAAACGGGCTAAAAAGATAGCCGAAAAACTAGGAATGCCTTACCAAACTTATTTAAAATCAACCCTAAAACAAGCAATGGACAGAGATGAAAAGAAATTAATGTAAAGTTAATTTATCAAATTCTTATGAATCTTATATAAAATCTGCAGATGTTTTTCATCTGAATATTTTAAAAGTTTTTCAAATTCTCCGATAATATAATTTTTATCCTGCAACCCATCAAAGTTAAAAATTTCTTTTAGTTCAACATTCAAGGCGAGAGCAATTCTTTCAAGAGTTTCTATTGAAGGATAAGAACCGGCAATTTCAAGTTTAGAGATATGCTTAGTATCACGACCAATCATTTCAGCTAATTTTTCCTGAGTTAACCCACGACTTTTTCGCAGTTCTTTTAATCTAAGTGCTAGAAGTTGTTTTGTCGTTTTCATGCAATCCCCTTTTTCTCATAATACTTATGATGTATTTATTTCTTAACAATATTGCATGATTACTTAAATATGATAAAGTATCATTGTAGTAGTACAAAATATGTAAAAACCGTTTTACATGTCTAGTTTACTATAAGATGTATTGATAACATGGAGAAATAAATTAATGGAATTAAAGAGACAGCTATTTACGTCCTTAACTTTAGCAACACTTTTAGCTAGTAGTAATATTGTTTTAGCAACAGATAGACAAGTTATCCAAGATAATGTAAGAAATAAAAATATTTCAAACGAAAGTTTTACAAATTTAACGGTTAGAGAAGATAACGGGGGAGCTATATACAACAGCGGTCAAATTTCAAAAATTGAAAATTCTTCATTTATTAATAATTCAGCAATATCAAAAAATGGATTTGAAATAAAACTTAATGACGGATATAGCTATGATACTGAAACAAAGACCTTAAAAAAAGATGGAGAAATTATTGATGCATATATAGAAGGCTTGGAAGTAGATGATGATACTATTGAAGAATGGGATATTGGATATACAAAAGAAATTATTGAAGAAGATGGAAGCTCAACTTATAAATATATATCTATAGGCACCGCTCACAAAGTTGGCGGAGGAGGAGCCATATATAGTTCAAAAGATTCCAGTATAGAGTTAATATCTAATTCTAATTTTGAAAATAATACAGCAACAACCCATGGTGGTGCTATCTATAACAACGGGAATTATTTAAAAATAAAAAATTCGACATTCAAGAATAATAAAATTGAAGGTACTAACGATAATGTTTTTGGACTGGCTAGCGGTGGTGCTATTCATAATATGAATGGAGATTTAGTAATAGAAAATTCTGAATTTAGTAATAATATTGCTTATAAAAAGAACTCAGTTACTTATGATAATCATTACCATACACGTCATGATGCTATTGGTGGAGCTATTTATACAGATGGAAATACAACGATAAAAGATAGCACATTTACAGGCAATAAAGCTAGCAGTGGGGGTGCAATATATGCTGATTGGGACTCATTAGATAATGATAATCAAAATACAGTAACATTAACTATTGAAAACAGTAAATTTAAGAATAATGAAGCAACATATATTGATACGCAAAGAGAAACCATTGACGGTGAAACATACGAACACACATGGATAGACGAAGGTGAATTCAATCCAGACACTCAAAGATATTATATTTTAGATAATTATAATGGCGAAGGTGGAGCAATCTCAACTTGGAATAAACAAACTTTAATAAAAAACAGTGAATTTGAAGGCAACAAATCATCTTATGGTGGAGCCATATCAAGTTGCACTGACAGTTTAGAAATTTCCGATTCAACATTTAAAAACAATAATGCCAAGTGGAATTTAAAAGGAACATATTATGACAGAACAAATGATAGGAAACTAGAATTAGACCAAATTCAAGGTGCAGGTGGAGCAATACAATCATATGATGAAAATTTAAAAATAAACCATTCAACATTTGAAAATAATTCATCAGGTTTAGATGGAGGTGGTGCTATCTATCTAAATAGCAAAGTTGCAAATATTGATAATTCTACATTCAATACTAATAACACACTAGGTAATGGTGGAGCTATTAGTACTGAAAACTACAACAATTCAGTTAATATCAACAATTCAACATTTAAAACAAACAAATCAGAAAATGAAGGAGGAGCAGCCTATATAAGTACTAAAAATCTATCTATAAACAATACCTTATTTGACTCAAACTCAGCAGAATACGAAGGGGGAGCAATACAAATAAAACAAAGCTATAGTAATAACGAAAAGGAAGATACCGATACAAATAAAATTAGTATTACCGATAGTACATTTAACAACAACGCAGTTAATTTCAAAAATGGTCAAATTGAAATAGGAAAAGAAATAATTGAGGCTTTTAAAGATATTGATATTAATCCTTTTTCCCCTGATATAGAACTAGATAATCTTGAAAAAATCACACAACAAACAAACCCCTATGGTTTCGGCGGAGCCATAAGCACAAATGAGGATACAAATATAAATAATTCAAAATTTATCAATAATAAAGCCGTATATGGTGGTGCGATTGCAACTTCTAAAAATTTAACTGTAACAAATAGCCAATTTGAAGGTAACAAAGCGCACGGAACAAACAAAATAATTGCAACTTATAAAGATTCAGAAGGAAATACCACAAATAAAACTTATAATGAAATGAAAGTTGGACGAGGTGGAGCTATTTACACAACCGGAAATACTACAATAGTAGATACTAATTTTGCAAACAATACATCTGATAAAGGCGGAGCTATTTATGTATCTGGATATACATCATCAGAAGATACTACTAGCATAGCAACTAATATAATTGCAAAAGATAAAGACATAACTTTTTCTGGAAATAAAGCTAATAAAGGTAGTGATATTTATATCGATAACGGAACAGTTAATCTTAATGCTGCAGAAGGCAAAAAGATTACATTTGATGGAGGCATCAGCGGGGTTAACTCTACAATAAACATAAATACTAAAGACTTATATGATGATATAAATTCAACAGGAACAGTTGTTGTAAACAACTTTATTACACCTGATTTAGAATACGTTTCACCAGACTCAAACAAAAAATCATCAATAAATGTCAATGTAAATGTTGGAAACTTAAAACTTACTCGTGATAACTATTTAAATGGTGTAGATTTAACTTTAGCTGATAGCTCAACTTTAGATATGATGAATAGCGAAATCGGTAATGCTGAATTAAACAGCTTAACTTCTAATAATGGTAACATTAAATTAGACGTTGATTTTGGAAATACGGAACAAATATTTGACTTTATTGATACCAACGCAGATTCTCAAGGTAGTTTAAACATAACAGGAATTAGTGTATTATCAGACATGCCGGATAATATGATAAATCCTATTGTAATTGATATTAACAAAGATTTAGATATAGCTGAAAGTTTACAAATAAAAACTCAAGACGAAGGGGTTAACAGCGCTACTAATGAATATTTATACACAACAATTGCAGATGGTAAAAATATAACAATCACCAGACTTTCTGATAATAATGGGAATGCCATACAAATTGACGGCTTTACCCTTGCCGTAAATAAAGAAGGAAATATAAATGGTTCTCAAGTATCATTATCAGATGAACGTGTATTTACTGCCAATAAAGATATAAACATAACTGGTAAAAATATCACAGAAGGTTGGACAGGTGAACTTGGCGGAAAAGAATTAACTGTAATTGGTAGAGGTTATACCTTACAAGGAAACCAAAACCAAGGGATAAATATATCAGATGAACAAAAGCTATCGTTTGTGGATACAAATATAACAGGATTTAAAACAAATAACGAACGTAAGGGCGCTTTAAATGTTAATAATGGCACACTAGAAGTTGTTGCTAGAAATAAAGATGTAACTTTAGACGGAACTACTGCTGATAAAAAAGAAAATACAAATATTGTTTATTTAGATGGCACATCTTCTAAAGCATATTTCATAACTGAAAATAAAAAATCAATTACAATAAACGACCCAATGCGTTCATCTAACAAATCTAATGAAATTTACCTAAAAGGCAACGGGAAAATAACAGTCAATGAAATTGGAGACCCTGTCATTTTATACAATGAAAATGAAAATACAGTTCATAATAATTATATAGATGGTGTTGTTTATAACCTTAATAGTGGTAAGGTTCATTTTACAAATGACACATACTTAAATGGAGTTAAAAATAAAAACTCTATTTATTTCAATGGTGGGACCTTAGATATTGCAAATGGTGAAGTAAATACTATTCACCTAAATTCACTAAATATCAACTCAAATTCAAATGTTATGGTCGATGTAGATTTAGCAAACAAAAAAATGGACAGGTTAACAGCTGATAACTACAATCTTGAAAATAAAAACCTTAACGTTTCTAAGTTAAATTTATTATCAGACGCTAAAGAAACAACAACAAATATTTTGTTTGCAGATGATAAATTAAAAAATAATGTAACTACAACAGTTGAAGAAGTTGCATATTCTCCAATTTACAAATACGGAGTCGGCTACAATAAAACCTCTGGACAATTCACCTTCACTAGAGGCGCCGGCTCTGATATAAATACTTTTAACCCTGCAGTTTTAGCAAGTCCGGTTGCAGCACAAATGGGTGGATACATGGGGATGTTAGACAACTATTCCAATGCGTTCTCTCACATGGATATGAATATGTTAAAACCTGCTAGTATTAGAATGGCAGAAATGAATGCTAATAAATACGCAATATCAGACCAACCTCAAAGTTATTACTCAAACGAAATGAATTCAAGCGGAGCTTGGTTTAAACCTTATGTGAGTTATGACAGTGTAAGACTTAAACACGGTCCAAAAGTAAATAATATGTCTTATGGTTCATTTATTGGAGGTGATACCGGAGTTAAATCATTTAGAAACGGATTTAGTGGGGTATTAACACCATATATAGCATACCAAGGAAGTCATCAAAGTTACTCTGGTAATTCAATATACCAAAATGGCGGAAGCTTGGGCTTAACCGGAACCTTATACAAAGGAAACTTCTTTACTGGTTTAACAGTTGGAGTAGGTGCAAATGTTGCAGAATCAAATACTATGTATGGACACGATGATTTTGGAATGTTTATGACAGGTGTTGCAAGTAAAACCGGTTATAATTTCGAATTCGATGATGGTAAATTCATTATTCAACCTAGCGTATTATTAAGTTATACTATGGTTGACACCTTTAATTATACAAATAGCGCAGGAGTAAAAATCCATTCAGACGCCTTAAACGCATTGCAAATCTCACCAAATTTAAAATTTGTAATGAACACAAAATCAGGTTGGCAACCTTATTTAACAGCAGGCATGAATTGGAATATAATGGGAACAGATGTAACTGCAAACCAAACTTCTTTACCTGATATGTATGTTAAACCTTATGTACAATACGGCGTAGGGGTTCAAAAAACAGTTGGTGAAAGATTAACAGCATTCTTACAAGTTGTACTGCGTAACGGAGGCAGGAACGGTATCGCAGGGAATGGGGGATTCCGCTATATGCTAGGTAAAAACAAAAAAGGTAAAGAAAAAGTGTAATAAATCTTAATATTAGCCATAATTTTTATAAAAACAGATGTTATAATATATATAGAAAAACTCATAAAGAGTTCCGGAGAGACTAAGCTCGATGAAGGAACAGCAACCTACCTAAAGGCAAGGTGCTAAAGCTTAGAACGATGAGCAAATATAAAAATAAAAAGGCTCATCTACACTAGATGAGTCTTTTTATTTTACTGACACTGGCAAATAAATAGGAGAAAAAACATGCCAACAGAAATTATAACCCTATCACAATTTATCAAACTTTATCCTGCATTCACAATGGGAGGATTGAGAGCTTTAATCTTTCACGCTAACACTAATGGTTTTAACAAAGTCATCAAGCGCTTTAGTCCTACCGGTCGTCGTGGAAAAATTTTAATTGATGTAACAGCATTTTTTGAATGGCTTGAAGAACAACAGAAAGGAGATGTATAAAATGCGAAAAGATTATTTTATAATTTACAATGGGATAGCTCAAGAGTATAAACTATCACCAATTGAATTACTTATATTTTCTTATACATTAAATTTTAAAGAAAAACTAATTCGCAGCGAAAATCAACTAGCAAGCTTATTTAATGTAAGCAAATCAACTATCCACAAAGCAATTAGAAGACTCATCAAAATAAATTTATTAGGTTCTAGAAAAGTAAAAAATAGAAATGGTGGTTTTGACTGCTTGGAAAAATTTGTAATTGATAGAAATAGGTTTAAGATATAGACTATAATATTTAGTTTTTTTACAAGGTATAAATTTACTATCAAACAGATATAAAAATAACACCTTGCAAGGTGTTAAATTAACGTACAAATATTAAATGGGGATTATACTACAATATAATATTGTCTTGAGCACGTTTTCTTTTAATATAATATTATTATAATGTATAAAACTATGAAAAGCAGTAAGGGTTCCGCCCGCTGCTTTTTGTTGTTCATATAAAAATGTACATTATTTATCTACGAAAACAATGTATTTTTATCATATATGTTATTCGTATATGATACTATAAAGCCTTGAATAAATATTGCAAACACCCCACTCTATAACATTAAATTTAAACATCTGGCAAAATTTATTAAAGACTTCGATTCCTGAAATCTAAGCATTGATAGTTCAAGATTATCTTCGCCAAATCTAAATCTATCTAAAGCATCCGAATCTTTAAACACTCTGTATAACATTGTCGCATTTTGAATTTGAAACTTATCAATATCTACTATTGCTGTATCATCTTCAACATCATGATAAGCCATTATTATGAATACAGACTTATTAAAGTCCAAATTATTATCTTTGCAAAATTGCTTATAATATTTTGCTGCCTGATATCCGTGTCCTACATCCAACCAATCATTTTGTCGTCTTGTATCGTGAAATATAGAAGCTATACACAAAGTTTCCCTATCAAAATAGGATAATCCTAGTTTTTCAGACATAAGTAATGAAAACAATAACACACGTTTAGAATGTTCTTTTGTATGGTCTTTAGAATTTTTTAGCGAAAAAGTTATATCTTGCTCAAGAATGGCAGACCATTTTAAGTATTCATCTTTTATATTCTCAAAGTTTTGTTGTTTAAACAATTCCGAAACATTCATATTTATATTATAACCTGTTGCTTTAAATTTATAAAGGGTTACAAAAAAGCCTCGTGTATACATCTATAAACCAGATATAAGATGAAAAATATTTGCTAGGGGGTATTCGACTGTTACCCCCCTATATAAAAAATAAAATCAATGAACAAATATTATAAAAAGAATTTAATATGCAAATTAAAACTTCTTCATGAAGATATGTAAAGTTAAATATTTTTTCAAAACCAACTGTACCATTATTGTACCATTTTGCATTTATTGGCAATTAAGCCAAAAAGAAACGAGGGTTAAAACCCTCGTTATACTTATCTTTTAAATGGTGCCGCAACTCGGAATTGAACCAAGGACACAGGGATTTTCAGTCCCTTGCTCTACCAACTGAGCTATTGCGGCTAGTATTCTGTTTTGTGTAACCATGTTGGCTACGTCTTTTATTATATGTGCTCAAAGTTTAAAGTCAAGAACTTTTATTTTTCAAAACAGAATAATTATTTATTATGATGCTTGAGGAGCTAAGTATAATGTAACATTTCTACCTTCAAGCTGAGGTTTCTTTTCAACTTGTATCGGATCATTTTCCAAATCCGCAAGAAATCTATTTGCAAGTTCAAAAGCTAAGTTAGAATGTTGCATTTCACGACCACGAAGCATTACTACGATTTTAACTTTATTACCTTGTGCAATAAACTTCCTAACACTTTTTATACGAACTTCATAATCATGTACATCAATTTTATAACGAACTTTTACTTCTTTAACTTCAACTACGTGTTGTTTTTTCTTAGCTTCTTTGGCTTTTTTAGCCATTTCATATTTATACTTGCCGTAATCAAGAATTTTTGCAACCGGTGGAGCCTGGTTTGGGCTAATCAATACTAAATCTAAACCGGCATCTTCTGCCATACTAAGTGCTTTTGATGTTGGAACTACACCGTGATTTGTTCCTTTATCGTCAATTAATCTTACTTCTTTTGAACGAATACGTTCATTCATTATTGTTTTGTCCTTATCCCTTTGGGATCTAGTATCGTTAGCTATTTTTTTATCTCCTATATTAAAGTTATACTACGTGTTCACTATAACATAAAAATAAAAATAAAGCTATAGTGTAACATTAAACCATTATTAAGTTTTGTTACAAGCCAGATAACAGCTATATATATAGTTTTGAGTGTATAGACAAATACAAATTAAAATTTTAATTAAAGTTTTAGATAAAATCTTCCGATAACTAATTTGTCAAGATTAAGGATATTTACCCGAAAATAATTAAATAAGGAGCATTTAAGTATGGAAAAATCACAGACTGAAGCAATTGTAGCATCTATGGAAGTGTCAAGAGCAGAAACTATGGAGATTGATATCACACAGCCACTGCAAACACTATTTGACGAGTGTTTAAATTTTATTTCTGTGAAAGATTTTAACATTTAATACCTAAAAATGTACTAAATAAAAGAGTAAGATAAATCACATATCTTACTCTTTTTGTTTTACTATACAGAAATTTACAATTAGACTGTTGTGTATATACAGAAAATCAAAGTTGTAATAAAATAGTGGCTAAAAGGGAGCAAACATGAAAAATACATTAGTTACTCTTGCAAAAATATCTGTAATTACCTGTTTACTGGGCGGATGTGCATTTGCGGATTTTAAAGAACACTTTGATTTAGGGCAAAGCTACATGTCACAATATCAATATTCAGGAGCAATTACTGAATTTAAAAGCGCGTTGAGAATAAATTACCTTGATAACTCGGCTCGTGTCGGTATCATTAACGCGTATATTTCAAGAGGGGCTGAATATGCAACAAAAGATAAAGCTTATGAAAAGGCGGCAAATGATTTTAGAAGTGCATTATTTTATTTAATGTATTATCCGGCAACAGAAACCCAAATTCAAAATTCACATTCTTCAATTATAAGTAATCAAAAAAATCTTAGCAATTGCCTTAATATAAGCAAATTTGATATGTCACCTGAAGGCAGATTTAATTACGCTAAGAAGCTACGTGCAGAGGGGAATTTCCCTGCGGCAGCTTATGAATTTATGCAAGCATTGGGAAGTAAAAACCTGCAAAAAGACAGCTTTGAACAAGTTGCAAGTATTATGAAAATTTTAGGTAACGAACCAAAAGCCGCTGAATATTATAAAAAAGCCACAGCTGTTGCACCTAACGATTTAAACATAAGACTTGCATATGCAAAAATTCTGGATAACCTGGGTTCATCAGATGAAGCATTAAACGAATACAGCTTTGTACTTGCAAGAACTACAGCTGATAATAAAGACTTATTATATACACTTGAAAGAACATTCAAGAAAAAACTTACAGCATCACCAAATAATGCAAATTTAAACGCAAATATGGGGGCAATTTTACAAAAAGAAGGCAGACTGGATGAAGCTTTATCGTATTATAAACAAGCTGAAACTCTTGACCCTTCAAATATTAATACAAGAATTAACACCGGAACTTTATATCAGCAAAAAGGAGATTACAAAACTGCAATTAAAGCGTATGAATCAGTTCTAATACTTTATCCGAACAATGTTAATGCCAACCTGTATAGAGCACAATGCTATGATAAACTTGGAGATTCAAAAATTGCTCAAGAAGGGTTTAAAAAAGTCATGGCGCTTGACCCGAACAACGACTACCTAAAAGCTCAAATGGTAGAAAGTGCTAAAAAAACTATGACTCCTGAACAATTTGTGGATTACGTAAATTCTAACATGGCAAATATGAATCCTGCAGATGTATTGTATGATTACGCTATCGAATTACACAAAAACGGAAAAATCGACAATGCTATATATATGTATAATGCAGCTATAAAAACTAATAGCAAGAATCCTGAGATTTTTGTAAACCTTGCTTTAGCTCAAGCTCAAGGAAATGATTTTGATGGAGCACTTACAACATTAAAATCAGCACAAGCAAAATTTCCTAAAGAATCATCAATAGCATCTACAGTAAAAAATATATCTTCAATGAAAACAGATAATCAATTAACAAAAGCAGCTGAAGCTTACAACAATAAGGATTATCACAACGCGATAAAATATTACTTATCAGTAACACCTGCAACAGTTGATACTATGATTGGTGCTGCAACATCATATCAAGAACTTGGAGATAGAGCTAACGCTATTACATATTATAAAAAAGCACTTGAACTAAAACCTGTAGATTCTGATATTGCATACTACATTGCATGCCTGTACGGTGAAAACGAAGATTATGCAAATGCAAAAGAATACTTACAAAAATCACTTGCTTTTAATAAAAACAATAAACAAGCAGCAGAATATCTAAAATCTATAGACGAATCAGACAGGGCTAATCTACTTAACGATGCTATTGCTTTATATGAAGCAAATAATTTAGATGAAAGCCTTGTGAAATTTAACGAATTGTTATCAAAAGATTCACAAAATTCATACGCATTATATTATCGTGGTATGATTTATGATACAAAAGAAAAACGCAATGAAGCAATTGCTGATCTTAAAAAAGCTTACAGCCTGAATAATGAATTTACTATTTGTAATTACTTAATAGCTTCTGACTATGATGCAATGGGTAAATACAAAGATGCATATACATATTACACAGCATACGCAAATTCAGAGGTTCAGGATGATGAATACAAGCAATATGCTAAAGCCCGCGCCGAAGAATTAAAGGAATATGCAAAATAGAGTTCAAAACTTAATACAAAGCAAAGTTTCACTTGCTCCAATGGCAGGTATAACTGATTATGTCTTGCGTTCGCTTGTAAGAAAATATGCACCGGATGCACTTTTAACAACCGAGATGATTAGTTCTGAATTTTTGGCTCAAAATGTTCGAACAGAAATCACTAAACTTGATGAAACACACCACCCGATAGTTTATCAAATAAACGGTCACAAACCTCATCTAATGAGAGGTGCTTCACAATATCTAACTCAATTTGCAGATATGCTTGATATAAATATGGGATGTCCTGTTAATAAAGTCGTAAAAGGTCAGGACGGAGCAGCCTTAATGCGTAACCCATCACTTGCTGCTGACCTTGTAAAAGCGGTTAAAGAAGGTACTAATAAACCTGTAAGTGTAAAATTTCGTCTTGGGTACACTGCAGATGAGATGAATTTTGTAGAATTTGGCCAGCAAATGCAAGAAGCCGGAGCAGAATTTATAACAATTCACGGCAGAACCCGCTCACAGTTTTATGCAGGGAAAGCAGATTGGGAAAAAATCCGCCTGCTGAAAGAGAATGTAGATGTGCCGGTTTTTGCTAACGGAGATATAACATCAATTGAAACTGCTGTTGAATGCCTGGAAAAAAGTAAGGCTGACGGAATTGCAATAGGCAGAGGAATACTTGGTGACCCGACATTAATAGGACGCGTTGCACATTATCTTAAAACCGGAGAAAAACTCCCTGAACCATCTTTGGATGAAAAACTTGATATGATGAAATGGCATCTTGATGAAGAAATCAAATTACGTGGAGAAGCTGTAGCAATAAAGTTTTTTAGAAAATTTTACCCTTACTATATTGCAGGAATTAGAAATGCTTCAAAAATCCGTGGAGTTATGGTTATTGAAGACGATTATAATAAAATCTTAGAATATATTGAGTACATAAGAAAAGAAAACTCAGTTCAGTGTGTATAATTAGTTTGAAATTTGTACAACAAATACATTCACGCTATACATTTACCCCTGTTGATAAAAATAAAAAAACTGTTATAATAACTCTTATGAAAAGATTATTAATATTATTAACTGCGATATTTATTATAAATATTCCGGTACAAGCCGAAGAATTTGAAGTTAATACACTCGAAATGCGTGATTATGATGAAATTGTACTTCCTGTAGGTTCATTTATTCCAGTTATGACCACTCAGGAAATTTCAACAGAAACCTGTCCTGAAGGTTATAAATTAAAATTCATTGCAACAAGTGACCTTTTTATGTATGAGACAAACATAATTCCAAGAAATACAGAATTCTTCGGATATATAGAAAAAATCAATGAGCCTGTAATCGGCACAAATGCATCTATGAAAATAAAAATTACAAAAATCTTAATGCCTGACGGGTTTGAGATTCCAACAAAAGGTTATATTTATACTTCAAACAATAACCTGATAGGCGGAGAACTTACACCACCATCAGAATGGGTTAAAATACCGCATTACCAAGGTAAGTTTCAGGGAATTTCCTGGAATCACAGAGCTGCAACTCTTCAATTAAGACCGGGCGGTAAAAGAAGTATGGGAACTCATACTAAAATTCCTGCAGGAGATCAACAAATAATTATACTGACAGCTCCAACAGGTATTACTCACACTATAACCGAGTAAACAAATTGACAAAATTAATATATGGAGTAAAATATAGTTATATTATGTCTTAGGGAGCAATTTAATGAAAAAATTATTTATATTGTCTGTAATATTGTTTTCGGTTAATTGTGCATTTGCGGCACCAAATTTCAACCTGCAGCAAAATACAGAACCACAGAGTTACCAACTTCCGACAACCTTAAAAGGTAGAGTTGTAACAGTTCCGGCAGGTGAAACGTTTAAGGCAGTTGTAACATCACCTGTAAGCTCAGAAAACGCTGTAACAGGTCAAAGCGTAACTCTTGCTTTGAGTTCGGATTTGTATTATAACGGCAGCAAAATTGCACCTGCAGGAAGTTCAATATACGGAACAGTAATCGAAACATCAAAAGCTAAACACGGAAGTTTAAACGGTAAGTTAACTTTAAGATTTACCCAAATTATTACACCAATGGGGCAAACAATCCCAATTTCTGCAGTTGTAAAAACAGACGATAATACAGGCACGCTCATCGGTGGAACTGCACTTGATACCACAAAAGAATACGCAAAAGATATAGCAGTCGGCGCAAGCGCAGGAGCTTTAGCAGGTGTTGTAATTTCCCCTCTTGCAGGAGGAAGTATCGGTCGTGGTACAGCTTTAGCAACAGCAGTGGGTTCTGGCGGCGGACTTGTTAAATCAATTTGGGATAAAGGCAACGATGTTGTTATACCCGTTAATACAGTAATCGACCTTATACTTACACAACCGATAACTGTGAACCCGGTTAATAATGAAGATAAGTCATTCGGGCAATAATATTATTGAAACTTTAAAATAAAATCATTAACAAATAAGAGATAAAAAATATTTGTTGTTAGGGAAGAAAATGTCAATATTAGGTAGATACACAAACAGTACAAATAGTTTAGAACAAGAATCAGGGATTTCATCAAAACATCTTGAATACAGAATGCCCGCAGTAACAAGAGAGGATAAAGAAGCAATCCCTCTAAAAAAAGCAATGACAATTTCTGCAATTTTACACCCTGCAGCTATCGTTGTTTTTTGGCTTGTAATAACAATACTTGCATTCTTTGGGATTTATAACATATTTGAAAAACCAAAACCTAAAGTTAATGACATCGAATTTGTACTTGTAGATAAGGAAGAAAAACCAAAAGATCCTAATACAAGATTCAGAGCAGACAGGAATTCAAGAACTGGCGGCATAAATGATCCTAAAAAACCGGTATCTATGCCATCATCTAAGCCTGCATCAAAACCTGCACCATCATCACCTGCTCCGGCGCCTAAAAAACAATCTATTGTAAATAAAATTACACAAAGTGTTGCACCGCAAAAAACTCCAACTCAATCACAACCAAAGGTGACAACACCTCAGAAAAATATTACACCGTCACCAACGGTTCAACAGGCAGTTCCAAAACCTCAAGTGGCAAAACCACAGCCACCTACAGCAAGACCTTCTGTAAAACCGCCAATGACACCAAAAACAGTACAAAAACCAACCAATTCACCGTTTAAAGTTCCTGTTCCACCTGGAGGAACAAAAGCCGGTCAATATGCAACAGGTCCAATCAGCGGTTCAGGTTCTTCAAATAAAGGCGGAACCAAAGGAAGCGGAACATATTCTCCAAATCCTTCACTTGCACCTGTAGGTTCAGGTTCCGGGAATAAACTGGCATCATCTGGTTCAGGTAAAACCGGTTCAGGGTCATCAGGAACAGGCTCAGGATATGGTAAAGGTTCTGGCTCCGGAGGCGGAAACCCTGGTGGAGGCGGAGGACGTCCGGGAATTGATGCAATTCGCGAACCTGATTTCGGACCATACATGAGAGAACTTCAAAGAAGAATCAAAATGAACTGGGATCCGCCAAAAGGAAACGAAAGTAAACGTGTTGTTCTTTTATTCAAAATCGCTAAAGACGGAAGATTATTATCTTGTTCGGTATTTAAATCTTCAGGATTACCAAACGCTGATAAGGCTGCACTTAACGCGGTTCACTTAGCCGCTCCGTTCAGACCGCTTCCGCCGGAATTCAAAGGACAAAGCATAGATATCCAATTCACATTTGACTATAATGTATTTGGAGCAACAAGATATTAGGGAAAAGTTATTACAAGAAATGAGGATAAAAAACTATGGAATTATTATTAGAGTCAATTAAAATGGACTGGCCGGTATTGTTACCAATCTTTGCATGTTCAATTTTGGTACTGGGCGTTGTAATCAACAAATGGTCTTTCTATCAAAAAAACCAACGTGATATTACAATCTACATGAGAGAATTAAACAAAAACTTATCAAAAAATGACTTATCTGCAGCACAAAATACAGCAGTTCGCTGCGGCGGTGTTATCGGTGAAGTTATTGAAGAAGCTGTCAGAATTTTCTCTGAACAAAGAAACGGATTTTCACGTTCATTTGATATTTCAGCAGCATTAGCTACAAGAAAACTTGAAAGCCACTTAACAATTTTAGGTACAATCGGCGGTGTAGCACCATTCTTAGGTTTGTTTGGTACTGTTGTCAGAATTCTTTTGACATTCAACATCTTAGCTGATTCAGGAAATCAGGCAGCAACAGTTGCTTCAGGTATCGGTTCAGCATTGATTGCTACAGCTTTCGGTCTTGGTGTTGCGATTGTTGCGGTTATTTTCTTCAACTCTTTCCAATCAATTGTTAAACACTACGAAGACGACTTCCAGCTTATTAAATTATTATTCTTAAGCTTTGTAGATGCTGAAAACGAAACTCAAACAAAATATTCATCATCAAAAGTTAACTTATAACAGGTAAAGAAAATGGCTTTTTCAACAAATAAAAAACAAAAAATGTTCAATGAAATCAATATTACACCGTTAACAGATATCTTTCTGGTTCTGTTAATCATAATGATGGTTGTTGCACCTTCATTCCAATCAATGGATAATGCCGTTGAAGTTCCGGAGGTTAACAACGGAGTAAATATTGAAGAATCAAAGGTTACCGTATCTATTACAAAAGACGGAGCAATGTTTGTCAACGGCGAAAGTATCCAAAATGCACAATTAACAGACAAGTTAATTGCAGCTAAAGGCGATATCGAAGCTCCGGAAGTGATTGTAAAAGCAGATAAAACAATTAAAAGCGCAACTATTATGGATGTAATGAACGCTGCACAAAATGCAGAATACAAAAAACTTGTAGTTGCAGGCGAACCTTTAAATAAAAAAGAGCAAAAAGAACTTGAAAAAAATAAAAATGTAGAAATTCCACAGGACGGAGAATAATGAGAGAAACATTTAACGAAATCAATATCACACCATTAACAGATATCTTTCTGGTTTTGCTGATTATTATGATGGTAATCGCACCTTTACTGGATCAGCAAGGTATAAGTCTTACAGTTCCGGAAAATGTTGAGCAAAGTCAGATTGATAAAGATCCTCAAATCTTGACAGTTGTTGTTTCTCAAAATGACAAATACTTCATCCATAATGAAGAAATTTCTCCTGATATGCTGGGAACAATCTTAAGCCAGGAAATTAAAAACTATCCTGACGGGCTTTTAATTCAGGCTGATGGGGATTCAACCCACGGTGCAGTTGCAAAACTTATGGATAAAGCAAGATATGCAGGAGTAAAAGCTATATCACTTGACCAAATTTAATAATTCTTATAAAACAAAATGCCGGCATTGAATAAATTCAATGCCGGCATTTTGTAATTATTTAATATCAACAAGTTTCCAACCGCGATTTTTAACAAGAGATAAACAAAAGAAGCCAGTACCGGTTTTGCTGCAATCTTTAACCTGTTCTGCGTTTGTAGTATCTGTTCCGGCAGGAACTAATCTTCCTAATTCTTCTTTGAAACCTAGAATATAAATATCTTTTCCAAATACATTAGGCGGCTTAATACCATTTGTATCAATATAAAATACAAGAGTAACTTCTTTACTTACAGAAGTTTTTATACCAAATACAGATTTCATTTGATCCGGACCAAAATCATCTAGACATACAAAACTTCCATTATTAAGAACCATACCTATTGATTTTACTCCACATCCCGGATAATTTGAATATGAATGTTGAATTACGCCATTAAGTTTTTTGGTTTCAGCCCAACAACCTTTTTCATCATAACAAACTCGCGCAACTTTTATATATGGAAGCATATAAGTTTCAAACCAAGCACGCATCAAATCCATATTATTATTTTTTGGAATAGAACTTATAGCACCTTCTTCATTTGCAGAAATCATCATCTGCTGTAAAATCGAATAGTCCTCTTTCAATACAGTCTCAATTTGGTGATTTTTAATCTTAGTCATTAAAGTCGGAATAGTAATCGTTGTAACAACTCCAATGATGCCAAGAGTAATTAATGTTTCAGCTAATGTAAATGCTTTTTTAGGAGATAGCTCAAAAACGCCTAAAATAAGCTTTAAGCAGTTACCCCCCCCCGCTTTCTTAATTCGTTTGTTATTTTCATAATTTCTCTCCTTCTTTAGTTCACCATTTTTATATAGCTTGTTTTAATTCATTAATTACAACATCTAATGCGCCTTGCTGATCGTTAAACACTGTTTCACAATCTTTGCAAGCCTGCTGATAAAACTCTTTATCAGATAAAAGTTTTTCAATATATTCACTTAATTCTTTAGGATTTTTAACGATTTTTCCAGCATTTGTACGTGCAAGCAGCCAATAAATATCACGGAAATTATGAATAGATGGTCCTGTAATAGTAGGTTTTGAATACACAGAAGCTTCCAAAGGATTGTGACCGCCTGTTTTATTAAAACTTCCACCAATAAACGCAAAATCACATATTGAATACATCTTTGAAAGTTCACCCATTGTATCAAGAATAATTACATCTTTTTCTTTGAATGTGTCACCTTTAGAGCGCAATCCATAGCCTAGCCCTAAAGTATCAAGAATAGGTGTAATTTGAGACAATCTAGTCAAATGACGAGGCACAAGAAGTAATTTTGTATCAGAATATTTTTGGTGTTTTTCTTTAAAAATTTCAAGAATTATTTCATCTTCACCTTTATGTGTACTGCCGGCAATAATGACTCTATAGTCAGCTTGTCCGATATCAACGGTTTCATCTGATTTTTTTACATCAAATTTAAGATTCTTCATAACAAAGGTTCTATCAACAGGAGCTCCGATTGAGACAAGTTTATTTTTGTCTATTTCACTTTGTGTAAGAATTTTTGTATATTTTGATAACACAGGTTTAAAAAAGAATTTGAATAACTTATACAAATTATAAGTTGAATCAGACATTCTTCCATTAATTGTATAAAGTTTTATGTTTCTTGCGCGGCATGAAAAAGAAAATACCGGCCACAATTCAGTTTCGGCAA
Organism: uncultured bacterium; assembly: GCA_950022695.1. Classification (GTDB taxonomy): domain Bacteria; phylum Cyanobacteriota; class Vampirovibrionia; order Gastranaerophilales; family Gastranaerophilaceae; genus Zag111. The sequence continues at coordinate 550,472 of CATLLN010000001.1, read as the reverse complement.
TTAAAACAATAGTTGGTTTAATTTTTGTCAAAAAAGAATCTACACAGAAAAAAATATCAAAAGGGAAATAAGTAATAAAATCTGCAACATTTGAAAATTTCTTCTGAGCAATTTCTTGACCTGTTTTAGTACCTGTAGTAACTACGATTTTATAATCAGGAAATTCTTCTTTTGTTTTTTTAATTAGATTTTCTAAAGCAATAATTTCACCAACAGAAACTCCATGATACATTATTACCTTATCACCTAAACTTTGAGGTTGAAAAAATCCCAGCTTTTCTTTCCAACCATATAAGAATTTGCCATTAAAAACTCTCACAATGTAATAAAACGGCAGTAACAAAATAAATAAAAGAGTTGATACAATACCGTATAAAAATAACTCATTAAACATTGATACAACAAGTATTAAAATTAAAACCAGAATAATAGAATATGTAATCATAATAAGAAAATTATACAACAAATGTTTGAACATGTTGACATTAGATACAAAAATTTATAAAATCAGAATATGGCAATAGTTTATTTAAGTCTAGGATCAAATAAGGGTGACCGTATAGGTTATGTACAACAAGCTGCAAGTCTGCTGGGTGCAGATGATGGGATTACTATTGTTCGAACATCAGCATTTTACGAAACAGAGCCTTGGAATATGAATACACAAACCTGGTTTGTCAATGCAATTGTTGAAATTAAAACAAAATACTCTCCAAAAGATTTGCTTGAAATTTGTCAAAGAATTGAAAAACAACTTGGAAGAATAAAAAAAGATGGTCAGGATTACAAAGACAGAACCATTGATATTGACATTTTATTTTACAATAAGGATGTAATCAATGAAGAAAATCTTACAATTCCTCATAAATACGTGCATTTAAGAGCATTTACACTTGTACCGATGATGGAATTAAATTCTGAATATATTCACCCCGTATTGCATAAAAACATAGTTGAAATGCACTCTGATTTAGAAAACCCTGAAATGGTATTTTTATATGGCACACGAGTCGACTTCTAGGGGTAAATGTAGTAAAAGAATTGCAATAATCGGCGGAGGTCCTGCAGGATGTATTTGCGCTTATTATTTGCAAAACAATTTTGATGTAACTCTTTTTGATAAAGGTAAATTTTTACGAACAATACTTCCAACCGGCGGCGGCAGGTGTAATTTAGCACACGCAGAGTATGATTTTAGAGAACTTGCCAAAAACTATCCGCGCGGAGAGAAATTTTTATATTCCGTATTTTCAAGATTCGGAACACAAGACACCATAGACTTTTTTAAAAACATAGGAGTAAAAACTTACACACAAGAGGACAACAGAATTTTTCCGGTTTCCAATTCAGCTGCAGACGTAAGAGAAAAGTTTTTAAAAAGTATTTCAAAGTGTTCTTTTGCCAGAGAAGGAGTAAATGAGATATTACCTTTAGCTAACGGTTGGAAAATTCAAACAAATAACAATTCATACTTATTTGATTACGTAATTATAGCAGTAGGCGGACATGCCGGTTATGAACTTCTAAAAAAACTTAATATTAAAATTCAGTCACCGACTCAAGCACTTGTTGGGCTGACAACAGAAGAAGATTTATCACAACTTTCAGGTGTAAAGGTTGCAAATGCAGAAGTTAAAATTGATAAAAAAACATACAAAGGAGATATCCTTTTTACTCACCACGGTGTAAGCGGCCCGGTAATCTATACGATTTCATCTATATATGCAAGGAAAGAATTCCCATATGAAATCACCTTCAAATTTGCGGATTTTACCGATTCGCCGCAGTATTTTCTTGAAAAAAGCCGAATGGAAGTATGCAACCAACTAAAACCATATGTTCCAAAATCTTTAACAAAATATATTTTAACAACACTGGGAAAAGAACCTGACATTGCAGGTTCCTGGCTTGGCAGGACATCTCACCAAAAGCTTCTGAACACATTAGAAAACTTCAAACTTCACATAAACGGGAAAATGAAAAATGGCGAAGTAGTCACCTGCGGTGGTGTTGACTTAAAAGAGGTAAATGCTAAAACATTAGAAAGCAAACAATACCCCGGGTTATACTTTTGTGGTGAAGTTTTAGATATAGACGGTCTTTGCGGAGGATTTAACCTCCAAAACTGTTGGTCAACAGGTTTCATTGTCGCTCAATCTATCAATGAAAACTAATTTACTAATGTAAAATTTTCACCAAGAGCGTTTTCCAATTCAATAACAATAACAGACAACGGAATATCTAAAGCCTCAGAGATTCTCCACAGTGTTGATAGCTGAGGATCTTTAATAGACTTTTCCAAATCAGCCCACATAGATTTTGTCATACCGATTTCATCCGATATCAAACTGATTGATTTATTTCTTTCAATACGGTACTTCTTTATTATTGAAGATAAAGCTCGCTGCATTAACTTCTTATTATTAAAATAAACCTCTTGCATAAATTAAATATTAGTGCTAAATTAAGAACAAGTTGTGCTAATATCAGAACGGAGAAGATATGAAAAAGGGCTTTACTTTAGCGGAAGTGTTAATAACATTAGGTATAATAGGAATTGTTGCAGCAATGACAATACCTACCTTGCTTCAAAAAAACTATGAAAGACAAACCGTAGTAAAGCTTCGACAAACCCAATCTATATTAACCCAAGCAATAAGAATGACTGAAGAAGAATATGGAGATATTGAAAATTGGGGCATAAAAACTAAAGACGTAAACTCCATAAAAAAAGCGGCAGATAATTTAAAACATTTCTTAAAAATAGCTATAGATTGCGGCACAAATGATGTAAAAGGTCATTGTGTACCGGCTAACGGGTATCGTACTTTTGCAGGAGGCATAGATTCTGTATCAAAAGGCTACAGAACTTCACCATATTATTACAAAATGAGCTTATTAAACGGAACATCAATATGGTTTGTCGCTCCTGACCCAAAAACTTATGGTGCAATTTTATGGTTTTATGTAGACACCAATGGAAAATCTCTTCCTAATACAATAGGTAAAGATTTATTCTTATTTTCTTATTATAACAAATCACTATATCCTGAAGGTGGTCCTAATTCTCCATATGTCAGAGAATGTTCAATGAATATAAGCTGGGGATGTGCTTATTACGTCTTACATAACAATAATATGAATTATTTACGCAAAATAAAATAATGTCTTTTCTATTTATGTTATAATTAAATAGTTAATAGTTAAGGGGATCCGCCCTGGGGTAAATAATTCTTTCAAATGTTTTTGACTGAAACGGTTTAACCGAAAAGATTTACAATAACCCAAAAGGATAGAAAGAAGAATAATGGAAAAAAACAACGAAACTTTGAGTATCTTACGACACTCAACATCTCACATCATGGCACAAGCCGTACAAAGCCTGTTCCCATCTGCAAAGTTAGCAATAGGACCGGCAACAGCTGATGGTTTTTATTACGATTTCGATTTAACTGACGGACATGCTTTTACAGAAGAAGATTTGCAAAAAATCGAAGAAAAAATGAAAGAAATTATTAAACAAAATCTTACATTTGAAAAATACGTAATCCCTGATGTTGAAGCACAAATTAAAGCTTTCAAAGATGAAGGTGAAATCTACAAAGCTGAACTTTTAGAAGAACACAAAAACGACAATCCGACTTTATATATTACAAAAGACAAAGACGGAAATGCTTTATTTAATGACCTTTGCGCAGGTCCTCACCTTCCAAATACATCATATATTAAAGCAAACGCTATTAAATTATTAAAAGTTGCAGGCGCATACTGGCGCGGTAACGAAAATAATAAAATGTTACAACGTATTTATGCTACAGCTTACTGGAACAAAGAAGATTTACAGGCATATTTAACATTTATTGAAGAAGCCGAAAAACGTGACCACAGGAAACTAGGAACAAAACTTGACCTGTTCTCAACACGTGAAGAGTTAGGCGGCGGCTTGGTATTATGGCATCCAAACCTTGCTGTGGTTCGAGAACAAATTGAAAACTATTGGAGAGAAGAACACAGAAAACGCGGTTACGTTATCGTTCAAACCCCGCAAATCGCTAAATCTAAATTATGGGAAATATCAGGTCATATGGATCACTACAAAGAAAATATGTTCTTTGTTCAAAAAGACGAAGATTCAGATGAACAATTTGTTGTAAAACCAATGAATTGCCCGTTCCATATTTTGATATACCAAGCAAACAGATATTCGTATCGTTCACTACCATTACGTATGGCAGAATTAGGTACAGTTTATCGTAAAGAAAAATCCGGTGCATTATCAGGTTTAACCCGTGTTCAAGGCTTCACACAAGACGATGCTCACATCTTCTGTACACCTGAGCAGCTTGTTGATGAAATCAACGCAATTATAGACTTTGTAGCAGATACAATGGCTATTTTCAATATGAAATTTGAAGTTGAATTATCAACCCGTCCTGAAAGCTTTGTAGGCGAAATCGAAAACTGGGATAAAGCAGAAGCAGGATTAAAAGAAGCAATGGAACGCCGCGGAATGGTTTACGAAATCAATGAAGGTGACGGAGCATTTTACGGTCCGAAAATTGACTTCAAAATTAAAGACGCAATCGGCAGAACTTGGCAATGTGCTACTATTCAGTTAGACTTTAACCTTCCTGCAAGATTTGATATCAAATATCAGGACAAAGACGGGCAATTAAAAACTCCTCTAATGCTTCACCGTGTAATTTTTGGTTCAATGGAACGTTTCCACGGTATCTTAATCGAGCATTACGCAGGTGCATTCCCAACATGGCTTGCTCCGACTCAAGTAAATATCGTTCCAATTTCAAACGAAAAACACGTTGATTTTGCTGAACAAGTTTACAAAAAAATGCGCGAAGCTGGTATTAGAGCAAATCTTGACGACCGCTCTGAATCTATGAACTACAAAATCAGAGAATCTCTTCAAGATAAGAAAATCCCTTACGTTTGCGTGATCGGTGATAAAGAAATTGAAGCAAATTCTGTTGCGGTTCGTGCACGCGGAATTGGACAAGTTGGAACCTTCACTGTTGATGAGTTCATCGACAAAATTGTCTCAGAAATTAAATCCCGCGCAAATGAATCATTTGCAAAGAAAGCTGAATAAATAAAAAATCCCTCTCTTTTGAGAGGGATTTTTTATTTACTTCTTCAAATCAGCCTGATAATTATAATGCTCAATCGCATCCTTTAAACCATTATAAACATTTTCTATTGTATCCTTATCAGCCTTATAGTCCTTGCAAAGTTGTCGTCTTACACTTGACACATCGGTAGACTTTAAAGCCTCCTTATGCAAATTAGACAACCTTAAGCGTAATCCATTAAAATAACCTTCAAATAAGTTTATATCTTCAGGCGAGAAATTTATAACTGCTTCATCAGGGATATCTGCATAATCCTTATTCTTACCATTCAAGAATAGTTTTTGAGAAACTTTTCCCCTGAACATTTGTTTAACTAAATCAATATAACGTTCAAATTTCCCTGCATTGGATTGAGTAGAAGAAACTCCGGCTGTATCCACATTTAACTCGTCAAGTTTTCTCAAATGATTATAAATTCGACTTGATTCTTCATGTTTAGCTGCACTATAATTAGGTCCAAATAAAATAATCAATTCATGCTGAATCGGATTTTTCTTTTTATCAAAATCGCGGATAAAACGCATTTGAAGATCTTCATAACCTGATTTTTGAGGTTTACCAATACTATATCGCAATTCAGGAGATAATTTGGTTATTTGATCTGAAACATCTTCCAGCCTGATATCTAAATCAGGGACATATTTCGTTAATTTTAATACCAATTCCATTTCTTCTTGAGGTGTTGAAAAATCATGAGCTTTTAATTTTTCTAAAAGTTTTATTTCATCATCTGTTGGAATATAACCGCGCTTCATCAAATCCTGAACACTCATTTTTGTATCTGCAAGCACATACCCGCGCTGTTTCATCAACGGGAGAAGTTCATCATTTAACTTAGCTAAATCATACGGATCATTACAATACAATGTCGCACGAATTGTATCCGGAACTTTCATACTGCCGGAACGCACTATTTTACTTGTTCTTGCAGCAGGTGATTTTACAGGACTTAACTCACAATATGCTCTATCGAAAGAAAAACCTTTTTCTTTCAACTTAAAAGCTACCGATTCCAAAACATCAAGATAAGTTGTCGCAATCCGCAGTAATCTCGGATTATCTGCAATAAACTGCCCTTCCAAAAAGTCAGCAATTTTTGTCCCACTTCCTGTAAAGGATACAGTATCTGCCTTCAAAGGTGATAGCTTTGAAGGCATTACAGGGTTACTGTAATGCGAATTTTGAGCATTTTGAACACTGTTTGAAAATTTTGGTATTAAAAAATTTACATTCATAATTTGACCTTCTACTTAAATGTATAAAACGTTTAAAGGTTTTTTAATTTTACTAAGAAATTCATTAAAATAAAAAATTGTTACATTAATTTACAACAAAAAGTTAAAAAAGATTAAAATTTGGTTAAAAGATATGTTTGTATTATCATGTTGTAGTACAGTTGTAGTTAAGTTATAGCATACAAAATAAGGAGGGTTAATATGCCTGGAAAAACAATTACAGTTGATGGCAATTATGCTGCCGCTCACATAGCTTATGCTTTGAGTGAAGTGTCAGCAATTTACCCAATCACACCTTCATCTACTATGGGTGAATGGATTGATGAATGGGCTTCACAAGGTAAGAAAAACATTTGGGGAAAAGAAGTAAAAGTAGCAGAAATGCAATCTGAAGCAGGAGCAGCAGGTGCTGTTCACGGTTCTTTGGCTGCAGGTTCTCTAACTTCTACATATACTGCATCTCAAGGTTTGTTATTGATGATTCCTGTAATGCACAAAGTTGCAGGGGAAATGCTTCCTCATGTAATCCACGTATCTGCACGTGCATTAGCAGCTCAATCATTAGCAATTTTCGGTGACCATACAGACGTTATGGGTTGCCGTAATACAGGGTATGCAATGCTTGCTGCTAATTCTGTTCAAGAAGAAATGGATATGGCTTTAGTTGCACACTTAGCAACATACAAAGCTAAAGTTCCATTCCTTCAATTCTTTGATGGTTTCAGAACTTCTCACGAAATTCATAAAATTGAAGAAATTGATTACGCTGACATTGCAAAATTAGTTGAACCTAAATATATTGAAGAATTCAGAAAACGCGCACTACGTCCTGAAGCTCCTATATGTAAAGTCGGAGCTCAAAACACTGATGTTTACTTCCAAGGTCGTGAAACAGTTAACAAATACTACGATGCAGTTCCTGATATCGTTCAAGAATACATGGATAAAGTTGCAGCTGTAACAGGCAGACAATATCATCCGTTTGATTATGTTGGTGCACCTGATGCTACAGACGTTATCGTTGCTATCGGTTCAGGTTGCGAAACTATTGAAGAAACAATTGAATACTTAAACGAAAAACGCGGTACTAAATACGGTTTAGTTAAAGTAAGATTATACAGACCGTTCGATGTTAAACGCTTCAACGAAGCTTTACCTAAATCAGTTAAACGTATTGCCGTTCTAGACAGAACAAAAGAACCTGGTTCAATCGGAGAACCGTTATACTTAGATGTTGTTGCAGCTTTAGAAAACAAAGACATCAGAGTTATCGGTGGCCGTTACGGTTTATCTTCTAAAGAATTTACACCATCAATGGTTCTTGCAATTTACAAACACTCAGAAAACAACGGTTTCCACGGATTCACAGTAGGTATTGAAGATGACGTTACTAACAAATCTTTAAAAGTTGACGAACACATCGTTACTGAACCGGTTGGTACTACAAATTGTATGTTCTGGGGCTTGGGTTCAGATGGTACCGTTGGTGCTAACAAAAACTCAATCAAAATTATCGGACAATACACAGAAAAAGATGCTCAAGCATACTTTGCTTATGACTCTAAAAAATCTTTCGGTGTTACAGTTTCTCACTTACGTTTCGGTGACAAACCAATTAAATCAACATATTTAATTACTGCACCAGATTTTGTATCTTGTTCAGCCCATGCTTACGTTGGCAGATACGACCTGTTAAAAGGTATTAAAGAAGGCGGAACATTCTTATTGAATTCTCCATACTCTAAAGATGAAGCTTTCGCTCATTTAACAAGAGACCTTCAAAAAACTATTATTGAAAAGAAAATCAAATTCTACAACGTAGATGCTGAAAAACTTATCAAAGAACAACCGGGTCTTAGAGGAAAAGGCGCGAATACAGTTATGATGGTTGCATACTTCAAAGTTTCAGGAATCATTCCGTTTGAACAAGCTCTTGAAGGTATGAGAGCCATGACAACTAAAACATTCAAGAAAAAAGGCGATGATGTTGTGAATATGAACTTAGCATTAATTGATGCAGCTGTTAACGCAACAGAAGAAGTTCCTGTTCCGGAATCATTAGACGGCGTTGGATGTGTTGATGATGTTAAATTAATCTCAGACGATGCTTCAGAATTTGCAAAAAAAATCATTGAACCTTCAATGAGACAAAAAGGTGATGATATTCCTGTTTCAGCTATGTCCGCTGATGGTGTAATTCCGACAGGTACAGCTTGCCTTGAAAAACGCGGTATCGCTCCTCGTGTTCCTCACTGGAATCCTGAAAACTGTTTACAATGCGGTATCTGCGCATCAGCTTGTCCGCACGCAGCTATCAGAACAAAACTTGTTGAAGCAGAAAACCTAAAAGATGCTCCTGAATCATTTAAAACAATTGATGCAAGACCAAATCTTAACGGTGAAAAATTCAAAGTTCAAGTATACTGCGAAGATTGTACAGGATGCGGTGTGTGTTTAGATCAATGTCCTACATTAAGAAATCCGGATAAAGCAAAACACGCTTTAACTTGGTCCACAATTGAAAAAGAAGTTGAAGATTGTGAACTTGTTAACGAAAAATTCTTTGACGAATTACCTGATAACGTTATGGGCAAAAACACTACAAAAACAATTAAAGGCGCTATGCTTAGAAAACCTTTATTTGAATTCTCAGGCGCTTGCGCAGGATGTGGTGAAACTCCTTACGTTAAATTAGTTTCACAATTGTTCGGTGAAAACGCAATTGTAGCTAACGCAACAGGTTGTTCTTCAATTTACTCAGGTACATTCCCTACAATTCCTTACACTACTAACAAAGAAGGAAGAGGACCGGCTTGGGCTAACTCACTATTTGAAGATAACGCTGAATTCGGTTTCGGTATGAGACTTGCTGTAGACCAAAACAGAGATACTTTAAAAACTTATGTTGAAAAAGTTCTTGGAAACGAAAAAACACCGGCTGATCTTAAAGAAGCTCTAGAAGGTGCTATGTCTCACTTCGAAAATTCAAAAACAGAAGAAGCTGTTGCTGCTCAAAATAAAGCTAAAGAAGTTCTTGCAAAATACTCTGACTGTGAATGTACTGATTTAGCTAAAGTTAGAGAACTTCAAGATTACTTCACTGACAAATCAATTTGGATTATCGGTGGTGACGGTTGGGCAAACGATATTGGATACGGCGGTATTGACCACGTATTAGCTCAAAATCAAAACGTTAATATTTTGGTTCTTGATACAGAAGTTTACTCAAACACTGGCGGTCAAGCTTCTAAATCAACTCCAACAGGTGCCGTTGCGAAATTTGCTACAGGCGGTAAACGTACATATAAGAAAAACATGGGCTTAATGAGTATGTCTTACGGTTATGTTTATGTAGCTTCTGTATCTCTAGGTGCTGACAGAGGTCAAACTCTTAAAGCATTCCAAGAAGCAGAAAGCTATAACGGACCATCAATCATATTTGCTTACGCACCATGTATCGCTCACGGTATCGATATGAGTAAAACTCAAACCGAACAAAAACGTGCAGTAGAAGCAGGTTACTTCCCTCTATACAGATACAACCCTATGAATGAAGTTCCATTCACTTGGGATGCAAAAGACCCTAGCGGAAGCTACCAAGACTTTATCAGATCTGAAGGACGTTATAAGTCTCTACTTAAAACTAATCCTGAAGCTGCTGAAGAATTATATTCTCAAGCTGAAAAAGATGCAGCTCAGAGAATGGCTGTTTATAAAGCAGTTGGCGAGTTGATGAAGTAAACTCAATAATATTAAAACAGACACCTGTAACAGGTGTCTGTTTTTTATTGTATAATCAAATTATGGAAAACACATATATTATTAATACCCATTCTCATGCCAATATGCTTCGCGAAACAAATATTGACAAAGCCATAAAAAATGCACAAGACGAGAAAATAATAACAATCGTTCCATCAAGTACAGCAGAAGATATTTTTGAAGTCAATGAATTTATTCAAAAATACAATGATGTGTACGGTTATGTTGGAGTTTTCCCGGAAGAGGTAAAAACATTTACTGATAAAACTCTTTCAGATATGGAAAATATTATCCGCACAAATAAAAAAATTATAGGAATAGGCGAAATAGGTCTGGATTATTATTGGGACAAGTCTTTCAAAGAACTCCAAAAAGAAGTTTTTATAAAACAAATTGAATTTGCTAATCAGATGAATTTACCGCTAAATATACATTCGCGCGAAGCTCATCTTGATACTTTAGAGATTTTAAAAAAATACAATAAAAATTCAACAGCAATCCTACACTGTTTTTCAGGCAGTTTAGAATTTGCAAAAGAATGTATAAAAGAAGGGATTTATATAGCTTTAGGCGGAGTTGTAACATTTAAAAACGCAGTAAAAGCAAAAGAAGTTGCAGCAGAGATTCCGCTTGACAATCTGTTACTCGAGACTGATGATCCTTATCTTGCTCCCGTTCCATTCAGAGGCAAAGAAAACCAGCCAATGTATGTAAAATATGTTGCAGAAGAAATTGCAAAACTTCGCCATACCACAACAGATGAAATTGCTAAAGCTACAACCCAAAATGCTGAAAGGATTTTTAACTTCAATGCAAAATAAAGAAAGACTGGATAAATATTTAACAGATTTAGGTTACTTTGAAACAAAAAGCAAAGCAGCATCTGCAATTCTTGCAGGCAATGTTAAAATTAATGATGAATATATTACAAAAGCAGGTTTTCAAATAAATTTAAACAAGGAATACGATATTCAGGTAAAATCAATGCCATACGTATCACGCGGCGGATTTAAGCTCAAAAAAGCAATTGATACATTTAAACCGCAAATCGAAAATCGTATTTGTTTTGATGCTGGAGCTTCAACCGGCGGATTTACAGATTGTCTTTTACAAAACGGGGCAAAGTTTGTATACGCAGTTGATGTCGGATATGGGCAGTTAGACTGGAAAATTCGTTCCGATAGCAGGGTTAAAACAATTGAAAAAACCAACTTGAAAATCTGTGATATTCCTGACATTTACGCAGAAAACGAGCCATTAGCGGACCTTCTGGTAAGCGATTTATCATTTATTTCATTAACAAAAGTTTTGGATAACTTGAAAAAACTTTTAGCTCCTGAATTTCACGAAATGATATGCCTGATAAAACCTCAATTTGAAGCAGGCAAAGATAAAGTCGAAAAAGGCGGCGTTGTAAGAGACCCTAAAACACACATTGAAGTTATAGATAATGTAATAAATTATGCAAAAAATTTAAATTACTCAATAAAAGGACTTACATATTCCTCAATCAAAGGTCCTGCTGGCAACATCGAATACCTTGTATGGTTTACAACAGAAAACATTGATAACAAATATGATATCAAAGAAATTGTCGCAAACGCATTTGAAAATTTAGTTTAAGTTAATATATTCCGGCTTTTTAGACAGATTCAATTCGATATATTTAAAAATATTTAAAATAATACCCGGTTGAAAATAATAATTATTATCAGCAGGTGTAATTCTTAGCATTCCCTGTTTAGTATTTACATTTGAAATTGATGCCAAAAACTGTTTATTTACAGCAGTAAACAAAATATAACCTGACTTTGATTGAATTTCATCAATAGTAAAACGGTTTGCATTAATAGCAGCAATCGTTAGATAAAATAATGACACATTATCTGTATTAAAAACCTTATAACAGTTTTCAAAATGCACATTCTGAGCAGTTATAAGTGTACTTAAGTTCATCTGTTCTGCAGCTGCCATAACAGGAGAACAAGTTAATAAACATAAGCATAAAATAAATTTAACTATTCTTTCCATGATTCACCTACATTAACATCAATAAGAAGCGGAACTTTCAACGGTTGCTTTAATTCCATTGATTCTAAAATTAATCTTTTGACGATATCAAGTTCTTCAATTGCGATTTCCACAACCAATTCATCGTGAACCTGTATTATCAGACGGGATTTTAAGTTATTTTCTTTTAGTACTCTTGCAAAATCAATCATTGCAATTTTAATAAGATCAGACGCTGAGCCTTGCATAGGATGATTAATTGCTGCGCGTTTTGCAAATTCTCTAATCATTGCATTAGGACTATTAATTTCATTTTCCAGATATCTTCGTCTGCCAAAGATAGTTTCAACATACCCCTGTTTTTCAACAAGTTCTACCATATTATGCATATAATCTTTTATCCGTGGATATGTTTCAAAGTATTTATTAATGAAATTATCAGCTTCTGTTGAAGTTATTTTTAAAGCTTTTGCAAGCCCATACTTACTTTGTCCGTAAACAATACCAAAATTAACAGCTTTTGCCTTATAGCGCATTTCTTTTGTAACTTCATTTATCGGAACCTCAAAAACCTTGGATGCAGTTATTGTATGGACATCAATCCCGGAATTAAAAGCATTAATAAGGTTTTCATCACCTGAAACATGAGCTAATATTCTTAACTCAACCTGCGAATAATCAGCAGATAAAATTAAATAATTATTTTTATCTTTCGGTACAAAAGCCTGACGAATCTTATTACCTTCTTCTGTTCTTATCGGAATATTTTGCAAATTGGGATTAGAAGATGATAAACGTCCTGTAGTCGTAACCGTTTGATTATAAGAAGTATGAATTCTATTATCTTTCGGATCAATAAGCGCAGGAAGAGAATCCGTATAAGTCGATTTTAGTTTTGCATATTTTCTGTATTCCAAAATCAGCTTTGCTATTTCATAGTCTTCCGCTAAAATATTTAAAACTTCTGCACTTGTTGAATTTTTTGATTTACCACGTTTTTTTGTTGTTTTTAGCTGCATTTTATCAAACAAAATATATGCAACTTGTTTTGGAGAATTCAGATTAAACCCTTCGCCTGCCAGATTAAATATTTTCTTTTCTATTCCACTAATTTTAAAATCAAATTCATTAGTCAACACTTTTAAATAATTCGTATCTACTGAAACACCGGTAATTTCCATACCTGCAAGAACATGAGCTAAAGGAATTTCAATATCAGTCATAATATTGTATTCCTTTTCATCAAGTTTTTCAGACCAGCATTTAGTAAGCTCAAAAAGACTTGATATAACATCACCGGCATAATCCTTCATAACAGATATATTATTATCTGCAATGGATGTTTTTTTAGTATTGGAAACAATTGTTGGTAAAATATGATCTATTTGTTCCATACACTGAATATCAAAATCCGTATTAGCATTTGAATCTTTGATATATGAAGCAAGCATGGTATCAAAAACTACACCATTTAAATCAATTCCTAAAGATTTCAATATACAATCTTCGATTTTTATATCGTGCGAAACCTTTTTGACCGTCATGCTTTCAAATACAGGTTTCAATTTAGATACAACATAATCTAATTTTAACTGGTTATCAATATTATGAGAAATCGGGATATAAAAAGCTTCGGTAAGCTCAGATGTTTCATTTATATTAACTTTACCATCTGCATATTCATAATTGCTATTATATCCAAGTCCGATACCATAAACTTTAGAATTAAGCGCATTTTTAAAATCCGCAAAAATTTTAAATCCTATAACAGAGTTGCTTAAAAGATTTTCGACAAGAAAATCTAAATCTGAAGAGTCTGTTATTACTTTTGAATTATAATTTAAATCTTCTTTATTAACTTCAGACTGAACAGCTTGCGCAAATAACCCCAATTGTCCGTTAGCAGTAGAAACTTTTATAGTAGGCTGAATTTCTTGTTCTTTTATTTCTGTTTTTGCTTCAAGAAGTATAGGCTGAGCATTTTTATCAAAAAGTTTTAAAATAAATTCAATATTTTTTAAAAAGCTGTAAAACTGCATTGAACGTAAAAATTCAGTAACAGCAGCAATATCAGGCAGCTCAATTTTCGTTTTATCAAAATCGAATTCAATATCGACATCCTGAACAATTGTTGCTAAAAATTTACTAAGTTTAGCATCTTCAACACCGGTTACAATTTTTTCTTTTACCTTACCTGTAAGCTTATCAGTATTAGCCAGAACATTATCAACTGTTTTATATTCACTCAACAGCTTAACCGCAGTTTTTTCACCAATTCCGCGAATTCCCGGGATATTATCAGATGTATCACCGCGAAGCGCTTTATAATCAATTACCTGATTTGGATAAACACCTAACTTCTCATGGACTTTATTCCAATCATATTCTGTTAACTCACCTTTCGATGGGATAATTACAGTCACACAGCCGTTTTCGCGAATAAGCTGAAAAGAATCCTGATCACCTGTCAAAATATAAACCTTATGCCCAAGATCACACGCACGTTTTGAAATAGTACCAATTACATCATCAGCCTCAAATCCTTCTTTAGTGTAAATTGGAATATTAAACGCCTTTAAACCTTCATAAATCAGCCCCATCTGAATCCTCATAGGATCAGGCATAGCAACACGATTAGCCTTGTATTCATCATACTGTTCGGTTCTGAATGTGTGATGGGAAACATCAAACGCAACCCCGATTGCATCAGGCTTTAAATCTTCGTTTTTCAATAAATCAAAAACCGCTTTAAAAAAGCCATAGACAGCCCAGGTTGGAGTTCCGTCTTTTGTTTTCATATTAGTACGTTCAAGCGCGTAATATTGACGAAATGCAAGTGCATGACCATCAATTAAAATTAATGTTTTAGACTCTCCCATCCACAATTCTCCCTTTTTACAAAATTTTCGCATAAAAAAAAGCTTTTGGCAATTTAAAGTAACAAAGTTACCAAAGAGTAACAAATTTGTTGATAAGTTACTAAAAATGCCGGGCAAAGCAAAAGCATTTGCAATAATCGCACTTCCTGCATTACTGGCAGTTGATTATATCAGAAGTAAACACTTATACAAAATGGGACAAATTGATCAAAAATATACAGATCAAGCAAAAATTGAAGAAAACACTAAGAAAATATTTTAGCATAACAAAAAGGCGACGCCTTAAGATAGGCGTCGCCTTTTATATTTATAAAAGCTTACGCAGAAATACCTGCTGATGCTTCCTTTGTCGGAAGTTTTAGAACTTCTGCATTTTTATGGTTCTTAACCATATCTGCTGTTACAACAAATTTATCAAGGTTTTCTTTTGTCGGAACATCATACATAACATCAAGCATAATTTCTTCGACAATTGAACGAAGTGCGCGAGCTCCGGTTTTGCGTCTGATTGCTTCTTTAGAAATCAATTCAACAGCTTCCGGTTCAAATTCAAGCTCTACACCATCCATTTTTAAAAGAGCTTGATATTGTTTTAACACAGCATTTTTCGGCTCAGTTAAAATCATTTTTAATGTTTTTTCATTTAACTGATCTAAAACTGCATAAACAGGAACACGACCAATGAACTCAGGAATTAAACCGAACTTCATCAAATCATCAGGCTGTAATTTTTTCAACATTTTAACAGCATTAGCTTCTTTTTCAGCTTGAGATAATGCAGCTTTAGCGCCAAAGCCGACAGAATTTCCTTCACCAGCTCTTGCATCGATGATTTTTTCCAAACCAACAAACGCACCGCCAACGATAAAAAGAATATTGCTTGTATCGATTTCAATAAATTCCTGATGCGGGTGTTTTCTTCCACCTTGCGGAGGAACGTGAGCGACAGTACCTTCAATCATTTTCAATAATGCCTGTTGAACACCTTCACCTGAAACATCACGTGTAATAGAAGTGTTTTCACTCTTTCTTGAAATTTTATCAATTTCATCGATATAAATAATTCCGCGTTCAGCTTTAGCAGAATCAAATTCAGCATTCTGATACAAACGAAGAAGAATATTTTCAACATCATCACCAACATAACCGGCTTCGGTTAATGTTGTAGCATCAGCAACTGCAAACGGAACATCAAGCATTTTTGCAAGAGTTTGTGCCAATAAAGTTTTCCCAGAACCTGTCGGTCCAACTAATAAAATATTAGATTTTTGAATTTCAACAGATTCTTTTCCTGTTTCTTTGTTGTGTTTCAATCTCTTATAATGATTGTATACAGCTACAGATAACACTTTTTTAGCATCATCCTGCCCTACAATATATTGGTCTAAATATTCTTTAATTTCGTGCGGTTTCGGGATAGGTTTCTCAGCTTTTTCAGGAGTTTCACCTTCTGCTGCGCTATCTTTTTCTTTTGCTTCGAAAAATTCTTCATCAAGAATTTCATTACAAAGCTCAACGCACTCATCGCAGATATAGACTTCTGGTCCGGCAATAAGTTTTTTTACCTGGTCTTGAGTCTTTCCGCAAAAAGAACATTTTAATTTATCATCGTTTTTTGGCATTTAATTAAATCTCCAAATTTCTATTATTTAACAATATCACGGGAAATAACTTTATCAATCATACCGTATTCTAAAGCTTCCTGAGGTGTCATGATATAGTCTCTATCTGTATCCTTTTCAATCTTTTTAACAGGCTGACCGGTATTTGAAGCCAAAATTTCATTCAATGATTTTTTGATTCTAATAATTTCTGCAGCTTGGATTTCAATATCAGTAGCCTGACCTTGAGCTCCGCCTAAAGGTTGGTGAATTAACACTCTTGAATGAGGCAACGCCATTCTTTTACCTTTAGTACCAGAAGATAAAAGGAAAGCACCCATAGAAGCAGCCTGACCTAAACAAATTGTAGATACGTCTGCTCTAATGTGCTGGATAGTATCATAAATTGCAAAACCTGCAGTTACGCTTCCGCCCGGGCTGTTAATATATAACATAATATCTTTTTCAGGATTTTCACTGTCTAATAACAATAACTGTGCAACAACTAAGTTAGCAACCATATCGTCAATAGCAGTTCCCAAGAAGATAATTCTTTCTCTTAACAATCTTGAAAAGATATCGAATGATCTTTCACCTCTGCTTGATTGTTCAACAACTACAGGTACAAAACTCATGATTTAATTCCCTTTCTTATTTATAATTATAACTACGTTTTTTTAAGCTTCAACTTTTTCTTTAACTTCAACATATTCAATGTTATTGTTAGCAAGCAAATA
This sequence comes from uncultured bacterium, assembly GCA_950022695.1. GTDB lineage: Bacteria > Cyanobacteriota > Vampirovibrionia > Gastranaerophilales > Gastranaerophilaceae > Zag111. The sequence goes on along the minus strand of CATLLN010000001.1, from coordinate 533,101 downwards.
ATCTCTAACTTTATCGTTAACAATTTGTTGAGATAAAGAAGACAAGAAGTCAGGGTTTTGACCAAATTGTTTCAATAAATCTTGAGGTCCTACACCATAAGCTCCTGCCATTTGTGCAATTTTAGTTTGGAAATCAGCTTGTTCAACCTTAATATCAGCTTCTTTTGAAATTTTATCAATAATTAAAGAATTTTTAATTCTTGTCATAGCATCTTCAGCTAAAGTTTTTTCAAATTCATCACCTTGAGATTTTACAAAATCTTCCCAATTGATTCCTTGATAAGATAATCTTTGTTGATAATCAGCTTTTAAAGATTCAACTTCTCTATTTATCATACCTTGAGGAATTTCAACAGATGCTGATTCAACAATTGATTTAAATACTGCATTTTCTGCATTAACTTTTTTGATATTTTCTCTTTGATTATCAACATAATCTTTGATATCAGCTTTTAATTCATCAACTGTAGAGAATCTGCTTGATTTTTTAACGAATTCATCTGTTAATTCAGGTAAAATTCTTTGTTTAATTTCATTGATTTTAATAGCAAATGTAGCCGGCTGACCTTTTAATTTTTCATCATGATATTCTTCAGGGAAAGTAACTTGAATATCGAATTCATCTTTAATGTTGTGACCGACTAACTGTTCTGCAAACCCAGGAATAAAGTTTGAATGAGCTAAATCTAAAGCATAACCTTTAGCTGCTCCGCCTTGAATAGGTTCACCGTTACAAGTTCCTTCAAAATCGAATACAACAGTATCAGTTTCATTTGAAGGTCTATCAAGAACAAGTTCCATAGAAGCATGTTGAGCCAAGAAACCTTCCAAAGCTTTATCAAATGCACTATCGTCAGCTGCAGGAACTTCAACTTTCACATCAATTCCTTTATAAGAACCTAAAGAAACTTCCGGTCTTGTTTCAACTTCAAAAGTAATCTCAACATCTTTGCCTGTTTCAAACTTGTAATCTGTAATTGCAGGCTGTGTGATAATATCCAATTTGTTATCATAAACAGCTTGTCCTAAATATTTAGGCAATAAAATTTCTAAAGCTTCCTGACGGATTCTGTCAACACCAACGTGTCTTTCTACAACAGCACGTGGAGCTTTACCTTTTCTAAAACCGTCTACATTGATATATTGTGAAATTTTTGAAGCTGCAGTATTATAAGCACTTGTTGCTTCAGCTGCAGGGATTGTCATACTAATACTTACTACATTGTCTTTTAATTTTGTTAACTTTGTTTCCATTTTTCTAATATCCTTTATTATTTACATGTATCTTGTTAAATTTTACCGCAAAAAATAATAAAATCAACTCATATAAACGGATTATATCCTTTATTATAGCCTTTCTCGCACAATTATTTACAAATACTTGCAACCTGATTGTATTTGTGCTTCAATCAGAATATAATCAGGTGATTCCTCTTCAACCCGGTTAAGGAAATCAGGCAAGCGGCGGCCAGATTACCGCTAGTGACAAAGAAAAAGAAGGAAAACAACAAAATGTTAAAAATCAGATTAAAAAGATTGGGTGCTAAGAAAAACCCTACATACAGAATTATCGTTATCAATTCAACTACAAAAAGAGAAGGTAGACCAATTGAAGAATTAGGTCACTATAATCCAAAAACTAAAGAAATGAAATTGAATAAAGAAGCTGCTTTAGCTTGGATTTCTAAAGGCGCTCAACCTACTGAAACTGTTGCATACTTAATCAAAAACTGCAACGATGACGGTACTTTAAACTACGTTAAAAAAGAAACAGTTAAACTTTCTAAAAAAGCATTGGCTAAAAAACAAGCTGAAGAAGAAGCTGCAAAAGCAGCCGCTGAAGCAGCAGCACAAGAAGCTGAAGCTCCTGCAGAAGAAGTTGCTGAAGCATAGTTTTCATAAAACTTATGATAAAAAAGAGCTCTTTAATAAGAGCTCTTTTTTTAAACACTTAATTTATAACCACCGCCATAAATCGTTTCTATATATTTTTTTCCATCAGCAATTTTATCAATTTTACTTCTTAAGTGTCTGATATGAACACGTATTGTTTCGATATCATCATCCGGAGAATATCCCCAGATATCTTTCAAAAGCTTTGCTGAAGACACCATATTTCCATGATTCTGAAATAAAAGGTTAAAAATTTCAAATTCTATAGGTGTTAATTTTACTTGCTTATCTCCAATTTTAACACTATAAAGCTCCGGCAATAAAGTGATTTCGCCTAATGTAAGTAAATCTCTCACAGAAGCGGATTCGGGGATATGATTAGTTCGTTTTAAAAGAGCACGCACCCTCACCAGAAGTTCCTCAATTTCAAACGGTTTTACGAGATAATCATCCACCCCAATATTAAAACCATTCACTTTATCATTAAGCTGAGATAATGCTGTCAACATAATAATTGGGATATTTTTTGTTTCTTCATTTTGCCTTATTCTTTTAGCTACAGTAAAACCGTCAACCTCAGGCATCATAACATCCAGTACAACAAGCCAAGGAAGCTCCTGTTTGACAAGTGCAAAACCTTTAACACCATCATATGCCTGGATAACATTATAACCGGCTAATTCTAAATTAACCTTGATTAACTCATTTATTGCAATATCATCATCTATAACCAAAATCTTATTATTCATAATAAAAATTCTAATACAAAGGAATACTTTTTAAAATAGCATTCATAAAACTTAACATAATAAAAACACGTAAAACTAACGTATAAGTGTCTTTATGACGTTTATTAAATTTTGATTAAAAGGTTAAAAGCAAAAAACTAACAAATTTTTATTTTTTATTATATTATGTAGTAGTGTGAAAATATACATTTATTTTATAAGGAGAAACGCAAATTGACAGATACACCTTTAGAAATGTTTCAAGCAGGTTCTGAACAACACGAAAGACATTTAGGACAACACGTTCTTGCTGAATTTTTTGAATGTGATCCAAATACATTGAATAGCTTAGATAAAGTTGAAAAATATATGATAGATTCTGCTTTAGAATGCGGAGCTACTATTGTTCAAAAATGTTTCCATATGTTTAATCCATATGGAGTTTCAGGGGTAGTAATTATTGCAGAAAGCCATCTTGCAATCCATACTTGGCCTGAACTTGGTTATGCTGCAGTTGATTTATTTACTTGCGGTTCAAAATGTGACCCTAAAGTTGCTTATGAATTCTTGAAAAAGAAATTCAGCTCTAAAAGAGCAAGCTTTACAGAATTAAAAAGAGGTATTCTATCTGAAGAAACTATGAAAGTCATAGAAAAACCTTTTGAAATAATGGAACAAATTGAAAGCTAATAATAAGTTTAATAAATACTAAAAAATCCGATTTAATTAAATAAATCGGATTTTTTTTATTGCTTCCGGTATAAAATTAATTAAATCTTGTGCCATAACTGAATAAGCAGTTAAATTTTCTGCCGCAATATCACCGCAAAGTCCGTGTAAATAAACTCCAAGAGCTGATGCTTCATATAAATTCATACCCTGAGCGGCAAGTCCTGCGATCATGCCTGTTAAAACATCACCTGAACCTGCTTTTGCCATAGAATTATTACCTGTTGTATTTATATACTTTCTTCCATCTGGCGAAATAACTACTGTCTTATGAGTCTTTAAAACGGTTATAGCGTTATAAATCTTAGAAATCTTTTCTGCGGCTTTTTCCGTATCATTTAAAACCTCATCTAATGCACAGTCCAAAAGTCTTGATGCTTCTTTCGGATGAGGGGTAAATATAACATTTATAAGCTTTTTAGATGTAAAAAACTCCGGCATTTTTGATAAAATATTTAACCCGTCAGCATCAATTATTAGAGGCAAATGTTTTTGTAAACTTTCAATTACTGTTTGAAATATATCTATCGCATCTGAATCTTGTGACAAACCACAGCCAATTTCAACAACATTACACTCAGAAAGATGCTTTAAAATATCTTTCCTAGATAAAAATACTAAATTAGATGTTTGTGCAGCAACTGAATCAATTACACGCTCAGTTGAAGCTAAAAAACAATACCCACAACCGACTTTAAGCGTAGAAACACTTGATAAATAAGCCGCTCCAGGCATATAATCAGAACCTGCTATATTTAAAACTTTACCATAAGTTCCCTTATTAGAATTTTCAATACGCTTTGGAAGCTTATAATCCATTCTGCCTTATTGCCTCATAAGCTACAATTGCTACAGAATTTGATAGATTAAGACTTCTTTGCCCTTCATTCATTGGAATCGTCCTGGCATGAGAATCTTTAACGTATTTATCAGGTAAACCTCTTGTTTCCGGTCCGAATACAATAAAATCTCCATCTTTAAAATCAATATCTGTATACAATTTATCAGTCTTTGTTGTCAGATAATAAAACGTACCGTCAGGAAATTCATCGTACAACTGTTCCATTGTGTCAACTTTATGTAAATCCACACTTTCCCAGTAATCAAGCCCTGCACGCTTTGTATATTTACTTGACAGTGAAAAACCAAGCTTCCCTACTAAATACAAACTTGCACCGCAACATGCACAAAGTCTTGCAATATTTCCGGTATTTTGCGGGATTTCAGGTTCATACAGTACAATATTAAGCTTTCCCATTGTCAAACAACTTTCCGCTTTCTGCTACAACAGGAATCGCTCTTACTACACAGAAAATAATTGCAATCCATGCCAATATTTCTGCAATTAAACGTATAATTCCGCAGCTGTTAGGATTCATATTCGGAATATACGCTACTATCAAAAGAATAAAAGCCGCAACTTTAGCTACTGCATAACTTATTCTCATAAATTTTGAACCGCAAATAAATTTACCCCACGCTGTAGATTGCATAGATTTATCACCAAATGCCGTCATACCTTTTGACAACGCAACACTTCGGATACTGTCTGTAGTAAATGCTCTTGTTACACATACTATCGGGAATAAAATATTCAACCAACCCAATACCGCAAATGCAATCCAATATGAGACTTCAACAATTCTGTCGCCCATAATATCAAGTACAGAACCAAGTTCTGATGCTTGATTATATTTTCTCGCAATATAACCGTCAACCCCGTCCATTGCAAAAGCTATGATTGTCAAAACTACAGACCAAACATAAGCGGATGTAGTATGTATAAATAATAACCCGATTGCTATAAAAGCAATAAAGATTCTGCTTATTGATACAATATTTGCTGTGTTATTTTTAATATCCATTTTAAAAAATTCCTCTTTTACTAATTATAATTTTTTTGATCTTGAAAGTGCCCAATCAAAGTTATCAAGATTTTTAGCTCTATCACCAAGCATAATTTTTTCAGCTTCTTCTAAAATACTAACAACAATAAATCCGTTTTCACCGTCTGAACGAGCTTTTTTACCGGATTCACAACAGCTGATAAAGTGCTGGCATTCAAGTTTTAAAGGTTCAATTTCAAGATAATCAAGCTGAACATTTTCAATAGTTCCGGCTTTAAAGTTATCGTAAATTGTCAATTTATGTTCTGCCACAGTATCATCCAGAATAGCAGTAGCTTTGGTACCTCTGACAAGCAACTGAACGTGTTTTCTAGGTGTAATCCAACTATCTGAAATATGAGCAATTGCTCCGCCTTCCATCTGAATCCCGATATGCGTAATATCCATAATATCGTTATTATCAGAAGAAGCTCCGATTGCAGAAATTACACGTTTTGGATTTTTACCAAGAACATAACTAATCATAGAAACATCATGAGGCGCTAAATCCCACATTACACTTCTGTCATTTTTGAAGTAATTGATATTTAATCTGTCGCTTTGTGCGTAAACAATATCACCTAATACACCTTCTTCAACAAGCATTTTTAAACGGTTTACTGCAGGATGGTACAGCAATAAGTGACCAACCATCAGAACAAGTCCTTTGCTATCTGCTAAATCTGTCAAATCTCTTGCTTCCTGCGCTACAGTTGAAATAGGTTTTTCAACATATACGTGTTTACCAGCCTCAAGCATTGCTTTTACAAACTTATAGTGAGTATGGCTCGGTGTTACTACAACAACCCCTGTTATCTCATCACTATTTAAAATATCATTAAAATCTTTTGTAGTTTTCACATCTGGATATTGTTCTTTAACTTTTGCCAGATTTTCATCATCCAAATCACAAACCATGCCTAAAGCATTCAGATTATAAAAATTACGGACAATATTTCTTCCCCATAATCCGCAACCTAATACTGCAATTTTTTGTTCACTCATATTTCCCTAACCTTCTTATATTTAACTATTCTTATCTTAATTATAAACTTGAAAAGATATTTTGCAAATACTTTACATTAGTATCTGTTTCGTCTTTCCTGCTCTCTTAACGCACGTGCATTTTCAACACGCATATTATACATTTGCTCATAACGTTCAAAAAACATATCTCTATATTCATCAGGAAATATACTTGCAAGCTTATCAAGTAGTGGTCTTGGTATTTCAGAAAGACTCACCATTCTGTCAAGCTGTTCATTTGTTAAAGGATACAGTGGTTTGTAATTTTTATAAAAAATATGATTACATTCCGCTTCAACCTGTGATGAATACTTAGAAACCTGTGTACCAAGCTTATATGTTACAACATTTTTATCATATAAAATTCCGTTATAACCACCCATAACAAGTCTTATGATTAAATCATAATCCGCAAGAAGCTTAAATTTTTCATCAAAACCTCTAAGTTCACTTAATACTGATTTTTTGAAAAATAACGCCTGTCTTGCACAAGGTGAAACCTGAAAAGTATTTAATATCGCCGGAGTAAATTCAAAAACATACCCGTCAGGCGGACAGCAATAAGCCGGGAAGTAACAAAAATCAGCATCATTTTCTTCCATTACATCAACTATATTTGAAATTGCGGTTATATCTTGATAAAAATCATCACAACTTAAGAAGGCAACATACTTACCTTTAGCTCTAAGTAAGCCCTTATTCATCGCATCAAATTTACCTCTGTCAGGTTCTGAAAAAAATGAAATAAAACCTGAATTTTTATATTCTTTTAATAAAACTTCAGTCCCGTCAGATGAAGCATTATCAATAATAATATGTTCAACTTGAGGATAAGTTTGTTTATCAAGCAAATTTATTAGCAAGGTAAAATCATCTGCTTGCCCGTTTTCTACGATATTTGAAGTTGGTGTAATTATGGTCACATCAGGTTCATACATAATTTTTATTCCTTATATTTAGTAATTCAAATAAACATTGCGAAGAATTTGTTCTTCTATATTTTTCTTATCTGCAGGAGATGTTTTTGCATCATTAATCATAATATCAAATGCGTAAACTTTTCCTCTTCTTGTAGTTATATATCCGGCAATAGCACTAGTATCAGATAATGTACCGGTTTTTGCCCTTAAACTATCTTTAAAATAAAGCATTCTGTTTTTCAAAGTTCCTTCACCTGGTTTTGGAAGATATTGTTTAAAGCCTTCAAAATCTTCATTTGAAGCTTTATAAACAAGAAAATCTGTCATAAAATCAGATGTCATAAGGTTATTTTTTGAAACACCGCTGCCATCTACTATTTTTATATCATCAGAATTCAAGTTCACTTTTTTCAAATACTCATCAAGCATTGCAAGAGAATTTGAAAGACTGCCTTGTGAAGAGTTCCAGACAGCACCTGCGTATTTAAACAAGCTTTCTGCCGCCAAATTGTTGCTATTTTTCAAGATTGGTGCAAGAACTGTTCCAAAATCGTGTTCTATTGTATCAACGTGATAAACATTATTTCCCGGGAGTTTCGCATTTTTAACCTGTGCAAAGTACTCAAATTTCTTACTTCTTATGGCTTCTTCAAGACGCAATACAAAATTCATTTTAGGACTTGTTACAGGAAGCATTACAGATGAAATTTTTGAGACACTTCCTGATACATTAAGCATATTTGCAGCAATTGTTGTATTTTTTTCGACTTTAATATTTGTAGGTACTGTTAAATCAGTAACAACAAGATTCATAAAAGTCAAAGGGTAAAATGGTTTGACTGTAAGTTTTGCTGCAACATTATTACCTGTCGGAGTGACATCAATTTTTATAAGGTTTTTATTTATGTTGTACGCACTGAATTTTGGCATTAAAGGATTCATATCATCATCCCACTGCCATCCTTCACCCCATTCAACATTATCGAATATACTTTCATCAACATAGAAAGTTTTTGGCGCAATGTTTTTACTTTTTGCTGTTTCAATAAGCTTTTCCAAATCTGATGTTGTAAGAAGCGGATCACCAGAAAGTTTTAGATATAAATCATTATTGGTACTTTTATATAACGAAGTTTTAAAAGTATAATCCGCGCCAAGCATATCAACAGCCGCAGAAGAAGTCACAAGCTTTAGAGTTGAAGCAGGCTGTCTTGGCACTCTTTCATTAAGTGAAAATACAGAATTTTTTGATGCGGTATCTTTCACAGAAACAGAAATTGCACTGTTATTTATACCTAAAGATTTTATTGTCTTGGTTAAGGATTCAGCGCTTACCGTTGACATTGTAAAAATAAAACTTAAAAACAAACCGATTATTTTTCGCATAATACTTTTACCTCATAATTATTTTTTATATCATTTAATACCGGATTTTTTGTTCGGAATTCATACATCTCATCCATTTTGAGCTCCGCAGATACAATTCCTTCCCCATTCATAATAGACGCAAGTTCTTCTCCTTTATAATCTATTATACGGGATTCGCCAAGATTATATTCTTCGTTTTCTATATATCCTGACTGGGTTAAAGCAATCATATAGCACTGATTTTCAATTGCACGTGACTTTGTCATCATCTCCCAAGGTATAGGCTTTTTAGAACCCCATGCCGCACAATTAACCAAAACATCAGCACCTGATTTTGCATATGCCCTATAGATTTCAGGAAATCTTATATCATAACAAACTGTTAAACCAAAATTTATTCCGTCAAAATTTACCATAACTGGCGAATCTCCCGATGTAATATATTTCCCCTCGTCACAGCCGTAATACGAATACAGATGATTTTTAGAGTATGATGCCAAAAGCCTTCCGCATCTGTCAAAAACAGGACAGGTATTATAATATTTCCCGTTTAATTCTGTTATATAACTGCCCCCGATAATATTTATCGAATACTTTTTAGCAAGTTCAGATAAGAATTTTGAAACATCACCATCCAGTAAATTCTGAGCCGTTTTTATAAAATTAGAACAAGACCAACCAACAGTCCAAACCTCAGGTAAAATTAAAACATCCGTACCTGACGGAAGCTCTTTTTCAACTATAGATTTAACTTTTTGGATATTTGCCTCAATATCACCTATCACAGATGACATTTGAAGCATTGAAATTTTTATTTTCTTTTGTTCCATAATTTAAGCTTTCTCGCTTGCTTATATTTTTCCGGTGCAGATTTTTCAAGTGCAAGCAATGAATTCCTAATCTCTTCTGCAACCTGCTCATCGGTTTTGCCATCAGTATAAATAGGCTCACCATATATATTTAAAAGCCTGCAAGGACCGATAGGAGAAGTCATTTTATCCCATGACGGAAATCTTACAAATGTGAAATCTGTTGAATACCAATGTACCGGTACAATTGGAACATTAGCTTCACGCGCAAGAACTATCGCACCAGATTTAACTTTATGTGCCGGGCCTCTAGGTCCATCAACCATAATTGCAATGTTTTCTCCATTTTTCAACTTTGAAATCATTTTTAAAGTTCCGGAAACAGAACCTTTACGATTAGATGAACCGCGGCATAGCTGAAATCCCCATTTTTCACAAACTTTTGCAATAATTTCACCATCTAAAGAATTACTAATTAATATATTAACATTTTCTCTATCTGGAAGTCCATGTACACAAAACTGGTTTTCATGCCACATAGCATAAATACACGGAGTAATTTTAGGATTATTATATTCCCTAATATAAGTGAAGAATTCCTGCACTTTCATTATTTTATATGCAAGATCCGAAACTTGCTTCATGTTATTTCTGTTTATAAGCCTAACCATAGTATAATAATTGTACCACACAAAAAGCCAAAAGACAGATTATTAAATTTGTAAATTATAAAATAAAGCAAAAAAAGTTCTTGACAGAAAAAAATGTTTGGCTTAGAATCATAAATGTGGTTACACCGGGATGTGGCGCAGCTTGGTAGCGCACCTCGCTTGGGACGAGGGGGCCGCACGTTCAAATCGTGTCATCCCGACCATTTTCAAAAGGCCGTTTCTTAAAAACGGTCTTTTTTAGTAAATAGACAAAGATGAGGGATAAGAAAAGTGGATTTTATTTCATTAACAATAAAGTTTTTAACTCTGTTAGCTGATTTTGTTGGTAATTACGGGTTAGCAATTATTCTTTTAACAATTATAGTTAGAGGAGCAATGTGGCATTTAAATGTTCAGCAGCAGCGCTCTATGAAGATGATGCAAACTCTTCAGCCAAAAATGAAAGCTATTCAAGACAGATACCAAAGTAACCCGCAGGTTATGCAGCAAAAAATGATGGAGTTCTACAAAGAACACAAATTTAACCCAATGGGTGGATGCTTGCCACTTTTAATCCAAATGCCGATATTTATCCTGTTATATTCAGCATTAATAAGCCCTCAATTTATTCAAGTCGCAGGCGATCAGCACTTTTTATTTGTTAAAAGTTTAGCTACAACCATGAGAGCAACCGCAGGAATCTCTGAAAATGGAGCTCTCGGAGCTGCCAAAGGTGATAAATTTATCCTTGGCAACACTGCAACAGTTTATCTTCCGGGGGAAGAAATCAAAGGTGTAAAAGTTGCAGATCCGGCAACTGCTGTTGAAATCCAAGGAGAACTTGAACCTGGTAAAGATGTAGATTTAGCAGTAAGTCTTGACCATATCAAATTAAAATTCAGCCAACAAGATAAAATTGAAAAAGCTGATTTAACTGTAACTAACAGCAATATCCGTGAAAACGAAACAATTACATTTGTCAGAGATGGAGGAATATTAAAAGCAACAGTACCTACAGTTGCTGTAGCGAAAAAACTTCATTGGGATGTTTTATTGCTAATCGCGTTATTTGCAATTACAATGTTAATTTCCCAAAAAATTATGATGGCAATGAATAAAAACGATTCTGCTGATCCTACTCAGCAAGCATTGCAAAAATCAATGGGAACATTTATGCCGCTTATGATTATCGCAACATTTGTGATTATTCCGATTCCGGCAGGTGTATTATTGTACTTGATTACAAGTAACATTATCCAAATCCTTCAAACTATTATCATAAACAAACAAATTGACGCTGAACAAGCTAAGAAAAAAGAAGCTGTTAATGATGATGAACTAAAAAATGCGAAAAAAATTAACGAAAAATAATTAAACAAATATAAAAACAGCTCCAATGCATACTATTGGAGCTGTTTTATTTACAAAGGAAGCTTATGAATATTTCAGAATTTGATTACGTATTACCAGAAAATTTAATAGCACAATTACCTGCTGATAAAAGAGAAAATTCAAAAATGCTCGTGCTTGACAAAAATAAGCAAACACTTGAACATAAACATTTTTTCGACATAACAGACTATATTGACAGCAATTCTATTCTTGTTCTAAATAATACAAAAGTCCTTCCTGCCCGCCTATACGGGACGAAAGAAACTGGTGCAAAAATCGAAGTATTTCTTTTGGAAGCTCAAAATAAAACAAATTACTGGTCTTGCCTTATTAAACCTTCCAAAAGAGTTAAACCGGATAATATTATAACTATTAGCGAAGAATTAAAAGTTCGCCCGATAAAACGGCTTGAAGATGATGGCGAATGGTTGGTTGAACTAATTCATGAAGGAGATCTATTTGAAATATTACATAAAGTCGGTAATATTCCGCTTCCGCCATATATTGAAAGAAAATTAAAATCAGACGAATTAAAACAATTTGATATGGAACGCTATCAAACGGTTTACGCTAAAGATGAAGGTTCTGTTGCAGCTCCAACTGCAGGCTTACACTTTACTCAAGAAATCCTTGAAAAACTAAAAGCAAAAGGAGTTGAAATTGTTTATGTAACTTTAAATGTAGGCTTAGGTACTTTTAGACCCGTAAAATGTGAAAACATTTTAGAACATAAAATGCACTCTGAGACTTTTGAAATAACCCAAGAAGCTGCAGATAAAATCAATTGTGCAAAAGAACAAGGGAAAAAGCTTATTGCAGTGGGTACTACAACTGTACGTACACTTGAAACAGCATATCAAAAATACGGATGCATCAAAGCATGTCATGACCATTCGGAGCTTTTTATTTACCCGCCGTATGAATTTAAAGTCGTAGACAAACTCATAACAAATTTCCATCTGCCAAAATCGACCCTTTTAATGCTTGTAAGCGCACTTGCCGGCAAAGATTTCATTTTCAATGCATACAAAGAAGCTATTAAAAATGAATATAGATTTTTCAGCTACGGCGATTGCATGCTTATCAAATAAAAAATTACCCCTTTTCTCGAAAAATTATCTCGTATCCTAAAGTTTCAGCAACATCTGCAACTTCAGAGAACTTTATCGTTTCTTTTTTTAACTTTGCATAAAAATTTGAATAACAATCGCTAGTATTTTTACTTTGCGCAATACGACTTACGAGTTTTCTTAGTGACAAACCTTTATAAATAGTTAAAGTCTTTATAAAATCAATAATTTTTATATTGTCAAATTTATATTCCATTTTTCTATGTTATACTCTACGCTTGATAAAAACAAACTAATTGACATTTTATAGTTGTACACATATAATTATTAATTGTAAGACTATAATTTATTTGATTTTAACGACAGAAAGGAATATAAATATGAAGAATGAGTATACAAAAATCGGTTTTACATTAGCTGAAATACTTATAACTCTTGGGATAATCGGTGTTGTTGCAGCTATGACAATTCCTAACCTTATTGCAACATATAAAGCAAAACGTTACCGTTCACAATTTTTAAAGTCATATTCAACAATCCAACAAGTTTTTAAACGTATGGAATCTGATGATATATCTATAGACCCTGCTACATATAAACCTTTAACTTATTATAAAACTTTTCAACAATACTTAAATGGAAGCACTGACTGCGGTCATGCGGCTTTGAAACGACCTAAACCTTGTCGAACATATCGCTACAACGGCAGCGATGATTATAAAAATTTCAGTAATACAAATAAATTTACAGCAGGGTATCTTGATGACGGTTCATTATTATTACAAGACGGTTCAATTTTATACTTTGAAAACGCTGATAATCAAACAATTTTCATCTCTGTTGATTTGAACGGTTTTACGACTCCTCCCAACATTGCAGGTCATGACTTATTTACATTCCAAATGATAGATGGAGTAATCAAGCCACTGGGAGATAAAGGAACAAAATTTGCAGCATCGGTTGATAAATATTGTAGTGATACGAATAAAGAAGTCGTTAATGGAATGACTTGTGCATATAAAGCCTTGAATGATCCAACCTATTTTAACAAAATCGTAAGAAATCACTAACTTGACATTTTTATAAAAAACCTTAAACCATATGGTGGATACATTAATTTCTAATATTGAGTAGAATAATAATGTACGGGAGGTAGTATAAGAACATGTTCTCAGAAATGATTCAAGGATTACTAAATTCAGGTGGACATGGAGCAGCTATGCAACGAGCAGCTCAGTTAAATAATTATGCAAAAAACACATCGAAAATAAATACTCAACAGAGTATGGCAAATTCGCTTGATGCAATTTATCCACCATCTGCAGACAATGTCCAATCTTTTGAAAAGATTTTAGCAAATACTACTCAAACAAATTTCGGCTCACTGCTTTTGAATCCAAAATCTTTAAATGTAAGTGGTAATATTTATGATGATGATATTGATACTTCGGGGATTAGCAATGCAACATTAAGAAAAGCAATTCAAGAAGTTAACGATGCATCAAGAAAATATCATCCAGAATCTAATAAAACACAACTTTTAGGCATGATAAATAAAGTTGCACAACGCCACGGTATAGATGAAAAACTTGTACAAGCAGTAATTAAACAAGAATCAGGCTTTAATCCTAATGCAACTTCAAGAACAGGCGCAATGGGATTGATGCAATTAATGCCTTCAACCGCAAAATCTTTAGGTGTAAACGATCCTTATAATGCGGCTCAAAATGTTGATGGCGGCGTAAGATATTTAAAATCAATGTTAAACAAATATAACGGGAATATAATTTTAGCACTTGCTGCATATAATGCTGGCCCGGGAGCTGTAGACAAATATTCTGGGGTTCCACCTTATAAAGAAACCCAGAATTATGTCAAAAATATTTTGTCTAATTATCTGTAATTAGTGTAAATAATTCATATTTTGATTATGTAAAACCTGCCATGCGCATCCCCAGCCACTATCGTTTTTATTACATCTTTTATCTTTTGGACCTCCTACAGGAACTATAGAACCATTACTATAATGGAAATCAAATAAATCTTTTCCTATAGTGTTCGGCTGAGATTTTCCATTTACATCAATATAGCAAACCATTGACCAATATACTGCAGCATCCCCGCGACACCATATTCCAGAACCATTTAACAATAGAAATTTATAATAATTACCTATTGCATGATTGCCAATATAAGTCTGCCCGTTTAACATTTTATAATTTTTCGGATACATACATCTGCCTTTACTGTCATCAAATCCACAATCCAATGCAATTTTTAAAAATGGTTTAATATTATTAAAAATCAGATTGGCAGATTGTACATCAGGACCGGTAATACCCCAGCCTGGGACTTCTCCGTATTCTTCTTCAGCCATTTTTATAGCTTGGGTTAAGATAGATTGGGTTTCCCGAAGCTTAACAACTGTTTGCCGTTCAAAATTCTTTTGAATAAGATTTGGAATCGTAATTGCAGCAACAACACCGATGATACCAAGGGTTATGAGAACTTCGGCTAAAGTGAAGCCGGTGTTAAACTTGAAAGGAGATAACTGAAACGCGCCTGAATTTAGGCAATAAAGGTTACCCCCCCCCGTTTTGTGAATTTGTTAGTTAATTTCATAATTTCTCTCCTTTTCCAGGTGATAAAGGTATATATTTACCCCTTTACCCCTTTCTTTCCTATAATTTTGATAAAACTTGTTGTAACTTATCTAACTTTTTATTATCTGTTCCTATGCCGCATAAAAGCATTGTAGATTTTTCGTTAGTTTTTTCATCTTCGATATTAAAATCTTCATAAAGCATTTCAGAAAGTTCATATCCTGAAATCCCAGGAACTTTGATTAAAACTTTTGTAGGATCATCTCCAAAGAATTCACATCCTCGGCATTTTTCTCTAATTTTATCAAGTCTTGTTACAAGATTATCTATTTCTTTTCTGCCTTCACGCGAATTCAAGTACGCAATATTATCCTCGATTGATGCCAAAAGCGGATATGACGGTGATGTTGTTGTAAACATGTTTAAAGCCGGTTTCACATCAATTTCGCAGTTACAGTGAAGAAGTGCTGTAGGGTTCAAACCGCCTGCTGTTTTGTGAAGTGATTGAACCGTAAAATCTGCGATATTAACAGCAGATAACGGTAAAAGTTCTGAAAACGGATACAACGCGCCATGTGCTTCATCAACAATTAAAAATGCTCCGTGACGTTCACAAATTGCTTTGATTTCTTCAATATCAGAAATTATACCCTCATAAGAAGGCGATGTAATAATAACTGTTCTAATACTATATCTGCTTAAATAATAATCAATAACTTCCGGTTTAACTTCAAGCGGTACACCCCATTCTTCATCAATTTCAAGGTCATAAGTTAAAGCTCTTGCGCCGGCAAGTTTTACGGCATTAAAATGACAAGGATGAGAATTTGAGGCAATTAATACCTTATCTCCAACCTGTGTACAAGATAAAACTGCTGCAATAATCCCGCTTGTAGAACCATTTGTTAAAAATGTTGTTGAATATGTACGATAAATAGAACGAGCTGCAAGCTGTGCCATTTCCAGGGCTTCCTGCGGGTCATGACATTCTGTTTCAGAAATATCCATTTTATATACCTCTTTTAGAGGCTCATATATAAAACATTTTTGTCCGTGTGATGGCGTTGTATATAATATCTTATCAGTCTTTTTACCTAATAATCGAACTAAACTCATTATATTCCTATTTATTCTTAATCTCTACACTACGTTTTGCACAAAACTGGGTTAAAACCATTTTGTCATGACTTGATTCATATACAAACTGTCCTGATAGTGTATATCCGCCTTCACTACGCTTTTCAATACGAATAGGCTGGAATTTACAATTCAAATTAACAGTATCAGATAAAGGAAGTGTAACATCATATGTGCCTTCAATATTAAGATTTTCATTTGTTTTCAATTTCATACCGCCTGCTGAAATATCAAGTGTTGAAATTTTATAGCTGTTACCATCCATTAATAATTCAAGTTCGTTCATATATTTAATACGGGTATATTGACGTCTTTGCAAGAATTTATGTTTTGCAGGGCTTGCAATAATCAGGGTCTTGCCATTAATTTCTTTTGCATAAGAGTCAAAATAAAGTTTTCCATGACTTGTTTGGGTATAAAACTCGCAATAAGTATCAACCAACACACCTTCAGGCTCATACTCAAGTTCTAATGTAAAATCTCCTGCTCGTACAGATGTAACTTTACCTCTGTTTGCGAACCTAAAATTTTGCGGAATCATTAATATTTCCTGATTTTCAACAACTAATTCTCTCATCTTTACCCTTTCTAAATATATCTATATAGTGTAATTATACACGAATTTGATAACAATGGCATAATGTTAAGAAAAGAAAAGCCCCTCTTAAAAAAGAGAGGCAAGCTGAGCAATCAGAAGAGTTGAGGATTTACATGATTATAATAAGAGTATTTCAGTCGTATTTCATTAACTAAAATATCAATCAATAATTAAAAAATATTAGCTTAAAGTAGTGAATAATTGTAATTTATATACACATATGATAAAATATCGTTATTAGAAAATAGGAGTAACATATGAAAAAGATACTATTTACAAGTTTAATTGCAGGGATTTTTTGTTTAGGACAAGCAGCTATGGCAAATTCACCATACGGTTTCTTAGGTCCGCAAAACGAAGGAAACAGAAATTTTGCAACATTAAAGCAGCACCAGTTTGAGAAAGAAGAAACTTTGGACTTTGTTAATAATCCGGAACAATACAAAGATAAAAGAGAAAAAAAAGAGAAGTTTTTAGACTATCAGGCAGGAAAAGTTGATGTTGGACATCGCCAACCACAAATGAATCTTCAAAACTCACGACCAAATTCTGCTGGCATGCAATTCGTCAAAGGTGAAGACGGAAAAATACGGATTCAAGGAGTCAAATAGGGGTAAATAATTGCTATCAATTATTTTAAAATCATCCCAATTGCTCAGCTTGGCAGGGCTTTTATACTTATTATCCACCATAAAGAGGTTTTTTCGGATAAAAAGTGTTAAAATTCGTTAAAATACTTGCATTGATTAAAATTTTTTATATAATGAGAAAGTACACAAGAAGAAGGAGTTTTATTTATGAACAAAGAAGAATTAGTACAAGAAATTTCTAAAAAAGCTAACGTTACTCAAAAAGAAGCAGCTGAAGTTTTATCTTCATTAGTAGATACAATCCAAAAAACAGTTGCTAAAGGTAAAAAAGTTACTTTAGTAGGTTTCGGTACTTTCGAACCTCGCAAAAGAGCTGCTAGAACTGGCAGAAACCCTCAAACTGGTAAAGAATTAAAAATTCCTGCAAAAACAGTTCCTGCTTTCTCAGCTGGTAAAAAATTCAAAACTATCGTTAACGGAAAATAGTTTCTATAACGATATTAAAGATATCGGAGCTCTCGTTTATAACGGGAGCTCTTTTTTGAAGAAGAACCTGAATCATTTTCATGATATTATTAAAATAAAGAATTAGGGAGAAGATAAAATGCTTGATACAATATTAGCAGGTTTAATCAGCTGGATAGAAAGTGTTATTACAGCCATGGGACCTTCAGGAATTGCACTTTTAATGGCAATTGAGTCATGCAATATTCCACTGCCAAGTGAAGCTGTATTACCGTTTGCAGGTTATCTGGTTTCAAAAGGTGAAATGGGATTTCATGCTGCCTCATTTGCAGGCGCTATCGGATGTGTATTAGGTTCAATTCCATCATATTATCTGGGTTACTTTGGCGGAAGAAAATTCTTTGAAAAATACGGCAAATACATGCTTGTATCCAAAAAAGACCTTGATGATGCTGATAAATGGGTTGAAAAATACGGAGACTGGGCATTTTTCATTTGCAGAATGCTGCCTGTAATAAGAACATTTATCTCACTTCCGGCAGGTATTTTAAAAGCTAAAAAACGTACTTTTTTCACACTTACATTTTTAGGTTCACTAATCTGGAGTTACTTACTTGTTTATGTAGGCGTAAAACTTGGCGAGCACTTAGATAAACTAAAAGATATATGGCATAAATTTGATATAGTGATAATTCTTGCCATTCTTATTTTAGGCGGAATCTATATCTGGAAACACATTAAACATTTAAAAGAAGATTAATCTTGAAAAATAAATAATTTATAAATTTGAATATTGAACAAAATAATGTTAATAAAAAACATTAAATAAATTCGCTGTGACAATCTGTGCCGCCAGTTTTGATAAGTCCGTATTTATCAGCGATTTTAGCAACCTGATCAGGGTTAGAAAACTTTATATACTTTCTCCATCTAGGATATGGATAATAAACTTCTACCCCGTCAAGCCCCAGAGCTTTTAAATCTTTTATAAAAGTTTCCAAAGATAAAGCCCAGCAACAGCAAGGATGAGCAAGTACTGCGATTCCGCCGGCTTCATGTATAGCTTCTATAAGCTCTTTTATATTTCGTTTTGCAAAAATCCTTATAATATCTGCTTCTGTACCGCGCTTATCTTTTGAATAAAACTTTTGTAATTTTTCATTATGAACATCAATCCCATATGCCAGAAGGTGAAGAAAAATATACTTATACCACACATCAAATTCAACACCCGGTATCGCTTTTGTTTCAGGGTGCTCAAGATATCCTTGAACAGTATTATGATCAGTTATTGAAAAATGTTTATATCTTTTTATTTGAACTGCTTGTTTTTCAATATCTTCAAACGAAGCTAAACCGTCAGAATGCTTAGAATGAATATGTAAATTAATCCGATTAGCTTTATAATCTTTGAATGGCATCTGTTTGATTAAATCTTTGTAATTTTTCATTGTTTTTCTAAACCTATTTGTAATAAAATTATACTACAATAAAGGAGAGTTTATGTCCAAATTAAAAATAAAGAATAGCATATGGTTTGTTTTAGCTGAAGGTATTAAAATTTATTTTTCAAACATTGATAAATTTTTTATGTATATGTTATTTCCGGTTTTCGGACAGATAATCGGTATATCATTAGCTTTTGGCTTATCTTTAGGGTTTGCAGATACAATAACAGCCAAAGCAGCAAGTATTGGAAGTGCGTTGTTATTTGTAATCCTTTTGGCTTTACCGGGACTTTTGATTTTTATAAAAGCATTTTGGGATTTTATGGTTGCTTATGTTGCTCTAAACTCAATGACTGAAGGTGCTTTAAATACAGGTAAAGTTTACGATTTCCAATCGCATAACGAAGTCGCAACCCGAAGAACTTTCCAATATGTATTGCTTTTATTATCAATAGGGATTTTAAGTTCTATAGGTTCAAGCATATTTTTTATAATTCCTGCATTTGTACTCTGGATTTATTTTATCCTTGTTTATCAAGTGTTCACATTTGAACCTGACCTTGAGATACCTGAATACTTTAAACGAAGTTTTCAACTTATTAAAGGAAATTGGCTAAGAACATTTTTACTTATGGCAATTTTGGGCTTCTTTTCAATATATATAATAACTGAAGGCATAAGCGTAGTATTAGACTATTTAAATCTGACAGAAAAAATCTGTACACTGTTTAACTTTATTACAAATACAATCCCTCTGGATTTTACAAATAAAGTACTGACATACCTTAAACAACCAATAATTACACCGGAAATGATATCCAGAACAATTTTATTTTCAATCCTGTCATTTATCGTAACAGGTCTAACCCTCCCGATAAGAAGCATTTGCTGGACATTATGGTATGCTAATCTTCTGGAACAAAATAACCAATCACAAACAAAAAGGGGTAGAAAATCAAAACGCGAAAAACTTGAGGAAGAATAACAAATGTTTATCTGCAAGAACTGTAAATCAATTGATAAATTTGAACTAATGTTTTCTCCCGATTACACGGGTGACAAAAATTTTTCGCAAAAAACAAACGAAAAAGGCGAAATTGAAATTACAGTTGACGGTTATGTTTTTGTACCGGATTTACAGTTTATGAATCAGCACGCGGTTTGCAGATACTGCGGACAGATTTATATGTGGGATTATTCAAACGAGCTAAAATAAAGGAGAATATATGAGATTAGAAAACAGAACAAACAATGAAACACGTGAAATTAAATTTAGCAAAAACTATACAAAACATGCTTTAGGTTCAGTACTTGTAGAATTTGGCGATACAAAAGTTATCACAACAGCCTCTGTTGAAACGGGGAAACCAAAATGGATGGCAAAAGATGACCCGCGCGGATGGCTTACTGCAGAATACTCACTACTTCCGTCATCAACTTCAACAAGATGCCAGAGAGAAAGAACAAAAATCTCCGGAAGAACTCAGGAAATCCAAAGACTAATCGGCAGAAGTTTAAGAGCCTGTGTTGATTTAGAAAAGATGCCTGATTTAACAATAACAATTGATGCTGATGTAATTCAAGCAGACGGGGGTACAAGAACAGCAAGTATTTGCGGCGGATACGTTGCTTTAGCTGATGCGGTTGAAAAGCTGCTTGCTAACGGAACACTAAAAGAAAGTCCGATTATAGAACCTGTTGCGGCGATTTCTGCCGGTATAGTAGACGGAGAAGTACGACTTGATCTTAACTACGAAGAAGATTCTCACGCTCAGGTGGATTCTAATATAGTACTGACAAAAAGCGGTAAAATTATTGAATTTCAAACAACCGCAGAAGGCGAACCGTACGACTTTAATCAAATGATTGAAATCTTTGAAACCGCAAAAAAGGGTATTAACGAAATTATTGCAAAATACTAGTTTTTAAGATATGCTTTTGCTATGCTTAAAATGATTTTGTGTTTATTAGTTTTGTTAGGAATAGGGCTTAATATGCCTGATTGCAGTGCAAAAGATTCTGAGCCTGTTTTATCAACTCAAGGGATAGAACTTGATAGCAGTATCGAAAAATCAAAACAAACAACAGAACAGAAAAATGAACAAAAACAAATTAAAAATCGTTCTAAAAAGTATATAAAACATAAAAAGAATCTTAAAAAACAAGATTATAAACGAACAAAAAAACAACAAGAGTTAGAGTATTTAGAAAAAAGGTTAGAAGCTAAGAAAAATAAGCTTAAATCTTTAACTTCCGACCTACAAAAAGGAGAAACAAAATGAAAAAATTATTAGTTTCATTGATGGCATTATCAGTATTATCATTTGGTTCATCAGCAATGGCAGGTTCATTATCAAGTTCACTAAACAATGCGGCAAATAAAATTAACAAAGCTGAAAACAACATGACACAAGCTCAAAAAGATGCAGCAAAACGTCAAGAAGAAAGACAAAAAGCTGCGGAAAAACAAAAACAAGAATGGCAGAAAAAACAAGAACAAGCAAGAAAAGACGCTGAAGCAAGACAAAAAGCTAACCAAAAAGCCGCAGAACAAAGAAAAAAAGAGTGGCAAAAACAAAAACAACAAGCTCAAAAAGATGCTCAAGCAAGACAAGATGCCAGAAACAAAGAAATACAAAAGAAAAAAGATGCTTGGAATACATTAATGGGTAAATAAATTTATAAAAAGCTCCTTTAATAAGGAGCTTTTTAGTATTGTAAAAATCCGTCTTATAAATTGCCCTTAAAAAATGTCCGTGTTATTATAATAAAAGTCAGACAAGGGATACATTTATTCATGCTAATTAAAGAAAATACAAAAACAATGAAAGGTTCAAAAATATTGTTTGAAACACTTAAATCTTTAGGTGTTGATACTATTTTCGGCTATCCCGGCGGTGTTGTATTAGATATTTATAATGAACTATATAACCAAACTGACATTAAACATATTTTAACCAGACACGAGCAGGCTGCAGTACATGCAGCAGAAGGCTATGCTCGTGAAAGCGACAAATGCGGAGTTGTACTAGTCACTTCAGGGCCGGGTGCAACAAACACTGTATCAGGAATAGTTAACGCTTATCTTGATGGCTTTCCGCTTGTTATTCTGACCGGTCAGGTATTTAAAAATCTTCTTGGTAAAAATGCATTTCAAGAAGCTAATATATGTGATATTACAAAATCCTGTACCAAAAAGGTTTTTCAAATCACATCAGCATCACAAATTCAATCTGTACTTACAGATGCCATAAACACAGCTATGGAAGGTAAAAAAGGTCCTGTTGTTATTGATTTGGTAAAAGACATTTTCACTCAAGAAGCTCAATTTGAACAAATAAATTCAAAAAAATCAGAATTTTCGTTTTTTGAGAGTCCAATGACAAAAATATTAGAAAGAATTCAAAATTCTCAAAAACCAGTAATTGTAACCGGTGGTGGAGTTCAACATTCTAAAGCCGAAGATGAATTATATAATTTCGCAAAAAGATTTAATATCCCTGTTGTTGATACTATGATGGGACTGGGAACTTACCCTCAGCAAGATGTCAATTATATAGGTATGATTGGAATTTTTGGTGATAAAGCCGCAAACGAAATAATTAAAGAAGCTGATTTAATTATTTCACTCGGTGCAAGATTTAACGACAGAATAACCTGTATGTTTAAAGATATAGACCTGTCTGAAAAATTTATTCAAGTAGACTTAAATAAAAATGAAATTTCAAACTTTATTAAAGCTTCGGATTTCGTAATAGCTGATATCAAACAATTTTTAAAAGAGCTAAATGAATTGGCAAAAAATACTTCAATGAATTTCTCAAAATGGGCAGATTCAGCACAAATCTTTAAATCTCACAACGTAATTCGTGAACGTAAAACAAACCTTATGCACTCATTTGAAGTTATAAGAACAATTGAAGAATTTACCAAAAATAAAAATCTGACTTTTACATCAGAAGTCGGACAACATCAATTATGGGCAGTACAAAACCTTAAATTTAATAAAGATAGAAGAATATTTGTTTCTGGCGGTTCCGGAACTATGGGATTTGGATTTCCGGCAGCTATAGGAGCAGCTATTGCTTCACCTGATAAAGAAGTTGTTTGTATAACAGGTGATGGCTCTTTCCAAATGAGTCTGCCTGAACTTGCGACATGCGCTAATTATAATTTAAATATTAAAATTATGATTTTAAATAACGGATATTTAGGTATGGTTAGACAATTACAAGAAAAACTCTGTGACAGCAGATACTCTGAAACAAAAATATCTAATCCGGATTTTATTAAACTTGCCGAAAGCTATAATATAAAAGCTCTTAGAGTAACAAATGTAAATGAAATTATCCCGGCTCTAGAAAAAGCATTTTCTACTGATGAAACATTCTTAATAGATTTCACCGTAGAACCAATGGAAGTTTTATAAAAATAAACAGTCATAACCCCCTTGTATAAGAGAATTAAGAGGCTTGAACAATAATGAACGAAACAGTAATAAAAGAAATTAAATCAATATACTCCGCCCGTACAAAATCAAATAATTCCGCAACAAACACCCCGGAAATTCAAACTATAAAACCTGAGAAAAAAAACAATAAATCTTTTTTCAATGGAGTTATAGACAAATTAAATATCATCATTCCAAAAGACTAATGACATCCATTACAGCCGCCACAATTTCCACTGCAAGAAGATTTAAAAAGATCACTAAAATCAAAAACTTTGTCATTTAGTACTGCATCAATAACAACAGGATAGAGTTTATTACTAACTGCAAATAACTCCTTTGTAAATTCATCAATATGTGTTGTATTACCAATCAAAACAGGATATTGAGCTAAAATTCTGTCGTAAAAATTATCAGGTAAAACTTGATGCACACTTACCCCGCTTACTTTTACACCAGACAAAAATGCCTCTTTAATAGGGTTACAATCTTTAAATGCCGGAAGAATTGAGGGATAAATATTTAAAACTTTTGATTCGTTTTTTATATTAAACTCTGTTTCAAAACCTGTTAAGACTACTAAATCAAATTTTCCATCGAGTTGAGTAACGAGCTGAATTTCAACATCTTTACTTTCAAAATAATTTTTGATGGCTAAAATAATTTCTTTATTATCAGAATCCACAATCGCAAGTTTTTTAGTCATTATCCGATTCTCCGTTGTTTTTATTAAATTTTATTACAAAAATATCAAAAAATATATTCAGAAGTTTTAAAATCAATGTATTAAAGGAGAATCTATGGAAATACGTAATAATTATGCATACAGAAACAACCCTTATTTTGGTATAAAAGTTCCTGTCAAAACAGCTCTTGAAGCAGCTTCCGGAAGATTTTTCGACGAGGGCAAAATTGCAAATCCAAGACAATTAAAATTACTGGAAAATTTAGGAAATATTAAACCATTGGAGCTTTATTCAGGTGAAGTTGCAGAAGCTTTACGTAACCTGAGAATCGGGATAAGAAAACAGCACCCTGATTTGGCACTTGCCGCTGATAGAATCGGGAAAACATGTGATGAATTTGACAGAACATTTTTACCTGAAGATGAAATTAAATTCAACAAATTATTACAAAGCACTATAAAACAAGAAATCGAAAACATTGGTAAAAATAATATAGATATAGAACCATTTAGTTTAAAGGATTTAGGTTTAGAAAAATATGAAAATTAACAATAAAAAAAAGCTCCTTATAAAAGGAGCTTTTTTATACCTTTTGGCAAATAACTCTAGTGGCATAATGCAAGCAATACACCTGCAGCAACAGCTGAACCGATTACACCTGCAACGTTTGGTCCCATAGCGTGCATTAAAAGATAGTTTTGAGAATTATATTCTAAACCTACTTTATTTGATACACGAGCCGCCATCGGTACAGCGGATACACCAGCAGATCCGATTAACGGATTGATAAGTTTTGGTTCTTTACCTTGAATTTTTGCACTAATAATAATACATAAATTCATAAGTTTTGCCATAACAACACCTGCTGCTGTAGCAAAGCTGAATGCTATAATACCCAACAACAAGATGAATAATGTTTGTACTGTTAAGAATTGTTCAGCTGATAATTTTGAACCAACTGATAATCCTAAGAAAATAGTAACGATGTTAATCAAAGCGTTTTGCATTGTATCAGATAATCTGTCAACAACACCACATTCTTTACAAAGATTACCGAATGTCAACGCACCAACTAACGGACAAGCATCAGGTAAGAAAATTATACATAACCCTAATACTACAAGAGGGAAAATGATTTTTTCTCTTTTTGAAACTGAACGAAGTTGTTCCATTTGGATTTGACGTTCTTTATCGTTAGTTAATAATTTCATAATAGGCGGTTGAATAACAGGAACTAACGCCATATATGAGTATGCAGCAACTGCAATTGCACCTAAAAGTTCAGGAGCAAGTTTTGAAGTTACATAGATTGAAGTAGGGCCATCAGCTCCGCCGATGATACCGATTGCACCTGATTGAGGAAGTGTAAAGCCAAAACAGCAAAGAGCTAAAAGTAAAGCACCAAAAATACCGAATTGAGCCGCACCACCTAAAAGTGCAGTTTTAGGGTTTGCAATCAACGGACCAAAGTCAGTCATCGCCCCAACACCCATAAAGATAATCAACGGGAACAAGCCTTTATGAATACCTGCTTCATAAATAATTCCCAAGAATCCTGTAGGTTCAGCAATACCTGCCATCGGAATATTTGATAACAAGCCGCCAAATGCGATAGGTACTAAAAGTAACGGTTCATATTGTTTTTTAATACCTAACCATAATAAGAACAAACAGATAATAAGCATTATCGGATGTCCGAATTGATGTAAAAACTGTTCCAAACCGCTTGTAATAGCAGGATCAGCTTTTTCAATCATATTATAAATCCCTGTAGAGTGCCACAGTTCTAATAAACCTTCTGATAATATCATCTGCGACCTCCTAACCTACAGTTACCAATACTTGACCTGTTTGAACTTTATTACCGACTTCGATTTCAACAGATTTTACAGTACCTGATACCGGTGATTTAATTTCTGTTTCCATTTTCATAGCTTCAACAACTGCAATTACATCGCCTTCTGCAATTGAATCACCTTCTGTAACCAATACTTTTAATACGTTACCAGGTAAAGCAGCCTTAACAGGAGTTCCTTCACCGGCATCAGCAGCTTTTGCTTCAATACCTTCTTTAACGCTGAAGTCGAATAATTTACCGTTAACAGTAGCTTTTCCACCTTCTAATGCAACTGCATATTTTTTACCGTTGATTGTTACAGTGTAACCGTTTCCAGCCGGTTCACAAGATGATGGAGTTTCTGATTTAACTTCGTTTTTACGAACACCGATTGTACCTTTACCTTGTAAGAACAAGATACCTTTTTCTTTACAAGCAGCTGAGATAAATAAGTATTCATCATTAACTTCAAGACCTGCATCTTCAAGACGTTTTTGAGCTGCTTTAAGCCCTTTTGTTTCGTCTTTATCGTTAATATCAACAACAGTTTCTGTTGTAGGCTGTAAACCTAATTGTTCTTGCGCAATTTTAACAACTTCAGGATCTGGAGCACAAGGAGTTTTTCCAAAATATCCAAGTACCATTTTTCCGTACCCTTCAGCAATTTTCTTCCAAGAACCGAACATTACATTGTTAAATGCTTGTTGGAAATAGAATTGTGAAACAGGAGTTACTGATGTTCCGAAACCGCCTTTTTCTACAACTTCTTTCATCGCTGCAACAACTTGAGGATATTTATCCATTAAGTTGTTATCACGTAACATTTGAGTGTTAGCAGTCAAAGCGCCACCAGGAAGTGGTGATTGAATAATCATAGGATTAACTGCAAGAGCTTCAGGCGGTAAGAAGTAATCTTTCATACATTCTTTGAAGATTTCTTCTGTTTGAAGAATTTTTTCAACATCAATACCCAAATCGTATTCTGTACCTTTTAAAGCGTGCCACATTGAAACGATATCAGGTTGAGCTGTTCCGCCTGAAACAGGTTTCATAGATAAGTCGATACAATTAGCTCCGCCTTCTAATGCTGCTAAGTAAGCTGATAAACCGGTACCTGCGGTTTCGTGAGAGTGGAATCTGATATCAGCATCAGCACCAAGAATTTCACGAGTTCTTTTAATTGTTTCAAATACTTTTCTAGGTGAAGATGTACCTGAAGCATCTTTAAATGCAAGAGAATCAAATTCAATACCTGCATCTAAGATTGATCTAAGTACTCTTTCATAGAAATCAACATCATGAGCACCAGTACAACCAATAGGTAATTCCATCATTGTAATTGTAACTTCGTGTTTCAAACCGTGTTTTTTAATACATTGGCTTGAATATAACAAGTTATTAACATCGTTTAAAGCATCAAAGTTTCTGATAGTAGTTACACCGTGTTTCGCAAACATTTTAGCGTGTAAATCAATAACATCACGAGGTTGAGAATCCAAACCAACAACGTTAACACCACGTGCTAAAGATTGTAAATTGATATCAGGACCAACTGCTGCTCTGATTTTATCCATTGTTTCAAAAGCGTTTTCGTTACAGTAAAAAATCGGTGATTGAAATCTTGCACCGCCTGCAACTTCAAAATGTCTGATACCGGCATCTACTGCTGATTTTAAAGCAGGTAGGAAGTCATCAACAAAGACTCTTGCCCCGTAAACTGATTGGAAACCATCTCTAAAAGATGTGTCCATAACTTTAATAAGTTTTTTTCCCATTTTATTTTCCTTTCGTTTATTAAACTAAAATTAATTTCCTCTTTTTGCCATAATAGCAGCGATCGCAACAGCAATTGCTTCATCTACATTTGCAGCTGTTTTTTTCGCTGCTGTTTTAACTTCTTCAACAGCTTCAGGAAATAACTTGTTCAAATATTGAACAACGTTTTTCAAAATAAACATTGCAAAAATTAAGATTGTCAAAAAGCATAGTACAAATCCCATGCCCATACCGAGTAATGTTAACCCGTTTGAAAGTGTTCCACTCATAAAATATCTCCTATTGTAAGTACTAATTCTTTATTATTTTGAGTTTGCAAAACAAGAGCTCCACTATCATCAACACTCTTGGCAAGCCCTGTTTCAATATTATTAAATATTTGCACATTTAATTCTTTATTAAGAAAACAGTTTCTATTAATATAATCCTGTTTAATCATTTCAAAACCGTTTTCTAAAAACTTATCATAATTTTTAAAAAATTCATCAACCAATTGAGTTCTAAATTCATTTAAATCAATATTCTTACCAAATTCTAAATTCAAAGCAGTAACCAATTTATCAGGTACTAAATCAACAACAGCTTGTTTTGCATTGAGATTAACTCCGATTCCAACAACCAACCCCTTAAATTTACCACCCTGCATAACGGATTCAGATAATATACCTGCAATTTTCTTTCCATTAATTAAAACATCATTCGGCCACTTTATTTGAGGTGTAAGCCCGTAAGATTCTAATACTTTGCATAACGCAACAGATAAATACTGTGTAATATTCGGGTAAATTTCATTAAATATATCCGACGGTTTCAGAACTATAGACATGAAAAGATTACCTTCGCCCAAATCAACCCAGCTTCTGGTCAAGCGACCTCTGCCTGAAGTTTGGCGTCTGGCATGAATAACTGTTTTATCTGCAAAGTCATCAATATTAACTTTGGCATAGTTATTCGTAGAATCAATCTCTTCTAGTGCTATATAATCCATTGTCTCCCCTGACAAATTATACACGTGTACAGTTATTATATAACAAACAAAATAAAAAATATATGACAAATTTAAAATTGTTCAGACTTAATAAAAATATGGACAATATTTCATTTCAATCAAGAATCCGAATAACAAATTGTGATGAATTCCGCAGGTTTGCAAAAAAAGGATTTGCACAGGTCAACTACCCATGGTCAATAAAAGAAACTGTATATTCTCAAAAAGCCCGTACAGATGGAATTTACGATTGCACAGCATTAGGTATTACTGATGGTATAAAAGTTTTACTTTTTCATATTTGTCCAACAGTCAGTAAAAACCAAGACTTTAATAAATTGGAAACACAAATTACCGAAAAAATTATAAATATGATGAATCTTGATTATTTACAAGGTTTTATACTCGGCAGCAAGAAATATAATATTAATAGCCCCAGAAGCACCGAATTATTTGATATGATGGAAGGCTTATTAAAGAAACTGCATATCCAATACTCAAAATTCAAAGGCGGTAACTATAATAATAGCATAGCTTATGATTCAACAAAAGATGAATGGATTATCGGAAGTGATTTTTTAAATACAATAAGCTCTCCAAAAGAAAGTTTATTTGAAACTCCGCAAAAAGCAGCAAAAAGAATTTTTGACCAGGTTAAAATTGCAGATTGCGATGAGTTAACATGGTAATAATAAATACGTCACCTATCTAAATCAAATATTTTATCGCTTTTGAAAAAATGTATTTGCGAAAAATTTTTGTCAGTGATATCATGCAATTTGAAGAGGGAGAAATATGGAACATTGGGTTCAAACAGTTAATATATTAGGACATTCAGTTTCTTTCAACATGGATACATTGATTACAATGTGGATTTCTATGCTGTTATTAATTGTTCTTGCGCTTTTAACAACAAGAAAACTAGATATGGTTCCGGGCAAACTCCAATTAGTCGGAGAAAATATTGTTAAATATTTCAACGATACAGCTAAAGCCAGCATGGGAAATGATGAAGCTCAAAAACATATTGCAATTATTTTAACTTTGTTTTTGTTCATTCTGACCGCAAACCTTGTCGGGCAGCTACCGTGGAAACTTATTCACCTCACAACAGGAGAGCTTGCCGCACCTACTAATGATATAAATATGACTGCTGCAATGGCAATTGTAGTGTCTATTTATTATATATTTTACGGTGTTAAAAGAAACGGGTTCAAATTCTTTTTCAAAGGGTTCAGTATTGATGGTATTATTATCACGCTTGTTGATACGTTAGAACTTTTTGTAAGACCGTTTTCGTTAGCTCTGCGGCTTTTTGCAAATATTCTTGCAGGCGAATTACTTGTTGGGACATTTATAAGCCTCCTTGCAGTAATCGGACCTCTGCCGTTTATGTTATTTGAACTTTTTGTCGCATTAATTCAAGCATTAGTGTTTACACTGCTTTCAACAACATACATATCAATGGCTGTCCAACATGAAAATTAATAAACACTTATAATTATAAAGGAGAAAATTATGGCAATTGAACAAACTTTAGATTTAGCAAAATTAGGTGCAGGTATTGCAATCGGTTTTGGTGCTATTGGCGGAGGCTTAGGCTTAGGCATTGCAACAAAAGGTGTACTTGATGCTATTGCCCGTCAACCGGAAATCAAAGATGAAGCTTTTAAAAACTTTATTATCGGTGCAGGTTTAGCTGAAGCTACTGCTATTTATGCTTTATTTATCGCAATTATGCTTGTATTCAAATAGGAAGAACTTTTAAATGATTGAATTTAATGCTACATTTTTAGTTGCTATGCTTAGCTTTGTTGTGTTCATACTGATTATGAACGCAATCTTCTATAACCCGATTTTAGGAATCATCAGAAAAAGAGAAGACTATATCAGCTCAAATTATGAAGATTCCAAACGGTTTGAAGAAGATGCCAAAGAATTTAGAGATACACACACTGCAAAAATGGAACAAGTTCAAGACAGATGCAGGCATGAATTTAAAACATCCGTAAATTCTGCACAAATTGTAGCTAACGATAAAATTAAAGCAGTAAAAGAAAAAACAAAACAAATTATTCAATCAAAAAAAGAACAACTTCTAAATGAAGAAAACAAGCTTCAAAATGCAGTAAATCAAACAGTAGTAAAAGAACTTGCCTCAACTATTGCATCAAAACTACTCGGACAAGATACAACAGTTGAAAATATTGAGGTTAAAGATTAAATATGACTAACTTTTTAAACTACATACTTCATTCAAATATTATTAATTTTATTATTATGCTTTATGTTTTATACATAATAGTAAAAAAAGTTAATCTTGGAAAAAGTTTTGATGCCTCAATTACTGAAATTGAAACAGGTATAAATAAATCTGATAAAGAAAAAGCAAAATCAAAAAAAGTATTAAAAGAAGCCAAAAAACTTATTGACGGACTGCCTCAGGATATTGAAGTTCTTGAACAAAATTCTGCCGATAAAATTAAAGTTTTTAAAGAAAAAATCGAAGAAAATACTCAAAAAACTATTTTTGATATTGAAAAAAATGTTGACAGAGCCGTTTCTATTGAAGAAAAGAAAATTTCAAATCTTATAACTGAAAAAACTTCGCATAATTCGATGGAACTTGCAAAACAACATATTTTAAAACAATTGGATGAAAATCCGGAACTTCATAACCAATTTATTCTAAACAGTCTTAATGAACTTGATAAGGTGAAATTATAATGACAACGTTAATTTCTACAATTTCAAAAACTTATGCGAAAGCCCTTTTAGAAACAGGCGGCGATTACAAAATGCTAGTATCTCAATTGGGTGAGATCTCAAACGTCATAAATTCTTCAAAAGACTTGAGAGTAATCATGTCAAATTCATCAATTGCAATTTCTAAAAAAATTGAAATTATTGATGAGATTTTTGGAGGAAAAGTCGATACAAAATTATTAAATTTACTAAAAATTCTTACTGAAAAAAATCGTTTTAATGAATTTGAATCAGTAAAAGAAGCATTTTCAAAATTAACGGAAGAAGTTTCAAATAAAAAAACTGTTGAAATAATTTCACCTGTAAAATTAAATTTTGAAAACAGAACAAACGTATTGTTCAAGTTGGAACATAAATTAAATAAAGAAATAACACCGATTTGGACGGTTGATAAAAGTCTTATAGCTGGTCTGGCTTTTAAAATTGACGATTGTGTCATTGATACCAGTATCCGTGCAAAATTAGAAAGTTTAAGTAAAAACATAAATAGATAGGGGGAAATCATGGTTTTAATACAACCTGATGAAATCAGCTCAATAATAAAAAATAAAATAGATAATTACGAACTTCAAACAGAGGTTTCAAATATAGGTACTGTTTTAGAAAACGGTGATGGAATTGCAAGAGTTTACGGTCTTAGAAACGTTATGGCAAATGAACTTGTACAGTTTGAGGACGGTTTTGGAACTTTAGGTATTGCAATGAACCTTGATGAAGATAACGTCGGTGTGGTAATCCTTGGAGATTTTACACACATCAAGGAAGGAACAATTGTAAAAACTACTGGCAGAATTGCATCTGTTCCTGTAGGAGACGGACTTATCGGAAGAATTATTGATCCGACAGGTAAAGCTTTAGACGGTAAAGGCGAAATTCAATACACAAAAACAAGACCAATTGAGCGTGTAGCACCGGGGATTGTAACAAGAAAATCTGTTCACGAACCGCTTCAAACAGGTTTAACTGCAATTGATGCTCTTACACCTATCGGAAGAGGGCAGCGTGAACTTATCATCGGCGACCGTCAAACCGGTAAAACAGCTATCGCAATTGATACAATTATCAACCAAAAAGGAAAGGATGTAATTTGTATTTATGTTGCAATCGGTCAAAAAGCATCAACTGTAGCTCAACTTGCAAAAACATTAGAAGAACACGGAGCGATGGAATATACAATTATCGTATCTTCAACAGCAAACGAATCTGCACCGTTACAATATACAGCACCATTTGCAGGAGTTGCAATCGGTGAAGAATTTATGGAACAAGGTAAATCAGTATTAATTGTTTATGATGATTTGTCAAAACACGCTCAAGCATACCGTGCAATGAGTTTGCTTCTGAAAAGACCACCGGGACGTGAAGCATACCCGGGAGATGTTTTCTATCTTCACTCAAGACTTCTGGAACGTGCGGTTAAGCTTAATGATGAACTTGGCGGAGGAAGTATTACAGCATTGCCTATTATTGAAACTCAAGCAGGTGATGTTTCAGCATATATTCCGACAAACGTAATCTCTATTACAGATGGACAAATCTTCCTTGAAACAAATGCGTTTAATGCCGGTATAAGACCTGCAATTAATGCTGGGATTTCGGTTTCACGTGTAGGCGGAGCTGCTCAGACAAAAGCTATCAAACAAGTTGCAGGTAAACTTCGTCTGGATTTGGCACAATACCGTGAGCTTGAAGCATTTGCGCAATTTGCCTCTGACCTTGATGCATCAACAAAAAAACAACTGCTAAGAGGTCAAAAACTTACAGAAGTTTTAAAACAGCCTCAATATAACCCGCTAAGCGTAGCTGAACAAGTATCAATACTTTTTGCGGCAAACGAAGGTGTTTTAGATGATGTTGACAACTCTAAAATCGCAAAATTTAAAAATGATTGGTTCATCTATTTCAATGCAAACTTCAAGGACTTAGCAGACAGATTAAATTCAGGTTCAGCTTTAACTGATGAAGACAAAAAAGCATTAACTGACGGCTTAAACACATTCAAAAGCACATTCTAGACGTAAATGTCAGGGTCACAAATATTTCCAAGTCATCTCAACAGTTCAGCTCCGCAAGGAAAAGTCTAAAAGGTATAATTTATACAAAGGTTAATCAATGGCAAATTTAAAAGACATAAAAAACAGAATACAAAGTGTAGAAAGTACAAAAAAAATTACACGCGCAATGAAAATGGTTGCAGCTGCTAAAGTTAAAAAATCAGAAGCAGCCGTAAAATCTGCCCGTCCTTATACACGCGAGCTTGTTTTTATGTTTCAAAAGCTTTTAAATTCAGTCACTGAATTTAGCAAAGAAACTTTGAAAATTAAATATGCAATTGATGATTATCCGGATCTTTTAGAAAAAAGAGAAGTTAGAAATGTTGGAATGCTTGTTATAACTTCAAACAAAGGACTTGCCGGGGCTTACAATGCTAACGTTGTTCGGGATGTATTAAAACGAATTAAACAATACAAAGAAAATGGTATTGAAGTTTATTTATTTGTAGCAGGTCAAAAAGGAATTTCGGCATTAAGAAAAAAATGTGCACAACTTGGCTGCCCAATTGAAAAAAAATATTTTTCTGCAGTAGACACCCCTTCTCCTATTGAAGCCCGCGATATAGCTGAGGATATGGCAGAATATTTTGTAGAAAAGAAAATCGATAAAATTGAAATAGTTACAACTAGATTTAAAAATATGATGAGTTATTTTGTAGAAGATTGGCAGGTATTACCTGTCGTCGGCGTAACTGATGTTCACGACAGAATAGCTGATGATGTGCTTGATCCATTAATGGAATTCATGCCGGATAAACACCATATTTTACAAAAAGTTGTACCAATGTATATGACAAATATTTTTTATCAGGCATTATTGGAAGCTCAAGCAAGTGAACTTGCTTCACGTATGACATCAATGTCTGCTGCAACTACAAATGCTGAAAAAATGATTAAAGAACTTACTATTGAGTACAACAAAACACGACAAACAGCTATTACTCAAGAGCTTATTGAAGTTGTTAACGGTGCTAATTCTTTAAGCTAATTATGCATTAACAACATTAAAGTTTTTATGATTGATAAAATCTTCAACTTTCATAGCGCCTGTAGAAGAAATTGCAGAAGATACAACCTGCTGAGCCGGTTGAGCTTGTTGTTCGGCAGCAGCTTTAGCAGCTTCTTTAGCTTCACGTCTGTTTGTTAAATAGATGTTTAGTTTCGGTATCAATCTACCTAAAACAATACCTGAATATGCATAACCTGATAGCTGTGCAATAGTTAATATTCTTAATTTCTTTTTAGTAGCATTATCTGCAAGTTTAAGCATTTTATTATAGCTTAATGCTTTACCATCTTTAAATACTTTTTTGCCTAAAGCATTATGTAAAACTTCATCTCTTGATTTCAATACTGAATTTTTAATCCAGTTAAGAGCACCTTTACCATCACGTTTAATTAATGATTTATCAAGAGCTTGAGCTACAAGTTTTTGGACAAAATTACCAAGGATTAACCAGTTTGCAAATCCTAAAGTATCTTTGATTGAACATTCTTTAAGCTCGTTATCATTTCTTGAAGACAAGAAACGAGACATAATTGTAATACCATAAATGAACTTAAATTGTTTTAATGTAGGTGTAAATCCTTTGAACTGTAAATCTTTAACAAGATTTTTAGGATTTCCGATTGTTGCAAGAACTCCTGCACCAAATAAACCTGCAACAAGAGATTTTCTTATCTTAAAGCCGACAGAATTATCTTCTTTACCGCCACCAACAAAACCGCTATTACCTGTTTTCTTTTTAGTAATATACATATTTAAAGGCTGTGCTGAGATACCTACAGCTGAAGCTATACCAACTCCAATTAATGAACGTTTGATGTTCATTGACTTAACAGCTTTTAAGAATGCGTTTTCAGCAGAATCGCCTGCCGCCATAAATGCTTCTTTTACCTTATCTTTTGTAAATACTTTACCAAGTTTATATAAGTTTTCAACAATATAATCTGCAGTGTATCGTGAAGAATGAGCTTTTTCACCTTCTCCTGCTATAATTCTAAAGTTATTTTCAGCACCAACAGATGAAATCAGAATATTTTTAGCATCAGCAAAACCTGCTTTAGTAAATTTATTAGTACCGGATTTTATTTCATTTTCAAGAATATTTGCAGCTTTTTCGACATCTGCATCTTGAATTTTAATCCATTTACCGTCATCGGTCATAACTTCATAACGTTTTAAAGTATCCTTTAAATATTCTCTAATTGGATTTACTTCAGGATTTTCTGCCGCAGCTTTCAGTTTAGAATCATAAATCTTACCGTGCAGATCAAGAGTTTCAGAATCAGCGAAAATAGAACCGGCTTTAATATCATTCTCACCAAATTTATACGCGCCATTGATTCCTGCTGCAAGAGCAAGCCCCGCCAGAGTTCCGTATAAACCTACCATAGAGTGATTAGCTGTACCCATACCTTCACGGCGCATAGTTTCCATACCGGCATCAGCACCACGGCTGAAGTCAGTTAATGTTCTTGGAATTACCATACAACCTAAGTCAACTGCACAAGCACCCCAGGCAGGACTTGTATCCAAAAATCTTAAAAACATATCAAATCCACCTGTAAAATTTGGGTTTGATTGATAATTTTTTTGTACAGGATTAAATTTTCTAATATTTTGTTTCTGTTGAAGTTGTTTGATATTTAATTGTTGTTGTCTAAAGTCGTTTTCTATTTTCATTTTTATAATTTACCTTTTATTATTTTATACTAACTAAAAAATTGTTTAAATGCCTGCGCATTATCTTTTATAAGATTTTGCGTGAATGTCGTAGTACCCGTGGCGGGCGTCGATTGTGTCGACGATTGGGCATTCATATTGTTTTTCTTGTTAGTTTGGGTTCTTGTATACAGAGGAATAAACACACCTAAAGAAATCAATGAGAATACAAGACTGCCAACTTGACATATACCTCTTAAGTTAATTGCTTTTGATCTCATAGCTTCGTTTGCTATTGCGCCAAGTTCATCAGTTGATTTCATTTTTGTATGTTTTGCCCAGTTCCAGAATTTTTGTAGAACATTTGCGCCTTCTTTCGGCGATTTTAATCTATTAATAAGTTTTATACCATCTTCATTATGGTTTTCGATATATGTTGCAATACCTTTTGCTGCATAATCACCTAGGAAATAGAAACTTGAGAAGGTCGCAATATCACGTATTGTATTTTCTTTCAATTCGTTAGAATCTTCAGCAGCTGCTAAACGGCTGGAAAAAGTTGCTGCAGAAATAATTCTTGCCTGATCCATAGTAGGGAAAATATTTTTGAATTGGAACATTTTTAATGAAGGTCTGTCCATAAGCATTGATAGACCTGCAACACCCCACATTAAAGGAACTGCAAAGAATTTTTGAGCTGTAAGTTTTTTCTTTTCTTCAGGTGTTAAAATTCTTTCCTGATCATCATTATAAATCGGAGCACCTTTTTTGCCTGCCATTTTGTGAGTAATCCATCTGTTAATAGGCTGAGCTGCAATTGCGAGAGGGATAATTACACCTAAACCGGCAATACTTTTTAAGTTAACAAGATTTTTAGCTTTAGATAAATATTTACTTAAATCTAGATTCTTACCACTTTCTGTAATTAGTCCTTCTTTAAAAGCTCCGTGCAGAACTTCACCGGCACTATCGCATAAATGCCCTAAAGAGCTTGAACTGAATTTGCTATCTCCGTTAAATCTGATATTTTCAGAAATACCGCTTTTTCCAACAAGATATTTATAAATATCTTTGGTATAGTTCTTTTCAGGATTATCGCTTACGATATTTTGTGCCATTTTTCTTACAGCGTCATCATAACCTTTGTCATTTGCAAAAATTTCACTGAATTTTTTCAAACCACCATTATCAATATCACCGTCAACACCTTCAATATCGTTAAACATTGATTTTAAAGCTGAATAAATTCTATCTTCTTTTGATGCTCCGGCAGCCTTTTCATAATATGCAGCAACATGATTAATGCTATCTCCGTTTGCCCAACTGCCTGTCAAATTAGATTTATTAAACACACCCATAACCGGTTTGTTTAAAAGTTTCGCAGCTCCGACAACAATAGCACCCGGAATCATACAGTTAATTAACAATCCGGAACCTTCACGGCGCAAAGCTTCAAAACCTGCTAATACATTAAGTTTTCTGCCTTCAATTTCATTACCGTTTTCATCTTTTTGTTTAGAACCGATAAATGTTTCAAAAAAAGTTCTAGGTAATATAGCAGTAAGCATATCCAAAACTGCAACGTTAATCATTGGCGATTCTTCACACTTTTGAACACCTTTTAATGTAAGCTTACCAGCCTTCTGTGCCATACGTTTAAGCGCAGAATCACCTGCACCGCCAAAGCTGAGCTCAACATTTTGAGTTTTGCTAACATAATACTTTGGGGTTATTTTATTAATATTTACACTACCTAATTCAACTTTATTTATCATAATTTAAAACTATTTATTGCCGAATGTTCCTTCATTATAACCAAGACACAAGGTATTGAAAAGTCCTCAATAAAAAAAATTGCCCAAAATCACGCAAATGTAAAATTAATGTAAAGATAAATTTTTGAATAATTTTATAAAAATAAGGTAATTTTAAAACTTTTTTGATAAAAATTGTATAATTTACACTGATTTTTACATAAAAATTTGAAAATATGCAAATTTTCAGCAAAAAATTTTTTGTAAAATTTTATTAAGTTTTAGATAAATAAATACAATTTAATCCATAATTATAGATGAGTTGTGTAAAAAATCTAAAATTTAAGCATGTTTTAAAATAATATACAATCCAAATACACAATTTAAAGTATATCTTTTGAGATGTTTTATACTAGAATGTTAAATAGCACACGGGTAGAAAGAAATTTTCGAGAATAATAAATATGAGAGATAGAAATTATAATAGAAAATCAGGTAATATAAAAACAGTAAGAAAGAGAAGATATTCAACAGGGTCAGCTGATAACCCGTTTGAAAATTATGCTAACAGCCGTAAGCAATCGCAATCTTCATTTCGAAAAGCTTTAACCTTAATGACTATTATATTTTTCACATCAATATTTGCAATTCTTTTATTTGCAAATAACCAAGAAATATTAAGTAAAAATCTTGCTAAAAATACATTTCTCTCAAATATGCTTTCTAAGCTCTCTATTAGCAATAATTCGAAAGAAAAACCTGAATTTACCCTTCCCTTCGGTCCCAGACGACAAAACATTTTACTTTTAGGTGTAGATTCAAACGGTGCAGATTCTGATCTTTGGGTAGGAACACGTACTGATACAATGATTTTATTAAACATTGACCCAAGAACAAAAACTGTTAATGCAATTTCTATTCCGCGCGACAGTAAAGTTTACTTACCAAAAGGTATGGGCGTTCAAAAAATTAACGCAGCGCACGCTATCGGCGGCGTTGAAATGACAATAAAAACAGTTGAAGATACCCTTGGAGTACATATTGATAAGTATGTTATGTTCCATGACGATGCAGTTAGGGCTATCGTTGGAGCTTTAGGCGGTGTTGATATATATATCGAAAAAAATATGAGATATAACGATAATGCCGGAAACCTTCATATTAACTTCACTAAAGGGAAACACCATTTAACAGAAAAAGATGCTGTTGAATATTTAAGATTCCGTCATGATGCACTTGGCGATATAGGAAGAACACAAAGACAACAATGGTTTTTAAGAGGTTTGCTTGCAGATTTACAAAAACCAGAAACTATTACAAAACTTCCAAAAATAATTTCTGTTGCTAATAAATACGTTAAAACAGATATGTCTGTATATGAAATGACTCAATATGCTTCACTTGCAAAAAGTTTTAATATGGACAGTATTGAAATAGCAATGCTTCCGGGAGCACCTAACAAACACGGATATACAAGCTACTGGATTTTAGACCCTGAAAAAACTCAAGAAGTTGTTGACAGATTAGTATACAGACAAAAAGCCGAAGGACAAAAAGAATCATATAGTGCAAGTATTATGAGTGCACCTGACAATGTTTCAGAAGCTCAAACTCTAAAAAAAGCACTTGAAGCTGCAGGAATTGAAGTCAGATGTTCAGGAACTTTACGTTCTGCACATTCTCAGTTCATTGCACATTCAAAGTACATTACAATTGATTATTATGCAAACTTAAAAAAACAAGTTCCGGAAGTAAAATCAAGACAATTTGTTTATGATCCTTCAACATTTATGTGCGCGGCAACTGATTTTACAGTAGTTCTCGGCGGAGACAATAAATAGGAGAAAGTTATGGTTCTAAACGCTATTAAAAGCAGACAAAGTGTAAGAAAATATTCTGATAAACCAATTTCAGATGATGTTTTAAATAATATTCTTGAAGCCGGAAGACTTGCTCCTTCGTGGGTAAATGTTCAACCGTGGAAATTTATTGTTGTAAAATCTCAAGCTACAAAAGATTTATTAGCGGAAGCAGCCGGCAGACAAGCTCAAGTAAAAAATGCTCAAATAGTTATATGCTGTATCGCAGACTTAGACGACTGGAGCAAAACAAAATTCGGTAAAGTTTTAGCGCAAAAAGGACTTGATGAAGTAACATGCGAAAATATTGTTTCTTCAAATCTTCTCAATCCTGCAAATTTAGGTGAATACGAAGCACTTTTAAGAAGCGTTGAGCAATTAACCTACGCTGTATCTTATATGACACTCGCAGCCGAAGAACAAGGTGTTGGCTGTTGTATAGTTGGTGCTATGGCAAATGAATTAACAAAATCAAATAATGAAGCAGCACAAAAAATTAAAGATACTTTAGGCTTAAATAACAAACAAGTTCTTGTCGAGCTTCTAACCCTTGGTTATAATGCAAATCCAAAACCTGCTAAAAAATTCAGAAAAGAAGCTAAAGATATTATTTTTTACGAAAAAATATAAACTCATTGATATCACTTGAAAAATATGGTATAATGCGGCTTATAAATATTTAATAAGGATTGATTATGTTATACATAAATGAAGGAGATTTTTTAATGTCTTTAATTGCAATTATCGCACTTATTGTTGCTTTAGTTTTGGTTCTAATGTTCTATAACATGTATGTTCAGCTTATCAAAAAAAGAAACAAAGTAAGAGAAGCAACAGGCGGCATTGATGTTCAATTAAATAAAAGATACAGCCTTATTCCAAACATTCTGACCATTGCCAATAAATTTATGGAACATGAAAAAGGCTTGATGGAAGAAATTACATCTCTTAGAACAAAAGCTGAAAGCATTAAGGCTGATGCAAATACAATTTCTAAAAAAATCAATTTAGATAATCAAATTGCATCTAAAATGGGGCAATTAATGGTTAATGTTGAAAATTATCCGCAGTTAAAATCTGACCAAACAATGGTTCAAGCTATGCAAACTTACGCAGAAGTAGAAGAACATATTGCTGCAGCAAGAAGATTTTACAATAGTGCCGTTAACGAACTTAATAATGCTGTTGAAATTTTCCCGAGCTCACTTATTGCAGGAATGATGAATATTTCATCTTATCCGTTCTTTGAAGCTAACGAAGCTGCTAAAGCTGAAGTTAACGCAGCAGATTATTTTAATAAATAAAAATTTTCAAAGTAAAAAGACGGTATTAAACCGTCTTTTTTATGTGTCCGTAGCTCAGTCGAATAGAGCGTGAGTCTCCGAAGCTCAAGGCCGGGGGTTTGATTCCCCCCGGGCACATTTTTAAGCGTAACATACTTGATTACTATTTGTTCCTTCTGTCCATTCACTCATTTTTACAAAACCGTTAAATGTTGGACCTACAGAATTTTGTGACTTATAATGATGTTTTCTGACTGCATTACCGGAGTTTCCTTCAATTACATCAAAAGAACCATCTGCATATACTTCAGATACGATTCCGACATGACCAGATGAAGCAGATTTAGTCCACATTGCTAAGTCGCCTTTTTTAGGTGTATAACCGGTATTTTTATAAGCGTAACATCCTGCATCAATAGCTTTGCGTTTTACACTTTGAGTTGAACCATCAAACCCAAAAGTATCATTATTATTTGAACCTTGCCCTCTGCCAAAACAATATGAAGTGAAATACTGACACCATTGGTGATTATTTATTGCACCATTTTTATACTTTCTAATATCAATACTGTCATTTGATGATCCGATTTCTCTAACACCTTTTGCTAATTCGACTTCTGCAACTTTAACAGCATTTAATGCACGGTTTGAAGTAAAACCTAAGTCGCGTCTGATAGCTTGAGTTCTCGGAGAATAATCCAGATTCAATTTAACTTGAGGCATTTGGAATAAAGGTCTAAACATATTCGGATTTATTTGATTAAATCCATAAACACCAAAAGGATTATTATTTGACTGTGCAGCAGTATAACGAGCATTTGCTGCGAGAACAATATTCAAAAGTTGTGATGAATCATATAGTCCCATAATATTCCCCTTAAATATCCCCTTATATATATAAAGTTGATATAAGCTTTATAATTGCTCGAAACATACGAATTTATTAAGAAATATTACATTAAAAATGGCCCCGGCGCGATTCGAACGCGCGATCTTTGGTTTAGGAAACCACTGCTCTATCCTACTGAGCTACGAAGCCAATTATTATATCTAAATTATATCACATCTTTCCATAAAAAATGTCTGAAACTTATACGAAAACCCAAAATTTTTATATAAGCCTGCTGTCTGCGTTTATGAATAAATATATTAAAAAGCTCTTTACATAAATCCAGATGTCCTTGTTTATACTCAAGAATTTTTCTAATCAATCTATGCGAACGCACGCCTGAATAAAAAACGTTTGCGCTTCTTAGCTTTCCGGTAAAGAAATATCCGACCGCCTCAAAAAAATTAATTTCCGGTGCATACTCAAAATTTTCATCTCCCATATAACTATGCACAATACTACCTAACAACTTGGCTGTATCCTTATCTAATCCGGTATTTAAAAACCCTATATATTCCTCCGGCAATATCTGTGAATCTAAATTTATATAAGAAAATTGTTTTTTATACTCTTCAATATTTTTAACAAAGCAAAGAATACCTGAGACATATTCATTTAATCCCCATTTTTTGGTAAATTCTTCATTAACTGATTCCAACACAGGAATCCATTTTGAATCTTTTTCTTCATAACCCAACGTCTGTCCGTGAGGCGCTTTTGTCAACAATTCCAAAACGCTGCCCAAATTTTCTTGTTTTATTGAATAGTAATAATACCTTTCAACATTTATAGCTTCAAAAAATGCAGGCGTAGAACAATAATAAAAAGACTTTACAGGACCACAATAAAAATCTTTCATCAAACTTGCCAAACAATTTTGAGTCAAACCTGAACCATCCAAATCTACAAATGCAAAGTTATCATCAGTACAGTCTATACTTTGCTTTAAGTAACTAACAGCAGCTTTTCTTTTATCTTTATATGTATCTGCTATTTTTTCTAAAATTGTTCTATCAGACAGTAAAAATTCTTTTAATTGTTTAAACTTTTTTCTATTCAAACCTTTTGAATAACCATGAAATTGAGTAGGTAAAAATAACTTTAATATATTTTTATCTAGTCCTAAAATCTTATCAAGCTGTTTAAAATTCCACATACCGCATTCTATAAACTGCTTATACAGTATATCGGATTGGACATCCAAAGCCGGAAGCCGCCAAGCTTTTCTTGAACCATATAAATAAAAAGTCTCAATTTCAATATTATTTATTTCTATCAAATAATCTGCAATATGTTTTAAAACATATCCATCTCTGGCTATAAAATATAG
Source organism: uncultured bacterium (assembly GCA_950022695.1). Taxonomy (GTDB): domain Bacteria; phylum Cyanobacteriota; class Vampirovibrionia; order Gastranaerophilales; family Gastranaerophilaceae; genus Zag111. Next base: position 489,452 of record CATLLN010000001.1, on the reverse strand, counting down.
CCTTTTAATACCACGTTTTTGAGCCTGTTCCAAAAGCCAAGAAACATAAGAATAAAGAATAGGTCCTCCAAATGATGAACCAAAATGATATTTTTCACCGGAGTTTTTATTTTTTAGCCTAATATTTTTTGCACAACCAATTAATAATTGAACAGCCGGATTTTCTATATTATTATCACGCAAATTTTGCTCATATTTTTTTAATTTCACGTAATCATAAATCTCTGAATTTATCTTCAAACCAAGTGGAATTTCATAATCCGTAAACCGATTTTCGCCAATATGCACCCAATCCTTAAAATCAATATTTTCCTGTTTTTTTATATATTGAAATAATTCCGAAGAACTTTTCATTAGCCCGACAGTTGAAGAAAGATAAAGTTTTAATCCATTTATTCCACATTTTTCCAGCATTTTAAGAATTATTTCTTCCGGCAAATACATATCTGAAATAAGAATAACTCTTTTACCTTGAGCTTTTAACTCATTTATTCTATTTATATTTTCGTCAATAGGAATTACATTATCTAATTCCAGTCGAATTTCAAGCTCTTTTAATTTTTCAGTTTGTAAATCTGTCAAAAAGAAGTTATTTTTTATATCTTCATAAATTTGATTTAAAGTAACTTCTTTAGATTTATTCATAGAATTATTAAGTTGTCTTTGTCTATACTCTGCAGCGGTTCTATACTTAATAAAATTACACTTTAAGCTGGAATTTATATCTAAATATTCTTCTCCTGAGTTAACTATCTCCTGCATTAGTGCAAAAATACCGACAGGTACAGCAACCTTACGGGTGATTAACGTATCAAAAATTTCAAATGAATAAAGAGTTGTCATTTAAACTATTTTGCCTTTCTTCTGACATCAATAACCTGACCTGTTAAATTTGTAAGCAGAGTTTTTAAAGATGCTTCTGCAACAACTTCAGGCTGAAGCAAACTTCCTTCGGGCTCTTTGCCAAATGCTTTAAATCTCATTGGTGTTGCTGTTCGTTCAGGATTTATTACATTAATACGAATATCATCAGCGGCAAGTTCTTCGGCAAGAGCTTGAGACAGGTTAACAATACCTGCTTTTGTAGATGAATAGGTTGAATAAAGAGCTCTGCCTCTGGTATATGAGCTTGAGGCAAACAATAAGACTGCCCCTTTTGTTTTTTGCAAATACGGTATACTTGCTTTAACAACATTTATAGAACCTATATAATTTACATTGATATCGTTTTTGATATCCTCAATATCTCTTTCTAAAAGTTTGCCCATTTTTAAAATTCCGGCAGAATTTATTACATAGTCAATCTTTCCGCATTGTGAATTTACGTTTTCCAAAAATTTGCAAACACTGTCAAATGATGCTATATTACAGCCTGTTCTTGTTGATGCAGAAAATACTTTTGCTCCGCACTCCAGTGCCAAATCTTCAATACATTTACCGATTCCGCTTGTTCCGCCAAAAATCACAATAACTTTATCTTTAATTCCGTTCAAAGACTGTTCATCAGGACATAAAACACTTCTTAACTGGAACAATCTGTCTGCCATAAAAATATCTTCCGGATAAGTAATTTTAATATTTTCGCCTTCGCCGTCAACTACATAAACATCTGAAAGATCATATTTTACAATCAAACCACAATCATCAGTAAAATTACCATCATTTCGAGATAACTCGTGTGCTTTCTTAATCAAAGATAATTTAAAACACTGCGGAGTTTGACCTCTTTGGAGCTCTGCACGGTTAGGAATACTGTAAATAACTTTATCTTTAACCTTAACAATTGTATCTGCAGACGGTATCGCAACATCAACGGCATTATATGTTTTTAAAGCTTCCACACAATCATTGATAATTCTTTGAGATAAAAACGGTCTTGCACAATCGTGAATAAGCACATTCGCTTCAACATCTTCAATTGAACTTATCGCGATATAAGAACTTTCTTTTCTTGTATCTCCGCCATTTAAAAGTTTTGTAATCTTTTTATAATTATTTTTCAATAATAAATTTTCTGCAATATGTCTATAATCAGGATTAATAACAAGGATAATTTCATCAATATCAACAGCATTTTCAAAAACTTCAATCGTATGTTCCATAACAGTTTTACCGGCAATTTTAACAAACTGCTTAGGGATATCCGTATTATATCTGCTTCCTGTGCCTGATGCTAATATTATTCCGTAATTTTTCAATTTATCCATTATATTCTCCTTATAGATATTTATTATATGTTAAATAAATTTTTAAGATGATTTACTATGCGAAATGCGGAAGTTTGCCCCTCTGAATTGAAACATTCCTGATAACTTTTTATTCTTAAATCTTTTAAAGTATCATTGTTATTTATCAAAACTTCATCAATATAACGTTTTAAATCATTAAGATTTAATGCCTTGTAATACCCCTGCGTAATTTTATTTCCAAATCCGTTAAGACCGGATGAACTATTACTTATAAGATGAATAACAGGCTTTCCAAGAGGCAAATATTCACTCAAAAATGAACAACTGTCCGTAATTAGCATATCAGATGTTCTAAACATATCAAAATAATTACCGCCTTCAATAATTTGCGCATTAGGTAAATTCTCCCACTGAGTAAAATAATCATCCATTTGTTCTTTATTCATCAGTTTTTTCTCTAAAATCTGATGTTTAAGCATTGGATGCGGCTTTAAAATAAATTCAATTTCCGGATGATTTTTTGCAAAATCTAAAAAGAAATTATAATTTCTATCAAAAGTTCCGTATTTTAAAATACTATCTTTGCTAAATGAATGATGCGGAGCCCAGATTACACGTTTCTTACCTTCGGTTTTCCATTTTATGTTATTTATATCAAGCAGCAGACGATATGCATCCAGTTTTAATGAACCTGTTACCGGTACATTTTCGGAATTATAATCATATACATTAACATAACTATCATGAATAAACTCATTATCTAAAAAATATTTATATAAATATCTGTAAAACGGTGCATTAAATTCATATGTAGCAGTAGTTATAGATGTTCCGTATGAACAGTGACAGCAAAGAGCGAACTCTGAAGTCTTCCAAATTGATTGGACTTCTGAAATATCCCACGGCTGTTCATAAAATATAATATCCGGTTTAAATTCCTTTAAATCTATATATTTATCTTTTTCAAAATCAAATGCATAATCAACATTCATTCCTTTAGATTTAAAAAACTCATAATTTTCAATCAAAAAGCGCTTATTATCAATAAAGTCATAACTATGCTTTTTGAGAAACATCGGTTCAGGAAGAGTTATCAAAATTTGCGGATTAAAATTTTCATGTTTTTCTAATTCTTCATATAACGACTGATAACTCCATTTAGAATTTTCAGTGCATAAAAATACAACATTTAACTGTCTTATTTTTACTTCTTTTTTTAATTTTTCAACTGTTTTAGGATAACGCCTGTAAATAATCTCTCTTTGTTTTTCACACAAAATACGTTCATCAATTCCAGTACAAAATTTTCTAAATAACTTACGTTCAGTCCTGGTAGGAAAAATCCAGGATATAACATTACTTAGTACCGAATATTTCATATTTACCTACCGTTACCTCTTCCTAACTCCTCTGAAGATAAGAAATACCGCCTATCTTCATTTACATGATAATACAAAAACACTCCAATACATAAATATGTATAGTTATATTAAAAAAAATTGATACATTTACCCCTGTTTGGGGTATAATTAAATCGTAAACGGAAGTGTATAACTAAAAGGCGCAAAGAATGGCGCAGAAAGAAAAGGTAAACTTATGAAACCTGAAACAAAAAGCTTTCAACTGGAAATCGGCGGAAAAACCGTAACCATTGAAACAGGGAAGTACGCTCAATCAACAAACGGATCAGTTACAGTAAGATGCGGTGACACAATGTTATTTGTTCACTGTGTTGTATCAAAGGAACCAAGAGTTGGTATCGACTTTTTCCCATTACTAATTGATTATGAAGAAAGAATGTCATCAATCGGAAGAATTCCTGGCGGCTACAACCGTTCAGAAGGTAAAGCAAGTGATAAAGCTATCCTTGTATCAAGATTAATTGACAGACCAATCAGACCATTATTCCCTAAAGGATATAGAAATGATATTCAAATTGTAGCTCAATTATTCAGCTACGATCAAGAAAACCAACCGGATACATTAGCAATGTTAGGTGCATCTTGTGCTTTAATGCTTTCAGGAGCTCCATTTGAAGGACCTATTGGTGCTGTTAGAGTTTCTAAAGATGCAGAAGGCAATTTAATTGCTAACCCTACTCACAGACAAGCTAAAGAATCTGACTTAGATATAGTTATCGCAGGTACTCATGATTCTGTAATCATGGTTGAAGCTGGATGTAAATTCGTTACAGAAGATGATATTATGGCTGCTGTTGAATTTGCACAAGGCGAAATCAAAAAACAATGCGAAGCTCAAGTTGAATTTGCTAAACTTTGCGGCATTGAAAAAGAAGTATTCGTAAATCCTTACGATACAACTGAATTAAAAAATATTATTAATGAAACAGCTCACGATATGATTTTTGAAGCTTACCATAATTTTGACCGAGCATTCCGTCAAGAAAAATTGGAAGAAGCTAAAAAATTAGTTAAAGAAAAAATCGACGCACTACCTGAAGATCACTATATTAAACAAATTATTGAAGAAACAGGTATCGACTTTGTAGCTGAAGAATTCAAAGCTGCAGAAAAACACATTATGCGTACAATGATTCTTGATGAAGGTGTTAGAGCTGACGGACGTAAACCTGAAGAAGTTCGTCCTATTTGGTGCGAAGTTGGTGTGATTCCTCGTGCACACGGTTCAGCAGTATTTACAAGAGGGCAAACTCAAGTATTATCAGTTGCAACACTTGCAGGTCCTGCAATGAAACAAGAACTTGACGGCGTTGATCCTGAAACTGAAAAAACATATATGCATAAATATATCTTCCCTGGATTCTCTGTTGGTGAAGTAAAACCTCTAAGAGGACCTGGCAGACGTGAAGTTGGTCACGGTAACTTAGCTGAAAGAGCTAACATCCCTGCACTTCCGTCACAAGAAGATTTCGGATACACAATCAGAGTAACTTCTGACGTTCTTGAATCTAATGGTTCTACATCTATGGCATCAACCTGCGGTTCATCAATGGCATTGATGAATGCCGGTGTTCCTGTTAAATCTATGATTGGCGGCGTTGCTATGGGTATGATTACAGAAGAAGGAAAAACTCCTGTTGTATTAACAGATATCCAAGGTATTGAAGATTTCTTAGGCGATATGGACTTCAAAGTTACAGGTAACGATACCGGTATTACAGCCCTTCAAATGGATATGAAAGCTAAAGGTATTGCAAATGAAACTCTACGCAAAGCATTAGCTCAAGCTAAAGAAGGCAGATTACATATCTTATCAAAAATGAGAGAAGCAATCACTGAACCTGGACCAATGTCTCCATTTGCACCTAGCATAACAACAATAACTATTCCGACAGAAGACATCGGTACAGTTATTGGACCTGGCGGTAAACAAATCCGCGCAATTATTGATGCTTCAGGCGCTGAAATAGATATTCAGGATTCAGGTATTGTAACAATTACATCTAACGATCAGGAAGGCGCACAAATCGCTATTAAAATGATTAAAGACTTAACATTTAAACCTGAAGTTGGAATGGTTATCAAAGGCAAAGTTGTAAGAATTATTCCTATCGGTGCGTTCGTTGAATTAGGCGGCGGAAAAGACGGTATGGTTCACATTTCACAAGTTTGCAACGAAAGAATCGAAACCATCGAACCACATTTATCTATCGGACAAGAAGTTATTGTTAAAGTTATTAAAATCGACGAAAAAGGTCGCGTAAACTTAACAATAAAAGGAGTAACCGAAGAAGATAAAGCTAAAGTTCAGTAATAAATTTTAGTATATAAAAGGGCGAAACCTTAAAGGTTTCGCCCTTTTTGTTCTATATGTATCTATTATCTACGATTAATAGCAGAATCAACCTGTTTTATCTCTTCCATCGTAGCTTCATACAACCTTCTTGAGTTAGAATCCAGAGACCCAACCATATTTTGTAATTGATTATAAAGTTCCGGTGACAATTTTGCCCTGTGTTTTTCTATAATTTCTTTATTTAAAAGTGTTATAAGAATCGGGCTTTGGAAAGTTTCATAAGAAAGCATATCTCGAAGCATATAATTTATTATTTGTTCAAACCTGGCGGTTTTATAAGTCGGATTCATACCTTTTTGCAACATACATTTTGAAAATTTATATTCTGGAACAAGGCATTCTACAGCTTCCCTAAAATATTGTCTTCTGTATTTTACTTGAGAAAACATTTCTTTCAGCATTAAGACTACTTCTTTTGTGTCTGAATCTAAAATAGATTCCGGATTTTTCGGATTATATTTTAAAAGTTCATCTATTAAAGCCAATCCTATTTTTACCTTTTCTGAACTACTTATAGGTTTCAAATAATTTCTATATATATTATCTAGTTCTGATTTATGTTGAGCAAATATCTCCGGTATAAGTTTTGATAAAGATTCATTATCTTCCATTAGCGTATTATAGCTATAAGAATACAACTTTAATATTGATGGAGATATACCTTGTAATTCATTAAATAATACATCCGCCATTGCAGCAGATGCAGCCATTTCTGCTTGTGCATTTTTATAATAAAACGAATAATGTATTGAATTAAATTCATCATAAAATTCCTCATCGGACATTATCTGTGAATCATCAATCATATCTCTTACTTGACGTGTAGCAAGAGATAACTTAAATTTTTCAGAAATTTCTTTATCTGCAAGAATTGTTCGAGTAAATAATGATGCATAAGATGTTGGATAAATACGAGCTTCCTCTTTTAAGAAATCTCTCAATACTTCATCTAAATTTCCGGTAATTCTTATGTCTTCATCGTTTTTGCCGTGTAAAGAGAATACATTTGAATTATGTTTTTCTGATATTTTTGTAATAACAAGATCTAAATCAGAATTAGAATTTATTCCTTCTACACCATCTAATTCTGCATCTAATTTATCGACTTTTGCTACAGGCTCATCAATAACTGCGTTCGGATCACCATATCTTTCAATAAAATGATTTTCCCATTCTTGTTGAAGCAAATCGTGTTCTGCATATTTTTTATTTCTTAAAGGTTCAATTTCCTTTGTGAAGTTAAGTAATTCAATAAAATCAGGAGTTACATAATCTATTGCTTTTTGGTTTTCAGAATTTGACATGATAGGGTCAAACTCTTTATTGATAGGAATCATACCACCTGCGCCATATCTATCTTCAAACATTTCTATTGTATCAACAATTGCTTTCGAATAATCACTCAGCAATTCCGGATTAGCTTTCCAAAAACGTTCAAACATTGAAGAACCATGAACAGATTTACCTCTTTCTCGTTCACTTTCTGTAAAATATCTCATTTCTTCTGACAAATGCACACGTTCAGCGGCAACAGTCATAATAGGACTTAAATATTTAACAATAAAAGAAGCTTCCGGATCATCTTTTTTAAAACGTTTTACAACTTTTCTTTTAATTCCTTCAACATCGCCTTTTGTTTCTTTAATATCACCGGTAAGTTGATCCTTTTGATACTTTTTAATTGTATATTTTCTTGGTTTTCTAACATTTTCGACAGTTTCAGTTTCTTGTATATTAGAAGTTGAGCCTGCGTGTAACTTAGAACCGGAACCTGATACAGCAATTCTATTCGGGTCTACTGTATTTTTCGGCAAAGTTATGAAAAACGCTTTATAGTCATCCCTTGTTGAAATAAATGAATGCCAGAAAGCACTGTTAGGAAATTTTATACCATAAGCAGATGTTGTTGAATAATCAATCGGCGCTGTAATAAATCCTTTATATTCATCATTAATATCTTTTTCTAAGAAATCTTTGCTAATTTCTTTTAATGTTTTACCTTCTTTATAAATCTTTTTAAGCAAATACAGACCAAAGTCATCACTTCCGTCTTTTAAAAGCGGAGTATCACTTAAGTCTCTTGCGACTTTGATTTCAGAAAGAATTCCTTTTTTAGACTTTATGTTATTTGGATGAAGCATACTAAATAAAGGTTCATTCGGGTATAATTCTTTTACATCTTCAAAATTATTTGCATTATCCAAATATTTAAAAACTTCACCCATCATTTGTTCAGGCGGCATGTGCTGCCTTTGCTCATAATCATAATTTAAATAAACCTTCATTGTATTAGGCATATTTTCACGGTTAAAACCCTGAGCATAAAAATCTTCCGGAGTTCTGCCGGTAAAGGAGATATTAAAATCCTGATATGCAAACATTTTTGGAATCTGTGTTTGCTCTATCGGATTTTGAGTATTGTTATTTTTATTAAATTGGGGTTTTGAGTATTGTTTTAGGGAGGTAATGTAAGAAATGTTTGAAATTTTCATATATAATATTTCCTTAATTATTTAAAACATTCAATTAAAAATTCGTAAATTTAAAAATTTGCCAACTTTTAATAATTATTTACAGTTAAATATTAATTATGGTAAAATATATTAAAATCTAGATTAGGAGATATTTATGAGTGATATTATTACAATTGGTAGTGCGACAATGGATGTATTTGTAGAATCTGATGAGGCAAATATAGTTTCTGTAAGAAAACCTGATAAAAAATCAGAATATATGAGTTATCCTTACGGATCTAAGATTGAAATTTCTGATTTTGCTTCTCAAGTCGGAGGCGGAGGTGTTAATACTGCCGCAAACTTCGCAAATTTAGGATTTTCTACAGCTGCAATATTCAAAGTCGGTGATGATATTTATTCAAAAGGTATTTTCGAATATTTCAAAGATAAAAACGTAAATTTATCTTCTATCATTCAAGATAAAAATGATTCCACAGGTTTTTCGATTATTCTTACAAGTTTTGAGGGCGATCGTACAGTACTTGCGCACCGTGGCGCAAATGCACACATAAAAAAATCAGAAATTGATTTTGATGCTATTAAAAATGCGAAACTCTTATATATTGCCCCATTAAACGGTGATAGTAACAAAGTTTTGGATGAGATTGTACATTTTGCAAAAGAAAATGATACTTACGTATGCTTTAACGCAGGTACAACCGGAATCAAAAAAGGATTTAACTATCTTAAAAAAATCCTGGCATCAGCGCAAATTGTTGTGCTAAATAAAGAAGAAGCATCTATGGCAACAGGTATTCAACTTCGTTCTGACACTAAAGATGAGAAATTTTCATGCCAGCTTATTCATCCTGATTTAAAATCAATGTTTAAAAAACTTAAGGTTTCAGATTACCAGCTAATCGTAATCACAGACGGCGGGAACGGAGCTTATGCCTTTGATGGGAAAAAATATTACTATTGTCCTTGCTTTGACGGACCGATTACCTCAACTCTTGGCGCAGGTGATGCTTTTGCCTCTACCTTCTGTGCGGCTTTATATATGTTTGATAAAAATATCGAAAAATCATTAATTGCAGCATCCATAAATTCAGCAGGTGTAGTTTCGGAATTCGGAGCAACAGCAGGACTTATGACATTTAATGAAATAGTTTCAAAAATGAATCAAAACCCTCTTTTTGCATGCCAATCAGAAGAAGCATAATTTAATTTTGAACTTTTTTAACTCCTTTTCGTTTTATAAACGTAAGCTAAAAAGGAGATTGATTATGACAGATGAAATTAAAACATGCGATTGCAAAGAAAAATTTCTTAAAAAATTAGCAGATTTTGCATTTACTGCCGGAGCAGTATTTGTAGGAGCTCTGCTTGCAATTTTATTAAGTGCAAGTATTCTTAAACCTAAATGCCCGCCGCCAATGATGATGCCATATCCAGGAATCCATAGACAGCTTCCGCCGCCTGTAATGTACGGACATTTTGATAGAGGAGGATACAAACATCACAGAAAATGTCCTTGCAGACAATTTAGAAATCACCAAGGAAAACATTTTACAAAGAAATTTGACCACCAAAAACCTCAAATTCCTGCAAAATAAAAAAAAAAAAAAAAAAAAAAAAAAAAAAAATTCTAATCCGATTATCAAAAATACGATAATCGGATTTTTGTATATTGCCATACTCGGCAATTTTATTCTGAGCTAAATTAATGTTTAATGTAAATACACAGAAAGGCTGGAAATAAAAGTATGAGAAAAGATTATAATATTGTCATCGTTGAGGATGACACTCTTTCAAGATTTACACTAAAAAAAATGGTCCATCAAAAAAATAACAAATATGTTAGTGCAGACTTTGATAATGCCGAAGATTGCATTAAGCATATTACAAACAATAAAGTAGATCTTATTATTATGGATGCAACTCTTCCAAATATGAACGGAATAGAAGCTTCAAAAGCCATAAAAAAAATTAATCCTGATATTAAAATCATTATATTGACTCCTGAGACAAGTGAAACAAATATTATCAACACACTTTTTGCGCATGCTGATGCTTATTTCATCAGAGATTTCAAGCAAGATAACCTGCAAAAAATCATTTCATATACATTAAACGGTCATGGCGGATTTGATAAAAGAATGCAGTTTTCTTTATTCAATTATATAAACAAACTTCCAAATAAAGTTTATTCTGAATTCACAGGCACTCTTACTTCCAACGAATCCACATATATTACACTCACAGTAAATGGTTTTAGCAAAAGCGAAATCGCCACATATTTTGATATGCCTGTCGCAAACCTTTATTATTTTATTTATTCAATACTGGAAAAGCTACAATCTAAAATTGGACTTGAAAACTTATATCAGGAGATAAAATATGACTTGTGTTAAAAAACTTGCAAAAAAATTTTTACATCACAAAACAAAAAGTAGATATTATACTTGCAAAAATTGTCATAAATGTGATTACCAAATAGATACACTGTTGGAAAACATATTTAATACAACACCTGACATCATTACATTTATGGATACAAAATTTCGCTATGCAATGTGTTCAAAAGAATTTCTAACCTTATTTGGCTTTGAATCAGATAATGAGATTATTGGGAAAACACCATTTGAACTTTTGCACTATGAGCAATACACAACGGTTAAAACTTATCTTAATCTGGTGATAGATGAAAGAAGCCCTAAAACTTATATTCAAAAATTTTATAATCCGGAAGGTGTGGAACAAATTTATGAATCAGTTTCCTCTCCTATAATTAATAATAACAAAGTTGTCGGAATTTTAACTTTAAGCAGAAATATAACAGAAACCATATACCTTAGAAAATCTCTTGAAGTTTCGAATGCCAAATTATACGCACTTATTAATAATTCTCCAATGCTAGCATATGTTATAGACAAAGACGGGAATTTTATTCTAGGTAATGCTCGAGCTAAAGAATTATTTTATAAAGGCTTAGACAGGACATCAACCGGAGAAAAAATCAAATTTGATATAAAATCAATGAGAGAAAATATATTAAATGAAAATATTGAAATTTTAAAAAGCGGTAAAGAATATAATACAGAAAAACAAATCCAAGCAAAAAACGGTGAAAAATATTGGTACGCAATTAATAAATCTCCATTAAAAAATCGAGAAGGAGAGTATTATGCAATAACAACTTTTGCGCGAGACATTGATGCTGAAAAACGTATTCAGGAACAACGCGAAACATATATTGCAACTCTCAGTCACGATCTTAAAACTCCTGCAATTGCACAGGTCAGAGCATTAGAATTATTACTTAGCGGAGAACTTGGCGAATTTAACAACGACCAAAAAGAGATGCTTAAACTTACTTTAGACTCTTGCAATTATATGTATGATATGGTATACACACTTCTTTCTACCTGCAAATTTGAAAGCGGTGAAGTTACGTTAAATTACAGTCAATTTGATATAACAAAACTGGTTTTAGAAAGTATACATGAAATATCAAAACTGGCACAAGACAACTCAACACTGATAAAATTCCAACCCAATATGCAAACTTGTATCATAAATGCAGACAGAATTGAAATCAAACGAGTTGTAATAAACTTCCTATCAAATGCGATAAACTATGCATTTCCATCTACAAACATTGATGTAAGTTTATTTGTTGAAAATAATAATATTATTTTAAAAGTTAAGAATTGCAGTCACTACATTGAACCTGAAGCTATGGACAGAATTTTCAGAAAATACGTCACACATTCTGAAAAATTTAATAAAGTCGGTATCGGACTGGGCTTATATTTATCAAAAAAAATTATAGAAGCTCACAACGGTACAGTAATAGCTCAAAGCTCTAAAGATGAAACTAATATATTCGGATTTAAAATTCCAATATCTCCCAAAATTGAGATAAACCAGAATAAGCCGGAGAAACAACATTTTATCTCGCCGTAAACAAATGTATCAATATCTTTAAAGATTGGTGCTTTTACGCTTTTTTTGCTAAAATATTAGTATAATATTTGGCAGGCGAAAAAGATTAGGATAAAATGAAAGAGCGAATTTTATTATTTATTATTGTTTTGGGATTAACAGCGTTTATTTATATTTTCCAGAGTTATACAGTATGGGGATTAGCTCTGCTTGTATCTTTAATGTCTGTTTATGCTATTTTTACAAATATTGCATATAAAATAAAAAAAAGAAAAGACTTAAAAACACCGCCTGTAAAAAACGAAAATTATAAACCATTTGTAAGTATAATGATTCCTGCGCATAACGAGGATTCTGTTATCGCAAATACTATTCATACAGTTTTAAATTTAGATTATCCGAATTTTGAAATTATAGCAATTGATGATAGAAGTTCAGACAAGACTGCTTTGGTATTGATGGATTTGGAAAAACAATATCCAAACAAAGTAAAAGCTTTTATCAGACCCAAAGACGCATTTCCGGGAAAATCCGCAGTTTTAAATGATGCATTAAAAATTGCAAAAGGGGAAGCTATATTAGTATTTGATGCAGATGCAACAATGGAACCTGATTTCCTTACTAATCTTGTTTACGAACTTGAGCCAAAAGATGTTGGCGCAGTTCAGGCAAGAAAAATCGTAAGAAATAAAGACATAAATCTTCTTACAAAATGCCAAAACAACGAAATGACAATGGATACCCATTTTCAAGTCGGCAGAGATTCTGTTAAGGGTGCAGTAGAGCTTCGCGGCAACGGCGAACTTATCAAAAGAACAGCTTTAGAAGATATCGGCGGCTGGAACAATTATACAATTACAGACGACCTTGATATGTCTACAAGACTGCATATCAAAGGATGGGACGTAAGGTTTTGTGCGGACACTGCAGTTTATGAAGAAGGTATTATGTATCTTTTCCCTCTGTATAAACAGCGCAGAAGATGGCTTGAAGGTACTATTCGCAGATATTTAGAATATTTTTGGGATATTTTAACATCAAAAAAAATGTCTATGCGAGTAAGGCTTGATATGATTGCATATATTTCAGAATTCATTATGCCGGCATGGTTCATTATTGAAATAGGTATTCTTGTTGCCAAAATAGTTGTTAAAGGAGCACAGCCGCATACACTTATGTCATCTGTCATTATGGGCTGTATTATAGGATTCGGGTTTGTTATGGCTTGCCGTTACAGTCTGAGAAGATATGATAACGTACCAAGAATTGATGCGCTGATTCAGTCAATTTATACATCGGTTTATCTTCTTGTAATCTGGTTTCCGCTTGTATTATTTATCGGAACAAAAATTTTGTTTATGAAAAAAGATATGAACTGGGGTAAAACAGCCCATGGATTAGTTCAGCACGAACACGCAATTCAAAAAGCCAAAGAAAAGATTAAACAAGCAAAAGAAGAATTAAAAAAATTATTACTAACGAAATAATAAATAGGAGAATAAAAATGACAACATTATCAATTGAAGATGTAAAAAATAAAATCCGTGCAGTTGAAAATTTTCCTAAAGAAGGAATTATTTTCAGAGACATCACAACAGGATTAAAAGACGCTGAAACAATGAAAGTTATGGTTGACTATCTTTGCGATCAGTATAAAGATGTAAAAATTGATTACATTGCAGGGATTGAAAGTCGCGGATTTATCTTTGGTATGCCAATGGCGTATAAATTAAACTGCGGATTTATTCCAATTAGAAAACCAAACAAACTTCCGGCTGAAACAATTAAAGAATCATACGATTTGGAATACGGTTCAGATACAATCGAAATCCACGCTGATGCAATTGAACCGGGAGCAAATGTTTTAGTTGTTGACGACTTACTTGCAACTGGTGGTACTGCTAAAGCAGCTTGTAACTTAGTCAGAAAAGCAGGCGGAAACCTTGTTGGGGCAGCATTTTTAATTGAACTTTGTGCACTTGGCGGTAACGAAAAACTTGACAATTGCGGAAAAGTAATTTCTATGTTAAAATACTAATATCTTAGTAATTCAGGAGATACAACAATGAAAAAATTAGCAATCATTTTAGCATTAATGTTATTTCAAACCCAAATTGCAGCAGTAGCAGCAAACGCAAACTATAACAAAAAACCTGCTCAAAAAACTCAAGAAACAAAACCTGTAAGTCAAAAAACTAAAGACACAAATGTTTATAAACAGGATGGAAGTGATTATTTACTAAAATATAACATTAATGACCTTGAATCAGCACCTTGGTTGAACGAAGGTAAAAGAAAAATCTAAATAAAAAAAGAGACGCAATTTTAATTGCGTCTCTTTTTTTTTATTAGCAAATTTAATTATTTTAAATAAAATTGTGCATTAACATTTGAATAAACTCTAATCACACCGGCTTCAATATTAGGAGCAGCTTCTGCCATTACTCCATCTTCCATTGCGCCTGCAGATTTTGCCATCATCAATGTATTGCGCGCGTAATTAAAATTACCTCCTGTACGATTTACAGAACAAGAAGTTTCAATATTTTTAATACCAATAATAGAAGAACCTGAAGCAGCTGCAACTATATCTGCTCTTTTTCTGGCATTTTTAGTAGCAGTTGTTAAAAGTTCAGCACATTGAGCATCTTTTTCTGCAAGACTAAAATTCAAACTATCAATATCTGTTGCCCCTAGAGCAATAGACTTATCTATAAGTGTTGAAATTTTATCAATAGATTTTGTGTGAACAATGATATTGTTAGATACAACATATTTATCTAAGTATCTTTTTCCGCTGTTATATGTATAACTCGGAGAAGCTGAATAATTAGATGTTTTGATATAATCCCCGTTTGCAGGATTTATCATACTTTTCAGGTACGCATAAACCTTATCGGAAATTTCTTTATTTTTTCTTGATGCTTCCTGCATAGATTTTTTATCATCTGTTCTAACAGCAACTGAAATTTCAACAGTATCCGGTGCAACTTCTTTTTCTGCAGTATAAGAAACGGAAACATATCCGCGTTTTGAAGCTTCATCAATATTATTAATAGCCCCTGCAGGCAATGCCGCAAACGGTACAGTTAATAATGCTGTACAAAATGATGCAATAATAATCTTTTTCATAAATATAATACCTCCATACTAAACTACTTTATATTAGAAACGGATTCTTCGTCTTTTTGTTCATTTTTTTTATTAATAGAAATTGGAGAAGATACAAATGAATCCTTTTCGATTAGTGTAGTATTAGAAATATCATCTTTTTGCAACTCAAACTTATCTGATTTTGAATTAATTTTATTCATCATTTTCATTTGAGCATTGCTTTTTGCTTTTTTAATAATAGATTCAAGCTCTTCATCAGTCAAATCAGGTGTACTTTTCAGTGAAACTGCAAGTTCTTGTTTTGAAATTATGCAAAAAGTAATAGCTGCAATTCCCCATAAAAGAACACCTTGTATAAGATTTAATGCAGGAAACATCAAGTTTGCAACAAGATACTTATTCCATAATGTCATAGCTACATACCCAGGAAAAATTACAAAACCTGCAAATAAACATACTCCAATGAATAGAGCTGTTATTAAACCTTTTATACCATTAATTTGAACTACTTTCATAATAAATCCTTTTTTATTCCTTTATCATTTCAAGAAAATCATCTTCTGTCAATATTATAACACCTAAATTTAATGCTTTGTCCAATTTTGACCCTGCATTTTCTCCTGCCAAAACATATGTTGTTTTCTTAGATACTGATGATGAGGTTTTTCCGCCATGCGACTTAATTATTGCAGAAGCTTCATCTCTTGTCATATTTTGTAATGTTCCTGTAAGAACAAAAGTTTGTCCACTTAATTTATCTGATTTAGGTTTTGCTTTAGCCTGAGGATTTATGCCAATTTCTTTAAGTTCTTCAATCATTTTTATATTTTCTTCATTGTGAAAGAAATCATAAATAGATTTTGCAATAATATCACCAATACCTTCAACTTTTGCAAGTTCTTCTAACTGTGCAGATATAAGAGAGTCCAACGATGGGAATTCTCCTGCTAAAATATCAGCAGTTTCTTTTCCTACATGTCTGATACCCATTGCAGTAAGGAGTCTATTCAGTGGTCTGTTTTTGCTTTCTTGAATTGAATTATAAATATTTGATGCTGATTTTTCTTTGACAGAGTCAAGCTGCATAAAATCCTGCATATTAAGCTTATATAAATCTACAGCATTAAAGATGAATTTTTTATCATAAAGCTGTTGAATAATAGCAGGTCCGACTTTATCTATATCCATGGCTTCTTTACTTGCCCAATATTCAATTTTCGCACACACAATTTTTGAACAGTTTAAATTTGAACAATACAAGCCTACTTCACCCTCTTTTTCAACAAGCGAAGCATCACATGCTGGACATTTATCAGGAATTTCGTATAACGGCAAGTCCTTGTGTTCAGGTGTATCCATAACCTTTATAACTTTCGGAATAATTTCAGCTGCTTTTTTTATTAAAACAGTATCACCTATTCTGATATCAAGACGTTTAATCTCATCAAAATTATGTAAACTTGCACGTGATACAATACTTCCACCAAGCGCTACAGGATCTAAAACTGCAACCGGTGTAATTATACCTGTTTTACCGGTATTTAATTCAATTTCGCGAAGTTTTGTTGTAACCTCTTCCGGCGGAAATTTAAAAGCTGTCGCCCACTTAGGAGCACGCGCGGTATAGCCTAAATCTTTTTGAATTGCGATATTATTTATCTTAATAACAACTCCGTCTGTTGCATAATCAAGATCAAAACGTTTGTTTTCCCATTCATTGCAATATTCGATGGCTTCTTTAATATTTTTTACAAGGCGAATATTCGGATTTATTTTAAACCCTAGTTCTTTAAGTTTCATCATACCGTCATAATGAGTTTTAATCTGTTTATCAGCATCATCTTCAAAGATTCCGGTATATGTAAACATAGAAAGATCACGCTTTGCAGTAATTGTTGAATCCAATTGTCTTAAAGAACCGCTTGCAGCATTTCTAGGGTTAGCAAAAACTTTTTCACCTTTCACTAATGCGTCTTCATTTAATTTTTCAAAAGAAGACTTCGGCATATAAATTTCGCCGCGAACCTCAAGTGTTTTAGGTTCAAAAAGCTTTAAAGGAATAGCTTTGACTGTTTTCAGATTTTGTGTAATATTTTCACCGGTAACCCCGTCACCGCGGGTGACACCAAGCGTAAACAAACCTTGTTCATATGTTAGAGCAATTGCAAGTCCGTCAATCTTGAGTTCACAAACTAGTTCCAATTCTTGCTCATATTCTTTGCATATTTTTTCATACCAGATGGTCAATTCTTCCGCATTGTATGTATTATCAAGGCTGTAAAGTCTGTATTTGTGAGTATGTGAGAAAAACTTTTCACTAATTGAACCAACTCTTTGAGTTGGGGAGTCCGGAGTTTTTAAAAGCGGGTACTGTTCTTCAAGTTTTTTTAACTCTGCAAACATTTCATCATATTCAACATCACTTAAATACGGATTTTCTTCAACATAGTATTTATAATTACTTTTGTTTATCTCGTTCTTTAAAAATTCAATACGCTGTTCTACAGACATAGCTTGATTTTCCACTATATTTACCCCTTACCCCATAATCATTAAAAGTTCTCTGATAACTTTGGTTGCAACAGCAGTAGAAGCACCGGTTGCATCATAATCAGGTGCAAGCTCAACAACATCAGCTCCAACAATATTGAAATCTTTCAGATATTTAAACCAACCAATAAGTTCATCAAAGCTCATTCCTCCGACTTCAGGAGTACCCGTACCCGGCATTATTGATGTATCAAGGCAATCTAAATCCACTGTAATAAATACATTTTTACCCTTCAAAGAGTCTAAATCAGAATATTTATGACACAAAGTATTATGTTTTGCCATAAATTCCCATTCTTCTTTCATTCCTGAACGAATTCCAACCTGTTTGATATTTTCAGGTTTTACGAATTTTGAAATATGACGAATAACAGCACTATGCGACATTTCTTCACCCATATATTCTTCTCTTAAATCCGTATGAGCATCAAAATGAACAACTGCCAAATCATCATAAAATTTAGATACTGCTTTAACCTCAGGTAAAGTCACAAGATGTTCTCCGCCAATACCAAAAACACGTTTTCCGTCTTTATAGATATCTTCAACATTTTGTTCAATTTGTTCTAAGGTTTTATAAGTATTACCGAGCGGGAATTCTAAATCTCCTGCATCATGGAAATTAACTTCGCCCAGTTCTTTATCAAAAACCGGAGAATACTCTTCCAATCCCCAGCTTGCAAGACGAATTTGTTCCGGTGCAAAACGCGAACCCGGTCGATATGAAACAGTTCCATCAAACGGTAATCCAAGCATTATAATATCTGATGAATCATAATCCGGATTTTGCGCCATCCAAGTTCTATCTAAAAATGGTCCTCTTAACATTTTAATTTCTCCCTAAAAATATCCTTATACCGGTATTTTACTATAAAAGAATTAAATTAACCATAATCTTAGAATTTATTATTTTTTCATATAATCCAATTTGCCATTTTTAAACAAATAATATGTACAAGAAAAACCGCTGCTTGAGGGTTTTAGACATTCATCCTGCTTATTCCAGCCATTTGGTATCAAACCATAGTTTTCATAATAGAAAAACTGAAATACATCCTGACCAATAATATTTGGAAGTTTTTTGCCATTAATATCAAAGAAAAATGCCATTATTGGAACCTCGCCATTTTTAGCAGTGTCGCTATCTAACTTTCCTCTCCACCAAACTGATGAACCATTCATTAAAATAATTTTATAATAATTTTTGCTTGCAGCGTAACCTACATGCTTATTTCCATTTTTTAAATAATAAGTATTTGGATAAATGCATATTCCCTTTGGGTCTAATGCACCACAATCATGTGCCAGTTTTAGATAAGGTTTCAAATTCTTTGCAATAGCTAAAGCGCCAGCTTCAGTATTAGTAACATTACCCCAGCTTGAAACTTCACCATTATCCTCGACAGCAAGTCTCATTGCCTGAGATAATATTGAAGTAACTTCCTTAAATCGTGTAACTGTTTGGATTTCAAAGCATTTTTGCATCAAATTTGGAATAGTCATTGCCGCAACTACACCAATGATACCAAGGGTAATTAAAACTTCAGCTAAAGTAAATGCAGATAATTTGATTAGTGCATTTCGCTTACTGTCATTCAGGATGACGTTACGCTTGAAAGGAGATAACTGAAACGCACCTAAATTAAGGCTTTTAAGGTTACCCCCCCCCGTTTTTCTAATTCTGTTCTGTTTTTCATGATTTTTCTCCTTATTTACACTTAACTTGTAACAGATTATACTATATATTTTTCAAATGTTCAATTTTTAATTTTGGCTGTAACGTTATTCCAATTGCATCAATTTGATAATTTTTTATTTTGCATTCGGATATATAGTTCAAAACTCCTGTTTTTATATTGTTATATTTTGTTCTTGTTATTGCCTCCATTGGCATTCCAAAAGCATCCGTTTTACGGGTTTTAACCTCTACAAAAACAATTTTATTTTTATATTTTGCAATAATATCAATTTCACAAAGTTTAGAAAAATGTTTGTTCCGCTCCAAAATTTCATACCCGTTTTTTATCAGGTATTCACAAGCTAAATCTTCCCCTTTGTTTCCTAATTCCCTATTATTCATATTCTTAATTACTATAAATTAACTAATCCGAAAAATCAAATAATTTAGCAGAAACAACCCCCAGAGCATCTGATAATTTATTAACAGTTTTCAGTGTAAGATTACATTTGCCGTTCTCTATCTGGCTTATACGATGTTCTGAAATCTCAACAAATTCACCAATTTGAGCTTGAGTTAACCCTTTTTTTATGCGATAAAATTTAACCCTTAAGCCAAATTCTTTAAGAAATTCTTCATTTTTCATATTCTAATGTTATCAATCATATATTGATTAATACATTATAATGTATTATAATTAATATAATAATATATTATAATATTTGGAGATAATATGAAATATAAAGGATTTACCTTAGCAGAGGTTCTAACAACACTTGGCATAATCGGTGTTGTTGCCGCCATGACTATTCCGACACTTATGGCAAAAATACAAGAAATCAGTTATAAATCACAATATAAAAAGATTTTCAGTGAATTAAACCAAGCACTCAGACTTCTTGAAGAAGACGATTCATCTCCTTTATTGCTATGCAAAAGCATGGATGATAAATGTTTTAGAGATCAGTTTGTAAAAAAAATAAAAATTTCACATATATGTAATGAAGCTATACCAAATAAATGTCAGGTAAAATCTAAATATCTGAATAATACAGAACAAGTATTAAAAACTAATGTTAATGGGAAATGGCCTGCTTTTATGGCATTGCGAGGTTATTCTGTAAAATTCAGATATCATTATAACAACTGTGTAACTTACGATGAATTGGATAAAGTAAACAATTTAAATGGTAATTTAAACAGTTGCGGGTGGGTTCAAGTTGATGTAAACGGGCTTTCCGGTCCTAATCAAGTAGGTAAAGATATATTTTTTCTTGTTTTAATGCAAAATGGTTTTGCTACAAGATTCTATACCGACAACCCTATTAATGACTGTAAAAAAGGAACAGGAATTTCTTGTTCTTCTTTATATATAAATGGAGGCGGTTTAAATTTTAATGAAGAGCAAACTCCTCATAAATAACTTTAACAACTTTTTAAACCTGATTTTGCAAACACACACACATCAGCTAAATAGGGAACATCATCGAACTTAACTTCTTTACTCCATCGAGCAGGACAGATATCTATTCCACCGCGACGTGTATATAATGCGCAAACAAACAATTCATCCTCATTATCCAGTAAATCATACAATCTTTTATAAATCATCTCACAGCACTCCTCGTGGAAATGAAATTCTGAACGAAATGATGATAAATATTTGACAAGTGATGATTCATTTATATGCTTTGACGAATTGTAATAAATAAAAACATCTCCAAAATCAGGCTGATGTGTAACCCTGCAATTTGAACGAAGTGAATCGAATTTTAAATAATACGCTTTCTTATCATTAAGCGATTCGACTTGAATCACTTCCGGAGCTTCTTTAAACTTATCAATTATAAGTGTTCTATCATCAACAAAGTCCATTATATTTTGGAAATTTTCAAAAATTTCAACTTTTTTAGCATTATTTTCAAGAAAATTAACTTCCACCGTACACTTTAGTAATGAAGACAAATCCTTTTCAATCATTTTCTTACATTGATTCAAACAATCTTCCATACCATCACCAATACGGGTCATATTAAACGAATTTAAGTAAAGCTTTAAAGACTTTGATTCAATAATAAATTCACTTTCGCAGTTATATTTCAGTTTCATAATACGAGTCACAGGGATTCCGGTCGATGTGAGCGCCGAAAACTCATAAGCATGCCAAACATCAAACCCTTTAAACGGCAAATTATCGTTCATAATCCCATATTGCTGCCTGTTTTCAAATCTTGGCACTGCAACAAGTAATGATGAATCGTAATTTTCACTACCCTTACTTTTTTTACCTAAATGCTCTGATGCGATTTTATTTGTTAACATATCCATGAGTAAATTATAACATAAAAAGCGTCCGAACTCGGACGCTTTTTAACAGTTATATTATTTTAAATGATTATGCTATTTCCTCATATGCTTGCGGGTTATTTAACAGGTCATAATTGATTTCGTTTTCATTATCCGCAATAGTTGCCGCAACAACAGCATCTGAAGTTATATTCAATGTTGTTCTTAACATATCTGTAAGTCTTTCTATTGTGAACAAGAACGCAAAACCTGCAACCAATTGTTCAGGACTTAAGCCCATTCCGTTAAGTATTAGAGCAATAGTAATCAAACCACCGCCAGGAATTCCTGCACAAGTACTTGATGCTACAATTGCCAATACTGCAATTTGAATAACAAGGAACGGAGTTAAAGGTACACCATACGCTTGTGCTAAGAAAATTACAGCTACAGTTTGTAACAATGCAGTACCGTCAAAGTTTAATGTAGCACCCAAAGGCAATACAAAACTTGAAATTTTATGAGAAATACCGCGTTTTTCACAGCAAGCAATTGTTAAAGGTAATGTCGCAGATGAACTTGCTGTACCAAATGCAACCATCATCGCTTCTGCAATAGCTGAAAACAACATTACTGCAGAAACTTTTGAAAAACATTTTAAAAATATCGGATAAACAATAAACATTTGAAGCATAAATCCAACTACTAAAACCAATAAATATTTAGAAATAGCTGCAAATATTCCGCCGCCGAAACTTGAAACTGCACTTGCAGTTAATGCAAATACACCAGGTGCTGCAAAAACCATAATCCAATCCGTAATTTTCATAGTCGCAGCAAATACAGATTCAAAAAAGGACACAATTGGTCTATTCACATCTCCAACTCTTGCTAAAGCTAAAGCAAAAAGCAATACAAATAAAATTATCGGAACCATATTTCCTGATGCAACAGCTTCAAACGGATTATTAGGAATGAAACTTAAGAACAAATTCAAAATATTTCCTTGTTGTTCGTGCATAGCAGCCTCAACAGATGATTGCACTCCGGAAGCTATATTAGCTGAAATATAATGCGCCGCACCTGCCCCCGGTTTTACAAGCAAAGCTAAAATTGAACCGATTGTTACTGCAATTGTTGTCAGGATTCCATAATATAAAATCATTTTAGAACCGAATTTACCAAGTTGCTTGTTATCACCAACACTTGTAATCCCGATAATAATCGCTGATACGACTAGTGGAATTACTACCATTTGAATCAATCTTATGAACACCTGACCGATAAATGTTAAAACATTATCAACAAAAGCATTTGGATGATTATGTAAAACTATTCCGACAAGAATACCTACGATAATACCAAAGAAAATATGCCAATTACGTTTAATACCTAAACCCAGGGCAATAAGAATCTGCATGTGAAGTTTCATTTGAGTACCCTCTTAATTCTTCTTACTATAAATACTATTAGACTTATTTATTATACTACTTTTATAGAAAAATTTCAAATAAAAACATAAAAAAATGGTCTGTATATATTACAAAACTAAGAAGTTAAATCCTTATAAATATCAAAAGCATGTATTAATTTTGAGTTATTCTGAATATCATGAATCTTTACAAGCGCCCATTTTGCAGTCATATTAAATTCTTCATCACTTATAACCCCTTGCTCTCTGGAATCTCTGAGACTTTTATCAATAACACGATAAAGTTTTCCCATTGTAATATTATCCATCCTGTGAATCGGACGCATAAAATATTCCGCCATACTACCGCTGGTATTTATATCAAGAGTCTTATAAAGCTTATTCAAAACAAACTTTACATCTGACAATTCATATTCCAAAAACGCAATAACCTGATCTTTTGTTCCGTGTCGATACACATAAGTCTTAAGCTTTTCAATATTATCCTTATCCTGTCTGTCGTGAATTTCAAAATTACCTTCAATAACAGAATCAATGTACTTATTAATATCTTTTTTATTTATATCAAGAGCCTGCGCTAAAATAATATCATCGCCCTGTTTCGTAAAAGAATTTTTCAACGGACGAAATTTTATAAGCGGACGGTTTGCCATAATTTCCTTAAATTCTTCTCGTGTTATCTCACTCTCCGCAACACTTTTTATTGCAGCAGAATTTTTATAAAGAAACTCTGCTTTCTGATTATCTGTAAGTTTTTCAGATGACAAAACCTTATAAATATCAAATGCGCTGATTGAATTAACAGGTTGAATTTTATCCATAACATAACTCCTATTGTTACAGATAATAATACCACAGATATATAATTAAAAAGTTTCATCAGCTTTTGGCGGGCCATCCGGAGAAATCTTTTCCTTCCAAGCTTTAATTATTTTGTTTTTAATAATTTTCCTATCAAACTCTGAATACTTATCATAATTCTTTGGCATATGAAAATAATTCCAAGCTGCACGAATATGTTCAGGATTATCAATCGGATATTTATTGTTTACATTGTCTGCAAACTCAACATCACCATATTCGTGTAGACCTCTGTTTTTATATACATCAACGCGTTTTTCCATAATAAAAACAATAACAAATATATAAAAGATTACATTGCCAAAAAGCATTATTATTTTGGAGCGTAGGGGATTATCTTACTCTCTCGCTTTAAACGGGTCTACCGGCAAGGCTCATCGCCTTGACCGTCCGCCCTCTGCTCGTTCGCGCTCGAACCTAAAACAAAGCTGTCGCTTTGTGGGTTCTCATCCGTTTCTCTTAATTAATAAAATCTAAAATTTGGAGCGTAGGGGATTCGAACCCCTGACCCCAACACTGCCAGTGTTGTGCGCTACCAACTGCGCTAACGCCCCGTGCTATTTTATTATAACACATAACTAAAATTATTAAATATTGTAAAAAAAATTTTGAAATTTATTAATTAAAAATATAGAAAATCTTTATATATACATAAGGAGAGATTTTTATGACTTCAATTGGCAACAGCGAACCTGCATATTTTGGAAAGCACCTTTCCGAAGTTATAGTTACACGTGCTGCAAAACCAAAAGAGAAAGCAAGTATATTCCCAGACAAATACAGTTTTAGCGGAGATAAAAACGGTAATGGATATGTTGACTTATCAGATTTAAATGATGACGAAAAAAAACTTTTTGAAGA
This sequence comes from uncultured bacterium, assembly GCA_950022695.1. Lineage (GTDB taxonomy): Bacteria > Cyanobacteriota > Vampirovibrionia > Gastranaerophilales > Gastranaerophilaceae > Zag111. The sequence continues at coordinate 464,300 of CATLLN010000001.1, read as the reverse complement.
AAAAGGAATCATTGGGAAATCCTGGGATTATGTAAAAGAACATTTTGGGAAATTATTTAATATTAAATCTGCAACAGTTAATATAACTAATTATAAAAACGAAGCTGGCAATAATGAAGAGTATAAACTAGAACTAGATGAAAATGGAAACTTAAGTAGTATGGAATATACGTTAGACAATCCATATTATGATGAAAAAGTAATAGAAAAAAGACATAATTATACCTACGATTCAAATGGAAATATTACAAGTTTTATATGCGAAAAAACAACACCTGCCGACCCTAATTTACCAATTCCTTCAAAAACTAGAACACTCAACGTTTCAATAGATAATGTATATAATAATAAAAATGAACTAATTGAAACCTATACAACTAGCGGGATATTAGTTAATCAAAAAGTTTACGACTATAAAAATAACACTGTAACCGAAAAAATTGGAATGTATGATCAAGATACAGGCAAATTTCGACCAACAAATCCTGATGCTGCAGGTCGAATAAAAAATATAGAACAAAAAGAAATTGAATAACCCTTTGTATTGTATATAAACAACACATAAAAAGAACCTCATACAAGGTTCTTTTAAATGGTGGGCGTAAAGAGACTTGTCTTGACCTGCTCGCGTATAACGTGCCTTCGTATCCGAAACTAAGTCCTTCGAACCGATTATCATTGTTTCGGACACTGCGCACTCAGCTCGCAGGTCGCCGAACTTCAAAACGGAGTTCTAGTCCTTATACACAGATAATAAAAGCGGTAATAACATATGTTATTACCGCTTTTATGGTGGGCGTGAAGAGACTCGAACTCCCATGCTTTCGCACTAGTTCCTAAGACTAGCGTGTCTACCATTCCACCACACGCCCACGCGCGTGTTGTCTTAGGACAATATCTAATGTATAATAACCAATTCTCATTGTCAAGTATAAATCTTAAAATTACAAAAAGAAAATTTGTAAATCCGTAAAGTTTATGTCATAATGACAAAGTAAACAGAATTAGGGATGAGCTTATGGAATATAAATTAAAAGATACGTTATCTAAGGACGCATTCAGATACGGTTATTTGACAAAAAAAATTGCACCGTTTATAAAACCGCATCTGCCAAGAATTTTTTTAAACATACTTATCGCTATTCCTCTGGGACTTTTAGACGGTGTTGTTGCTTTTGCCCTGAAACCTTATATGGATTGTGTAATCAATGGTAAAGCCTGGACAATCGGAAGTTTTACTCTGGAACAAAATGTTCTAGCAACAGCTATTCCCTTTGGTATAGTATTGTTTGCTGTAGTCCAAGGAGTTTTAAAATACGCAAACAACTACCTTACTGATTGGACAGGAAATAAAATATCAAATTCTTTAAAAATTGAATTATTTAATAAATTAACATCATTAGACCCTAAATTCTACGATATAAATTCTTCAGGTCTTGTTTTAACAAGATTCTTCACAGACCCTGAAACTGCTTCCAAAAATATAATAAATACAATCAGAACTTTTATTATGACAATTTTCGGTATTGTAGGACTTGTAAGCGTTCTTTTATATAACTCTTGGAAACTTGCAATCATCGGTGTCGGCATCATGGCAATTGCAATTACACCTGTTGTATTTTTAAGAAAAAGAATTAAAAAAGTTTCTAATGCGACAATGGTTGTCGGCGGAGATATGACTACAAACTTCAACGAAACCTTTGCCGGAAACAAAATAATGACAGCTTATAACCTGCAGAAATTGCAAAATAATAAATTTGAAAAACAAATTAAAACTCAGTTTAATTTAACAATGTCGCTTACCAAAAGAGTTGGTTGGATGTCACCAATAATGTATTTCATTTGTTCTATCGGTATAGCTTTTGTAATGTTTTACGGCAATTCTCTTATAATAAAAGGCGAAATGACAGCAGGAAGTTTTGCATCATTCGTCACTTCTCTATTGTTATTATACAAACCGGTTAAAAACCTCGGAAGAACTTTAACAGATCTTCAAACAACATTTGTAGCTTTAGGCAGGGTTTTTGAGTTATTTGATTTAATTCCGCATATTGAAAATTCCAAAAATGCCGTTAAAATGAATAGTTTAAAAACATCTATAGATTTTGAAAACGTATGTTTTGAATATGAACAGGATGTTCCAGTATTAAAAGATTTTACACTTCATGTTAATAAAGGTGAAACTATAGCACTTGTAGGAAATTCCGGCGGCGGAAAAAGTACAACAGTAAACTTACTACCTAGATTTTACGATATAAAAAGCGGTTCTGTAAAATTTGACGGAATAGATATCCGAAATATTGAGATTGAAAGCCTTAGAGATAATATATCATTCGTTTTTCAGGATAATTTCTTATTTTCCGGTTCAATCAGGGAAAATATTTTAATGGGAAAACCTGATGCAACAGAAGAAGAAATAAATACTGTAATAAAAATGGCGCATCTTGATGAATTTTTATCAACATTGGAAAACGGGATTGATACATATGTCGGAGAGCGCGGAGCTTCCTTATCAGGCGGTCAGAGACAGCGTGTAGCCATTGCAAGAGCAATGATTAAAGATGCCCCAATTGTAATCTTAGATGAGGCAACATCAGCTCTTGACAATGAATCAGAAGCAATTGTACAAAAAGCTCTGGATAACTTAATGCAGAATAAAACCGTTTTCGTAATCGCACACAGACTTTCGACAATAAACAATGCCGACCGAATTGCGGTAATTAATGAAGGTGAACTTGTAGAGCTCGGAACTCACGCTGAGCTGATGAATATTAAAGACGGTAATTACAAACACCTTTACGATATGCAATTTAAAAATCAAGAAATTTCTGTTTAAAAATTTTTACTAACTAGCAATTTTTCCGTTCAAAAATACTTTATATAAATATAGGAGAAAATAGAACGGGGAAATTTTGCATATGTTTGATTTATGTAGTCCAATGGGATATAACAACAATATCAATCCACTTGTAAACTGGTATAATAACAGGTATTCTCACTCTATCGGACCTATATATAATTTTAACGGCGAAAAATCTTCAAACTCAGATTATAAGCAGCCTTCATATGGATGGAATTTCTTAGGGCCTGTGTATAATTTTACAGGAACCGGAGGGTCAGCAAGCAGTTCTACTGTTTCGAAAACTTCCGATACGCAGACTGTAAAAGAATTAAAACCTAAACCAAATCCAGAAGACAAACCAAAACTTTCGACAAAAGAATTTAATACAGCACTTGTTTCTAATTTTGAAAAGTATATAGGCTGTAAAGAAGGGGATAAAACTTATAAAAAATTCTCCTCAAGTCCTGAATGGTGTTCGGATTTCGTGTCATATGTTGTTAAAGAAACCTATAAAGAAAAAGGACTTCCAATACCTAAAAATTTTGGTTCACACAGAGTTGAAAAGATAAAACAGTGGGGCATTAAAAATAATAAATACTTAAGTACAGTCGGCAAAGAAAACAAAGCACAATTCATTGCTCAAAATATCAAACCCGGGAACTTAATGATTTTGAGGGAAAATAATGCATCTCATATTGGAATAGTTACAAAGGTCAATAAAGACGGTTCGTTTGAAACAATTGAAGGCAACGTGACTTACAAAGGAGTTGATTCTGTTGTAAGACAAAAATATAATGCTAATTATACTGATCTTAGCGGATTTGTCCGATTGCCAGTCTGATATTGTTTTCAAGTTCCTCAAGCGTAGATTCATTATATACAACAAAATCAGCTTTTAAGATTTTTTCATCCTGCGAAACTTGGGAATCCATCCTGATTTTTGCATACTCTTTTGTGTAGCCATTACGAGCAATTAGGCGATTTAAGCGTATTTCATCATTACAATAAATAAAAAATATCTTATCAAATAAATCTTCCATGCCGGCTTCAAACAGTAACGGAATTGCCACAAAAACCAGATTTTCATTGCTATTTTGTGCAAAAAATTCTTCAATTTTGATACGCAAATGCGGGTAAATAATATTTTCAAGTTTTTGTTTTAAATCCGGAGTGTCAAAAACCAATTTGCCAAGTTTTTCTCTGGAGATTTTACCGTTTTCAAATACATCAAAATCCCTAAATACAACAACAATTTCATCCAGTTCATATAGAAGCTTGTGACAAACTTTGTCTGTATCAAGAACTTTATAACCAAGCTTTAATAAGATATTTTCTGCAGCAGACTTTCCGCTTGCAATATTTCCGACAAGTGCCGCCTTAATCATTTTTTTGAGCAATCCTGTTTAAGAAATTTCTTAAATCCTTAATCTGACGCGGCTTAATTGGTTTAAACTCACCACGTTTAAGCCCATCAAGGTTTAGAATAGCGTGCTGAACACGTTTTAACGATACTACTTCATATCCTAAATATTCAAACATTTTCCTAATCTGTCGGTTCAAACCCTGATATAATAAAATTTCCATAACAGTCGATGTTTTATCTATTTCTAGCACATCAACCTGAGCATAAGCAGTTTTTCCGGGTTCAATTTCAATACCTTTGTACATTTTATCAATGTCATTCTGAGTAATCGCAGAATTCACAACGACTCTGTACAGTTTTGGAACTTTAGCTGACGGGTGGGTCAATTCATTAATTAAATCACCATCGTTTGTTAAAATTATCAATCCAGTAGAATCTTTATCCAGCCTGCCTACAGGTTTTAAGTGATGAAGATTTTCCGGCAATAAATTGTAAATCGTTTTTCTTCCATTTTCATCATCAGAAGTTGTAATATACCCGGCAGGTTTATAAAACCTGTAATATTCATGCTTTACAGGGTGAATAATCTTCCCGCTGACAAAAACTTTGTCTTTAGGCTGAACAGAAAACCCCAGTTCAGTAACTTTTTTCCCGTTAACCGTCACAACACCGGATTCAATAAGTTCATCAGCTTTACGTCTTGAACATAAGCCTGATGAAGCGATATATTTATTTAAACGAGTGCCGGACATTTTAATTCCTCATCAAATTTTTCTGCTAAAATTTGCGGCATTCTACGATATAATTTACCACTATTATTAATTGCGACAACAGAAACCTCAGCTTCCACAAATGTTTTACCTGTTTCTTTCGACTTGATAAACTGTTTAAACACAGCAGTTAATCCGTTAAATGAAACTACTTCGGTTTCCACCACAACAATATCATCTAATCTTGCAGAAGATTTATACTTCACACTCAAATTTGTCACAGGAAGTGCAATATCCTGATTTTCTACTAAGTCAATCAGACTTAAACCTTTCATTTCAGTCCAGTATACACGCCCCATTTCCAACCATCTCAGGTAAGAACCGTGCCATACCACACCATATGAATCTGTGTCTGAATAAAAAACTCTTTGTTCGAATATATTTTTCATACTCGAATTATAACACTAAAATTAATATTAATGTATAATAGATTTATGAATACTAAGATATCAGAAAAAGTAATAAACAGATTAACCCTATATCACTGTATTTTACAGGATTACATAGCAAAAGAAAATGAATATATATCAAGTAAACAAATCGCAACACTTTTAAAAATTGATGATTCTCAAGTAAGAAAAGATATTAATTTGCTTAACAATTCAGGAAAATCCAGGGTCGGCTATATTGTGAAAGAGTTAAAAAAATCAATAGAAACAACACTTGGATTTGCAAAAACAAAAAAAGCGTACATAATCGGTGCAGGAAACCTTGGTATGGCGCTAGCGAAATACGACAATTTTATAAATTATGGACTTAATATTATCGGGCTTTTTGATAATGATCAAACCAAAATCGGTAAAACAATTAATACAAAATCTATTTATGATATAAAAAATTTACCTCAACTTGCAAAAGAACACGGAGTAGAAATAGCTATTCTTACAGTACCGGGGAAATTTGCACAAAACACTGCTGAATTCATTATTGATTCTAATGTTAAATACATTTGGAATTTTACTCCAACAGTTCTGGAAGTACCGAAAGATGTTCAAGTTTGGAACGAAAACCTAATGGGGAATTTTTTACAGTTTACCTACAATCTATAAATCAATTTTTCTAAAATAATCTTTGTCTATAACTGCGCATGCTGTACAGCTTATACCATCGTTAGTATTACCTTCTCCGCATTTTTTATGAGCATATGCACAACAATGTTTTTTATACTTATTACAAGAATAATAATTATATAAAACATTGTTTTCATTGTAATCAAAATCAAACAAATCTATTCCCCACTTGTTTGGACCTTTATGATAACCATTAATATCTATTAAAAAATTAAATTGACCGTCTCTTGTTGTGAGATTATACATAATACCATCTAACCCGGTATACCCTTTTGCGTAAGGATGTCCGCAGGATGAAGACGGACAATAATGAGCTTTTGTTTTTGAGCCTTTTGCTGAGGTATAATAATCATTTAACTCTGAAGTTTTCACATTTGGATTGTATGAACCTTTTATATATTTAAAAAAGGCATTACGCAGCTCGACACCTTTTTTATCAGTAGGATCATAATATAAACTGTATAAATCTTCAGTTTCTGCTTCCTGCCACAGCTTAACTGCCTGATGAAGATGAGATACTGCCTTTTTAAATTGGGTTTCCAAGACTATACGCTGATATTGTTTTATAAGTATCGGAATTGTTATTGCAGAAACAACCCCAATTATTCCTAAAGTTATTAAAACCTCAGCTAGTGTAAATGCCGATTTTTTCATTTTATATACCTCCAAACACTGTTACCATGAAGAATATCATGATTTTTACAGACTGTCAATCGTGGAATAATCTGTATTTTATTTGCACAATAATTCTTATGACCAAGGATATAAAGAAAAAACTCGGTAAAAATATTAAAAAACTAAGAAAACAAAAACATCTTTCACAAGAAGAACTATCTTTGAATCTGGATTTGGATGGCTCTTATATTGGAAAAGTCGAAAACGGAAAACTGAATATTACTATTGAAAAAATAGCTAATATTGCAGAGTTTTTTGATGTCGATGTAATTGAATTATTTCGATAATACATTATTCGAAACATTTGCTAAATATATAAACCTTAAACCTTCAAGAGTAAGAACAGGATTTACAAAATCAAACGGTCTTTTTAAATAATTTGCAATCAACCCGCAATAACCGCCGGTTGCAACAATTGTCACTTTTTCTCCTAATTCGGCTTCACATTGCTCAACAAGCCCATCTACCATACAAGCAGTCCCCCTGATTACACCCGATAGTATGGCATCAGTTGTATTATGTCCGATTGCAGCAGGCGATATGGAAACATCTATCTTTGGCAGTTTTGAAGTCGAATTTTTCAAACATTTCATCTGCGTATTAATGCCGGGAGCTATTACACCGCCTAAAAACTCTTTTTTGGAATTAATAATATCAAAAGATGTTGCTGTACCAAAATCAATAACAATTACAGCACCTTCATACATTTTAGATGCCGCTACTGCATTTGCAATTCTGTCTGCACCCACTTCATTCGGCTTATCAGTTTTAATTGTTATACCTAAATTAACATCACAATCAACAAATACTGAATTTATCCTAAAAACATTATCAACTGCACGTTTGAATTTAATATTTAATTCTTCTACAACAGAAGCTATAACACACCCTTCGATAAGATAATCCTTAAATAAGGATTTCAAAAGAATCTCATATTCTTCACCGGATAAATCCCTATCAGAAGCTAAACGAAATTCATTAATATATTTATTTTCATCAAATAAACCCAGAGTAATATTAGTATTTCCGATATCTGCTGTCAATAACATAAAATAGTCCTCACATATCTGAGGACTATTTTATTACAAACATAGTTTTATTGCAAAACTCTTAAATACCTGTAGATGCAGTAGAACTTGAAGAACCTGCCTGCGCCTGAAGTTGAGGATCATGAGCTTTAGCAAAGTCAAACAAAGGTGTTTTCTTCAAAACAGCTTTGAAATCGTGTTCTCCAGTAGAAAATCCATTAATAAAATTATTAAATCCTGCAGATATTTTATTATTTCCGCCGATTGCATTTATTTGATCTGACATATCTCATCCTCCAAAATCATAATCTAACTTATGTATATATAAAGTATTTATTAAGGAGCTAATTGCGCAAATACAAAAAATCGTTACAATAGTTAACATTTAAGAATATTAAAGAATATGTTCAAATTTCTATTATATCTTGACAAAAAATTATGAGCGAATAGAATTATAATTATCGTAGAATACTAATTGAAAGTAGTATATAGTAGACAAAAAAGAAGGAGATTAATCTCATGGCACGTGAAAAGTATGAACGTACGAAACCGCACGTTAACGTAGGTACAATCGGCCACGTTGACCACGGTAAAACTACATTAACAGCAGCAATTACCGGTACATTAGCAGCAGCTGGTAAAGCAGATGCTAAAAAATTCGATGAAATCGATGCTGCTCCAGAAGAAAAAGCAAGAGGTATTACCATCTCTACTGCTCACGTTGAATACGAAACAGATACAAGACACTACGCACACGTAGACTGCCCAGGCCACGCTGACTATGTTAAAAACATGATTACAGGTGCAGCTCAAATGGATGGCGCAATTCTTGTAGTTGCAGCAACTGACGGGGCTATGCCTCAAACTCGTGAACACATCTTGCTTGCTCGCCAAGTTGGTGTTCCTAACCTTGTTGTATTCTTAAACAAATGCGATATGGTTGACGATCCAGAATTATTAGAATTAGTAGAAATGGAAGTTAGAGAACTTCTTTCTTCTTACGAATTCGATGGCGACAACATTCCATTCATCCACGGTTCAGCTTTAAAAGCTTTAGAAGCAGTTCAAGCTAACCCTTCAATCACTCGTGATGACAACGAATGGACAGCTAAAATTTGGGACTTAATGGATGCTTTAGATTCATACTTCCCAGAACCAGAAAGAGACTTAGACAAACCATTCTTGATGCCAGTTGAAGACGTATTCTCAATCACTGGTCGTGGTACAGTTGCTACTGGCCGTGTTGAACGTGGTATCGTTAAAGTTGGTGACGAAGTTGAATTAGTTGGTTTAGGCGAAACTAAGAAAACTACAGTTACTGGTGTTGAAATGTTCAGAAAATCTCTTGACCAAGGTCAAGCAGGTGATAACATCGGTGCTTTACTTCGTGGTGTTGATAAAACTGAAATCGAACGTGGTCAAGTATTAGCTAAACCAGGTTCTATTAAACCTCACACTAAATTCACAGCAAACGTTTACGTATTGACAAAAGATGAAGGTGGACGTCACACTCCATTCTTCCCTGGTTACAGACCTCAGTTCTACATCAGAACAACTGACGTAACTGGTTCAATCAAATTTGAAGGTCAAATGGTAATGCCTGGTGATAACGTAGTTATGGAAGTTGAACTTATCGCTCCTGTAGCTATCGAACAAGGTATGAGATTTGCTATCCGTGAAGGCGGTAGAACTGTTGGTGCTGGTGTTGTTGACACTATTATCGAATAGTTAAAAGCTTAAATTAAGCAAAAAAAGACTTGATGAGTTTCATCAAGTCTTTTTTATTTTCTAACTTACTTTCTAAATCTTTACCGAGTGAAATTTTTACCTAAACCAATGAATGCTTCAATATTTTCGCAACTAACAGCTAAGTAAATTTTCTAAAATTTTAGCATTAGTCTGCGCTCTACGTATCTTTAGCAGATACTTTTCAACATTTGCTTTTAATTCTTTTGCATCTGTATCTAAATATGTTATTTCATTATCCAACATATTTACATATTCTTTCACTGTAATCATTTGATAATTATTCTTTGCCATTTTCCCCATCCGTTTTGAATTTTATCCCAATAATGCTTCTAGAATTTCTGCATTTGTTGTTGCTTTTTTACCATTTCTTAACTGACTTCTATACATATAAGTTCTTAATGCTTCACGAATCAATTCAGAACGTGTACGATTTTCAGAATCTGCAACCGAATCAATCTCATCTAAAAATTTTTCGGGCATTGAAATTAATACTCTAGCCATTTTTTCTCCTTTAATTTTTCCTTATTGTAATCCCCTTACTTATATATAAAGTATTTTTATTTGCAAAAATTGCGTATTTTTGACTTAAAAAATATATAATTGTAATATATTGTAACATTCAAAAAAGCAAATATAGCTTTACTTTCAGCCAATACATAAAATTTAGTATAAGAACAAGAAAAAAGCCGGTCTAACCGGCTTTTGAAATATTATAATAAAGAGAGATGATTATGCTAATAATTTTTCTAATTCTTTTGCTGTTTTAGCGGCTTTTGAAGAAATTGATTCTTCAATTCTGGAAGCTAATTCTTCTTCTGCCGGAGTTAAGTATCTTTCGTTATTCAAAGCTTGCACGTAATCTTTAACTGTGATAAATTCTGAAGTTTGAGCTTGAACTGATTGAGTTCTGATAGATGCTACATAATCTTCAACTCTCATCATAGAAGATTCATCTGCCGGATTATATCTTAAAGTTTCTGCATATTCTTTTACAGTAATCATTTCTCCATAAATATTTGTCATAATCATTTCCCCGTTTTTCTTTAATCATTTCCCTTACATTTATATAAAGTAATTTTACATTTAAAAATTGCCTAAAAATTATTTAAACAGTATATATTCGTTACATTTATTTACAAAGGTACAAAATGCTATTTATTACAATGGGTTTGGGGTAAAATAGATGTAAATGAAATTACACTATAAAAAGGAAATATAAATGCTTAGAACAGGAATAGTAGGACTGCCAAATGTCGGTAAATCAACATTATTTAATGCTTTAACAAACGCAAGAAATGCTCAAAGTGCAAATTACCCATTTTGTACAATTGAACCAAACATTGGAGTTGTTGAAGTTCCGGATGAAAGACTTGAAATATTATCAAAACTTTGTAAAGCTCCAACAATTATACCTACAGCTATTGAATTTGTGGATATTGCAGGACTTGTAAAAGGTGCAAGTAAAGGTGAAGGATTAGGAAACCAATTTTTGCAAAACATCAGAGAAGTAGATGCTATTATTCAAGTTGTAAGATGTTTCGATGACGAAAACACTATTCACGTAGAAGGTAAAGTTGACCCGATTAGTGACATTGAAACAATTAATACTGAACTTGCACTTGCTGATATGGCATCAGTAGAAAGACGTCAGGCAAGAATTGCTAAAACCGTTAAATCCGGTGATAAAGATGCGGTTTTGGAAGACAAAGTATTGAAAAAATTAGTTGAACTATTATCAGAATGCACATTTATTGACACTTCAAAACACTTTGAAGGCGATGAAATTCAGGTAGTAAAAATGTTGAACCTTCTTTCTACAAAACCGGTAATTTACTGTGCTAATGTTTCAGAATTTGATTTAAAAGACGGAAACGCTTACACAGGAAAAGTTGCAGAATACGCGAAATCTCACGGTGCAGAAATGGTTGTAATTACAGCAAAAATAGAAGAAGAATTGGCTGAACTTGGTAAAGAAGAAGCAGAAGAATACTTACAAGAGCTTGGTATTGAGGATTCCGGAATAAACAGAATGATAAAATCTGTTTACAATCTTCTAAAACTAAGAACATTTATTACAGCAGGTGAAAAAGAGGTTCATGCTTGGACGATTACAGCAGGAACTAAAGCTCCTCAAGCTGCAGGCGTAATCCATACAGACTTTGAAAAAGGGTTTATCAGAGCAGAAATTACACCATATAAAGACTTTGCTGAACTTGGTTCATACAATGCCTGCAAAGAAAAAGGAGTTACACGTCTTGAGGGCAAAGATTATGTTATTCAAGATGGTGATTTAGTTCATTTCAGATTTGCAGTATAAAATAAAAAAGGTGACTTAAATGTCACCTTTTTCATTATTTAACTAATTCTAATTTTTTACCACAGTCATTAATTTTATTTTGATAAGCATTTGCAATAAATCTTGTATTTGGTTTTACCATACAAGAACCTGTAAATGTTAAAGGAATTCCTTTTGGTACGTGATATAAAATTAAAGTTGTATCATTAATAGGTGTTGGAACATCTTTTCCATCACAGTGACGTGTCAAATAATAATTTCCGTTTTCATCAATTCTTGTGTAGTAAATATCTTTTTCGTCGTTTGCGTTAACAAATTGAGTACCTTCACGAAGTCCGGCAATACCTACAGTACTGTCGCCGGATTCTGTAAAATACAACTTATCTAAATACAACATATTTTCTTTATAAGCTTTTCTGTAATCTGAATGAAGCCCTGATGGATTAAATATAGAAATTGCCATTCTTCCATCTGTACTTTGCCTAAATATAGATGCTACAAATTCTCCGGATTGAGTTTTATTCATAGGGAGTGTATATATTGCACCATTATTTAATGCGTTACATTTTGGATTACGTCTTACCTTCATTACGTTATCAAAAAGCTCTTTATAATCATCTAAGAATTTTTTGTATTTTGAATTATCTACATCCAGCCATTCATCATGAATTCTTTGTCGTCCTTGAAGATACATATTTTTTGTTTTCGTATCGTACCCTGTAGCTCCTGCATCATCACCGTCAAACAATGTTGGCATACCGGGAAGAGCAACTAAATATTTCATCATACCAAGTACTTTTGAAAGCGCAGGCTTCATTAAAGCTTCAAATACATCATCTTCGAACTTATCAGCTTCATAACCAGGAAGCCTGAAACCATACACTTCCCTAGCTTGTTTTAATACCATCGAAATAGTTACATCTAATGGTTTTACACCAAAAGCTTCAGGGTCAAACTGTTTACCTAAGAATCTTCCGTTAGCTAAATCTGAAACTGCCTTGCTTATAGGTATATAAGCCTGATTAAATGTTTCTTCCGAATAATGATATTTATCCTGATAAGCTTTTAAAACATTAACCAATGCCGGTCTGACAGCATCAGCCATAGCTACAGCTTTTGGAGAAACTGCCACAAAGTTATAATTTCTGACCTCTTCATCTGAAATTGGATCGTGGAATTTATCTTTAATAATTTGATATGCCTTACGTCGTTTTTCCATATTATCAGGATATGTTAAATCAGTATAGAACATTTCCATATCCATAGCAGCACAATGAAGTGCACGTGGCTTGTCGTGATTACCTATAAATGTGTAAGAATATCTTAATGCATCAAGTCCGCCAGAACGAATAAATGCATTACTGCCGTTAAGCATTTTTTCAAATATTATACGCTGCAAGTAATTATTATCACTAAAACTTGAACCGTCTTCAAAATCTTTAGTAAAGATTTTTGATATATCTCTAAAGAAGTGTGAATAGTTTGCTGTTGCAGTTAATCCGGTATCTCTTAAAAATTTTGGAACAATGTCTTCCATCTTCGGATATTTTCCGGAATATTTACCATAACCTAACTGGTGAAGCAACCCTTCATCCGTAACTTCAGCTACTGTATAAGCATTCGAATTTTTAGAAATTACAGCTTGATTAAAGTTTTTCCAGAAATCTGTAACTCTTTGCCAAGTATATTCAAAATTAGTATTTCTATTACGTAAATCCTCAATATCTGCTATATCTTTTGTCGCATCAATTCTCCAATCCAAACCTGCTTGAGTTTTATCAATAATTAAATCAGCTAATTGAAAAGTTGCAATACTTGTTCCCTGAATCGTTCTATAAATACTTTCAACAATTTCTCCATCTATAGATGAATCAACTTTTTTGAGACCTTTCGACAAAGCTTCTAAAACCATTTTAGCTTCATCCTCAGCACTTGCAGGATTAGTAATATCAAGAGTTTGAAGATGCACTTCTTTTAATGATTTGTAATCATATGATATTTCACCTGTATTACTATCAATAGCAACAGTATTGTTTGGAGCCAGAGCTTTCACAACTGCATATTTAGTAATAGAAGGCAAAACAAGCGGAAGTACATATTTACCATATTCAGTAACTTTTTCTCCGTCAAATAACTTTCTTTCTTCCGGTAATGCAGAATCTACATTATTCAAAACAGTTTGAGCAAATGTAAGCATTTCGGTTGTATAAATTTTATCCATCATATTATAAGTTTTTGCATACTCATTTGATAAAGTTGGATTACCTTGCTTAAACATATCATATCTGGACAAACCTATTTCTGATTTTTTCACCGCTCTCTTTGAAATCAGTGGAGAGGCTAAAACAGAAACTAAATTATCACCAAATTCAAAAGAATCTAACGGAGTATCCATCAAACCTTGTAAAATTTGTGATTTCTTATCTTCATTTGAAAGCTGTCGTTTATTATTATAAAAACCTGATAATACGTTTTCAACCTCAGCTTTTGAGACTTCAGTCTTAACAGATTTTGGTAATACTTTATTATCAGACATATTCATAATATACTCATAAGTTTTTTGTGGATTATCCGAATCTATGTATTTCAGACTTTGAGCCACATGAGTTCTTAAAATATCATCTGTTTTTTGAGTCCAATATTTACCTGAAGAAATTACATAATCTTGTACCTGATAATTACCGCGTAAAATTCTTTCCATTTCAGCTTTTCTATCATTTACAGAAAGATTTTTCAAAGCCATAGCATCAGAATTTGAATAAACAAAGTTCAATTTTGCAATATCCGGATTAGCATCCCAGGTTTCAAAACCGCTTTCAAACTTACCATCAACAACAAATGTCTCAAATTTTGAAAGGAATCGAGCCGCTTTTGGACTTTCCATATAAATAGGGAATTGAGCATTTGCGTTATTATATTTACTCAAATTACGAACATTTTTATTATATGTTTCAGGATTTATTTCAAATGCATAAGGATAAATAGAATCATCATGCGAATGAAGATCATAAACATTTGGAGTACTCATTTGAGAGTATGTTTTGATTAAAGATGTTGTATCATTTCTTTCTTCTTCTGTAACTAAACGCGTATCAAAAAATTGAATATAAGTTGGTTTTTGAGAATTATACAAAGGATTTCTTTTTATAGAAATTGAACCGGTACGATTCTGGTTGTAAATATAAGGGGAGTTAACTATTTTATGAGAAATATACTCTTTATTCTTCGCAAATACCCCCATACTAAGCGGACCATCTTTTATAGAAGAAGCTCTAAACCAATTAATATATGGAGAATCTTCACCCCATCTTAGAATGTTTTTAAAGTGAACACCTTCCAAACCTTCATTTACAAATGCTCCGTCTGATACAAAGTTTAAACCATGAGCAAACATCTTTCTTTGCAATGATGCATAGTTGTTGATATTACCCAACGAACTTGCCATCTGCATACAGTTTTTATTCCAGTAAGCGTGAGCTGTAAAATCATCATCAGTAAAAACAGGTAATGAAATGATTCTGCCATAATTATCGTATTCGCCGTTATCAATAGCTTGTTCTAATCCTGCAAGAGTTCCGCCGAATTTATTGGTAATTGTTTTAATACCTTCCTGACCACGTTTTTCAAGCTTCTCATCTTTCACAATCATATTTTGGTCATTATACACATAACCAACTTTTTGAGAATCAATAATTACAAGCTTCATCGCGCCGCCGCGTGAAAGATTTGATTTATCAGGAGTTACGATATTGAAAAAGTTTCGTTTTTGATTAGCTTCAGAGCGTTCATCTATAATATCTCCCGCATCAACTCTCGTTTTGGTAAAATGCGTATTTTTATCAACAAGTAAAAAATGATATGCAAACGCCTGATTATCTTCAATACCGAATTCACGGGCTAAATCAATACGATTTTGCCCCGGATTCATTTTATAATTATCCCCACCGGAACGACTGTATGCTTTTCCGGTTGTAAAATAATTCCCGTTTTCATCTTTATCAAGTTTATAAATTTCTAAATAACAATCATCCTTATTTTCATCATAAGGATATGCTATTTCAAATTCTCTAAAACCATCATCTGATTTAGTAAATTTGTACCCTTCAAACGTAATTTTATTATGTTTTACATTCTCATTTTTTAAATCAAAACTAACTTTCACAAAACACTCCTTAGTGTCAATTATAACAATCATAAAAAAAAAATTTTGACACTTGCTACCCCATTATTAAGAAATTTTTACAAAGAAGCCAAATTATTAGAAATTAAAGATTTTTTGGCTATAATGAAACGTGTACAAAGTACAATTAAAATGGTAAACATTAAGGAGAATAGAATGTTGGCAACCGAAATTAAATGTGATATTAAAGATATTAATCTTGCAGAACAAGGCAAGAACCAAATAGATTGGGCATTCAAAGATATGCCGGTTTTAAAAACAATCAGAGAAAGATTTATAAAAGAACAACCTTTTAAAGGTCTAAAACTATCTGCTTGTGTACACGTAACAAAGGAAACAGCGGCATTATGCACAGTTATGCAAGCCGGCGGAGCAGATGCAGTTCTTGTAGCATCTAATCCTCTATCTACACAAGATGATGTTGCAGCAGCACTTGTTAAATATTACAATATTCCGGTTTTCGCGGTTTCCGGTGAAACTGTTGAACAGTATAGATCACACATCGAAGAAGCAATTAACCATAATCCTGATATTATTATTGATGACGGTTGCGATATGGTTTCAACAATTCACGCTCAGCGTCCTGATTTAATCGGTAAAATTATCGGTTCTACAGAAGAAACCACAACAGGTATTATAAGATTACAAGCAATGGAAGCTGATGGCTCTTTAGGTTTCCCTGCTGTTGGTGTTAATACAAGCTTAACAAAACACTTATACGACAACCGTTACGGTACAGGACAAAGCGCATTTGACGGTGTTTTAAGAGCCGCAAACATTCTTATCGCAGGTAAAACAGTTGTTGTTTCTGGATACGGCTGGTGCGGTAAAGGCGTTGCATTAAGAGCAAAAGCTTTAGGAGCTAACGTAATTGTTTGTGAAGTTGATCCGCTTAAAGCTTTAGAAGCTGCAATGGAAGGTTACAGAGTAATGCCGATTGCAAAAGCAGCTTTAGAAGGCGATGTTTTCTTAACAGTAACAGGAGACAAACATGTTATTGATGTACAACATATTCTAACAATGAAAGACGGTGCATTTGTCGGAAACGTTGGTCACTTCGATTGGGAAGTTAACGTAGGCGACTTAAAAGCTCATACAAAAGAAATCAAACAAATCAGACCGGCATTAGAAGAATACGTTTTAGATAACGGAAAATCAGTTTACGTAATCGCAGAAGGAAGATTAGTAAACCTTGTAGCAGCAGAAGGTCACCCTGCAAGTGTTATGGATATGAGTTTTGCAAACCAGGCACTTGGTATTGAATTCCTTGTTAAAAACCACGGAAAACTGGAAAATAAATTATATACACTTCCTTATGAAGTTGATGTAAAAATCGCAGAATTAAAACTTCAATCTATGGGAATTGAAATTGATTCATTGACAGCTGAACAGGAAGAATACCTTAACAGCTGGAAATTAGACTAAGTTCAAAGTAACTCCGAATAAAAAAGCCGGTCTTTATGACCGGCTTTCATTTTATTTTGAAAATCGTTTCTTATTATAAATAATTGATGAAATCAACGCCGCAACAATAAAGAATAATCCTATAAGCCCTGTTACAACTTCCGGGACTTCCTTAACTGTAGACACAAGCATAATTACAGCTAATGCCCCAATTGCCCAATGTGCACCGTGTTCAAGATACAGAAACTGCGCAAGTGTTTTCTTTTCAACAAGCATTATTGTTAAAGATCTTACAAACATCGCACCAATTGCTAAACCGATTGTAATAATCAAAACATCATTACTTAAAGCAAATGCTCCCAAAACACCATCTAAAGAAAACGAAGCATCTATAAGTTCTAAGTATATAAAACTGATTAATCCTGCGCATTTTACACTATCAGCAGCACATTTTGCATTGCGCATTTCTTCGTGCTTTTCCAGAAAATGAGCCACGCCATCAATTGCCAAAAATGTAATAATCCCAGCCATGCCGGAAATAATTACTGCAACTTTTGATTCTACAGGAATAAAAGATTGTAATCCTAACAACATTAACATAGAAATAATGATTTCAATTCCTCTTATATGGTCAAGATGAGATAACGGGGCTTCAATAGGCTTTATCCAATGAACATCTTTTTCGTGGTTGAAAAAATAATTAAGAAATAACATTATCAAAAACATACCGCCAAAAGTAACAATCGGCGCATGAGTTGCATGTAAATATTGCGCATATTTATGAGAATCTGTCAAAGCTATTTTAGTCACTGTTAACATATCTAACTTAGCAAAAATTGCAACTACCAAAACCGGAAATAAAAATCTCATACCAAATACCGCAATTGCAATACCCCAAGTTAAAAATCTATGTCTCCAAACATCAGACATTTTTTCAAGTTTCATTGCATTAACAACGGCGTTATCAAACGATAAACTGGTTTCTAACACGGCAAGAACAAGTACAATAAAAATACTTGATAAACCTGCTCCTGAATGAACATGTTCACCCCAGAAATATGCAGCAATAATTCCTGCAATTGTAACAATATACGAACCTAAAAAATACTGTAACATATAAATAACTCTTTCTTTTTCTATAACTATTTAATAGTAATAAAAATTCAAGCATTTGTTATCATATAAATAAACTAAAAGAGCCCTCGTATTGAGAACTCTTTTATTGAAATCTATCTACATAAATCCTGAATCCGGTTTAACCGTTGGCTACATTTACCTCCTAGTTCATGTCGCTTACGCTAGGAACGTAGTATTGGAATGTATCAGGACCGTTGTTTGGAAATACCAACTGAAATGGTTGATTTTGTCTAATAAGTCCAGCTCTGCCTTTGTATGATGCCGGATATTCTTTATCGATATTTAAATTTTCTTCCTGATAATTTACATAACTTACAGGAATAAACAAAAATCCGCCACCATCTTGAGGTACAACTTTACCTGTTACCTGAAAACCTTGGAACAACATTAAATCATAATCAAGTCTTGTATTAGCATTCATTTGCACATGTAAAACTTGAGGAGGATTAGATGTTTGAAAATCTTCCAATGCTGTTACCTGTACAGTTTTAGCTTCTGCACCTTGAAACATAGCAAGAGATAAAACAAATGCTGTAAATAACATAAATAACTTTTTCATCTTTAAATTACTCCTTTTCTATAGTATATAATTTTGTCTTTTTATTGTTTTATTTTTCTGCATCCGGGAATTTCAGGAAAAAACTCTGATTTGCTTTTATATATAAGTCTTCACCTTTTTCAGCATATGAGAACGGCGAGGATTCATACATTGACTTAGCAGAGGATTTAAACCTGTTTCCTTCTGTATTTTTAACAGCTCCGGACACTGCTGCGACACCCATTGATAAACCCTTTACAAAAAAGTTACCCACACCTAATGCTGCACTTTTTGCAACTGAACCCTTATCAACCGGTTTTGTATATGATGCTGTAATGTACGAATTTATCGGATGAGTTTCGCCATTTAAATCTGTATATTCCGTAGGTTGAAATGAGAATCCTGCATCACGTTTAAGTCTTTTCGGACTAACTACATCTAACAGATTACCTTTAAGTATAGAGCCCGCGATTATAACTTTTGGTTCACTAAATTCCAAAGGTTCTGCTAATTTCACAGATATAGTTTTAGGCGGCTGTGCTGTTGAAAAATCATCAATAGCTGAAACCTCTATCGTTTGTGCAAATACTTTTGAAAAAGCACAAGATAGTACCATTAAAAAACATAAATATAAAAATTTTTGCCTCATAACAGTTACCTATTTATGAAAATATAATAACAAATTTTTCAAAAAATATCAAATAGTCTGTAAATTAAGTATTTTCGAAGTATCTAGCTAAATATTTACCGGTATAAGAATCTTTACATTTCGCAACTTCTTCAGGTGTTCCTTGAGCAATAATCTGCCCGCCGCCAACACCACCTTCAGGTCCAAGATCAATAATATGGTCTGCGATTTTAATCAAATCAAGGTTGTGCTCAATCATAAGAATAGTGTTACCTTGGTCGGCAAGTGCCTGAAGTATTTTTGCAAGCTTATCCAAATCCGCCCAGTGAAGTCCGACCGATGGTTCATCAAGGAGATATAGAGTTCTTCCAGTTGAACGTTTATTAAGTTCGGAAGCTAATTTTATACGCTGAGCTTCTCCACCGGAGAGTGTTGTGGCACTTTGCCCAAGTTTCATATAGTCAAGCCCCACATCGTTAAGCGTTTGAAGTTTGTTTTTAATTGCTGGTACACTATCAAAAAATTCTAAAGCTTCTTTTACACTCATATCGAGAACATCAGCAATTGTTTTTCCTTTATATTTAACTTCAAGCGTTTCACGGTTGTAACGATTTCCTTTGCAAATATCACATTTTACATAAACATCAGAAAGGAAGTTCATTTCAATTTTTACAAGTCCGTCACCTTTACAAGCCTCGCAGCGTCCGCCTTTTACGTTAAAACTAAACCTTCCCGGTTTATACCCGCGAACTTTTGCTTCATTAGTTTTTGAATACAGGTCGCGAATAGGTGTGAACACATCGGTATAAGTTGCAGGATTGGAACGAGGGGTTCTTCCAATTGGAGATTGGTCAATATCAATAATTTTATCAATATTTTCAAACCCGAAAATTTCATCAACACCTTGTGGTTTAGGTTTATTTTTACGAAGCTTATGTGCTGCATATTCATAAATCAATTCTTGCATAAGTGTTGACTTACCTGAGCCGGAAACTCCTGTAAGCACAACTATTTTTCCTAACGGAATATTTACATCCACGTTTTTAAGATTATTCAAATGTGCATTTTTTACTTCGAGATAATTTCCGTTACCTTCGCGAACTTTTTCCGGAATCGGAATAGATTTTTCGCCGCTCAGATATTTCCCAGTAATAGAATTTTTCGCTGCAATAATATCATCAACAGAACCTTGAGCGATAATTTTACCGCCTGCAAGTCCAGCTTTTGGACCAATATCAACGATATAATCTGCACTTCTAATAGTATCTTCATCGTGTTCAACAACAATGAGGGTGTTGCCTAAATTTCTAAGCTTAAACAAAGTTTTAATAAGCATATCGTTATCGCGCTGATGCAACCCTATAGACGGTTCATCAAGGACATATAAAACTCCGCTTAATCCGCTTCCGATTTGAGAAGCAAGCCGAATTCTTTGAGATTCCCCGCCGGAAAGAGTTCCAGCCATACGCGCTAAATCCAGATAATGCAGACCTACATCACTTAAAAATTTCAGACGTGCACGGATTTCATCTAACACCTGTTTTGCAATCTTCATCTGATAATCAGTCAAGTCAAGATACAGGTCAGTAATAAATTGTAACTCGTCATCAATAGACATTTTTGTAAATTCGTAAATATTTTTATTACGAATTTTAACTGCAAGAGGAAAAGATTTTAGCCGTGCTCCACCGCAAGCCGGACAAGGTTTTGCGACCATAAATTTTTCGATTTCTTCACGCCAGTAATCTCCAGAGGCATCATTGTAACGCTTTTCCAAAAACGGAATAACACCAACAAACGGAGATGTATTTGTTTGATAACGATGTGTACCAAATTGTTGAACTCTGATTTTTATAGGCTCTTTTGATCCATAAAGGATGATTTTTTGCTGTTCTTCTGTTAAATCCTCAAACGGCATATTCATATCAATATCATAAGCAGCACAAACTGAGCTCAACAAATCATGATAATAAGTTGTAGCACTTCTTGTTGCCCAGGCAAAAATTGCACCGTCATTTAAAGATTTTGATTTATCAGGTACAACAAGATCAGGATCGACAATAAAATCCGCACCAAGCCCGGAGCATCTGTCACAAGCACCGTACGGAGCATTGAATGAAAATATTCTCGGAGTTAACTCTTCAAAACTCAGATTACAATCAGGACAAGCAAGTTTTTCAGAAAAAACGATTTCCTTATCGCCAACAACATCTACAACGACTATTCCATCAGCTTTTTTTAAGGCAATTTGAACACTGTCTGCAATCCTTGAAGTTGCAGATTCTTTTACTACAATTCTATCCACAACAACACTTATATCGTGTTTTTTTGTTTTTGCGAGCTCAATTTCATCTTCATCAAGGTTGTAAACTTCACCATCAACCTTAACCCTTACAAAACCTTCCTGCCTTAATTCTTCAAAAAGCGAAGAATATTCACCTTTTTTACCGCGCACAACAGGAGCTAATATCTGAATTTTAATTCCTTCACCAAGCGCTATGATTTTATTTACAATCTCATCAAGCGTTTGCGGTTTAATCTTTTTACCGCAAGACGGGCAATACGGCGTACCAACTCTTGCATAAAGCAAACGCAAATAATCATAAATTTCAGTGATAGTTCCAACAGTAGAGCGCGGATTGTTACTTTTAGATTTTTGATCAATAGAAATAGCCGGAGACAATCCGTCAATATATTCGACATTAGGTTTATCAAGCTGTCCTAAAAATTGTCTTGCATAAGTTGATAAGCTTTCAATATATCGTCGTTGTCCTTCCGCAAAAATCGTATCAAAAGCCAACGAGCTTTTACCAGACCCCGAAACTCCGGTAAATACAATAAGTTCATTTTTGGGGATTTCAAGGGAGACATTTTTTAAATTATGTTCTTTAGCTCCCACTATTTTAATCATATCTGCCATAGTAATATTATTATACGAGTATAATTTTTTTTCAAATTTTCAAAAATAACCTTTACAATAACACAAAAATATGTTATAATATAGACATTCCAGACTAGCTGAACAAAAAAACAACAGATGATTTCCTTGTTAGAAAGGAAATTTTACTATGGGAAAATCATCAAAATACCCGGGCTACGCAACAGGAAGCGTAGAAATTAATGGCAACAAAGTTGCAACATCTTCAAAAACAGGAAAAAACACTTACAGCAGTTCATACAACATGACTGATACTGAAAAATCTGTTTATGATGGAGTTTTAGGTAACTTAGACACAAGTCTTAAAGACTTATTTTCGATTTCAGATGCAAAACAAGAGCAATGGAATCAAACACTTGACACCTATAAAAAACAGGGAATAAAACAAATTAACGATATTTATGACCCTATGCAAAACGCTTTAAAAAATGATATTGCTTCAAGATTCGGTAACCTTGATAACTCTATATTTATGGATAATTTGAGTAATATCACAGAAAATAAAGCTCAAGCTGTTGCTGATTTAAGTGACTCTTTGCTTATGAAGCAAAATGATTTATATTCAACAGAAATGGCTAACAGAATGAATTACATCTCACTATTAAGCGGATTATATTCAAATTATAATAGCCAAATGATGAATTTCATGCAACTTGCAAATGCTAACACAGCATCCGGCAACAATTACAACCAAGCAGCATATCAAGCAGCACAGCAAAACAGTACTTGGAACAGAACAATACAAGGATTAAATACAGCTGCAAACGTTGCTCGTGCTGTAGCATCATTTGCAAACCCTGCGGCAGCTGCGGCAAGTACAGCCATTAGTGCAGTACAACAACAGCAGCAAAATTAATTTTTGAATTTGTTGTGAGGGAGCGGATTTCCGCCCCTCTTTTTTTATTTAAGAATCTCCGTTTTGTAAACTTATGTAACAAAAACCTAATATTCCCGAAATTATACACAAAGTATATACTTATTATATATAAGATAACAAAAATAAGAGGACAAATATATGGGCATCTACGGAGCAGGCAAAGCATTTAATCTACGATATGCACAAAACACCTATGTACCTAATCGCGGGATAAATACCAGACAGACAAGACAACCTATAATGTTTGGCAGTCATTGTCATTGTGCACCACAGAGTACAAATGTAACCATTAATAATGGTCCTACAGGATTCTGGGGCTTTATGTCAGGCTTATTCGGCGGTCTATCTGGCGGCGGTATGTTCGGCGGAATGGGCATGGGCGGTTTCAATCCGCTTGGTGGGATGTTCAACTTATTTGGCGGCAGCATGAGTCCGTTTGGAGCACTAAATGCTCAACAGGCTCAAAATCCGTTAACCGGTAATCAAGATAAATTAGCAAACTTAAAAACACTTTATCCGAACCACAATATTGTATCTGATGGTAATGATAAATATTCAGCAACAGATAAAGATGGTCATTTAATCGGTCAAGGCTTAAGCTATGAAGATATGTGCAAAGTATTATCTAAAGCTAAGCCTGAAGAGAAAGTAAAAGTGAAAGTCGACGACAACGATGATAATAATGACGACAACAAGATTAAAGATGATAATCATCAAGGTAAAGTAAACGACAGTAATGTCAATGATAATAACGACAAATTTGGCACAGTGGCAACAGCTGATGACTTTGGAAAATACAACGGTGCATTCACAGTTCATGACGAGGAACGTGGTGCAATCGGCGATATAAATAGAGATAGTTTCAAGGTCTCTTCAGAAAAAGATAAATCCGGCTTCCCTAATATAATTACAGTTGGAGGATACCAATATTCATTCCAAGGAGTTGATTCTGATGGTGCGGCATTATATAAATCTCAAAGCGGCAAAGGCGACATATATAGATTAGAAAAAAATCCGGATGGTAAATTTGCACTTAATCAATATTCAGGAATGGAAGGTGCTGGAACAATTGACATATCTACAAACAAATCATCAGAAAAGCCAAAAACATCTACAATCTCTGCAGACCAACAATTAACCACAACCGGAAATACAACTTTAAGTGATGGAACAACAATAACTAAAAATAAAAATGGAGATGTAACAGTTCGTATTCCTTTACCATTAAAAGATGCAGGCGAAGTAACTCTAAAAGATGAAACTATAAAAAATAAAACAGCTCAAGAAATAAGAGATTTAGCAGCTGAACAAATAAAGAAAAATCAACAGCCGAGACCAAATCCTGCAGTTAATAAAACGGTTCCAAATCCTGCAGTTAATAAAGCAGTTCCAGATCCTGCAGCACATCCTGCTAATAATGGAAAAACGCACATAGGCAGTAGACAGCCTTGGTTATAATAGAAAAACCGGAGAAAATTCTCCGGTTTTTCGTATTTCAGATTAGATTTTTACACCTTACAAATGACCTTTTAAAGGTCATTTATTCTGCTGACGATAAGTAATTTATCAAGGAGGTCGTTATGGCAAAAATTATTGAAGGTCAAAGAAGAATTATCAAATTATCTACAGAAGATGTATTAAATATTATACGCGAATATCAGCAGATTACCCGCAAAAGCTGTTGTTATGAGCATACCAGAGAATTACTCGGTAAAAATCCGTTATTCATTCCTGAAGAGGTATAAAAGGGTAAATACTGCTTAAATTTGTTACAATTAGTCGCAAATATTTCCACCTTATAGTATAATCAAATCAAAAGGATTTATACTATGCAATTTATTGATAAAGCTAAAATAAAAATATCTTCAGGTAAAGGCGGAAACGGTGTCGTTGCCTGGCGTCGTGAAAAATTTGTAGACAAAGGCGGTCCGGCTGGCGGTGACGGCGGAAAAGGCGGAAGTGTATATTTAATCGCAGATGAAGGATTATCTACACTTTTAGACTTTACTTACCGTTCGATATTTAAAGCTGACAACGGTGAAAACGGTTTCAAAAAAAGTATGCACGGAAAAAGTGCTAAAGATTTATACATAAAAGTTCCTACAGGCACCATTGTTAAAGACCTTAAAAGCGGTAATATCATTGCAGATTTAACCGTACACGAACAAAAAGTTCTTGTCGCAAAAGGCGGACGCGGAGGACGCGGAAACACTCATTTCTGCACCCCTCAAAACAGAGCTCCGCAATATTGTGAACCTGGCGAACCTGGAATTGAACGAGAACTTCAATTGGAATTAAAACTTCTTGCTGATGTCGGACTTTTAGGTTTCCCTAATGCCGGAAAATCTACATTCATAAGCAGGGTTTCAGCGGCAAAACCAAAAATTGCAAATTATCCATTCACAACAATTGTTCCAAACCTTGGTGTTGTCAGAAAATCAAACGGTGACGGGTACGTAATTGCGGATATTCCGGGGCTGATTGAAGGAGCTTCAGACGGTGTTGGTTTAGGACATGATTTCCTTCGTCACGTAGAACGATGTCGATTCTTACTTCACATAGTTGATGGCACAGAAGAAGACCCGATAAAAAATTACAAAATTATTAATGACGAACTTGCAAAATATTCCGAAAAACTTGCAAACCTTTATCAAGTCGTTGCGATTAATAAAATTGATGCAATTGAACCTGAAAGACTAACAGAATTACAACAGGAGTTTGAGAAACTAGGTGTTAAACCTTTCTTAATTTCTGCAGTTACAGGCGAAAATCTTGACAAAATCAAGTACGAACTTGAAGCAAAAGTTGATTCAATTGAAAAACCTGAATCAGAAATTACTGTAGAAGAAGATTTGGATGCAACAAATAACGATGACGGTTATTGGAATGTTCAAAAAGTAAATAAAGACACATTTGTTGTAACAGGCGGAAGAATCATAAGGATTTCACAGGTTACAGACCCGAGAAGCACCGAACAGATTATAAGATTCCAGAATATTATGATAAGTATGGGAATTATGGATAAAATCAAGCGTTTAGGTGTTCAAAACGGCGATACAATCGTTGTCGGCAAGCTTGAGCTTGAATACTGGGACGATGAAATGTATTCATAACTTTAATAACTTGCATGAACTTAAATTAGGTGATAAACTCAAATTGTATAGTAAAATGAGGGTAAAATTATGGCAAGATTAATCAGACCTACCTGGGCTGTAAGATGTGTACAATCAGGCTGCAAATGTTTATTTGAAGTAGCAAAATTAGAAGACGGAAAACAGCAGGAAGTTGTTTGTCCTAATTGCGGTGAACATTATGTTTATCCGATTTATGACAACGAAGAAGATAAATAATGTTTTTTAACAATACAGATAAAAGATACAACCAATTCAGTGCATATTTGAAAAACAAATTCGGAGCAAAGGTTTATAAAATAACCTTAGACGCAGGTTTTTCATGTCCAAACAGGGACGGTACAATATCCACAGGCGGTTGTATTTTTTGTGATGAAGGCGGAAGTTTTTCTCAAGCACATTCAAACCTGTTATCAATAGAAGAACAGGTAAAAATCGGAGCGGAAACTCTTCATAACAGATTCAAAGCCGAAAAATTCATGTCATACTTTCAGGCTTATACAAATACTTATAGACCTGTTAACGAACTTGAAAAAATCTACAAATCTGCCTTAACGCATCCTGATGTTGTAGGTTTATCAATCGGGACACGCCCTGACTGTGTTGAAGATGAAAAACTGGAACTAATTTCAGATATTGCAAAAGATTATTACACGTGGGTTGAATACGGATTACAATCTATTCATGACAAAACACTTCTAAAAATCAACAGAGGTCATGATTTTGACTGTTTTTTAAAAGCTTACGAAAAAACAAAAGAAAAAGGGATTAACGTTTGTGTACACGTAATTTTCGGTCTGTGGGAAACCCGTGATGAAATTCTGCAAACCGCCCAAAAACTTGCCGAACTTGGAGTGGATGGAGTAAAAATTCACATGCTTTGCGCGCTTAAAGACACAAGACTTTCAAAGCTTTACGAAGTCGGCGAAATAGATTTTATGAGCGAAGAAGAATACGTAAATCTTTGCTGTGACTTTTTGGAAATTTTGCCTCAAAGTACAACTATTCACAGACTTGCAGGAAACGGTTTAAAGAAAAATTTAATAGCACCGCGCTGGCTTGGAGCAAAACTTGACTGCCTTAATAAAATTGACCGCGAATTTATTAAAAGAAATTCATTTCAGGGCTCAAACTGCGGAACTGAACAATACCGCTTGCTTTAGGTTATAATCACTGTTATATTTACCCCTGACTCGGAAACAATTTGTAACATAATTTTGTAGCATAATACAGTACGAAGTACTTTACAAATGCGAACTAATATGGGATAATATAGGTGTCCTAATGTAACATTTTGTTAATGGGTAGCAAGTGTTTTAGCAAAAAATATTTTTCAGCTGTATTATACGAATGAAATTTATTTAAGTGTAGTGGGGAATACTATATGTTAACAATTCAACCAAAATTCACACATTATTCAAACACAAGACAAATTGCGTTTAGAGGTGAAGCTCCGTCAAACGAAGACAAAATTTATGAAGAAAAGCAAAAACATTATGCAAAACAAGTTGAAGAACTTGATAAATTAATTCAAGATAAACATACAAATAATACCTTAAAAAAAGTATTAAAAGGTTCTAAAGTTGTATCAGAAGGCTTACTAGAGGGTTGGGCTGTTGCCTGGGGTGCTCATAAAGGTGCAAAAATTGTTAAACCATCTATTCTTGTAAAAGGTTCAGACAGCAAATTATATAAAGTATTGAGCCCTATGTTTTCAGGTATCAAAAAAGGCGGAGCAAAATTCATTGAGGTTCTGTCCAAAGGTGTTGATAACGTAAAAGCTTCAAAACTCTACACCGGAGCAACTGAAAAACTTGCTGCAATTACAGAAAAAATGAACAACCATTCTATTGGCAAATATGTTGTAAAAGCATTTGAATACATCGGAACAGCTTTCAAATTTGTCGGCAGATTGTTTAAAAAAGGTTTTGAAGCAATCGCTAAACCATTTAAAGGCAAAACCGGCGAAGAATTATATGATAAAGCTGCAAAAGTAACCTCAAATACAATGGGGGTTGGAGCAGGCGCAGCAGGCGCGTACGATGCCGCAACAAAAGACTCTAAAAAGACAGTTAACCCTGAAACAACAGAATCAACAGAAGCTGTAGACTCTGTTGATGATGATATTGATAATGATGAATTAAATGAAGTTGAAAAAATGCTTGAGGATGGTGAATAATATGACAAGAATACCTTCAATCAATGCAAATACAACAAACCCATCTATGACAGCTCAGCAACGTAAAGAAAAAAGCGAACAAGTTGCAGCAGGTGTCGGTGGTGCTGCCGGTTTAACTACATCTGCCACAAAAATGGCAGGTAAAAGAGGACTTCAAGCTGAACAGTCATTATCGAATATGCTTGGAACGGTTACCAAAACACAACAAGCAGTTAACAAAAACTCAAAAGCTGTCACTGGCCTGTGGGCTACATTTAAAAACAACATAAAAGTATATTCTGCAGATATTTTTGCAAGATTAAACAAACTAAAAGATGCTAAATTTATCGGACCAATTATTAAAAGTCCATTTACAAAAAAAGTTGCTGGTTTCTTTGGCGGAGCGTTAGCATTTTTTGTTCTTATTACAGGCGTAAATAAAGCCGTAAAAACCGGTGAAATCGCAGTAGACGACTTCAAACATCAACTTAATGAAATGCGAAATGCAGCTTAAGCTTATAAAATTTGAGAAATAACAATAATCGTGCTAAACTTAGTTTATGCACGATTTTGTTTTAAAAGAAATTGTTAATACAGATATTGAAAAAGAACTTGAGCTTATAGGATTTGACAAAACATACAAAAGTAAAGCTAAAGACAAGTTTGAGTATAAGAATTTCAAGATTTTCAACCTTACTCCTGCTCAAGCAAATATCATAAAACAAACCGCAATATCAGTCGGCGCAGATTGCGGCACCCATCGTGAAGTCATCACTGGTAAAATAGAAAACTCTAACTGTATTTTAGGCGGAAGTATATCAGAGCTTACAAAAATTGCACAAAAGCTTCAATTTCAGCCGTTTGGATTAAAAGTTCTCGGACAAAAACTATTAGATAAATTAACTTATAGAAAAGTAAAAACTAAAATTATGGGTATTTTAAATATTACCGAAAACTCATTTTCTGATGGAGGCGAATATTACGAGCTTGAAGCTTCCATAAAGCAGCTGCATAAATTGATTGAGGACGGAGCTGATATTATTGATATTGGGGCAGAATCCACAAAACCGTATTCTAAAGCAATTCCGCCGCAAAAACAATTGGACAAACTTATTCCTGTTCTTGAGTATTTAAAAACAATTCCGCACCCGCCAATCAGTATTGATACAAGAAGCTCAGAAATTGCATCAAAATGTATTGAACTTGGCGCTGATATCATAAACGATGTTTCCGGTATGGATTACGATGAACAAATGGCAGATACTCTGGCAAACTTTCCAAATACAAAAATTATTCTCCAACATAGTCAGGGAACTCCTGAAAATATGCAGGATTCACCGAGTTATGAAAACATCATGGATGAAATTTATTTAAACTTAAAATCAAAAGTTGATTTTGCAATATCTAAAGGTATAAAAAAAGAAAACATTATAATCGACCCGGGCATCGGCTTTGGCAAAACAAAAGAACATAATCTTGAGATTTTAAAACGCTGGAAAGAATTAAAAACACTTGGCTGTCCTGTTCTTATCGGGTTATCAAGAAAAAGATTCTTAGACATACCAGATGCACCAAATGAAGAAAAAGACATTTATTCTCTTGCTTTCGGAAGTGTTTTAATGAACGAAGGACTTGATATTATAAGAGTTCACAATGTTCAAATTCATAAGAAATTTCAAAATATATCAGGCTAAATCAACAGTCCAATTTAATTATTTTTTCTAATTTCCAATACTATTTGTATGAATCTTACAGTAGGAAAAATTATATTATTAGTTTTGCTTTTCATATTCTTAGGTGCAGTAGTTGTCACCTACTTTAACCACACATATATCAAAGCAGAATTCAACAAAATGGACCCTATGCCGCCGAGAATGGGGGTTTACTACAAGGGTTATAAACTTGGAACAACACGAAAACTAAAAATTTCAAAAGATTTTAAAACAACATATTTATATATTACCTTAAATCAAAGAGGCTTACAGCTTCCAAAAAACATAACCGTTCGTATAAAAAATTACGATGAAGATACAAAATACGTTGATATACAATATCCCAGAGCACCTATGCTAAAGTATATCAGAACAGGTGATGTGATTAAAGGTGAATCAGGATTTACATTCAGCGGGATTTCAGATATAAACCAGGCCCACTTGGATAACTTATCTGAAAAAGGGGAAAGCCTGTTAAGTTCTGCTACAAAAACAACAGATGCTTTAACTGAGTTATTTGATCTTGTAACAGATATTCTAACAGAAAACAGAGAAAATATCCTCGATTCCACTACCCACTTAAAAAACAGTATGTTAAATCTTGAAACAACTACTGCTAATCTGAAAGATTTATCTCAAAAAACAAATGACGAGATTACCCGTCAAACAATACGCAACAGTGCTGCAAACCTTGAAATGACAACATATAACTTTGCAAATTCATCCAAAGATTTTATATCAATTTCAGGCAACTTCAACAAAACAAGCTCAGATTTTTCAGTACTTGTACCAAAATTAAGCGTTCTAATTGATGCCGTTCAGCTTGTGGTCTGCAACGTAAACGATATTGTAGTCGGTGTTAAAAAGACACTTCAGCAACGTTTTGGAGGAGCCAGAATATTCTTTGGCAAACCTATCAAAAATGGGGATTGTAAATAGTTTATCTCAAAAAATAAATATATAATTACAATAATATTATCATTAAAATCAGCACAAAGTCGTAACTGTATCACACGACTTCCGAAAAAATACAAAAAAAACCTGATTTCAATGAAATCAGGGATAAAATTTGTAGGGGAAAAATTAAATTGGAGTTAAAAAAACTTTTTATGCTATATGCAGCATTTGTTTATTATAAGCTGCAATAAAATTCATTTGCTGAAATAATAATTCAGATTTATCTACAAAAGGTTCAGGAGTAACTGCAACAGTTGTTGTAACCTGATCTTTGTAAATGTCTTGTAATTTCTTATCAATCTTTTTTAAATTTGCAACTGCCATAATTAAATCTCTCTTCTCTCTTTAGTTATCTCTTATGTATATATAAAGTATATATAAAATTAAATATTTCACAGACTTCTTCTTTTGTTACATTTCGTAATATTTTATAAATATTTTCAACATTTTAGCAACAAACCGTTTTAAAATGTTTTTATATACTTGTAGGGAAAAAGGGGAAAGCCATGTCCAACCAAAGCGTAAATATACCAAGTATAGTTAATAAACCGGTAAACTTTCAGCAAAATATGCCTGCAAATATAACATCAATGCAGGGAGTTGATTCTGAAAAAATTAAACATTCCGTGGATAAATCATATTTGGCTAACCGTGCAAGAGCTTCTGAAGAAGCTAATCCTGCAGCTGTTTTAGGCTTAACAGGTGCAGCATGGTACGGTATTTCTCAGGGAATGGACAGACTTAACCCTAAATTTGCAGGTGAATTCCAACATTCCTGGCTTGGTAAACTCGGACGATGGGGAGATGAAATTTCAACAAAAAATCCTATCGGAAGAAAAATCGAAAGCTTCGCACGTTGGGTTGATAAGCAAATAACAAAACTCTCCGGTAAAAGTAAAATTGTTTACTCTCTAAAAAATCACTCGACATGTCCGGAATGGCAATTTGCTAAAGTTCCCGGAGCAGGTGTTCACGGATTTTTGGCAAGTGATGCAGAGCAGGTAATTGAAGAATTCCTTAAACCAATTGCAGGCAGACAAAATAATATAATAGGTATCCCGACAGGATTAAAAAACTATGTACAAAAGCTTGAAAACTTCGGTTTAAAACAGGCTGAAATTGATGCATTTGCGCAATCACTTAAAGGAAAATCCATCATGGATAAAGCTCTGGCACTTCAAGTGAAAGAACTTGAGCTTTTAGGAGCAGATGCGAAAGTTATTGCAAATGTACAAAATAAACGTGGTATTACAGGTTTACAAAAACTTGCAGAACACTTAAAAATCAAAAAACTCGGCTTCAAAAATATGAAAGAATTTGAAGCATTAAAAGGTAAATTCCTTGATAATCCTGACAAAGTTATCAAAATGCTTGATAATATGGCAAAAGAACATCCAAATTGGAAGGTCTCAATTTGGCGTGGTCAGGGAAATATTTTCAGCAAAATCAAAAACCATTTATTTGGCAGAACCGTAAGTTTTAGCGAATACAGAAACAAATATCTTGCGACTACAGGCAAAGGTGCCCATACTAAACTTGGCAGAGGACTTCAAAAAGCTGTAGGCTGGATTACTGAAGGCGGTACAAACAGATACGCAGGCGGTAAATTAGCAGTACTTATGCAGGCGTACATCTTTGGAGATATGTTATATCACTCAATTAAAGCTCCAAAAGGTGAAAAAGGCAAAACCCTTATAGAACGTGCAGTAAATGACTTTACATACTTTATTGCAATGTCATTAGGTATTATGGGTATGCACAAAATCGGCGGTTTCAAATACGCAGGTCTTGATGTAAAAGGCCGCGAAGCATACCGTGAAGCATTAAAAATATTTAATGAAAAAGTAACAAGCGGCTTCTTCAAAAGCAAAAAATCATACAAACTTGCACGTAAAGCTCTTGATAAAAAACTTGGTGTAAAAAATATCAAAAATCCGATCACAAACCTTCTCCATAAAGTCGGAAAACTAATAAATATCGGTAACGAACGTGTACTATCTTACAGCTCGCCTAAAAACATGAACTTAAACTTCTTAAGAAAGATTAAAAACGGAAACATTTTAGGTGTACCTTTAAGAATCATTATTCCAATGATGATGGTCTCTCCATTCTTAGCAAAATGGACGACAAAAGCTGTTCATAAAATTTTCGGAAAACCGACAAACTCTGTGCTTGATGAAGACAAAGAACCGGAAGAAAAAGAAGCTCAAAAAATGGCTGCTGCGGATAATAAAATCAATCCTCCGTCTCCAAGTGCAGCTAAACCGACAAATACCGGAGCTCCGGCACAAAAGCCAAGAAATCCGCAAGAATTAAGCGATACTAATTTAATAAAAATGGCATTAAACGGCGAACAGCCGGTAGTCAGAACATATATTCCGTCACCTGAATGCGGAGTTCCGACAGCACCTGCCAGAAGCTATATTCCAAATCCATCAGGAATGGTTCAAAAAGACCCTGATACTACAGCTGCTGAAAAAGCACTTGCTGATGCGGATATGGCGGAAAAATTTGTCAATGAAACTCTTGCTTCATTAAAACAAAAATAGTAAAACGAACTATTTACAAATTTTCCTAATATATGCTATACTAAATTAAGCTCTGTATAGGCGTTAATTTTGTTCCTACATTTTTATAAATAGGGAGAGTTAACTCCAGGGCATTGAAGTATACCCGCCGATACTTGTATCGCCAGCGGGAAACGGATTAGTCCGGGTTCTCACCCACCTGCGAGCAACAGCAGGTAACAAAATCCGCTTATACGGGGCTTTTTATATTGCACCGCAAAAACTGATATGTTATAATACACTTAGGGACAGGTGTAGTATGCAGAAAATTTCAACATTTATACTTTCTGAAGAATTATCAACTTCCGAAGTGTTAAAACTTTTTATCAGTGAATTTGATAACCTTGAATTACTTAAGCAAACATCTGATTTTTCGGGAATTCTCGAAATTTTATCAAACATTGCAGGTAAATCTTTATTTATTGTTGATTTATCAGCAAAAAAACAGGAAAAACTGGATTTAATGCTGAAAGTTTCACAACAATGTCCAAATTGTAAAATTCTTGCCCTGTCTGATAATCCGTCTGTTGATTTGATTATACAAATAATGAGAGCAGGAGCTAAAGAATTTCTCCCTGTTCCTATACTAAAAAACGAATTTTTTGATGTTATTAACAAACTAATTTCAAAATTAGAAGAACCTAAAAAAATTAACAAATGCAAAATTATATCAATATTTTCAAACAAAGGCGGAATTGGAAAAACTTCACTTGCCTCAAACCTTGCTCTTGAGCTTTCTAAAATTACAAAAGAGAATGTAGCACTTATTGATATGAACTTTCAGATGGGTGATATTACAACTTTTCTGGATCTAAAACCATCATTTAACATATCATATATGCTTGAAAATATCGATAAAATCAATGAAACATTTTTATTAAGCACACTTGAAAGATATAAAAATTCAAGCCTTTATGTTTTGGCTGATCCGCCGTATTTTAAACAGGCAGATACAATTCACCCGAAACAGATTACAAAGCTTTTTAATACGTTAAAAGAAACTTTTTCATACATTATTGTTGATGCTGAGGCAAGTTTTGACGGTAAAAACATTGCAGCTCTTGACAATTCGGATATGATACTTCTGGTATCTGTTGCGAACCTTCCGGCATTAAGAAACACCCAAAGATGTCTGGAATTATTTGATAAACTTGGATACGACAAAGAAAAAACAAAAATCGTTATAAACCGCTATATGGAAAACGATGAAATAAAAGAAAATGATATCGAAAAAGTTTTATCAAAACAAATTTACTGGAAAATTCCGAACAACTATTTTGCAATAATGTCAGCAATAAACAAAGGATTACCGGTAAGTATAATAAACAGTTCAACAAATATAGCTCAAAGCTATAAAGATTTAGCACAGCATATTGCTGACAATTTATACAAACAAAATATGTCAAATAAATTTAAAAATATATTAAATAATAATCTATAGGGAGATAATAATGGGATTAGCAGAACGATTTAAAGACAGACTAGATAAAAAAGACATTTTTAATCACAAAATAGAACAAACTTTAGAACAACAATCTATTAAATTCATTTCTAAGCCAACCATAATTCAGCCAAAAGAAGTTTACACAAATATTAAAACTCGAGATGAAGTGATTTCAAATATTTATGAAAATATTAACAAGACAAATATTGATGACTTAGAATCCGAAATCATCAATAAAATTCGAAAAACCCCGTACTGGGAAGAATATTCTTCAAGCCGTCAGGAAAAAATGATTTCTTCTTACTTTGATAAAAAAATAAAAACTGAAAAATATTCAAAAATTGAAAAGACTTCCAAAGAAGAATTTGTTAAAAATATAATGATTTTAGCAAATAATAAATAAAACAAAGATGGCGGTAATTTTTCAAATTACCGCCATCTATTTACATCTTAAACATTGATTTCATTTTTAAAGATTTCAATATAGTTATCCAACTGCGCGTATCCTATAATTGAATTTACATACATTTGAAAAACTGCAACAAGCACAGATAATGGGATTAAAAAAAGCAATGTAATCGGTGCATACGCAACATTATCAATAGTAATTGTAGATGAAGATATTGCAATAATCGCCATTATACCCATATAAAGAACCAGAAAAACTATATAAATAATACTTACTGCCAATCCTATTAGCATAGAAACAATAATATATTTTAAAGCAACCATAATAGTACTTTTAAAAGATTTTTTCATAAAATCAATTATTATCAACGGATTAAATAATTTTGCAGAATAGCTGCCGTCATTAACATAAGTCACTGGTAAATAACTCAAAAACGGTGTTACAATAAAAGCAATAACACATAACAGTAACATTACAAATAAAAATCCGAGCATAAAAAGAAATATTCCTGCACCCTTGTCACCTGATTTCACTATACTTAATATAAGCGAAGTTAAAGGTAAGAAAAATAACGTTCCAAAGAAAATTATCACATAAATACTCCAAACAAATCCCAGCGGAACAAGTTTTGCACCTTTTATAAATAACTCCCACGACATTTTCGGGAACCCAACTCCATTATTTAATCTGTTTTGACAAAAATCAACAGAGTAACCTGCAAGAAATATAGAAGGAATAATACTCAAAATTCCTAAAATCAAAGCAACAACACCAAAAATTATTAACATTTCTTTTGGTGTTTCTTTATCAATATAATTTAACATAACGCCAAATATACTTGGAATAAGCAACGTAAGCGCAAACCACATATGATTTTTAAAAGGAGTTTCCCCTTTATATAAATTTTTAAAACTTTGAAGAATTCTTTCCATAACCTTGCCTTTCTACATTATCAATGTATCAAGTATACAGATTTTTTCAAACAAAATCAATAGTAGAATACAATAAAATAAATTTTGTACTAAAATGTTAATATGGAAAACAGAAAGTTCAAAATAAGTTCAAAATATTCACCCTCCGGAGATCAGCCAAAAGCAATAGATCAGCTTGTTAACGGAATAAACAAAGGTTACGA
Source organism: uncultured bacterium (assembly GCA_950022695.1). Taxonomy (GTDB): domain Bacteria; phylum Cyanobacteriota; class Vampirovibrionia; order Gastranaerophilales; family Gastranaerophilaceae; genus Zag111. Next base: position 427,292 of record CATLLN010000001.1, on the reverse strand, counting down.
TGCGCAAACTTTGCTCGGTATTACAGGTTCAGGAAAAACATTTACAATTGCAAATGTTATAGAAAAAGTTCAAAAACCTACCCTTATTATTGCGCACAACAAAACTCTTGCGGCACAGCTTTATAACGAATTTAAAGAGCTTTTCCCCGATAATGCCGTTGAATACTTCATCAGCTACTATGATTATTATCAGCCGGAAGCCTATATTCCCAGAACTGATACCTATATTGAGAAATCATCTTCAATAAATGAAGAAATCGACAGACTTCGCCACAACACAACAAGAAGCCTCTACGAAAGAAACGATGTTATTGTAATATCATCAGTCAGCTGTATTTATGGTTTGGGACTTCCTGAAAACTATTTTAAAGGTTCAACCGAAATTAATGTTGGGGATGAAATTGACCGTGATGATTTATTAAAATATTTTGTAAGCGTAAGATATGAACGAAACGATTTAGAACTTAAGTGTTCAACATTCCGTGTAAGAGGCGATATTGTAGAAATTATGCCTGCTTATGAAAAAATCATTACACGTTTTTATTTCTTCGGCGATGAAGTTGAAAAAATTGTACGAATTGATAATGTCTCAGGAGAAATTATTAACACTCCGCAATCTGTTGTAATTTATCCTGCAGTTCACTATCTTTCTGATGATGAAAATGTAGATGAAACAACTGACTTAATAAGACAGGAACTTCAAGAACGACTTATTGAACTTAATAACGAAAATAAACTTATTGAAGCCCAAAGACTTGAACAGCGCGTAAAATATGATATTGAAATGATGAAAGAAATGGGCTATTGCACAGGTATTGAAAATTATTCAAGAATCATTGAACGACGTCCGCCGGGCTCAGCACCTGCAACATTATTGGATTATTTCCCTGAAGATTTCCTTGTAGTTGTTGATGAATCTCACGTAACTTTACCGCAAATTAAAGGTATGAGTCACGGAGATGCCGCACGTAAAAAAGTTCTTGTGGATTACGGTTTTAGACTGCCTTGCGCAAAAGACAACAGACCGCTTACTAATGAAGAATTTTACGATAAAGTAGGACAGAAAATTTATATTTCAGCAACTCCTGCTGAATTTGAGCGGCAAACATCAGAACAAATGGTTGAACAAATTATCAGACCTACAGGCTTGTTAGATCCTAAAGTTTCCGTCCGACCTATTGATACTCAAATTAAAGATCTTAAAGAAGAAATCCAAAAACGCACACAAAAAGATGAAAGGATTTTAATTACAACTCTTACAAAACGTATGGCAGAAGATCTGACCGATTACTTTATTCAAGAAGGAATCCGTGTAAGATACCTTCACAGCGAAATCAAGTCAATTGAAAGAGTCGAAATTCTTAGAGATTTAAGACTTGGTGAATTTGATGTTCTAATCGGTGTTAACTTACTTCGTGAAGGGCTTGATATTCCGGAGGTTTCGCTTGTTGCAATTATGGATGCAGATAAAGAGGGTTTCCTGCGTTCTGAAACAAGTTTAATCCAAACAATTGGACGTGCCGCAAGAAACTCCTGCGGTGAAGTTATTATGTACGCAGATAAAATTACTGAATCTATGGAAAAAGCAATTAAAGAAACGGAACGCAGAAGAAATCTTCAAATTGCTTACAACCAAAAATACGGTATTACACCGCAAACCATTAAAAAACCAATTGAAAATAATTTACTGTCACTTGTTGCAAGCTACCGCGATCTTGAAGATATTGTTGCTGAAGAAATGGTTGATATGGGAATTGAAAAGAAAGACTTGCCAAAACTCATTGATAAACTTGAAAAAGATATGCATAAAGCTGCAAAAATTCTTGATTTTGAACGTGCAGCCCAAATTCGTGACCAACTCAAAAAGCTTCGTGAAATGAAAAATTAATTACCATTAACTCTTTCTGATACATCATCTATTAAGTTTACGTTGACATTTTCATCATATTCTTCGTTGTTACCTCTAATATGCTCATAAGCAGCCTGCGCCAAATAATTAGCTAAAATAGAGATATTTACAATAAATACCATTGAGCAATATGTAATAAACCAAAAATGAGTAAACGGTAAATTAAAGAATGAAAATAAATAAGCCACCGGTCCGATTAAAACTATATTTGCCAGCAATAATTGCGGAATAAAGAACAAAAAGCTTATCAAAACATCAATACAAGACTCTAAAATAACCTTAAAATTATAGCCTTGAGCGACTTTTAGATATTTTGCGAAAGACATATAAGATGTTAATACGATAGAAAAAATAATTGACCATACAATAATTGCAAAAATCAATGGAACATGAGGTAAATCAATAGGAATCTGTACTTTATCAACAAGATTTTTACCGATTGTACCGAATACTAAAATTTGAGGTACAAGAACCAATAAAGTTTTTCCAAGAGCCTTTATATAGCTTAAAGGGTTTAGTGTAAGAATTTCACGTCTGTTCATTCTTACGTTATTTATACCTTGAGATAATAATCCCAAAAGTAATACACCAACTATTGTGCCAAATAATTCAAACTGTGAAGTTTTACCAACCATATACAAATTTATTACATAATTTACCGGAATAGAAAATGCAATAATTTTAACGTAAGCTAAATCTTCACTCAACGCTTCATTAAATGCGTCAACAATAGATGCCATAAAAAGTTCTCCTATATTTAAAGAAGCTGAACGTGAAAGCGTCCAGCTTCCTGTATTACATTACTTTTATTACTAACCTTGAATTAAACGTTTTAATTCACCAGGTTTAGAAGATTTTGCAAGAGCATCTTCAATAGTTACCAAACCTTTTTTAAACAATTCGGCAAGAGCAGCTTCAAGAGTTTGCATACCTGAGCCTGAGCTAGTTTGAATTGTTGAATAGATTTGAGCAGCTTTAGCTTCGCGAATAAGGTTAGCAATCGCAGGGGTTACAACCATGATTTCCTGCGCCATTACGCGACCTTTTCTGGATCCATCCGGCTGACGTTTTGGAAGAAGAGTTTGTGAAAATACTGCAACAAGAGAGTTCGCAAGTTGAACACGAATTTGTTGCTGTTGACCTTCAGGGAATACGTCAATAATACGGTCAATTGTTTGAGAAGCTGATGAGGTGTGAAGTGTACCAAACACTAAGTGACCTGTTTCAGCAGCTGTCAAAGCTAACGCGATAGTTTCGTGGTCACGCATCTCACCTACCAGAATAATATCAGGGTCTTCACGAAGTGCAGATTTAAGAGCGTTAGCAAAAGTTCTTGTATCCATACCTAATTCACGTTGGTGAATAATAGAAACTTTAGAAGTGTGAACAAATTCGACAGGGTCTTCAATTGTTAAAATGTGTTCCGGTCTTGTTCTATTAATATAGTCAATCATAGCAGCAAGAGTTGTTGATTTACCTGAACCGGTAGGACCTGTAACAAGAACCAATCCACGTGGTTTTTCTGCGATTGTAGTAACAATCGGAGGCATACCTAAATCTTCCAATTGAGGAGCTGTAGTTGCAATTGTACGGAACGCAGCTGCATAGCATCCTTTATCTTTGTAAAAGTTAACCCTGAAACGTCCGATTCCTTCAACACCATAAGAAAAATCTAATTCCCATTCTTGTTCTAAATGTCTTCTTTGTTCATTTGACATCATTGGAAATAATAAATTTTCAACTTCTTCTGCTGTTAGCGGCGGATAATCAGCTCTAACCAGCTTACCGTCAATACGCATAACAGGAGGCAGCTTATTAGAAATATGTAAATCGGAACCGCCTTTTTCTACTAATTCTTTCAATAAATCTTCTATAATCATATTTGTCCCACCTTTATTCTGTAAAGTTCATAATCGCATCATTTTCTTTTGAAGCCAATTCTATAAGCAAATATGTCATATATGCACCAAGAGCAACAGCTTTTGGATCAAGATTAGTTTTATTTGCAGCTTCAATAATTGCGGTATTAATTTCAGGATTTTCTTCTTTAATATAATGTATCATTTTTTTACGCCAAGAAGGCATATCTTCAAAAATTTCATTAAATGCTGTAGTTGCAATATCTTCTGAAATAACAGGTAACATACTTTAAAGCCCTTATTCTTAATACTTACGAATACAGTTATTATACACTAAATTTAACACCTTGTCCAGATTAAGCGAAAAATCATATGTTTGAAGTATAATCTTATTATGAGATTAAAACGATTACAGCTGGCGGATTACAGAAATTGTAAAGACCTTACTTTGGATTTTGAAAAGTCCAAAGTTTTAATAATCGGAAAAAATGCTCAAGGTAAAACAAATATTTTAGAAAGCATATATTTTCTCTCTACTTTAAAAACTCCAAGAACTTCAAATATTCTTGAACTTATTAACTTTGAGGGAGAATATTTTAAACTTGAAGCCGATATCGTAAAAGCCAATACCGATATTGATTTATATTACGTATATTCTAAAGAAAAAAAACGTGAAATTAAGGTTAATAAAGTAAAATCAACAACAAAAGACTTTAAAACGGTTCTGAAAACCGTATTATTTTCAACAACAGATTTGCTTCTATTACGCGGGACTCCGCAAGACAGGCGGGATTGGCTTGACAGAGCGATTTCTCAAATTTATCCTGCATATGATGACAGGCTTTCAAAATATGATAAAATTCGAATCCAAAAAAATAATTTCTTAAAAGAATGCTTAAAGACAGGTAAATCAAATAATGCTCTTTTGGATGTTTATAATGAACAGCTTTCTGTTACTGGTAGCAACATAATATTTATTCGAAAAAAATTCTTAAAAGAAATCGAAAAACTTGCAAGAAATAAACATAAAACGATAAGTGAAACAGAAAATCTTTCAATCAAATATGACTGCTCATTTGATAAGGACTTTGAAAATATCGAAGATATTCAATATGCATTTTTAGAAAATCTTGAAGAAAGAAAAATAGAAGAAATGCGCCGCGGTCAATCTTGTGTCGGACCACACAGAGATGATATAATTTTTTATATCAACAATCAGGAAGCCACAAAATTTGCCTCCCAAGGTCAGCAAAGAACCATTGTACTTGCACTTAAGCTTTCTGAACTTGATATTATAACAGATAAAACCGGCGATGAACCGATTTTACTGTTAGATGATGTATTAGCTGAACTTGATGACCTGCGCCAAAACTACCTTCTGAAATCAATTAATGCAAATACTCAAACAATAATAACATCCGTTGACACAATTCTTTTTGAAGAAGAATTTTTACAAGATGTTCAAATTTATAAAATTGAAAACGGGAAATTAATTTAAAAATCTCCGCGTGAACGGAGATTTAAGTTTTATTTATTCTTTTTAACAGAACCTGTTAATAATGCCGCAAGAATTAAACAAGCTGCGCCGATAAAGAACGTATATTCATAATGATGATTCATATACCCGTCCGCATTGATTACGGACTTATTGATAATCCACGCAACAAGTGTACAAACAAACACCTGCGGACCTGCAATAAATATATTAAAAATACCCATTACAGAACCTTCTGTACCCGGTTTAATATATCGTGAAAGCATCGCAAACGGAAGCGCACAAACACTTGCCCAGCCTATACCAGACAGTGCCATACCAAGCGCTACCACAACAGGCGAAGTTTTAAAGATTCCCATCACCAAATATGCCAGAGCCATTGAAATCAATGAAATTATATGAACTTTTTTATTACCGAATTTTCCTGCCAAAATTCCTATAGGAATTGCAATAATAAAGCAAATAAGGTTAAATATCGCAAAACAAATTGAAGAATAATTTGTTGCAGTAGTTTGAGTACTCATAAATTGAGCCTGAACATCTGCCGCCAATTTAGTTAAATCCGGCACACCGTAAACTGTATGAATTGCAAAATTTGTGAAAAATATCATCATACACATCATACCAATCCAGGTAAAAAACTGCATAACACAAATTTTAGAAACTTCCGGAGAAAGAGCAAAAAACTCTTTCATAGACTGCCAAAAACCAGTTTGCGGAACGTTTTTTTCAGAGACTTCAGAATCCAATGTACTTTTTTCATGAATTGTCAAACAAGTCCAGGTCATAGCTAATGTAAATGCCAAAGCCGCCATAATAAATTGAGCAGGTATAGACATTTGATACCCGAATGCAAGTTTTAACACAGGAGCAGTGGCTGCGGCAACAACCGAACCTAACCCTATTGCAAGACTAATATACGAATTTGCGAGTGAATGCTGTTCTTGCGGTACAACATCAGGAATCAAAGCCCTATAAGGACCTTGAGCAATATTTATGCAAGCATCAATAATCCAAATCATTACACCTGCAAAAACCAGTCCTGCAACCGCTGGAAGTGGTAAATGCAAAAATTGCGCTATATGATTAACGATTTCTCCTGAATTCGGGAACAACCACAATGCAAGAGAAGCGATAATAGCACCCCCTAAAAGATAAGGTCTTCTTCTGCCAAATCGTGATTTTGTTTTATCAGACAACGCACCGATTAATGGTTGGACAACCATTCCAGTAAACGGACCTGCAAGCCAAATTAGCCCGTAAATAAACGGGTCAGCCCCCAAGCCTTCTGTTACAGGCGCAGATAAAATAATCCTCATTTGCCAGGCAAACTGCAAACCTAAAAATCCCAATGCAAAATTTAAAAAGTTTACAGTCGTAAATTTTTTCATATCAAAGTTATCAGTCATTAACCCTCTCCCTAAAATATCGTATTTCTAAAATACACGTAAAATATACGCAGGTCAAGATAAATTTTTCACCGCCGCACTGATTAAACCTTTGAATAACGGGTGCGGTTTATCAGGACGTGATTTGAATTCCGGATGGAACTGACAAGCCACAAACCAATCCAAATCAGGTAATTCAACAACTTCAGCCAGCATTCCGTCAGGTGACATGCCGGAAAATACCAACCCTGCTTCTGAAATTTTATCTATATATTCATTATTAACTTCATATCTATGACGATGACGCTCTGAAATAATTTCTGCACCGTACGCTTTAGCAGCAACAGAATCTTTCTTCAAATGGCAATCATATGCACCTAACCTCATTGTACCGCCGTAACCTTTGACATTTTTCTGCTCAAGCATAATATCAATTACCGGGTAAGCAGGATTTTCATCAAATTCTTTCGAATTTGCGCCCTTCAAACCTACAACGTTACGAGCATATTCAATAACAGCACACTGCATACCTAAGCATAATCCTAAAAACGGCAAATTATTTTCACGTGCATAACGAATAACATTTAACTTACCTTCAATTCCGCGAACACCGAAACCTCCGGGAACAACTACAGCCTGAACATCTGCCAGTTGCTTTTTGCAATTAGCATAATCAACGCATTCTTCTGAATTTATCCATTTAATTTCTACTGCGGCAGAATTATCATATCCTGCGTGTTTTAAGGATTCAACAACAGAAATATAAGCATCGGAAAGTTTTGTATATTTACCTGCAATAGCTACTTTTATAGTCTTTTCAGGATTTTTAATATTATTTACAAGTTCAACCCATGATTCCAAAGCTGGCTCTTTATCTTCCATTCCCAACATTTTAAGAATTACAGAGCACATTCCCTGTGTTTCTAATGCCAGCGGAACTTCATAAATTGTTTTCATATCGCGGCATTCGACAACAGCATCTTTAGGAACTGAACAGAACAAAGCAAGTTTTTCTTTTTCAGTTTTTGGAATAGGTTTTGATGTTCTGCAAACAAGAACTTCCGGCTGAATACCATAGCTTCTTAATACATTTACACTGTGCTGTGAAGGCTTTGTTTTTAATTCACCTGATGTCGGCAAATACGGTAATAATGTACAATGAACAGATATAGCATTACCAATTCCTGCTTCAGATTTAAATTGACGGATAGCTTCAATAAACGGTAAACTTTCAATATCACCTATTGTTCCGCCTATTTCTATAATATGAAAATCCGGCTTAAATTGTTTTGTTGCCGCAACAATTTTTGACTTAATTTCGTTAGTAATATGCGGAATAACCTGAACAGTTGCCCCAAGATAATCCCCTCGGCGTTCTTTATTTATGACTTCCTGATATATTTTACCTGATGTAACGTTATTTACCTGCCCGAAACTTGTATCAGTAAATCTTTCGTAATGCCCTAAATCCAAGTCGGTTTCCGCGCCATCATCGGTTACGAAAACTTCACCATGCTGAAACGGGCTCATTGTTCCCGGGTCAATATTAATATAAGGATCAAATTTCTGAATAATTACAGAATAATCTCTTGAACGAAACAATCTGCCTAAAGATGCAGCTATAATTCCTTTACCTAAGGAACTAACAACACCACCTGTTACAAAAATATATTTAGTCATAATTCATTCTTCCATTTTACTAAATTCGTCATTCGGACCTTTGAGCAGGAATCTTTTACCCTTAGTTAATCTTAGGCACTTTAAAGAATCCGTTTTCTTCATCAGGAGCGTTTGACATCAATGCTTCTTTTGATATTTCCTGACAAGGTTCATCTTCTCTTGTAACATTAACAAAATCAATAACCTGTGTCATAGGTTTAACATTTGATGTATCAACTTCATTCATCTGGTCAACATATTTTAAAACATCGCCCAATTGTTTTGTATACAAAGTTTTTTCTTCTTCTGTTAATTCAAGTCTTGCAAGTTTTGCAACGTGTTCTACATCTTTTACGGTAATCATTTTTTTCTACTCCTCAAAAATATTTATAAGCTTATGATAGCATAAAAACATAAGATAAAAAATTTATTTATTAACGAATTTTAAAATTTAGATTTATTAAAGGGTTTATGATATATTATTTAGTATAGTGGGAGTAATAATGGTTAACATAAAAGTTTCAGAACTTGAAAAACTTGAAGAGTTAATTATTGAATACAAGAATGAAATTGACATGAAAAAAAAGCATGTCACATATCTTTGCTTGATTGAAGAAACGTTAAAACTTGTCAAAAAAATTGTACTCTCTTTTTATCCACTGCCAATAAATATTCCAAAAGACGACTTGATACAGGTAGGTGCTGTCGGGGTTTTAAAAGCCATCGAAACATATAGAATCGAAGAACGCGGAAGTTTTAAAACTTATGTAAGTAAAGTTATTCGCGGAAAGATATTTCACTACCTTAGAGATAAAGCAAATATTGTAAAAACTCCGCGTGAAACTATTGCTAATATGTCAAAAGTTAAAGAAGCAATAGACGTATTATCAGAAAACAATACCAAAATACCAACAGTTGAAGAAGTTTCGCAATATGTTAATTTACCACTTGAAAAAGTTGAAGAAATTATGAATATTGAGCTTGTCAAAAACATGGTTTCGCTTGACCAAAACATTTATACTGCTGAGGGCGGAGAAACCTTAATGGATAGAATTCAGGATAAAGACGAATCAAATTTTGAAGATACATACGCAAACAAAAAAATTATTGAATATGCAATAAACAAACTTCCGCCAAACGATAAAACTGCAATCTGTCTATATTATATTGAAGGCGAATCTAGAAAAGATATTGCAAAACATCTGAATGTTTCACCTACACAGGTTTCAAGAATTTTAAAAAGAGCATTAAATAAATTATATACAATTATACAAAAAGAGATGTCTGAAGAAGTTTCAGGATAAGGAGGATAAAATGGCATTTTCTCTCACAATTTTAGCATTTATATTTATAACGGGGCTTGTAGTCGGAAGCTTCTTAAATGTTGTCATACTTAGAACCGTAAGCGAAGAATCTATTGTTTTTCCGGGTTCAAAATGTCCAAAATGCCAAACTCCACTAAAATGGTATCACAATATCCCGCTATTTTCTTATTTATTTTTGAGAGGAAAATGCGCATTTTGTAAAGAGCATATAAGTATTCAGTATCCGATTGTTGAACTTTTAACAGGACTTCTTTTTGTAGGCTTGTTTTTAAGATTTTGTAAACCGTTTGATGCCTTTTTCGGACTTTCTGTTATGAACCCGATAAGTATAATGCAAATTGCAGTTTATGTATTTTCATTAATCATTTCTTGCCTGTTTATTGCAATTGCGGGAACTGATATATTAGAAAAAAAAGTTGCTGATGCTCATACAATTCCGGTAATTGTTTTAGGTATTTTGTATAGTGTAGTATATTCAGTTATATCTTTTGTTGCATATTCAAAAGCAAACGGTGCGCCAAAATTAGACTTAGACTTCTTTTTAACTTGTCCTGTATTATATTCTTTAGCTGCGGCAATTATGGGATATTTGATTATGGAAGCGATTTCACGTCTTGGACTTGTCACAGTAGGGGCAAGAGCTTTTGGAGAAGGAGATTCTTATATCGCTGCAGGGTTAGGGGCTGTATTTGGTTCTATGCTAGGATGTTCTCCTAGTTATCCTACATTTTTACCTATATTTCAGGTTCTTGTAGCAATCCTTGTTCTTGCAGGTGTAATACAAATTATTATCACATTACCGATATTTATGAAAAAACTTTTTGATAATAAGAATTGGATAACATTAGCCTCTTTGGCTGTATTTATTATTTACACAATCAGCTATCTTTTTGCACAACAATTAGGCTGGCTGACACATCAAGTTGCATACTGGTCAAGCACAATCGTACTTCTTGCAATAGGTCTATTTACCTGCCGTGAAGTTATTTGCGGAATCAAAGAAAACAAAGCTGCTGACGGGCTTTATCTTCCATTTGGACCTGCAATGATTTTAGCAGGATTTATTGCAATGTTTACATTAGGATTCTAAAGAAAAAATAAAAATTAAACAGACAGAACTTTGAGAGATTCTTTAAGAATCTCTTCTGCTGTTGCTCCCGCGGATACTGAATTCATTGCACGCGAAATAGCACCGCTGACTTCATCTTTACTGTAACCAAGTGAAAATAATACCATTTGTGCATCTTCTATATTCGGATTATTTGAAGAAATAGATGAAGTTGCCGCACAAACATTTACCCCCTGATAAGATGTTAATTTATCTTTCAATTCAAGTATAATTTTTTGTGCTAATTTTGGACCAACACCTTTTGCACGGGTAAGTTCTTTATAATTTCCATCCAGAACAAAACCGACTAAATCACTTACATCAAATGAATTTAAAAGGGTCAAAGCCATTTTCGCACCAACTCCTGAAACTGATGTTAAAATATTAAAAATGTCCCTGTCTTCACGTCTCAAGAACCCGCAAAGACTCATTTTATCTTCTCTATGCAACAATACAGAATAAATTTTAATTTCAGTATCAACTTCGGGTAAAAGAGCAAAATCTCTTTGCATAATTTCAAATTTATACCCAATACCGCCTGCTTCAACTGTAATATAACTACCCTTAACTTCAGTTTTATATGTAAAAATACCTTTGATATAATCGTACATCTTAACCTCTTAACAAGCTTTTAAGCTCTTCAATTGTATTTTTAAGTTCACCATCCGAATTCAATTTTTCTTCAATCAAATCACAAGAGTACATTATTGTTGTATGTTTTTTGTTGAAGAAGTCACCAATTGCCTCATAACTCATCTGTAAAACTTCCCTAGCCATAAAAACAGCTATATGACGTGCATGTGCAATTTTTTGCTGACGCGCAGTACTTTTTAAATCTTTCACGGTTAATTCAAAATAATCAGCAACAACTTGCGCAACTTTATCAATTGTGATTTCTTTTTTCCGAACTTCACAGTTAAGAGCTTTTTTTGCAAGTTCAAGTGTTACACCTGTCCCTGAAAATTCAGCATACGCACTGACCTTATTAAACGCTCCTTTTAATTCTCTTACGTTATTAACAAAATTATCCGCAATGTATTCAAACACAACATCATCTGCTTCGACTTCAAGCTCTTTAGCATAAGCTTTTACAATTTCAAACCTTGTATCAAAATCAGGAGGAACAATATCTACAACAAGCCCCATCTCAAAACGAGTTCTTAGCCTGTTATCAAGAGTCGGAATATCTTTTGGCAACCTGTCTGAAGCGATTACAATCTGCTTATTATTCGTATACAAAGCCTCAAATGTAGAGAAAAAATCCTCCATAGTCTTCATTTTTGATTCAATAAACTGAATATCATCCATTAAAAGAATATCAACATTTTGGAATTTTTGGTGAAATTTTCTCATTAAAGAATTATTACACACCTGACGTTTTTTAGAATTCGGCATATCATTATACTGAAAACATCTCATCCATTCGTTAAAATAATCTTCCATTCTGATATATCTGACTTTTAATTCCGGCTTATTAAAAATAATATAATGCCCGATAGCCTGCATCAAGTGAGTTTTACCCAACCCTGATGACCCGTAAATAAATAACGGATTAAATTTTTTCGAAGGATTATTTGCCACAGAAAAAGCCGCATTATAAGCGAATTTTGCATTATCTCCAACAACAAAATTATCAAATTTCAAATTCAAATTCAAATTAGCACTAGATTGCATTTGCGCTAAAGACATTTTCGCATCTTCAGCTTTTTTATCTTCTTCTGTTTGACCAGCAATTTGTTTTGATAATTCTTTTTTACGAGCTTTAATATATTTTTCAGCTAGATCTGCATCATATGTTAAAGAAAAAACTGCATCCTGCCCCAAAACAGCCTTAACTGATTCTTTAATTTTTTCAGTCCAATTCTTTTTTAATATATCGACAGCCATCTGATGAGGAGAAAATAATACAAGCGTATTGTTTTCCATATCAACAGCCTCTAACGGCGTAATCCATGTTCCAAAAATATGCTCGGGTACATTTACTTCCAGCTCGTCCTTAACCCGATTCCAAACCTCTTTAACTTCATTGATATCCATATATTGATATTACAATAAAAAATCTTTCAAAAGAAGGAAAAATAAACTTTTTGTAATATAAAACTAAAAAGCCTTAATTAAAAAGATTTTAATACCATTTTCCAATCTTTCAACTCTTTTTACATATCTGTAATCTTTTAAATCTGTCAAAATAAGCGCCACAGCCGGTTGTTTACCTGTCATTTTGCTATAATACAAAGACTGACCGACACTTTCAGCCCACTTATGTGCAAAATCAAACTCAATTGCATAATCTTTAGTCAAACAATCCACCCTTGTATTATCCCACAATACAAATTCCTGTTTGCCAAAATCATCTCGACACCACTGACTTACATAATAAGCTTCTTTCATTTTAGGCAGCATAACCTGTTCTTCGTACATAGACTTTGGAACATAATTAAGCGAAAGATAAAAAATTCCGCTCGCAGCCATCAAGAAAGTAATAACAAATGCAATACATTTTACACCAAAATTTCCTGCTTTTTGTTCAATTTTTTGCTTGGTTTTATTCTTTTTCGACTTCTTTGCCATAAAAAAATTATACACAGAAAATTAAGTTTTGTAAAATTAAAAGCATACATAAAAAATGGACATATTATTAACATAAAACGAATTTTTAAGACGTTATTATATATAACAGTCGAAAGGATAAATTATGCTTACAAAAAGAGAACAAGAAGTTTTAAAACTAATATGCAAAGGTTACAATAATGTTGAGATTGCTAAAATTCTACATATTAGTAAACATACTGCAAAAGCACACGTCACATCAATAATAAATAAGCTTGAGTGCAGAAACCGAACCAATACAGCTTATGTAGCAGGTAAGAAAAATCTTACTTAATTATAAAGAAGTTACAGTTGAAAAAGTCACTTTACATTAATTAAGCCAGATTAGTTTACGCAATAAAAAAGAGAATCAGGAGGTTTCCGTGATTCTCTTTTTTTTAATTAGGTGCTGGCAACGATGCTATAGCTCTGGCTGAGAGACTCGAAGCCTAGAGATATAGTACTTCGAGATGTTAGTTTAAATTTCTAAAAATTTATTCTATTGAAATTTACTAACTCGAGATCTATCGAAAGTTTTGCTAAAAACTTTCATTGCGAGGTGACGCACTTAATAAAAAAAGAGTTTACGCAACAAAAAAGAGAATCAGGAGGTTTCCGTGATTCTCTTTTTTTAAATTAGGTGCTGGCAACGAGCTATCTTCCCAGGCGGTGGCCCGCCAAGTATTGTTGCCTCTGTAAGTCTTTACGACCGTGTTCGGGATGGGTACGGGTGGTTTACTTACGATTGGTCACCAGCGAATTCTGTCGTACGCTGAAGATTGCATAATGATTATAAGGTGCGTAATCATCTAACCTTTAATTTTGATTTTCAAAATCTGTTAGGAAAAGCCCTCGTCCGATTAGTATCAGTCGGCTGAAAATGTTGCCACTCTTACACCTCTGACCTATCTACGTGGTAATCTGCCACGGGACTTACTAGCTTATGCTATGAGAGATCTCATCTTGTGGTGGGCTTCGTACTTATATGCTTTCAGCACTTATCCGCTTGGAACACAGCTACCGGGCGTTTACCGCTGGCGCGATAACCCGTACACTGGAGGTCCCCTCTTCCCGGTCCTCTCGTACTAAGGAAGACTCCACTCAAATCTCTTGCGCGTATACCGGATATGGACCGAACTGTCTCACGACGTTCTGAACCCAGCTCGCGTGCCGCTTTAATGGGCGAACAGCCCAACCCTTGGAACGTACTACCGCTCCAGGATGCGACGAGCCGACATCGAGGTGCCAAACCTCCCCGTCGATGTGGACTCTTGGGGGAGATAAGCCTGTTATCCCTATGGTAACTTTTATCCGATGAGCGATGGCCCTTCCATTCAGAACCACCGGATCACTATATCCTGCTTTCGCACCTGCTCGACGTGTTTGTCTCGCAGTCAAGCTCCCTTTTGCTATTACACTCAATGGTTGATTTCCGACCAACCTGAGGGAACCTTTGAACGCCTCCGTTACTTTTTAGGAGGCGACCGCCCCAGTCAAACTGCCTACCAGAAACTGTCCACTGCCCTGATTTTTGAGGGATCAGTGTTAGAATTCAAATTATTACAGAGTGGTATCTCAACGATGACTCCAGAAAAACTGACGTCCTTCCTTCATAGTCTCCCACCTATACTGCACAATAAGAACCCGAATTCAATTTCAAGCTACAGTAAAGCTCAATAGGGTCTTTCTGTCCTGGTACACGTAATCCGTATCTTCACGGATAATCCAATTTCGCCGAGCCTCTCGCCGAGACAGCGCCCATATCGTTACGCCATTCGTGCGGGTCAGAACTTACCTGACAAGGAATTTCGCTACCTTAGGACCGTTATAGTTACGGCCGCCGTTCATCGGGGCTTAGTTTCAGAGCTTCGACCGAAGTCTAACCCTTCCACGTAACCTTCCGACACCGGGCAGGCGTCAGCCCCTATACTTCGTCTTGATCGACTTAGCAGAGACCTGTGTTTTTGGTAAACAGTCGCATGGGCCTATTCACTGCGACCCTATCACGCTCCACGAGTAAATCGCTTCACGCTACCAGGGTACCTCTTCTCCCGAAGTTACGAGGTGATTTTGCCGAGTTCCTTAGCGAGAGTTGTCTCGCGCACCTTAGTATTCTCTACCAACCTACCTGTGGCGGTTTACGGTACGGATAACTAATAATCTCAAGTGCGAAGATTTTCTTGGCAGTGTGGAGTCAACAACTTCCCCTCCGTAGAGAGTCCTACTCGATGTCTCAGTTTATAACGATTATGCGGATTTTCCTACATAATCTACCTACACATCTTTACGGCCACGTCCAGTCGGCCGCTTGTTTATCCTCCTGCGTCCCTCCGCCTTTCAAACGATTATTCGTCAGTTCAGGAATATCAACCTGATGTCCATCGACTACGCCTTTCGGCCTCGCCTTAGGATCCGACTAACCCCACGCGGACGAGCCTGCCGTGGGAAACCTTAGGTTTACGGTGCATTGGATTCTCACCAATGTTTTCGCTACTTATGCCGACATTCTCACTACTGCTTCGTCCATCAGTCCTTTCGATCTGACTTCGTCCTACAACAGTACGCTCCCCTACCCATATAGTAAACTATATGACGCAGTTTCGGTTATATGCTTTAGTCCCGGTGTATTTTCGGCGCGGAGTCGCTTGACTAGTGAGCTATTACGCACTCTTTCAAGGGATGGCTGCTTCTAAGCCAACCTCCTAGTTGTCTGAGCAACTCTACCTCCTTAACCACTTAGCATATATTGGGGACCTTAACTGGCGTTCTGGGCTGTTTCCCTCTTGACCACGGATCTTAGCACTCGCAGTCTCACTGCTGGACAGTAACATTACCGGTATTCGGAGTTTAACATGATTTGGTACGGCATTTCGCCGCCCGCACCAGACTAGTGCTCTACCTCCGGTAAGATAAATCCAACGCTGTGCCTAAACGCATTTCGGGGAGAACCAGCTAGCTCTTGGCTCGATTGGCATTTCACCCCTAACCTCAACTCATCCACCGATTTTTCAACATCGGTTGGTTCGGACCTCCACGTAGTGTTACCTACGCTTCATCCTGGTCAAGGTTAGATCGCCAAGGTTCGGGTCTATTTCATGTTACTTAACGCGCTATTCACACTCGCTTTCGCTGTGGCTCCGGATATCAACTCCTTAACCTCGCAACATAAAATAACTCGCCGGCTCATTCTTCAACAGGCACGCTATCACCCTATCAATAGGGCTCTAACTGATTGTAAGCTAACGGTTTTAGGGTCTATTTCACTCAGCTTCTCACTGTTCTTTTCGCCTTTCCATCACTGTACTCGTTCACTATCGGTCACTGACTAGTATTTAGCCTTACCGGATGGTCCCGGTGGATTCAGACAGGGTTTCACGTGCCCCGCCGTACTCGGGAGTCTTAACATCAGATTATTTAATTTCGATTAAGTGGCTATCACACTCTATGGCACAACTTCCCAGTTGACTTCATCTATCAAATAATTTTGTAACTGATTTACTAAGCTGTAACTTAGCGGTTAAGTCCCACAACCCCTCTAATACAACGCTTACAGGCTATCACGTATTAAAGGTTTAGGCTCTTCCAATTTCGCTCGCCGCTACTCTCGGAATCATTAGGTTATTTTCTTTTCGTCCTGTTACTAAGATGTTTCAGTTCACAGGCTTTCCTTCTGGCTGACTATTGATTCATCAGTCGATTTCAGAGTTTTAACTCTGAAGGGTTTCCCCATTCGGATTCCCGCGGATCAAGACTTTTTAGCAGTTCCCCGCGGCTTATCGCAGCTTTACACGTCCTTCGTCGGCTGTCAGTACCAAGGCATCCCCCATTAGCTCTTTGTAGCTTTACCTATTATATATTGTTCTCTTTTGATTCCAACATACTTTTAGTTATTCATTGATGATTACGTTTACTTTAGATATTATATTTGATAACAGTTTTATCATATACTTTATCTTTGTATACGCTTATAATCTTATGCAATTTTCAATGTACGGTTCAGTGTAAACACTGAAGACAAAATAGTCTGAAACTTCTTGTTAATTAATTTAATCTCGTATAATAACCTGATTCTTGAATTATTATAGTCAATGATTAACGACCTTGGGATGATCGGCTCTACGTCCGATTATCTCCCTAGAAAGGAGGTGATCCAGCCACACCTTCCGGTACGGCTACCTTGTTACGACTTCACCCCAGTCACCAACCCTGCCTTAGGACGCTGCTTCCAAAAGGTTAGCTCACGTACTTCGGGCGTGGTCGACTTCCATGGTGTGACGGGCGGTGTGTACAAGACCCGGGAACGTATTCAACGCAGCGTGCTGATCTGCGTTTACTAGCGATTCCGACTTCATGCACTCGAGTTGCAGAGTGCAATCCGAACTGAGGATAGGTTTTAGAGATTTGCTTGCCTTCGCAGGTTCGCTGCTCGCTGTCCTACCCATTGTAACACGTGTGTAGCCCAGAGCATAAGGGGCATGATGATTTGACGTCGTCCCCACCTTCCTCCGGTTTATCACCGGCAGTCTCGCTAGAGAGGTTACTGTAAGTATACCGACAGTACCAACTAACGACGAGGGTTGCGCTCGTTGCGGGACTTAACCCAACATCTCACGACACGAGCTGACGACAACCGTGCACCACCTGTCTTGACGTTCTCCGAAGAGCACCCTCTGCTTTCACAAAGGTTCGTCAGATGTCAAGCCCTGGTAAGGTTTTTCGCGTTGCTTCGAATTAAACCACATGTTCCACCGCTTGTGCGGGTCCCCGTCAATTCCTTTGAGTTTCACACTTGCGTGCGTACTCCCCAGGCGGGATACTTATCGCGTTGGCTTCGGCACTGCAGGGGTCGATACCCGCAACACCTAGTATCCATCGTTTACGGCCAGGACTACTGGGGTATCTAATCCCATTTGCTACCCTGGCTTTCGTTCCTCAGCGTCAATTACGGCCCAGTAAAGCGCTTACGCCACCGATGTTCCTCCTGATATCTAAGCATTTCACCGCTACACCAGGAATTCCCTTTACCTCTACCGCATTCTAGCTCGCAAGTATCCAGTGCCGTACAGAAGTTGAGCCTCTGCCTTTAACACCAGACTTTACGTGCCGCCTACGAACTCTTTACGCCCAATGATTCCGGACAACGCTTGCACCCCCCGTATTACCGCGGCTGCTGGCACGGAGTTAGCCGGTGCTTCCTCTGTGGGTACCGTCAAGTTTCGTCCCCACTGACAGATCTTTACACCCCGAAGGGCGTCTCGATCACGCGGCGTTGCTGCGTCAGGCTTTCGCCCATTGCGCAAAATTCCCTACTGCTGCCTCCCGTAGGAGTATGGGCCGTGTCTCAGTCCCATTGTGGCTGATCATCCTCTCAAACCAGCTACTGATCGTCGCCTTGGTAGTCCATTACACCACCAACTAGCTAATCAGATGCAGACTCATCCTGTACCGCCGGAACTTTCAAGAATACCATCGCAGGTACGCTCATATGGGGTATTAGCAGAAGTTTCCCTCTGTTGTCCCCCAGTACAGGGCAGATTCTCTACACATTACTCACCCGTCCGCCACTTTCCACTTACCGAAGTAAGCTTCTCGTTCGACTTGCATGTATGAAGCACGCCGCCAGCGTTCGTCCTGAGCCAGGATCAAACTCTCCATTGTCAGAAAGTTTTTATTAAGTCCACTGTCTCCAGTGGTCTAGCTCATTTTGTTTCGCTAACGTTGTTTCGTTTCGCGTTCGTTGTCTTTTACGAATCATTTAGAAATTAACAAGTTTTATTTGTTTGCAATTGTTTCCAATTACTCACACTCGTTTCAGCTATTCTGTTGTCAATGTTCTACAAATTTATCACCCAACGTTTCTCACAATCAGGTTTGGTGAAATTCTCACCTTGCTATTCTACATTTAATTTTATTTGGCTATTGTAGATAACTCTTTGTAATCTTTAATAAAACTTTCGTTTTTAGATAAAAAATTCTAAGTATCTGGTTTTAATAAATTTTATGTCTGTGCGCTGTGCACATTTATTATGTTACGACTAAAAAAATTTGATTTCAAGTATTTTGTTTTATTTTGTTAATAAATCGTTACAATGGAGGATATTATTTTTAAAAAATTCTTGAACAATCGTCAAAATACCCTCTACCACTACATCTTCCAGATGGGCGCCAAAGTGACCATTTATTTCTCGTATAAAATAACAAGGACTAGTCACATTTATTTCTATTATCTGACCATTAATAACATCTAAACCTGCCATGTAAATTCCCATTGAATTTAATTTATCCGCAATAATTTGAAAACATTCTTTCTCCTTATCAGATAGTACTGCCTTCTTAATAAAATCGTCACTATGATCACAAAATTTAAAATCATCATTACCAGGGGTCTTTTGAACACAATACGGTAGTATTTTATCTCCAAGTATCAACACCCGTTTATCACCATAAATAGCTTGCGGAATATATTTTTGAACCATAATTAATTGCTTACCTTCTTTCGTCATGGAATTAATTATTACTGCCGTATTCTTATCACCGTCTTTAAGATACATAACTCCGCCACCAAAACACTGATTTAAAGGTTTTAAAATTATTTCTCCATTTTCATGCAAAAACTCTATTACATCTGATTTTGATGAAGTAATTATATTATTCGGCATCAAGTCATTAAACATTACAGCATGCAGCTTTTCATTAAAATTACGTACTGCTGTTGTATCGTTCATAATAAATGTCTTTGTACGGTCAACAAAATCAAAAATATACGTTGCATTAATATAATCCAAATCAACTGGCGGATCTGGTCTAAACATTACCAATTGAAAATCTTCAACCTTACATTCATTTAAACTTTCTTTATTATAAAATATATTGCCGTCTTTTAAATAAGATTCAAAACAAGAAGCATATGCACAAGAAGATTTGAGTTTGAGCATATCAATCGTTGTAATACAAACTTCATGACCCCTTTCCAAAAAACTTTTAATTATCCAAAAATTTGTTACAAGATCATTAAATTCAAAATACTTTAACTCAATTCTGTCTATTACAAATAAAATTCTCATATTACCTCTTTATATTTTATGTAAGGCGGCGCAGGCATCGCCTGCGCCGCAAATCAATTATTTTATTTCTGCAGGATTTAAAATTTGACAAGCAGTATTACCATATGCAATAAGCTTTGCAAATTTCTCCAAATCTGCTTGTATTTCCGGAAATGTTCCGTAATGCATCGGAATAACTGTTTTTACACCAAGCCATTTTGCAGCCATTGCAGCATGTTCAACATCCATTGTGTAATTTCCGCCAATCGGTAGTAACGCAATTTGAGGAGCATATAATTCTTTTATTGTTTTCATCTCGCCTGTTAAACAAGTATCACCTGCATGATAAATTCTTACTCCATCTACATCAAGCATTATACTTGCAGCACAGCCGCCATATCTTCCATCAGGAAGTGAGCTTGAATGAAATGCTGGTAAAAATACAGCACGCCCCCAAGAAAAATTTATCCACGCACCAAGCCCAACAGATTTTGACTTTGCTCCCTGCAGTTTACAGTAGCCTGCCAATTCTGCTATCGCAGTAATCTCGATATCTTTTTCTTTTGCAATTTCCAAAGCTTCACCAAAATGATCTCCGTGAGCATGAGTTAATAAAATATCTGTAATCGGTTCTTCGCGCCAATTAAATTTTTCATTAACAGAAACCAAAGGATCTATTAAAACTGCTTTATCTCCATTTTTAATTTCAAATGCACTATGTCCGATATACTTTAAATCTACCATATTTTTCTCCCTCTTTTTCAATCCTGACCAACTATTTTAATTTATCACGTTTTAGTATAAAATACAATTATGAAACATTACATTACATATATGGCTAAATGTATAGAGCTTGCTCTAAAAGCTCAAGGATTAACCTCTCCAAATCCGATGGTGGGATGCGTTATCATAAATTCGCAGGATGAGATTATTTCAACCGGATACCATAAAAAATACGGAGAAAATCATGCTGAACGCGATGCTTTATTAAAACTTGAAAACGCACAAGGATGTACTCTTATAGTGAACCTTGAACCTTGTTCGCACTTTGGCAAAACTCCTCCTTGCACAGATTTAATCATTGAAAAAGGGATTAAAAAAGTTGTTTACGGAATGCAAGACCCAAATCCTATTGTTGCTGGAAAAGGACTTCAAAAACTAAAAAATGCAGGTATTGAAGTTATTGGACCTGTTCTTGAAGAAGAATGCAAAAAACTAAACGAAATTTTTATAAAAAATTATACCCAAAAGAAAACTTTTATAGCACTAAAAACTGCTACTACAATTGACGGGAAAATTGCAACATATACCGGTGATTCAAAATGGATTACATCTGATACGGCAAGAAATGAAGTTAGAAATATCAGAAAAAAATACGATGCGATTTTAACATCATCAGCAACTGTAATCGAAGATAACCCGACAATGGAACACATACGAAAAATTATTCTTGATAGAAAACTTAAAACTGATTTAAACTCAAAAATTTATCAGCAAAGTGAAATTTTTGTATTTTACGACGAAAACCTAAACGCTCCAAATATCAAAAATATTACTTTTGTTCCAACACCCGTCAAAAATAATAAGCTTGACATTAATTATATTATTAATGCACTTTACGAATTAAAAATAATGAGCATTCTTGTTGAAGCCGGAGGAGAGGTAAATAATAGTTTTCTTCCTTATGTTGATAAACTATATCATTTTATCGCGCCAAAAATTTTAGGAGACAATAACGGAAAATCTTGTTTCTATGGTGCAACTGTTGAAAAAATAGCAAATTGCACAAATCTTCATTTTGAAAGCTTTACCCCTTACCCGCCGGATATTTTAATAACTTACACAAGAAAATAAAACCACTGATAGATGCTGAAACAAGTTCAGCATGACAATATAAAAAATCAGACTTGCTAAACTAGCAAGTCTGATTTTAAGATTATTTTAGCTCATAGCTTTTGGCAGCAATATTTACCCCTAGCCGTTCATTTGAGCCATAACTTCTTCAGCAAAGTTATCTTGACGTTTTTCAAGACCTTCACCTAATTCGTATCTTGTAAATGATTTAATTGATAATTTACCTTCAATCAATTGTGCGATTGTCATGTTAGGGTCTTTTACGAATGGTTGTTCTAATAAACATTTTTCAGCCATAATTTTATTTACACGACCTTCAACAATTTTTGCTCTGATATTTTCAGGTTTTTTCAATAAATCTTCTTTACCCATTTCGATTCTTGTTTCTTCATCAATAACTTCTTGAGGAATTTCTTCTCTTGAAACGAATTTTGGAGCACAAGATGCGATATGTAAGCAAATGTCGTTCATCAATTCTTCATCTTTATTATCAGCGTTTAATAATACACCGATTTTACCGTTGTGAATATATGAAGCAACAGCGCCTTCATATCTTACGAATCTTCTTACTGTGATTTTTTCACCGATAGAAGCGATTTTTTCTTTTAAAGCATCTTCGATTACTTTACCACAATCAGGGCAAGTAGAAGCTAAGAATGCTTCAACGTTTTCTGGATTTAATTCTGCAACGTGTTTTGCCATATTTGAAACTAAAGTTTTGAACTCATCGTTTTTAGCAACGAAGTCTGTTTCACAGTTAACTTCAATCATAGCACCGCAATTATCTGAAACGAAAGATTCAACTCTGCCTTCAGCTGCAATTCTGCCCATTTTCTTTTCAGCAGAAGCGATACCTTTTTGGCGCAATAATTCAGTTGCTTTTTCCATATCTCCGTCAACTTCAACAAGTGCTTTTTTGGCATCCATCATACCTGCACCGGTTTTATCACGAAGTTCTTTAACCATTTGAGCTGTAATATTCATTTATATCTCTCCTTTTTAGAGAGTAAGTAAGTTAAAAAATATACTTCTAACTTACTTACCTTGTTAACTTACTAACTTGTTATGCTTCAACAGAAACACCAGCATCTTCAGCTGAGATTTTTTCAATTTTCTTAGCTTCGTTTGCTTTGTTTTCTCTTAATTGTTTTCCTTCTAAAACTGCATCAGCTAATTTAGAAGTGATTAATTTAATTGATCTGATAGCATCATCATTACCAGGGATAATGTGGTTGATACCATCCGGATTAGCATTTGTATCAGCTAAACAAATAACAGGAATACCTAATTTGTTAGCTTCTTTGATAGCGATTTCTTCTTTAGCTTGGTCTACGATGAAGATTAAATCAGGTAAACCGCGCATTTCTTTGATACCGCCTAAAGTTTTTGACAATTTAGCTAATTGTCTGTTTAATTGAGCAACTTCTTTTTTAGGAAGCTTATCAACATAACCGTTGTTGATGAATTCTTCTAATTCTTTTAGTTTGTTAACTCTGCCTCTGATAGTTTCAAAGTTAGTTAACATACCGCCTAACCATCTTCTGTTGATGTAGTAAGCGCCTGAACGAAGAGCTTCTTCAGCTACAACTTCAGCAGCTTGTTTTTTTGTACCTACAAAAAGAACATTTCTTCCTTTTGCAGCGTAATCTCTAACAAGATTGTATGCTTCATCTAACAAATCGGTAGTTTTTCTTAAATCAATAACGTAAATACCGTTTCTTGCACCGTAAATATACGGTTTCATTTTTGGGTTCCATCTTTGAGTTTGGTGTCCAAAATGTACACCTGCTTCTAAAAGTTCAATCATAGATGCTACTGGCATCGGTTTTCTCCTTTTGTTTAATGTATTGTACTACGGGCTATACCGTCCCATCGGGGTAACAACATAAAGCTATTTATCCGCTATTCCCGACTAGGGTTGAACCTATCGGACTGGTGTAACCGATAATATAATACTATAAACATTAATACATGCAAATATTTCAGCAATAAAACTTAAACATTTATTTCTCCATCAAATATTTGTAACCGCAGCCGCTGCCGGCATAATTTTAATAAAATAAATAAACTTATTATTTGGATTTTTTTACTATTTGCTTAAAATAATCATTTTGTGTAGCAGCTTTTTGGGCACAAGACATTCCGTTATTTGCGTTAAAATCCCCTGATGTGTTGCAAGCGTAATTACGCATTTTAGTACTGAACAATGTTCCATCAAATCCTTCAGGTAAAAAATTTCCGTCAACGTAGCGGAAGAAAAATAAGTCATACCCTGCTCTGTTAGGCGCATTAGCAAAACCGTTTAAATCTACCGCAACTGTAACATTCCTGTTAAATAAAAGATTTGTACCATCAGGTAAAATAAGCTCACCGCTGCTTATACTATCAAGGGAGAGTTTATAATTTCCGAACAATGTTTTATATTCTTTACTTGTATCTGTCGACTTTCTAGAACAGTATTTGTACGTTTTTTCTGTCGGGGACATTCCACAGTCAATACTGTATTTAACATATTGCTTAAAAACCTTATATGTACCATACCAATAGTAACTGTCACCGTACATTGCTCGTAAATTATCATAATCAATTTCGTCATTTTTCATGTGTTGTGCAACTTGTGTAATTATCGAATATGATTTTAAAAATTGAGAACGAAGTTGATGTGCCTTATATGAATTTATTAAACCCGGAATCGTAATAGCTGCAACAACACCAATTATGCCAAGAGTTATTAATACTTCTGCAAGCGTGAACCCCTGTAAAAAAAGCTTTAATGGGTTACCCCCCCCCGCTTTGTAAATTTAGTAGTGTTTTTCATATATTTACCCCTTTCATTATTTTCTCTCCTTATTAAAACTTCTTTTCCAAATCATACATCAACTTCCTTAACATTGCAAATAAAATACTTGCAAAATTTTTTACTTTTGGTTTTAATATAAGTACTCACATCCTCAACGAGTACGTGCAAAGTCATTAATTGCACAAATAAGTAAAGGAAAGGTAAATTCAATTATGGCAAATATTAAATCTGCTAAAAAAAGAGTGTTAGTAGCTGAAGCAAACAGAGTAAGAAATGTTGCATTCAAATCTTCAATCAAAACTGCTGTTAAGAAAGCATTAGAATTAGCAACAAGTGAAGATAAAGAAGCATTAAATGCAGCTGTTTCTAAAGTTTACCAATTATGTGATAAAGCTGTTGTTAAAGGTATTTTACACAAAAATACTGCAGCTAGAAAAAAATCAAGATTGGTTCTTGCTATCAAAAGAGCTAATGCTTAATTGAAATTTTCAAAATAGAAATGCGGTAAGTGAAAGCTTACCGCATTTTATGTTAAAGGAAAAGGGGCGCGGAAGGTGAATTCCGCGCCCCACTTAATGTAAAGCGTATCAAAGTGATTCGGTCACTTTGACTTGTTAAGTCTATTTAGCAGATGTTAATACATATTTAGCTGCGTTTGATGCCGGTTCTACTGTTGCGTCATGGAATACAATAGGGAATACATCTGTCATGTGGTTTGCATCATTCTTAACCGCACAAGGTTCTTGAACTTTTTGTGATGTTTTTTCTGTTTTAGTACAAGATACTTCTTTATTAGGTAATGTAACACCATTAACATCAATAAAACCTAAACAATTTGCAAGTGGTCCACCATCTGCAATCTGAGTATCAGTCATCTGAGTACCAATAGGTAATTCACATTCTTTAGCTGCAGGGTTAAATGCCACAATAGCACCGTCTGCTAATGTATAAGCTATATAATCAGCAGGCGTTGTATTACTAGCTAAAGCTCCGGTATAGCCTGCAATAATTTCATAAGATTTTTCTTCAGCATTAGCATTACGTTTCAAATCATTAACAGTACCTTGCATTGTTTGACCTGTCAATGTACCATTTAAAATTGCACAGAATGTCATAACTTCTTCAGGATGTTCAGACGCAGCATTTGTTCCACACTCAGCTGATGTACCGGCATAATCAAAGTCATATTGAGCTTGTGCCATCAAACCTGCCTGGTTTAATGTTGATAACGTTTTCTTAAATTGTGATCTGAATTTTGCACCATTTGTGTTAGCAATCAATGTAGGAATAGTCATTGCTGCAACTACACCAATAATACCTAAAGTAATTAAAACTTCAGCAAGTGTAAAACCTGCTTTAGACGTAAAACCGAATCTTTCTGTCATCTTCTTGTAATCCTTTCTTTTTTTCATAAAAAATAACTTCCATTAAACATTAGAAAACAAAATCTCTGTTTATTAGATAGATTTATACATTTATTATATTCGATAGATAGAATTTTGTCAATATATAAAGTCACCTTTTACGCAAATTAGACTTATAAGATAGTTAAAATCTCAATTTTATAATTCATAATAATTGACAGGAGCTTTATATATGACATTAAAACGAGACTTAGGACAAAAAATTCAACAGCTGAGAAAAGATAAAAAAATCACACAGGAAAGACTTGCTGAGCTTGTTGGAATCGATCCGAAAAATATCAGCAGAATTGAAAACGGGAATAACTACCCAACTGCAGAAAATCTCTCATCTATTGCAAAAGCTCTAAATGTCGATGTATATGAACTTTTTGTCTTTCATGACAACATCCCAGTTGAAACAATGAAACAAGAAATTATAAACTCATTAAATTGTGAAAAAACAGTATTACTTTTGTATAAATATTTAAAATTTGGCAAATAAGAAAAATTTACCACTTTTTGAATATAAAAAACACAGCTAAAATAATAAAACAAAATCCGACCAGATAATTCCACTTAAACTGCTCCTTTAAATAAAATACAGAAAAGAAACTAAAAACAATAAGTGTAATAACTTCTTGAATAGTTTTTAACTGAGCTGCATTATAAACACCATAACCCATGCGATTTGCCGGAACTTGAAAACAATATTCAAACAGTGCAATTCCCCAGCTTACAAGTACAACAAGCCAAAGCGCCGAAGATCTAAATTTCAAATGCCCATACCATGCAAATGTCATAAAAATATTAGAAATAAGTAGTAAAAATATAGGCATAATAGCTCTTAACATCTTCAAAAATCCTTTATAATCAATAACTTTAACGATTTTATTATAAAACAAATAAAAATGCTTGACACTAAATTTTTTTTTGCATATAATCAATTACACAAGCACACGCCGGTATAGCTCAATTGGCAGAGCAACGGTTTTGTAAACCGTAGGTTGTAGGTTCGAGTCCCATTACCGGCTTTTTTACTGACAAAATGAGCTCACGCAAGTTTATAGGCAGACTTTGATAAGAAAGCTGAAACTTAATAAAGTACTTGCCAATGACTCTCAGTAATAAAAAGCTCAAGCCCTTGTGGCTCAGAGGTAGAGCACTCCCTTGGTAAGGGAGAGGTCACGAGTTCAAGTCTCGTCAAGGGCAAATTTTAAAGCCTGAAACAGACAAAAACTGACCAAGCAAGGCAAATTGAAAATTAAATATGGGTAGGTGGCCGAGTGGCTAAAGGCGACAGACTGTAAATCTGTTCTCGCGAGAGTACGGTGGTTCGAATCCACCCCTGCCCAAATAAAAAGACCTTCTTTGTAAGGTCTTTTTTATTTGGCTGGTAGTGAGAAGAACAACAAAAGTGGTTCGGCGGATTTTCGGTAGGGCGCCGTGTGAGCGAAGCAAACCCAGCCCGTAAGTGCAATAAGTTCGATTGAGCGAAAATTTACAGAAAGTAAATTGCAGCGAAAACAAGAACTATGCACGCCCGAATAATCCAAGACCAAATCCACCCCTGCCCAAATAAAAAGAGGTTGAACTTTTGTTCTAACCTCTTTTTTAATTATTTCTTAATTAAATCCTTAACAACTTCACCCGCAATAATCAAACCCACAACAGGCGGCACAAAAGCAATACTTCCTGGAATCGATTTTCCTGTAATTTCATCTCTTACACCTGTTTTTAACGGAATTTCTTTTGAGTAAACGACTTTTACATCCGTAATCTTTCGCTTTTTAAGTTCTGTTCTCATAACTCTTGCAAGAGGACAAACAGAAGTTTGTGAGATATCTGCGACCCCAAACAACGCAGGATTAAGCTTATTTCCTGCTCCCATCGCACAGATTACCGATACATTATATTTTTTAGCTTCCTCTATCAATTGAAGCTTACCAACAACAGTATCTATCGCATCAACTACATAATCATATTTAGAAAAATCAAACATGCCGGCAGTTTCAGGAGTGTAAAATGTTTGATAAACATTAACTTTTATCTCAGGATTAATTTCAAGAATTCTGTTTTTAGCGACTTCAACTTTAGGCATTCCAACAGTTTTAGTTGTTGCTATAATCTGCCTGTTGATATTTGACTCAGAAACAACATCATTGTCAATTAAATCGAGTTCACCAATTCCACTTCTTGCAAGGGCTTCAACAACATATCCGCCTACTCCGCCAACTCCAAAAACCGCGACACGACAACTTGCAAGTTTTATCATTGCATCTTGTCCTATTAGTAATTCAGTTCTTGAAAATTTCTCTGACATATGAAAAGTTTACCAAAAACATATTTATTTTAAAGAAATAGTGATTTTCAAATCATCAAGAAATTCTTTTCGGTATAAGAATCCTAAATGTGCACCATTATCAAGCAGTACAATTTTATCTTTTGAATATCCTTTGAGACGTTTCAATTGATTCGTATTTGTCAGGTAATCATTTAAGGAATGATAAATCTTATAATTATCATTATTTTCCAAAAATGCAGATATTGAGTGTAAACTTGATTCATATGTCAAATCATCACAGGAATCTTCAGAATCCGTTAAAAGATATTTCTTTGCATAATCCTGATAACTCATATTATTGATTACGTGATAAATATCACATTGCGCAGATTTTGAAGCTTTTTCAATCGTAAAAATCAAATCAGAAAGTTTTTGATGCATAATAAACCCAGTAATAAGTTTTCCTTCTTCCTCAGAAAACGGAAGGTTATTGATTTCAACATTGATATCGTCTTTTGCCTGATAAAGTTTCATAACCTTAGCAGCTGTCATTGCAACTCTTTGCTTCAAGTCTACGGGAGATTTATTCCATTCTTCGGAATTCTTATCTATTTGCTTCATTGCATAAATAAGTTCAACCGGCGGACAAATAGAAATAAATTTTGAATTACCTAAAGTATTATTTTTATATTCTTTATCAGCTAAAAACAATGCCGTTAATGCTCCAAATGATGTTCCGATAAATACTTTATCTTTAAATTCACAGTTATGTTTTTCTGACAATTTTTCAAGAATTTTTGTTGTCACCATCCTCAGCTTTTCGGCATCATTACTTGGTAATCCCGGCTTATAACCGTCAGGCATGCTTTTTACAAATTCCCATTGAAAGTGGCTTCCCTGAATTACAACAGAATATCCTTCATCATAAAAGATTTTAGCAAGCAAAACCGAATGAGATGACATTATACCTTCGCCGATTGAAGGATAAATTATTGCAACAGGTGATTCTTTTTTATCTTTTTGCAAGATATATCTAAATTTATAATCATCTTTGCCTTCTGCTATATTTACAGAAGACGTTCTAATTCTTTTACTAAATGATCTGTTCCAGACAGATAATTCATTCCAAATAGATTCGTCTACCCCGGGAAGTGCGAAAAGAGCCGTACGCATAGAGTCTACTACAGGATTTTGCGGGTTATATCCTTTTAGTAAGATATCTGCGCCTAACTTAAAGTCCTCTGCACTGTAATTCTTCATTACTGTTTCATCAAAATTTGTACCGCCATATAACAAGTCCGGTGTAATTATCTCAGATGAGACTTCAACTTTCACAAATGTATCATCTTTTTCCGGTTTTACAGTAACCGCTTTTTTAACTTCAGGTGCAGTTTTTTCCGGGATTTGTGCTATTTTTTCTTCTTTTACCGGAACATTTAATTGCGAAATAACATCTACCCTGTCCAAATTACCGCACTTAATAAAAGATTCTATACCAAAAATTTTCTTGGCAATTTCATAAGGATCTGCATAAGTTGATTCAACCATTTTTATCAATGGCTGCATGTAAGAAGTTTTATTCACAGTGAGCCCTGCTTTTACAATTGCAAGAACAGGAGTAGCTATATAAGAACCGGGATTTAAAGCAGTATCAAGTACTTTTCCCAAAAGCCCACGAAAATTCACAAAAGATAGTACCGGCAATACAAAATATCGACCAGGTTTCATTTTACAACCGGCTAAAGCTTGCTCCATATTTTCATTAGACTGCTCAATATTAAACAAATGTTTTGCAGGATCAAACATTCCGCCAAAACCTATAACAGTATTTGTGAAAAATCTTATTGTTTCATTTTTAGAAGTTTCAAAATCTCTTTGTAAGAGACTGCTGACAAGTCTTATCGGATATTCGATATTATTTGTTATACCTTTAATCCTATCCATACCATATTCAGGCATAATTGATGACCACAAAATATGTATGGGGCGTATTGCATATTTATTTAAACCGAGATTAAAATTAAATAATTTACGGTTAAAATTTTCCCATTTATCATCTCCTAAAAATTCATAAGCATAATCTGGATATTTCGTTTCCTGAGCTATAACTGTAACGTTATTAAAAAATAAGCAAAGCAAAATCCAAAAGACAACAAGTCCTTTTTTAAACATATTATTCCTCATTATTGTATAATTTATTATTTCGTTGGCATTTTATTGTAGAAAGCTGAACGATAAAAATCATTAGTCAACAGAGCAAAAAAAATAATTACTAAAAAAATAGCAAAAAATAAATTTACCTGATTTTATACCAATATGCAAATACAATCTATCCAAACTCAAAATACATTTGCTTAAAGATATTAAAGAATATCTGATAAATATGCTCTCAAAGCCTGACGGGAATTCATCATTACTTGTTGCCGTAAACGAAAATGAAAAAGTTATAGGATATGCTGCGATGTCAAAACTTGATAAAGCACGCGGAAACATCGGGATCATTGAAGATATTTATCTTGATTATAATTACAGAAACAGTAATTTAGGGTTGTATATGCTTCACAAAATCACAGATTCTGTTCAAGGATTCTTCAATAAAGTTGTAGCAAAAGGAAAAGCTATTAGCCCAAATGGCCAAAATGCTCACTTGACTTACACTTCATACGGTTTTAAAAAACTTCCTACAGCCTCTAAAAATGTTGAATTATTGAATGCAAATTATCCGCCTGCCGGGAAATATTTTCCAGAATGGTTTATAAAAACACTTTAAATTAAAGTTATTGGAGTTAAATATTTTGCCGGTTTAACGTTACAGAAATTAACAAATAAAAGTCAAAAGTGTTTGAGTGTGATAAATTTAAAAAGTGTATATAAAAGGAGGGCGTATGAAAAATTTATTAAAAGCACTTATGGCTGTGGCTATAGCCGTAATAGGAACAGCTCCGGCATTTGCGTTTCCCGATGTAAGCGATACATATTGGGCAGCACCGCAAATAAAATTATTATCAGAGCAAGGGGTTATTGTAGGTTATCCTGATGGAACATTTAAGCCGGATGCAGATGTAACAAGAGCTGAATTTGCAGCAATGGCAATAAGAGCACTTGGACAACAGCATACAAAAGTTGCTCAGCCGATAAATTTCTCTGATATTGATGGAAATTACTGGGCTTATGAAGATATTCAAAAAGCGGTTTACTTTGACCTTATTTCAGCAGGAAAAGAAGGGGAATTATTCAGACCCGAAGATTCTGTATCAAGAGCAGAATCAATGTCTGTTGCGGTTAACGCTTTAACTACAGAAACAATAAGTACAGAAAAAGCTAAAGAAGTTCTTGAAAGAATGTACATTGATGCAAACACAATACCTGAATGGTTCTTAATCCCTGCAGGTAAAGCTGAAATTTTAGGAATGATTGTGGTAGCTCCAACTGCTCAAAAAGCTGCATTGGAAGCTAATCGTCCTGCGACAAGAGCAGAAGTTGCAGCCATATTATTCAAAATGATGGAACAGGCAAAACTTAATCCGAACGCAAAATTAGCCGAAGCAATGAAAAAGAAAACAGGAGATGGTTTTGTTATTGAAGACGCTACAGTTCAAGGAAGCATCGGTACAATTCCGGCAGGAACAATCGTTCCTATAACTCTAAATTCATACATCAGCACTCAAACTTCAGAAGGCGGCGCAGTGTATACAGCAAGAGTTCCTCAAAATTACGTTACAAAAGACAAATATATCTTAATCAGACAAGGCGCAGCCCTAAAAGGTCAATTACTTGACGTTAGACCGGGCAAATACTTTGTAAGAAACGGAGTTTTAGTTCTTAAAAATGCACTAATTACAACAGATAATGACCAAACAGCAGCATTTAACGCTATTGGCGAAATCCGCAAAGACAGAAACTGGTGGATGAAATTTGTAAGATGGGCATTTAAAGGTGAAAAACTTGAAATTCCTGCAGAAGGTACAGCTGACATGAAACTTTTACAACCGGTAAAAGTTGATCTTACAAACGGCTGGATTTTCGAAAAATAATCATACATCATTCTGAGGATTTCACTCCGACACAAAGACCGCTTTTAAAAAGCGGTCTTTTTTACTTGAAAATATACTCACTTTTTGGTAACATCAAAACATAGGGATTACAAAAGATAAAGAGGTAAAAATGTCAGGACATTCAAAGTGGTCAACAATTAAACACAAAAAAGCAAAAACAGATTCTCAACGTGCAGCAGTATTTCAAAAATATTCAAGAGAATTAATCGTAGCCGCAAGACTTGGCGGAGCTGACCCTGCAGGAAATTTCCGTTTAAGAACAGCTATTGAAAAAGCAAAAGCTGCAGGACTTCCAAACGATAACATTAAAAGAGCTATTGATAAAGGTGCAGGTGCAAGCGGTTCTGACAATTATGAAGAATTAACATATGAAGGATACGCAGCCGGCGGAGTTGCTGTTGTTTTAGAAGCTATGACTGATAACCGCAACAGAACAGCAGGCGATGTTAGAAGCATATTTACAAAGTTCAACGGAAACCTTGGCGAAACAAACTGCGTTAGTTGGATGTTTGATAAAAAAGGAAGCATAGAATTTGATAAATCAGTAGATTTTGATAAATTATTTGAAGCTGCTATTACACTTGATGCTGAAGACGTACAAGATGATGAAGAATGCTATAGAGTCATAACATCTGTTGAAAATTTCCAAGCTGTCGTAGAAGGACTTGAAGCTGAAGGGTTCAAAAGCTCAACCGCTGAATTTACAAGAATCCCGCAAAACAATATTGAAGTCACAGACATAAAAGTCGCAACATCTATTATGAGATTAATTGACAGACTTGAAGAACTTGATGATGTTCAAAATGTTTATGCAAATTTTGATATTCCGGATGAAATTCTACAACAACTTGAGGTTTAAACTTGATAGATAAACTTGAAAAACTTTCAAAAGTTCTTAATGAAAGCTACAGCGAAAAATCACTGTTGAATTCGTTAGGAACTTTTTTTGAAAAAAACTTCGATGTTGAAAAGTTTTTCATTGATATTAATAATAAAACATATTTGGAATCACCAATTATTGAATCCGATGGGATTAAATACCCGATATTTAAACACCGCAAAAGTATAGGCTATCTTTGCTTTAGCGGAGGAAACAATGAATTAAAAAAGTTTATAAAAATTGCAGCTCCTTTTATTTCACTAAAAGTTCAAAATATTATTCTAAGTGAAAAAATGCAAAAAAATATAAGTTTTCACGAAACAATGAAAAATATCGCAAAAATCATCGAAACACAATACGAGCTTAATTACATTATTCCTCTTATCGGTGAAATGATTGATAAATTTTTTGAAGATTATTTATTATATATTTTTCTCAACAACGAAACTGATTTACAGACACAACTTGCTTGGCCTGCAGCATGTAAAGACACAAAAATTCTGGAAATAATCAATAACGTTGACTCAAAAATATTCACAGAAGATAAAAAAACACTTGCTTTAACACTCAAAAGCGAAGGAAAAGAAGTCGGAATACTTGTTGCTAAAAGTACTGCAGACAAAATCACATCAAAAGATGAAGACTATTTAACACAACTGGCAGGACAAATTGCAACCACAATAAACCGGGCAAATGTATATGCTGAAATACTAAAACATGCTACACTAGATGCATTAACAGGATTTTATAACAGAAGACAACTGGAAGAACGTTTAAAACAGGAAATATCAAACGCAAAACGGCAAAAAGCTCCCCTTTGCGGCATTATGACTGACATTGACTTTTTCAAAGGAGTAAATGATACATACGGTCATGCCACAGGCGATTTAGTCTTAAAAACTATTGCAAAAATTATAAGAGGACAACTGCGAGAATACGACATCGCAGGAAGATACGGCGGTGAAGAGTTTTCCATACTTCTACCATTTACAAAAATTGAAGAAGCAAAAATGGTTGCGGAACGACTTAGAAAAACAATTGAAGAAAAAGTTATTGATATCTCCAAAGTTAACCCTGATTGTGGTATAAAAGAAATAAAAGTAACTTTAAGTCTTGGGATTTATGAGATGAAAGAATCTGATAATGACGATGATTTATTAAAAAAAGCAGACATAGCACTCTATCAGGCTAAAAATACAGGAAGAAACAAGGTAGTAGTTCAACATGAATAAGTATGAAAAAATTTGTAAAAATCTTGAAGATACAAAAAATTTAGCATATAAATTTGCAAAACTAATCGAAGATAACGGGTGTTTTATAAACCTTTACGGCGAAATAGGCGCAGGTAAAACCGCATTTGTAAAACTTGTCGCTCAAGCTATCGGTATTACGGAAAAAGTAACCAGTCCGAGTTTTGTTATTCTAAACGAATACCACAGCGCAAAAATTCCGGTATACCATTTTGACCTGTATAGATTAGAAAATGAAGGTGTAAAAACAATAACCGACGAACTTCGTGAATACTCTGAAGGTAAACAAATTACATTTGTTGAATGGGCTGAATTTTCACAAAATGAAATTCCATTTAATCATATAAAAATTAATGTAACTTATGAAGATAATGATTATCGGAAATATTCATTTGAAGGATTCGGAAAAGATTGTATTGAAATTGTAAAAGGATTAGAATAGTGAAAATATTAGTATTTGATACCTGCTTAGATAAAATGTATGTAGCTTTAGCACAAGATGATACGATTCTTAGTTCAAGAATCGTAACAAACCGCGACAACAAATATCATTCAGCGTTTTTAATTTCAACAATAAAAGAAATTCTAAAAGAAAATAAATTAACTCCGCAAGATTTAGATGCCATCGGCACAAATATCGGTCCGGGAAGTTTCACAGGTATCAGAGCCTGCACAACCGTTGCAAGAATGATGGCACAACAACTTGATATAAAAGCTTGCGGAATCTCATCACTTGAAATCTTGTCTAAAATTAATCCAACAGATAAACCAACCGTTGTTGCACTTGATGCAAGAAAAAACAGCGCATATCTTTATATAGATGAAGAAATCAAAGGTGCTGTACAAATAGATGAAGTAAAAAAACTTCTTGAACAAGATGATTATTATCTTATTACTGACGATAAACTTCAACCTGTACTAGGTGGAGTATCTTATCAACAAAGTGAGTACAATTTAGGAGAAATACTTGCAAAGCTTACCTTTGAAAAACTTCAAACCTCATCTGCAAAATGGCAAGAACTTAAACCGTTATACATTCAGCCGCCGCCTGTATATTAGGTAAATATTTGTTAAGTCTTAGCAAAAAATATTTTCTTTGAACATTATTATTTTATGAAAATTTTTAGTGTTCAAAATATTTTACCGCAGTATACGGCATATAAGCCTTATAGTTGTAATCAGACCCAAACTGCGCAGCTTAATGGAATTTCAGCAGATTATTTTGAGAAAAAATCAGTAAATACATCCCTGCACAGAAACGTACAGTTTCTGGGCAGCATTGTTAATATTAACAATGAGTTTGAGATGAAATTTACAAAAACATTTTTCAAAAAATTATTAAGAGAAGGTATTACAGACGGATATTCAGACATTATATTAATTCCAAGAGAGAACTATGATGAACTGAAAAAATATGGAGATTTAAATAAAAAAAGTATTATTGCAATTAAAGCATTAAAAAAATATCGGGATAATATGTTTCCTGTAGAAAAAGAAATATTTTCAATGCTTGAAACTATGTCTAAAAAGAATCCTGATTTAACCTTGCAAGAATTAATCCGATTAAAATATCCTCAAGCTGAACAATCTTTAATTCTTCAGCAAAGTAAAATTTTAAACAAAATAAATATCACAATTAGAAAACTACCAAAAAATGATTATCAAAAAGTTCGCGCTGTTATACAAAACGCTTTTGATAAAATTTTTGAACCAAATCCTAAACCGGAAAAACGTTTTGGCAGAAAAAAATTTTTAAATGATTTAAGAAATATAGAACTGAAAGATA
Organism: uncultured bacterium; assembly: GCA_950022695.1. Classification (GTDB taxonomy): domain Bacteria; phylum Cyanobacteriota; class Vampirovibrionia; order Gastranaerophilales; family Gastranaerophilaceae; genus Zag111. Next base: position 390,608 of record CATLLN010000001.1, on the reverse strand, counting down.
AAAAAACAAAAAAACAAATTCTTAAAATAGCTGAAAAACTCCCTAGTTCATCTAATAATATCAATGCGTTTATTGTCAAATATTCTCAGCCATATAAAATAAGATACGACTACAATAAACATAAAAATATCTACATCAAAAGGGATTCACAAGAACTCGGCTTAAGACTTATTGAACCATCTATCGGAACTGATGATCATATCTACCCTCATACAAGATTCAGAAAAGAATTTCAAGAATGGCTTGAAAACGATAACGATCAACCTTTAAAAAATAATTTAAAAGTCACCATTTTAACATCCAGAAATATGAACGGCTTAAAAACCGATACTCTTATTGACGATTTTATATTGGAAAACGAATCACTTAATATTCCTGAAAAAATTCAAAATCATGTTAAAAGACTCATTGAAATTGCCGAAAGATGGACAAAAGTAGGAAGATTAGAAGATGCATCCTTGCTATGTGATTATATTCAAGTTGTTAAACAAGAATTTGACCTGCGCTCAAATATCATAAAAATAGATCTTAGAGAATTCGAAACAAAAATTCCTAAAATACAAGAAAGAGCAGCAACATCTTGTGAAAAAAAAGCAGAAAAGAAAAGATTAAAAAAAGCCGGACACGCTGACAATACACATAAAGAAACCTATTTAGATAAAAACAAAAACCCTGTTGAAAACCGCAAAGTACAAAAACATCAATCCAGGTTTAAAAAGTAATTTCAAAATAAACTTGCAAAAATCTAAAAATAGTGTACAATGAAATGATAACCTTACGGTTATAAAGACCCAAAGTACACAATCAGGAGAAAAACAATGTACGAAGATGAAAAATTAGTATGTGAAGATTGCGGACAAGAATTTGTCTTCACAGCAGGCGAACAAGAATTCTATGCAGAAAAAGGACTTGTAAACAAACCTAAAAGATGCCCGGATTGCAGGCTCGCACGCAGAAAAAACAATCGCAAAAAAAGAAAAATGTATGACGCAGTTTGCTCAAAATGCGGTGCACAAACTCAAGTTCCATTTAAACCTGTTCCAGGTAGAGAAATTTTCTGTAAAGAATGTTTCCAAAAACCTGAAGAATAATTTACGTACAAGTTTAAATATACTAAAACGGCGAAAGGGAAGTCACAAAGGCTTCCCTTTCTGTTTGCTATCATATGGTTATACAATTATTTAAATATTCTATCGTACTTATCTTTTCGTCATATAAATACTTAATAAAATTCAAATAAGAATCTTCACGAGATGTTATCACAAGATTAATTTCAAATCCTTCTGTACAAAACGGCTCGTAATCATACACTACATAACTGTTGTATTTACTTTTCCATTCTTTACGTTCGATTCTACTGTTATTTTCTTCAATAACATCTTCTAACCAAGGTAAAAGATTTTGATCAATATTTTTCATTTCCAAACGATTGTATCTATTGCAATCATTACAACTATTTCCAATAAACATAAAATTTACTCCACTAAGTCTTATATATTTGAATTGTACAAACTCCCTTATCTAAAATAATCGCCACAATGTATAAAAAATTATTGTCGGATTTACTAATCTTAAAAGTATATACTTAATATATCGTTACAATATATAAAAATAAGACAATTAATTTCTATTAATAAACTTTATATATATAAGTACTAACTGAGGATTATTATGAGTTTTGCAGACAATATGCGAATATTGAGTAACATTAACTGTGGTCTTGCTTCTGCTACAACATTTTTGCAGCAAAAATCAGACGGAGTCAATCCACAATATGCAACAATGAATCTATTTGGCAACTTGGCAAATGGTATTGCAAGAAATGAAGTAGCATATGAAATGCAAAGATTCGGTAATCCTACCGGTAATATGATAAATATGTACGCAGGCTATGGAAATCCGATTTCTAATGCAATCGGTACAATGGGATTAATGGGTGCTTGTACACCTAACCCTTGGATGTTTTTCAATTCATATTCATTTATGTGTCCGCCGATGCCTATGATAGGCGGTTTCTACTCTAATATGGGTATGGGTTTCAATTTTGGAGCTCCACACTGCTGTCACCGCGGCTTCTTCTGCTAGGTGCGGTCGTACGGGGCAATATGCTCCACATTGTTTCCTGATCTGTGATAAATAATAGGTTGGGATCTCCACTTCAACAATAAATATTTATTTTTCGCCTGCTATTATAGAAATCACTGCAACATATGTCCAGAACATAAACTGCAGCTGAGGTCTAAAGTATATTGTATCAACAAGCCCGTGAAACATTACTGCCCAAATTGCAGTTATAGCAGTTGACACAAAAATCACTTTTTCAATATCACAGGATTTTAGAACATACTGAACAGCATCTTTCGATAACGTAACCAGAAATCCTAAAAATGCAATAAGTGCAAAAATTCCACTTTCCACAGCTGTTTCAAGATAAATATTATAAGCACTTAATGCATCAAAACCGGTCTTCATATAAAGTCCGTAAATTTCACGGAAATTCTTATTACCGACCCCAATTCCCAAAAGCCAATTGTCTTTAAACATTTCAAATGAAGAATTATATACATTAAATCTAAAAGAATTAGATGAATCATTTCGCATTGCAAAAATTGACATAAATCTATGTCTTAATGCACCTACAAAAGTTATAGCTCCAAAAAACAAGACCATAGCACCTGTAATAAATGAAACATATAATTTTTTATAAGTTTTCCACAGAAATTTTGCAGAAAGTAAAAATACGCACCCCAAAATTAACATCAAAGCAAGGTAAGCTCCGCGGCATCCTGTTTGAAAAATAGTAAAAACACCCAATAAAGTAAACGCAAGCGCGCCAACTGCTGCTTTAAAGTGTTTTTTATTAATAAAATAAAATACACTTCCGATTACTGCAGGAAACCCGCAAACCAAATATCCGCCAAAAAGATTTGGATTTAATGGTTTTAAAGTTCCGTAAACCCTTGATAAGACATCTTCAGGGTTAAGTCTTGATGTATCTTGCCAGGTCGAAATTGCATCCAAATGTAAGAAGCTTTGTAAAAATCCAATAACGGATTCTCCGGCTATACATACAGCAATAGTACCAAGCAGCCAAATAATATGACTTTTATGAGCCTTCAAATACTGAATAACTGACAAGTAAAAGCCCAAATAAACAACTGTTTTAAAAAATCCTTTCAAACTCAATGCAAATAATGTTGACCCGAAAAGACTTATAATAATAATCATAAAATACGCCAACAGCCATATTTCAAACTGCTTAAAATCAATTTTTTCATCAGGTTTGGTTGACATTTTCACAAAAGTAAAAAACATAGCTCCGAGCGCAAAAACACCGATTGAATCGGAGTTCATAAAAGTCGAAACTGACAACGTTAACAAAATAAAGACAAATATAAATTTGTCAATATTTTGCAAAAATAAACTGTTTTCGTATAAATAATTTAATTTTTCTTGTGAGAATTTAAAAAACTTATTGAACATCATCTGTAGTATTCATATCTTTTTTCAAAGCTTTGTTATCAACCGCATCCACAATTTGAATGTCTGAAACCGAACCGATGAATTTATAATCTTTACCTTCCAGCGTTATTGGTAAGCCCAGTTTAACTTTATTTCCGCCAACGACAGCACCGTCTTTTGTAATTTTTGCTTTATCGGTAAGTGTTACAACAACATCATATAAATCCGGTTGTGCAACATCTTCTACAACAATTACAACTTTTTTGGAATTCAAAGTTGGAAGCACAATTTTTCTTCTGTCAGCTTTAACATCAACAATATCCAAGTCAGAATAAGGTACATTTCTAATACTTATAAAAGTTTTTTCCCCTTTTTTGATTGGAATATCTTTTCCTGAAAAAGTTACACCTCTCATATAAACTTTAAATAAGATATTTGATGTTGCTTCAATTTGTTTATCTGCAGTTTGTCTGTAACCTTTATAAGTGGCAAAGCCAACAGCCAGTGCAATGATTACACAAGCAACTATAATAAAATCAACAATCCTGATTTTCTTTACAAGTTCTTTTAATTTATCCATATAAAAGTCTCCTTAAATTAAATCTTCAATTCCTGTGCTGCTGATATAAGCTCATCAACTGTAGTTGTTGCGCATCCAAATTGTCGAACAACAATACTTGCTGCGATATTACCAATTACAGCAGAGTATACAGGATCAATCCCGGCAGCCAATGCTAATGAATAGACTGCAGTAACAGTATCACCTGCACCTGTAACATCAAACACTTCAGATTTATTAAATACAGGAATCTTTGTATAGTCATTATTTGGTTTAGCAACAAACATACCATCAGCACCACAAGTAATTAAAACTGATTTTGCATTTGTTTCGGATAAAAGTTTTTCGCCGGCTTTTTTCAAATCTGCTTCTGATTCAATTTTAAATCCAACAGATTTTTCTGTATCAGGAAGATTAGGTGTCATTGAAGTAACGTTTTTGTATTCTCCCAAATCCTTTTGAGCATCAACTACTACAACTTTTCCAAGTTCATTTGCATAATCAATAGTAAATTTAATAATTTTATCTGTTAAAGTTCCTATATGATAGTTTGATAAAATAACTGCATCATAATTAGGAAGCGCTTTTTCAATACTTTTAATAACTTTTTCTTCAGTTTCTGCAGATATAAAGCCTTTTGACTGCCTGTCAACGCGAACAATCTGCTGTGTGATTGAAGTAGTAATAGAACCTGAAATTCTTGTTTTAACAATAGTTTTACGAGTTTTATCTTTAACAATTTCAGAACAATCAATATTTGCTTTATCAAAAGTATCAAAAAGCAATTCTGAGTAATAATCATCACCGGCAACTCCGATAACACCGGTTTTACCGTAATTAAGCGTTGAAACGTTATGAGCCGCGTTTGATGCACCGCCTAAAATCAATTTAGTTTTAGTATGCTGTAAAATAAGCACCGGAGCTTCACGGGAAATTCTCTCAGCATCGCCATATATCATTTCATCAAGCGCCAAATCCCCTACAATAAGAACTTTTGGCTCAGTTATTTTTTTAATATAAGATATTAATTTTTCTTTATCAATATTCATAATACCAACTCTTTTAACTTCTCGTATAAATATTCTAACACAAAAAATCTTAAAATGTTAAATTTTGTAAAATCATTTCTATAAATTTAGCAATTTTTCAGATTGAGAATACTTTATATAAATATATAAAGCTCTCTCTTCTTATTTAAACGGATAGGCCTTGATATTAACAAGGTCTTTTTTTTGCGCATAATTATTCTTGAACATCACAAGAAAATGTTTTTTGCGCAACACAAGTCTTATCAAGACTACAATAAAGATCTTTTGCATCTTGTATACAATTGCTATCAATCACTCCGTCTTTATTTTTAAAAAATATTCTTGTTCTAGAACCAGTAATAGCATCTAAACACGTATTATGAGGTACCTGTTTTGGTAACTGGTACCATTGATAACTAGAACATTCCAGCATAAAATCATAATCACTTGGCTGCACCCCACAACTAATAGAAGCAGAATAAGTAGTATAAGGCACTCCATGCTTTGAGCTCTCATAAGTATAATAATCAGCCAAATTACAGGTGATAATAACATGTGTTTTCTTACGACAAAGAGGCATCCCTTTCATTTCATCATACGTACAACAAGCATCATTATAGTCTGTTATAGTTCTTGTTCTACAGCAATCCAAACTATTTTGATCGATGTCGCAGGCTAACTTTGGGGATTCCGGAGGATTTGGTGAAGTTGCTCCACCTCCCAAATCTATATAACCATTATGCGCCAAAACCTCGGTTGAACCACTCACTCTGCCGGTTCGAGTTTTGGCATCTATTGTAAAACTGCGTAAATCACGACCAAAAACATTTGGTCCTTTCTTACCATTTATATCAAGCAACCCTTCAATACTTCTTGCTCCGATTTGAGGGGTTATACAAATACTCATACCGTTTTTTAAGCGGGCACAGCCTCCTTTATATGTAGGCGTATATTCTTCCTTTTTGTTATCCTTATACTCATAATATTTATCCGCAAAACAATCACTGTTTGTATCGCCGCAATATTTAGCTACCCTTAAATATTTTTTAATAAACTTACCGGAAGTATCATCATAAGAATCAGGTTCGACATCTGTATACATCATTGTTGAGAAAAAATCATTCTTATTCTCACTGACCGCAAGACTATCTATTGCCATTGATATAGTTTTCACCTCACGAGCAAAACCCAAATCCAAAGTCTTTTCATTAAACTTACTTATTGCGACTGGAAGTATTATTGCTGAAATCACACCCACTATCGCTACAGCTAGTAAGACTTCGGTTAAGGTGAAGGCTCTACTTTTTATCATTTATCCTCCTTTTAATATTAAACAGTATTACAATATTATTATCTATATGTTTAATAATATTATACGTGTATATAATGCTAGTCAAGACCAATTTAAAAATGTTACATTACATATATGATAAAAAATAAGCTATCTATTATGATGGGAATCAGACGAATGAATATGGCTGAACTTGCAAGACTTGCAGGACTAAGTCACGTTGCGGTGTTCAGAATTTACCATAATAAAACTAAAACTATAGAACTTGAGACCATAAATAAATTATGTTTTGCACTGGATTGTAAAATTCAAGACATATTTGAATATATTCCGGATTAAAAAAGAGGCGCACCTTGCGGGTGCGCCTCTTTTTTATATTTATTGACTAAACCATTTCAGCAATTTTAACTGCATTTTTGTTAGCAATTTCAACTAAAGATGAAATTGTAGCAATCATAGAAATTGATGAAGTTAGTTTGTTAACACATGAACCGCAGCCAATAGCTGAAGCGCCTGCAGCAAATGCAAACGGAGCAGTTGTAGGGTTAATTCCTGTAGCTGTCATAATTGGCATTTCAACATTTCTTGAAAGTTCAATTGTATTAGAAATTGTTAATTCTGCTCTATCCATTAAAGCTCTAGCACCTGTTAGATTAGCTTCGGTTGAATAGTGACCTTCTGTTTGAATTAAATCAATACCCATAGATTCTAATTTTACAGACAATGCGATTTGATCTGCGATATCAATTTCTCCCGGAACTGTTACTGAGAAGAATACTTCTTTACCATCAAGTAAAGATAAAGTTTCTTCAACAAGTGATAAAACATCATTTACATCAAAAGACATACCTTTTTTGTAAAGTACATCAAAGTTGCCAAGCTCAATAGCATCGGCACCAAGTTCAACAGCTTTTACAAGTTCAGCCGGTACAATTGAAGATACAAAGATTGGAAGCTCTGTCATTGAGCGAACTTCTTTAATAATATCTTCTCTTGCACAAATATCAACAGCAGAAGCATGAGCAGTTTCAGCTGATGCAACAACTTTTTTAATATTTTCGATATCAAAGTTATCAATACCTGCGATAACTTTAACCGCACGTTTTTCTTCTAACGCGTGTTTAAATGAATCAATTCTAGCCATAATTTTCTCCTTAATTATATTCTCGGACTTAACGTCATCTGAATTATACATTAAAATTTTAATATTTTCAAGAACTAACCTTTAAAAACGAGAATAAGAGAATATATTTTTATGCGAATAAAAAAATAATTATCTAGAGAGGTTATAAATATGAAAAGAAAAATATTTTTAATTCTGACGATTACACTTTTAAGTATAAATACGAGTTTTGCTCAAGGGTATTATGCTCCGGATGAGCAGGTAAACATCAGCGTTTACGAAAAAATAAGTCCCGCAATTGTAGCAATTGAAGCACAAGTTAAAGACGGGGTTTCTGCAGGTACCGGTTGTATTGTAAGCCCTGACGGACTTATTTTAACAGGTTCGCATGTTGTTGAAAACTACAAAGACATTGAAGTTACAACCCATAACGGACAAACATATAAAGCACAATTTGTTGCACAAATGGGAAAAAATAAGGATTTAGCACTTATTAAAATTTCACCTAAAACACGTCTTAACACAGTGTCTTTCGGGGATTCTGAAGGTGTGAAAGTAGGACAGAAAGTTTTATCTATCGGCAACCCTTTTGGATTTTCAAACACATTAACTCAAGGAATAATTTCACGAATTGACTATGTCAAAAACAGATTCCAGACAGATGCTGCAATTAACCCGGGCTGTTCCGGAGGACCTCTGCTTAACTCAACCGGTGAAGTCATTGGAATAAGCCAATCTATTTACAACCCGGATCATAATATTTCAAATATCGGAATAGGATTCGCAATTCCATCAAATGAAGCCATAAAATTTATTGCGACAGTCGACAAAAATAAAATTTCGACAAAAACAAAAAAATAATTTACTACAGCCCCTTTTTATGTTATATTCAAAAACGAAAAAGGGGCTGAATATTTGATTAATTTTTTAGGATTATGCGTTAAAAACTTGATAGAATGTTTTAAATATCTCTTTGGCGGAAACCTGAGATTTAGAACAGTAATCTCTCAAGCTGCTGCAATCAGTTACGATTCTTTGCCAATATCCCTTGTTATAGCATTTATTTCTGCCGCTGTTATTGCGATTCAGGTATCAAAAGAATTTCTTTTAACCGGTGCTGAAGCCTATATCGGCGGTTCTATTGCCGTTGTTATGATTAGAGAAATCGCACCCGGTTTTGTTGCTCTTGCAATAGGAGCCAGAGCAGGAACTGCAATTTCTGCTGAAATTGCCAATATGCAGGTAACCTCTCAGGTTGATGCAATAAAAACCCTCAAAATCAACCCTGTAGGATATTATTTTACACCGCGAATCTTAGCATCTGCCATCACTGTTCCCATGGTCGTATTAATTGCAGAATTTGTCGGAATAATTAGCGGTATGGCTGTATCTTTAGGAACAATCAATCTTCATCCCGCAAGATACATGACATCAGCCTGGGCATGGATGGAAACTAAAGATATTTATATTAGTCTTTTAAAAGCCTGTATTTTTGGTGCATTAATTGCTTTAGTCTGTGCTACAAAAGGATACGAAACCAAAGGCGGCGCTAAAGAAGTCGGAACATCAACAACTCAAGCCGCAATATTATCAACAATTTATATGCTTATTGCAGATTTTTTAATTAATTTAGTGTTTTACATTGCATAATTCAATCCAATTTTTAAAAATTTCAATTCCAAATTCTGTCAAAATGGATTCCGGATGAAATTGGACTCCATATACTTTTTTACCCTTGACTTTTAATGCCATAGGAATATTATCTACAGTTCCGGCTTTGATATCTATATTTTTGGACACACCGGATACAATAAGAGAATGATATCTTGTTGCACTAAAGCCTTGTCTTAACCCTTTAAAAAGCTGAAAATCATCATCATAATATATTGCAGAAGTTTTGCCATGACACGGTTCTGGAGCATTTATAATATCCAATCCGTAATATTTTGCAATACATTGCATACCAAGACAGACCCCTAATATAGATTTCGAGTCTTTATATAAATCAATAACATCCATTGTAACACCAGAATTTTCAGGATTTCCCCAACCAGGTGACAATAAAATCCGTGAAAATTTCAATTTTTCAATTTTCTTAATGGACAATTCATCATTTTTAATAATAATCGGTTCAATCCCAAGTATTTGTATGTATTGAACAATATTATATGTAAATGAATCATAATTATCAATTATAAGCATAATTCAACCTCGATTAATCCGCGCACAGAATTAAAACAAAAAACTTTATCTGCAGAAATCAAATCTGACGGATATAAAATTTTTTCTTGCCAGTTCAACTTTTGTCGGAATATACCGTTAAGAAGCCCGCATTCAACAGGCGGTGTATAATAATTACCATTTTTAAGAATCCCGATATTTGTAAAAATACCCTCTGTAACCTGCCCCTTTTCATTAACTTTTATATATTCGAAAACATCATCAGGCATAGAATCCCTGATTGTCGTCTTATGATACAAAAATGGATTTATAGAATTTACTTCACCGCATATTTTTACCTTTGGTTTATGCTCAGTAATCGGTAATTTCTTATATTCTACAGAATAAACACCATCTTTATTTAATACAACCCTTGTCACTTTACCTGATTTTAATTCAACATTTTCAATTTCATTATTCCACTTAAAGCCAAGCTCAAACGCAGATTTTTTCATTCGTTCTACATGCAAGTCCCAATCACAAACAGCTGTTTCAATAATAGAAAAAGGTGTTTCTAAAAATTTAGTTTTTGTAAGAGTTTCTTCCCATTCTTCTTGAGCAGTAGAATCCCAAACAACAGCCCCACCAGCAAAATAAGTAAATAGACTTTCATTATTTTTTCCTTGAAGTATTCTTATCGGAACGGAGAAAACAGCCTCATCACCATAAATATAACCGATTACTCCGCAATATACCTCTCTTGAATACCTTTCAACATCTTCTATTACCTTCATTGTCGAAACTTTTGGCGCACCGGTTATGGAACCGCAGGGATAAATTGCCTTAAAAATATCATATAAATTATACTTTTCATCAACTTCCGCAGAAATTTCAGATGTCATTTGATAAACGGTAGGATGTTCTTCTATTTCAAAGAGTTTCTCTACCTTAACAGTACCCGGCTTTGCTATTCGGCCTAAATCATTTCTCAATAAATCAACAATCATTATATTTTCAGCACGATTTTTAATATCCTTACTAAGAAATTCCCGTTGATTTTCAGCTTTAGGAGCTGTTCCTTTCATTGGTTTTGTATAAATTTTATTTCCTTTTAACTTAAAGAATAGTTCAGGTGAAAACGATAATATTTTTTCATATTTATTTTGTAAAAAAGCATTATATGGTGTTTTTTGACGAGATAATAACCATTCATACAGTTCAAAATCACCAAGATTTGTACGAATCTCAGATGGATAAGTATAATTTACTTCATATGTTATACCATTATAAATTTGTCTTTTTATATATTCTATTGACCTAAAATATTCATCTTTTGATATTTTAGGTTTGATAAGAATTCCTGCATTTCTATCCGGAAATTGAGGGATATATTTTTCAACCTTATCATAAGCCTCAAAGTACATAAGCGGATACTTAGAACTTTTGGATAAATCGTATCTCATATATCCAATTATATGTAAGTTTTTCTTACGCAAATTCTCAAGCCTCAAAAAACCGTTCTGAATTTCTTCAGGTTCAAATATTTCTATAAAATCAACTCTGTTTTCAAAGAGTTTATCTGAATAAATCTGCATAAAGATATTATATTACAAACTACTGATATCACATGTTTATTATATAATGTTAAGGAGTACAGAAAGGACTGTTTTATGAAAGAAATTATTGTATCAGGGATGAGATCCACAGGGAAATTACATTTAGGACACTATCTCGGAGTTATCCAAAACTGGGTTCAACTACAAGATAAGTACGATTGCTATTTCTTTGTTGCAGATTGGCATGCCCTAACTACAAAATACGATAAAACAGATGACTTAAGACAAAATATTTTAGAAGTTGTAATGGATTGGTTAGCCTGCGGTATTGATCCGAAAAAATCAGTAATTTATGTTCAATCGCTTGTACCTGAAATTGCAGAATTAAACATATATTTAGGCATGATAACACCGCAAAATTGGGTTGAACGTGACCCGACTTTAAAAGATATGGCAAAAATCTTAAAAACAAAAGAAGGACAAGGACAGCAAATTAACTACGGTTTAATGGGATATCCGGTCCTAATGAGTGCTGATATTATGATGTTTAACGCGAATTGTGTTCCTGTCGGAAGCGATCAGGTCGCACATATTGAAATAACACGTGATATAGCAAGAAGATTTAACAATATATACGGTGAAGAATTCTTCAACGAAGCAAAACCTCTGCTTAATAACTGTTCACTAATCTGCGGTCTTGACGGCAATAAAATGGGTAAATCATTTAATAATGATATAAAAATTTCTGACAGCGCAGAAGATACTGCAAAAAAAGTTATGTCAGCAATTACCGACCGTTCAAGACTAAGAAAAGACGACCCGGGACATCCTGATGAGTGCGAAGTTGCATTCAAATACTGGACAATTTTCGGCGAAGAAGAAGAAATTCAAACAGTAAGATGTGAATGTGAAAAAGGCTTAAGAGGTTGTGCTCAATGTAAACGTCAATTAGGCGAAAAAATAAATGCCCGCCTTAGTGAAATCAGAGAAAGACGCAGATATTACGAACAAAATCAGCAAGAAGTTGAACGTATTATCGAAGAAGGTTCAGCTAAAGCCAGAGCAAAAGCTCAGGAAATATTAAAAGAAGTAAGACGTCTTGTGAAAATGTATTAATTTTGACTCGTCACAAATATCTTGTATAATGTAAAAATTGAAAGAGGTAATATATATGAATACAGTTACAGTAGTAGGCAGAGTAGGCAGAGATGCATCAGAAAACTTTAATTCCTACGACTCAGGAAAAACTAAAGCATCATTTTCTGTTGCCGTAAACAGATGGGATTCTAAAACAAAATCAGAAGTAACAGACTGGTTTAATATTGAAGTCTGGGGAAATCAAGCTGAATTTGCTGCCGAATACGTAAAAAAAGGCAGACTTGTTGCAGTTGACGGAAGAATTGCAAACAGACGCTGGACAGATAAAATGACAAACCAAGAAAAAGAATCTTTTTACGTTGTAGCAAACACTATAAGATTATTAGGTTCTAAGAAAGACGCAGAAACAGAAGCTGTATTATGATAACAAATTCTAGCACTGCAGCAATCATAGCTGATGACCTAACAGGAGCTAATGATACAGCGCTGCAATTTAAATTAAACGGAGCAGATACAAATATTCTGCTTACTACAGACATTGAGCCAACCTCGGCTGATTACCAGCAGGCATGGGCAATTTCAACTGAATCCAGAAATATTTCACCACAGGATGCTTTTGAAAAAGTTAAACAAGCAACACAGCTTTTTGTCGATAAAATCAATCCGGATTTTTTCTACAAAAAAATAGATTCAACAGTCAGGGGAAATATTGCAGTTGAAGTTCTTTCTATGCTTGAAGTTTTAGGTTGGGATGCTGCAATAATCATGCCTGCATTTCCTCAGGAAGGCAGAACAACAGTAGGCGGCTATCATTTGCTAAAAGGGGTGCCTATTGAACGTACGGAAATGGCACGCGACCCGCATTCACCTATATATGAATCGCATCTACCAACACTTTTAAAAAATCAACTTGGCGAAAATCTTGAAGACCTGGTAGACAGCATTAAGCTTAAAACCATTATGGACGGTGCAGGTCCGATTCTTAAAAAAATCAATAAACTCATTGAAAAAGGTGCAAAAATTATTGTAGCTGATTCAGTTTCAACAGTAGATTTAGAACAAATTGTCCTTGCGATGCAGAAATCTAATTTTAAGATTCTGCCAGTAGGTACAGCTGCAGCAGGAAAAGTTTTGAGTAATCAGTGGTTTCCTATAAATGAAGATAATGAAATGCTGCCGGTTAAGTTACCAAAACTTCCGAAGCTTATTGTTTCAGGCAGTGCAACACAAATTACAGCAAGCCAGATTGATAAATTTGAACAAAACGAAGAATACGAAGAAAACAGTCTTGTTATTGAACTTGATATGAATACTGTTTTATCAGGAGTTCAAGACAGTCTTGTGGACAGAATTGTTTCTAATATGACAGGAAGCAATATTGTCCTTGTTCATACATCAAAACTTTTGAAAAATTTTGACGGATTTTCAGAAGACACAATAAAAGCTGATATAACAAAATCAGGGCTGGCTAATGTTATAACTGATTTCCTTGCAGAGCTATCACATAGAGTTCTTGAAAATACAAAAGCTGTATTAATTACCCTTGGAGGTGAAACATCTTATAAGTGTTGTAATGCTATTAACGCAAACCAGTTGAAGCTTATTGATGAAGTTCTGCCTGCAATTGCGCTTAGCAAAAATGCTAACGCAGATCAGTGGATTGTTACAAAATCAGGTAACCTGGGCGGAGTGAACACTCTTATTGAAATCCTGAATTACTTTGAAAAACACGAAGAATAAATTATGAATAAAATTGCAATTACAACAGGTGATCCGAACGGTATCGGGGCAGAAATTACAATAAAAGCCCTTAACCAATTGAATTTGCCAACTGAAAAAGTAGTAATAATATCAAATAAAAAGATTCTTGATTATTACGGAAAACTTGATAAAAAATACGAAATAATCGAGATTCCATACACGGCTGAAATTAAACCCGGTAAAATTACAAAAGAAGCAGGTGAGTTTTCTTTTCAAACTTTAAAAAAAGTCTGTGAACTAAAACCTGATGCTATTGTCACAGCACCTGTAGCTAAAAATGCCCTGCATTTATCCGGGCATATTTTTAACGGACAAACCGAAGTTTTACAGCATTTTTTGGCACACGATAATCAGCTTGCAGAAATGCTTTTTGCCGCTAAAAATTTCAGAGTACTGCTTTTGACACGCCACTGTGCATTAAAAAATATTACTTTAACAAAAGAAATTGTTAAAACAAAAGTTCAAAATCTTGTTAAAACATTTGAAACGCAATTTAAGATTCAAAACCCGAAATTTGCGCTATGCGGCTTCAACCCGCATTCAGGTGAGGACGGGATTTTAGGTAATGAAGAAATTGAAATTTTAATACCTGCGGTTAAAGAACTTCAAAATGAGGGGATAAATATTACAGTGCCACTTCCTGCTGATACCCTGTTTGTAAATGCCGCTAAACATTACCAAAATGGAACTCAGGATGAATTTGACTGTTACATCGCAAACTATCACGATCAGGGATTAATTCCGATAAAAACTGTTGCAGCTGATAAAACTGTTAATATTACAATCGGACTGGATATTATAAGAACCTCTCCTGGGCACGGTACGGCATTTGACATTGCTGGTAAAAATATTGCAGACCCTGCCGGCATGATAGAAGCTATAAAATACGCATTATAATTGACAAAATTTAGAATACTCGCAGCGTTCACAATTTTGCTCGTTACAATTATACAAGTTATCTGATACTATTTTATTGCATATTTCTTCAATACGTTTTTCGTATTCTGCTTTTAAGACAGAATTAAATTTGATTACGTGATTTTTTTTGTCTTTCAAATTGATATACACAAAAGAAAGCTTATTATATTTACCGTTTAAATACCTGTCCAAACTTAACAAATAAACCATTGTTTGAACATCATATTCAGGATTTTTCGGAACTGAACCCGTTTTATAATCAAGTATAAAATAATCATCACCGTAAAAGACTACAGCATCAATCCTTCCGCCAACCCAAAAATCTGAAACTTTACAGGATAATTGATATTCTGATTTTAAACATTTTTTCTGAAAAAACGGATTATTAAGCAGTGACTGCCAAACTTCGCGTTCATTATCAGATAAAGCCGTCTCAAGCCTTGAAATATTTATCCCCTGAAGGAAATAGTTAGCTAACGCGTGAATCTTTTTACCTTTTTCAAATGGTGCTCCAGACAATGGAACATTTACCCGCTCAATATATTTAAAGAAGAATTTTTTTGGACAGGTTTGATAAGTTTTCAGCATATTTGGAGAAAAATTGTTTATTGTCACGCGTCTACCCCCAATAAATTCACAAAAATTGAACTTGGCTCTTGCTTTTGTTCTTTGCCAAAACGGGTTTTTGCTTTAGTGCTTGTTGTAATATAAAGCTTATTTTTTGCACGAGTAACTGCAACATACAACAATCGAAGATTCTCAGACAAAATTTCCTGTTTAAGTTCATATTCTGATTTTGGATTATAATTCGGATTAAGGTTTTTAACAGATTCCATAAATTCTGATGACTTCAGACTTATTGAACCGATTGTAAGCGGAAGATTTTTTTCTGTCATTTCAGGTAAAAATACCAGATTAAATTCATCACCTTTAGATTTATGCATAGTCATAATCTGAACTTTTCCCGCTAAAAAGGCTTTATCATCTTCATCTTCTTCCGAGAAGAATTTAAAACCGCTCAAGTTTGGTTTTTTGGACAATTCAGCAAGCCGAGAAACCGCATATTCAAGAGAATTATTTTTTATACAAATCCGTTTTATAAGTGTTGAAATCAGATAAATATTTGACTTTTCTATATCACTTTTGAAAAACTGCATACCTATTTTTACGGCAAGCTCATTTGGAGTAAGATAGCAAAGCGAGATCCAGTAATTTAAATCCCAATAAAACTGTTCAAGCACAACACTTTCGAGGTTGTCAGAGTTAATCTGAACAAACGGATTTTCATATTTTCTAATTTCAGTATCAAGCCCTCTTTTATAATATCCGTAATCTGCAAGTATACTGTAATTTTGCGCGATATTTTCATTATCAAACGGATTGATAATCATTTTCATCACGGCAAAAATAACCTTAAATATTGCTTTTTGTTCTAAACATTGATTTCTGGTAATAACTTTCAGACCGCTATTTTCGATTAAATTCTGCCATGAGGCTACCTGATAATTGTTTCGAAGTAAAATTCCTACAGTATATTCAGGATGCTTTGAAAGAGTTTCTTTAATAATACGCAAAACGTAGTTCTTTTCTTCAACTCCACTATCAAAAAGCTCCCCGATAACCGCTGGTCCAACGCCGCACGGTTCAGGATTTTTTCCTTCTACAGGCTGCATAAACATTTTAAAAAATGAATTAGCGCTTTCAGGTTTTACGCTTGAAGATTCAACAAGTAAATTTGCAAACTTCCAAACATCTTTTGTACAGCGTTGCGAGCAGTTCATTGTAACGTTATTGTTTTCTGTAATAAACCGTCTGAACCCCTCAACATCAGCATTAGAAAATGTAGCCGTAATTGACTGATTAACATCTCCACAGCGAATAATATTTTTGTGTTTTCCTGAAAGCAAAGTAATCAATTCCTGCTGAACTCCTGATGAATCTTGTGCTTCATCTTCAATAATATATTCGCAAATTTCCTGATAATGCGCTAAAATATCCGGATTCTCTTTCAAGATACGAACAGAACCTGTCAACATATCATCGTAATCTATCAGATTAAATTCTTTCAGACTATCCTGATAAGCCTCAAAAAACATTTTAAACTTTTTCAGTTTTGTATCTGCCGGCTCAACGGCAAAGTTACCTCTACCAAACTTGAATACAGATACTGCACGGTCAAATTCTTCTGCTGTTTTTTGTTCAATCTTTAACTTAGCGGCAATTTCACGCAAAATTCTTCCGCGTTGTGAATCATCACAGATTTCAAAATCCGCAGAAAGACCAAGTTTTTCGTAATTTCCGTTTTCTTTCAAGATTCTAAGCGCAAGCCCGTGAATTGTACTAATATTTGGGAGTTTTGAAGAATTTTTGCGAACATTTTTAATCCTTTCTCTAAAATTTCGTGCCGCAGAATCCATATAAGTTAAAACAAAAATTCGTTCAGGATTGATACCGCGCTCAAGCAGTTTAATAATAAGCGCCAGCAAAATTGTAGTTTTTCCTGCACCCGGTACGGCAGAAATCCCCATATAGCCTGATTCATAATCCAGTACCGGTTTTTGATCTTCACGCGGAACTATTTTAAACTTCGGAGTATCCTGTTCAGACTCCTCATCCACTTCTTTTGTAATTATATAAGGTTCAATCCCGCCATAATTTTCTACCCCGTTTGAATCAAATAAACTTGAACAACAATAAACTCTTTTTGAAGTACAGAGCGATAATTTTCTTAAAACTCTGCCGTTTTTATCTTTAGAAAGTTCAATATTATCTTCAATTGTATATTCTGATTTTTCCCAATCTTTTTGGAATACCCACGCATTATATAACGGTCCGGTATCTGATTTTACCCACTCTGAACTTGAAATATCAAGCCATATTTGATACTTAGTTTTAATATGGTTATCAATAATTTTTTGAGGGGTTGAAATTATTAAATCATTTTTATCTATTTCCAAAACAGAATAAGGATTTTCTGCAATAATTGAATTTTCTGCCTGCAAAATAATATCCGTTTTACGCCTGTTAAAATTAGCGCCAAATACATTTTCAAAATCTACTATCTGCTTTAAAAAGAAATTGAACTTATTTATTTCTTCAAACTTTATCGGTGATAAAACAAAAAGTTCATTATAAATTTCAACAATCTGCTCTGAAATTTTAGCAGTAGATGCTGATAAATTCTCAACAAGCGCTCTGAATTTCAAATATTTTTCATTATATTCAGGATCGTGAAATTCATAAGAAATAAGAACTTTATCACGCTTAAAGCTTTCTAAAATTTCTGCACAATACTTTAACGGAATCTGTAAAAATTCAGACAAAATCACACGTATTTCAAATTCATCAAGCGAATATCTTAAATCAGTATTTAGTTTCAAAATTGTAATCGCAGCCTGCACAAGCCTGTTTTGTATAAGTTTCTCACTACCTGAAAGGTATTTCAAATTAACGTAATTTTTGAAACTTTCTTTCAGCCCAAACTTCAACATCTCATCAACAACAGGAGTTACTATTGAAATTTCAGACGGTAAAACTTTCTTTGATAATAAATCCTTAATTCTTCTGACTGCTTCATCAAGCATCGCCGAACGCTTTGAAAAAGACTCAAAGGTAAAAGGATTTAAAATATTAACCTCATCATCATAAACATTCTTATAAAGTTTATAAGCTTCATTATCCATCATTCCTGCAGAACCAATTTTGACAATCTCTGAATTGAATATTTTTTTTAATTTTTCAAAATTATTCTTATCCGCACTCAAATATCCGCAACGGCTTGAGCCCAGTGAATCAATAGCTATAAATGAATCTTTTAATTGTGGTGCTAAGTATTCTATAAAATCCAGACAAATCGGGGTGCATTCATCTCCATCATCCACTATTAAATACTTTATATCCTTAAAATAATCAGTGTTTTTATAAATAAAATTGAACATTAAACACTGTCTTAAATAATCAAAATCCCGCAGTTCAAGAGTTTTTCGCATAAATTTTTTAATTACTAGGTTAGCATCCTCCGAAAAACCTTCTTTCAAAATCGCCGCTCTTTCATCAACCTCTTTTTGAGATAAATTATTTTGAACAATAAGCGAATATCTTCTGAAAATCTGGTGCAAAAGTGACATTCTGGAATTATAGCCGCGAAATTTCACATCATTTAGAATATCTTTTAAAATAAATTGCGAGACTTCAAGCCCTGTCATATTAGGTAAAATTACAGGATTATCAAAAATATTTCTATCTTCCAAAAAAGCCCAGTTATCAGAAACAGTGTTATATACAAGAGAAAAAAACGAATGAACCTGTAATTTTTCAAGACAATCAACCGTAAGTTTTTCAAGTGTTTTTTCAATAAATGTGTTTTTAAGAGTTGAATTTTGAACAAGCACAAGAATTTCAGAGGACTTAATCCCCTGATTCAGCAATCCAGCATACTTACCAATAAGCACATCCGTCTTAGAAGATGCGATGTTTCCCTCAATCAACAAATTCAATACTCCTTACAGTGTATATTTTATCATAAACCACTCAAAAAACTACACCCTCAAAATGATTGCCAAACATTCAAAAATGAACTACTATTTGAATATCGAAAGAGTGTTCTACAAACAATAATTCAAGGAGAAAAAATCATGGCAACAAAAAAAGTTATCTTATCACAAGAAGAAAAAATCGGTTTCGCAGCTGGAGAAATCTATAACTACTTAAACGAAAACGGAACAACTACATTTGCAAAAATGAAAAAAGAATTAGACCTTAAAGGAAACTTTGCAGACTTAGGTCTTGGCTGGTTAGCTAGAGAAAACAAAGTTGAAATCTCTCAAAAAGGACCTGCTGTAAAAGTTAGCTTAAGATAGTTTAACCAATTTACATTATATATAATAAATCGGCTCTATTTTTATCATTCTGAACTTGATTCAGAATCTATAAAAGAACATAGAGCCGATTTTAATATAATTAAGAAATAATTAAAAATTTCAAAAATTCTTTTATTTTATATTATTATTAGGTTAGGAGATAACTATGAAATATAAAGATTATTATGAAACACTAGGGATAAAACGTGATGCAACAGAAGCTGAAATTAAATCAGCTTACCGAAAAATGGCAAGAAAATATCACCCCGATGTAAATAAAACAAAAGAAGCTGAAGAAAAGTTCAAAGAAATAAATGAAGCCTATGAAGTTTTAGGCGATAAACAAAAACGTTCAAGATACGACAGCTTAGGCGCAAATTGGCAGGGCGGCGCTGATTACACCCCGCCACCGGGATTTGAAAACTTTAACTTTGGCGGCGGTCAGGGTTATCAGCAATTTAATTTTAACGGTCAGGATATGGGCGGATTTTCAGACTTTTTCAGCTCATTATTCGGCGATATGATGGGCGCAGGAGCTGCAGGCGGAGCGCGCGGCGGATTCTCCGGTTTTGACTTTGGAGATATGGGAGCACAGCAAGCCTACACAAGACGCGGAACTTCCTCTCATAGACACACACAACCAAAGGCAGAAGATTTAGACGTTACAAAAACCCTGAATGTCACAGCAAAAGATTTATTTTCATCAGACCCGATTACCGTAAGATTTAACGATATGCGAAAATGCACACAGTGCCCCGGAGGAGGCGGTTACTGCCAGGCTTGCGGCGGAACGGGAATCATTAATGAAAATAAATCCTTAAAAGTAAAACTTCCAAAAGAAGTAAAAGAAGGACAAAAAATAAGACTTAAAGGTGAAGGTAAAGTCGATGCTTACGGACAAAAAGGTGATTTATACCTTGTTATAACTCCAAAAGATTCCGAATATGAAATCAAAGGTTCTGATCTTACAAAAGAAGTTGAAATCACACCGCCGGAAGCTGTTTTAGGATGTAAAAAAGAAATTCAGACACTGCACGGAAAATTTACAATAAAAATTCCTGCAATGACCTCTACCGGCAAATCCTTAAGACTTAAAGAATTGGGATTACCAAAAAAATCAGGTGGATTCGGAAACCTTAATGCAAAAATAAAAATCGTTCTTCCAGAAAAACTTTCACAAAAAGAAATTGATTTATATAAGCAACTGTTAAAAACGAGTTAAATCAGACACAGTAGTATCTAAAGCCTTTGCAATTTCAATAAGTGTATCAAGTGAAGGCTTTGAAAATGCGACTTCTATTTTACCGACAAAATTTAATGACATATCAAGCCTGTCAGCTAAATCCTGCTGAGTCAGACTTAAATTTTTCCGCCGATTTTTAATATTTTTACCCAAATTTTTATAAAACTCATCGCGCATATACGTACAGTCTATACGTATCCTCAGGCTAATTATACGTACTAACCGTACGTATACAAACCTATGCAAAAAGCTTAAAATATAGATATTATGAAAAAGACAGCATTCACACTTGCCGAGGTTCTAATCACACTAGGCATAATAGGAATTGTAGCAGCAATGACAATTCCTACATTGATACAAAAGAATTTTGAAAAACAAACAGTCGCAAAACTCCGTGAAACTCAATCGATTTTATCTCAAGCTATGAGAATGGCTGAAGATGAATATGGTGATCCAAGCGGCTGGGGATTGACAGGAAATAATTCTGAATCTGCAGAACTTATTGCTAAGAATTTAAAACCATTTTTAAAACTAGCCGCTGATTGTGGTATAAAAGACACAAAATACGCTTGTGTTTCCAAAAATCAATATAAAAGGCTAAACGGAGAAAATCATGGAGATTATGCAATTTCCAGAACTGATTGTTACAAAATCGCACTTTTGAATGGTAGTTCTATCTGGTGGAGAACATCAGAACCAAGCGAAGACAGATATATAACTTTTTGGATTGATGTAAACGGAAAATACCAGCCAAATATGTATGGAAAAGATTTGTTTGTGTTTGCATATGAAAAACACTCAAGTTCAATAAAACCCCTTGGTTCGAACAAAAAAGATGACTACTGGCAAAACAGTTGTACTAAAAACAGTACAGGATTCGGATGTGCATACTACGTACTGCAAAATCAAAACATGAATTATTTACACAAATAATAAAGATTTGCCAAATCACACCAACCTACAAAACATTTACCTCTTCATAACTCTAAATAAATTATTGACATGTCTGCTGTTCGCGTGCGACAATTATAATAGTTTGAGGGGGAATTTATGGTTAAAGAAACATACTTGCACGATAAACACGCAGCACTTGGCGCCAAAATGGTAGACTTTGCAGGATGGCACATGCCTGTTCAATATTCATCTATCATTGAAGAACACAAAACAGTTCGCGAAAACGTTGGACTTTTTGATGTTTCACATATGGGAGAAGTATTTATCTCCGGCAAGGATGCTACAAAATTCTTAAATAAAATCGTACCTCAGGATATTACAAAACTTGATTATGAAAAAGCAGTATATTGCCAATTACCAAACAAAAACGGCGGACTGATTGACGATTTAATTATCTATAAGTTAGGCATTGAATACTATCTTGTAATCTGTAATGCTTCACGAATTGACGAAGATTTAAACTGGATAGTAAGAAATAAACGCGGAATGGATGTTAAAATTGATAACCAATCTCATAACTTCTCACTTTTAGCCGTTCAAGGACCAAAAGCAATAGATTTGATGAGAAAAATGGGATATAGCATTGAAACTCAAAAATCTTTCACTATAAAACCTGCAGTTATTGAAGGAATTAAACTGCTAGCTTCACGTACAGGCTATACAGGTGAGGACGGCTTTGAATTATTAGTCGAAAACGAATATTCTGAATTCCTATGGGATAAAATTTTAGAAAAAGGTCAGGAATTCGGTATAAAACCTATCGGACTCGGCGCACGTGATACCCTTAGGCTTGAAGCTGCTCTTCACCTGTACGGAAATGATTTAGATGAAAATACAACTCCGATTGAAGCAGGATTATCATGGTCTGTTCCAAAAGACAAAACCGTAGATTATAACGGCAAAGAAGTTATAATGGAACAAGTTAAAAACGGAACCAATAAAAAACTTATCGGACTTGTTATGTTAGATAAAAACATTGCCCGCCATGGATATGATGTTTATTTTAACGGCGAAAAAACAGGACATATCACAAGCGGATGTGTTTCACCATCAACAGGTAAAAATATCGCACTTGCATATGTAAAAAATAACAAAGAAATTTGCACAGGTGCAACTGTTCAGGTTATGATAAGAGAAAAACTGCATGATGCGCAGGTAGTTAAACGACCATTTGTAGAAAAAAGAAACCGCGTTTAGATTCCGAATCCGGTACGGAATGACGTAAAAAAAAGGAGAATAATATGAGTTTTACAGATAAAATTTTATGTACAAAATCACACGAATATGTATTAAAAGGTGAACCTGCAATTGTAGGTTTGACAGATTATGCAATTGAACAACTGGGAGATATCGTATTTTTGGAATTACCTGAAGTAGGTGATGAATTCTCAAAAGGCGATACTTTTGCAAATATTGAATCGGTTAAAGCCGCTTCAGAAATTTACCTGCCAATCAGCGGTAAAATCGTTGAAGTAAATTCAGCTTTAGTCGATGCTCCTGAAAGCTTAAACGAAGATTGTTTTGAAAACGGATGGCTTGTAAAAGTAGAAGCCACAAATGCTGATGATTATTCAGACCTTATGACATACACAGATTACAAAGAAGAATTGGAATAAAATGAAGAATTTTTTAGTACACGATGAAAAAACTACACAACAAATGTGCGAAGATATCGGAATTAATGCTGCAAAAGACTTATTTGCTCAAATTCCGCAAGATGTTAGAATGCAGGGTATAAATTTACCTGAAGGATTAAGCGAACTGGAAACACAAAGAGCAGTAAAAAATCTTGCAAAAGAAAATAAAACAGATTATGCCTGTTTTCTAGGCGGCGGAATTTATAACAAATTTGTACCGGCTTGTATCGCGCAAGTTGCAGGACGTTTTGAATTCAATACAGCTTACACCCCTTACCAGCCTGAAATTTCACAAGGAACATTACAGGTTATGTACGAATTTCAAACAATGATATGCCGACTTACAGGTATGGATATAGCAAATGCTACTGTTTATGATGGCGGAACTGCTTGTGCTGAAAGTATTTTAATGGCTTGCAGAGTATCAAAAAAATACAAAGTTTGTGTACTAAATTCATTAAATCCAGAATACAAAAAGGTTATAAAAACATACACAGAACCGCAAACTATAACGGTTGACTGGGTAGATGAAATACCAAATGACACAACAGAATATGCTTGTGTTTTAATCCAAACACCTGATTATTATGGTGAAATTATCGAACCTCAAGCGATTGACTGTTTACTTATTGTTTGCACAGACCCGTCAAGTCTTGCACTATTAAAACCACCATCTGAATATGGAGCTGATGTTGTAGTGGGAGATATTCAAACTCTTGGTATTCCTATGAATTTTGGCGGACCGACTGCAGGATTTATGGCTTGCCGTGAAAAATTTATGCGACAATTACCGGGAAGACTAGCCGGCAGAACAGTTGATAAAGACGGTAAACAAGCATTTTGCCTGACAATTCAAACCCGCGAACAGCATATTAAACGTGAAAAAGCAACAAGCAATATTTGTTCTAATCAGGCATTAATCGGACTTTGTGCAACACTTTACTTATCTGTAATGGGCGAAAAAGGTTTCCGTCAAGCAAGCTTCTTATCCGCACAAAACGCTCATAATTTATCTGAAAAATTAGCTAAAAAAGGAATAAATACATTAAGCAAAAACTTCTATAACGAGTTTGTAATAGAAGTTCCTGATTCAGATGAATTCCTTGAAAAACTAAAAGAAAATAACATCTTAGGCGGTATAAAACTTGATTCAACCAGAATTCTAGTTGCTGCAACAGAGATGAATACTGATGAAGAAATTGATAAATATGTATCAGCTATTTAATTTAGCGCTTTCTTCCGATGCTGGTAACTTTGGTACGTTTTAAGGTTTGTCCGGTTACTTTTGTATATTGTTTTGCAGTTTTAGAAGCTTGTGTATTTGTTTGTTCACCTGATTTTACAAACTGACCGCTGATTTGGGCTGCTGTAGAAATACCTTGTCCGACTTGCTCAGTAATATTTCCGGCTTTTTCAACTCCCATACCAGCTTTTTCTGTACCGTTTCCGGATTGTTCAGTTCCTACACCGCTTCCTTCAAGTGCAACACCTGCTGCAGCTGTGTACATGTTAGATTGCATAGCTCTACCTGTAGACTGCATTACTGTACCTGTAGTTTGAAGTCCTTTTCCGACCTGTTGTGTAATTTGTCCGCCTGTTTGCAATCCCTGTCCAACTTTTTGAGTTGTATCACCTAGCTTCATTGACATATTTACCATATTATTTGCTGTTTTTAACTGTTTTGCATCAGCTTGAATTTTCTTTTAATTTGCTTTTGCGGTTTTTACTGATTTTGCCATTCGTGTATGAAAAGTTTTTGAACTATTCTGTAACTTTACCGTACGTGAATTTGAATCTGATTTTAATGTTTGTATTTTATTTGTTGAACCCTCAATTTTTGAATTAAGTGCTTCAACACGTGTACTTTTCATCTGAATTTTTTGTGAAATACTATCATCGCCACCGCCAGCATTTCCTACTTGTAAAGTATTAGCTGTACCTTCGGTTTCTTCAGCGCCACTTGTACTTGCCATATCCATCGGAGCGCATACATCATCAGTACTTTGAGAACCTTGTTGTTGTTGCAATTGTTCAATTTCTTCATTAAGTGCTTCTTGTTCTTCTTTATCTGCTTGAATTTGTTCTTCTGCTTCGGCTATTTCTTCTTCATTCTTTTCTATTTTGCCCTGTTCTTTTTCTACAGTTTGCTCAAACTGCTTGGCATCTTTTTCTATTTTCTTCATGTCTTTATTAGCATTTGCAGTAAGCTTAATTTCAGCTTTTTGATTATTTTTAGTTGAAGAATTAACTTTACCTAAATCGGAATTTGTAGAATTTTCATCCTGTTGGGATTTACGCTGTTGATTAACAGCAGAAGATTGATCTGCCCCTGCTGTGTCTTCGGTTTTTGCAGCATCTTTTTCTACAGCAGCACCTTGTGCTGAACCTATAGAATTTGCCGCTCTGTCTTTCATTTCTGAATTTACTTTTTTCAATTTTGAATTAATTGAATTTTCCATTGCACGTGAAAGATTCGGATCATCTTTTAATTCAGTAAGTTCATCTTTTAAATTTTTCAGCTCGGCATCAGTAACACCTGTTAAGTTATCAAAATCAATATTACTGATATCTAATGATTTTTTGTCATCATCTTGAGCTTTTGTATTATTTGTATTTTGGCTAGCATTAGCTGTATTAGTTTTGGTATCTATTTTATTACTTTGTACACTTGTTGGTTGAGCATTATTTTGAGTCTGAGCAGCGCCGTTATTCCTGTTTGCTGCAAAAATCGACCCTTCCTTTGTCATACTTTTATCAGCATTAACCTGAGGTTTATTAGGTTTTTGAGAATTATCGACAGCATTTTTCTTAGACAAAGAATCAGTATTAGACACATTTGTCTTAGGCTTAAATTTAAGATTAAATTGTCCACCGAGTTTACCAATGTTCATGTCTGCTCTCCAAGTTGCTCTCTTATATAACAAAAAATTCCAAATCCCTGTTATTTCATATATAAAAAAAAGATTTACAAAACTTCACAGCACTATTTTTAAACAAATAGAATATTTTATTATTCACATTTTAGCCTTTTTAAGTTATAATTTAAGAACGAGAGTTTTAATATTTTTTGAAAGGTTATTTAAATGAACAAAAGTCAATCAATGGGTATGTACGTAATATTAGCTATTGTTGTACTGGTCTTTATTTCTACAATATTTATGTCAGGGCCATCAACAAGTACATCAGAAATATCATATACTAATTTCTTACAAAAACTAGAAAATAAAGAATTTTCAAAAATAGAAAAATATGATGATATGATTATTGCAATACCAAAAGACCAACCTGCACAGGAAGAAGCAGCTAAAAAAAGTAAAACAGAAAAGAATACTGTATCACCTTTCTTGTCTGCAGAAAACAAAAATGTTCAAGCACCATTGCAGCAATTTAAAGTTCAAGTTCCTGTAAATGATGCTGAACTTCTTGAAAAATTGAACGCTTCTGAAGCTGATATTACTGTAAAAAAAGCTCCGGAAACTAATCAGCTTGCAGGAAATATCGGAACATTTATTATAATCCTTTTTGCAGTTATATCGCTCGGACTTATGATAAAGGCAATTCAAGCAGGCGGTTCGCAAGCTATGTCTTTTGGGAAAAGTAAAGCTAAAATGCTTCTTGATTCAAAAGTAAAAACAACATTTAAAGATGTTGCCGGAATTGATGAAGAGAAAAAAGAACTTGAAGAAATTGTTGACTTTTTGAAAAATGGCGAAAAATATATGAAGTTAGGTGCAAAAATTCCTAAGGGAGTTTTGCTGGTAGGACCTCCGGGAACCGGTAAAACTTTGATGGCAAAAGCCGTTGCAGGGGAAGCTAGTGTACCGTTTTTCTCAATCTCAGGTTCTGACTTTGTAGAAATGTTTGTCGGTGTTGGTGCCAGTCGTGTTAGAGATTTATTTGAACAGGCTAAAAAACATCAACCTTGTATTATATTTATCGACGAAATTGATGCTGTAGGTCGTCAGCGCGGCGCAGGTTTAGGCGGTGGACACGACGAAAGAGAACAAACTCTTAACCAATTACTTGTTGAAATGGACGGTTTTGATGTTAATACAAATATTATTGTAATTGCAGCAACAAACAGACCTGACATTTTAGATAATGCTCTTTTAAGACCGGGCAGATTCGACAGACAAATTTATATTAACGCACCGGATGTTAAAGGCAGAGAACAAATCTTAGAAGTTCACGCTAAAAATAAAAAACTTGATAAAGATGTTGATTTAAAAGTTCTTGCAAAACGTACACCGGGCTTTACCGGCGCGGATTTACAAAATTTGCTTAATGAATCAGCATTGCTGGCTGCCCGCAATGGCGAATCAAAAATTTCAATGAATGATATTGACCGTTCAATTGACAGAGTTATTGCAGGTGTTGAAAAACGTAGTAAAGTCTTAACTGATGCAGATAAAGAATTGACTTCATATCACGAAGTAGGTCACGCTCTAATTGATAAGCTTCTACCGGATGCAAACGAACTTCATAAGGTGTCAATTATCCCGCGCGGAATGGCTCTTGGTGTAACTTGGACAAGACCAAAAGACGAATCAGTACACGTAAGTAAAGCAAAACTTTTAGCAAAAATCGCAGTTTCTCTTGGCGGACGCGCAGCGGAAGAAATCGTTTACGGTAAAGAAAATGTAAGTACAGGCGCTTCTCAAGACCTTAAAAACGTTACAGATATTGCACGTAAAATGGTTACTGCCTGGGGAATGTCAGATAAATTAGGCACAATGGCTTACGGAAAAAATCAAGAGAATGTCTTTATGGGTAGAGATTTCGGACATCAGAGAGATTACTCTGAACAGGTTGCATACGAAATCGATCAAGAAATTAAGCGTATAGTTGATGAAAGATACGAACTTGCAAAACAACTTCTGTCAGAAAATCGTGATATGCTTGAAAAGATTTCAAAAGAGTTATTAGATAAAGAAACAATAGACGAAAAAGAATTTGAAGAACTGATGAATTCAGTTAAAAACCAAAGACAAGGTTAATAAAAAAAAGTCCCGATTAAATCGGGACTTTTTTTATAATAATTCGTGAATAATTATAACAACTGTTTCACCGGGATTAAGATTCAACATAACCCTTCCGTTCTTAGAATCCGGCATTGTTGAAATTTTTATCGGCAAAAGATTTTGCTTTTTAGGATTAAATTTTGGAACTTTCACTGTAACTTTTGTACTATGATCAAAATCTAAATTACCTATTGTTATGACCTTCTTAATATTATTTGCAAACATATATGCAAAAACTTTTTGATTATTTGTTTTTAAAGGTGTAAAAGTACCTTCATTTAATACAGAAAGAACACTTTTTTTCACATTATTTGCAAGCAAAAAATCGTTTCTAAGTTCATCATACTTTCCCCCCGGTTTTCTTGAAAGATTAAATATATCAATCTTCCCGCGATGAGTAAAATACATATCATCATCAGTATTTGTAGATTCTGCAAGCTTATTACCTTTTCGATATAAGTAATCATCCCCTGTTTGAAAACCATCTACAAAATAAGAATTAACCGGTAATGTAGCATTCAGCCATATCATCATATCACTAAATACAGGTCCTTTTAAAAGTATCGGACTTACTTCATCATGAGTGGTAAAGCTTCCGATTACACTTTTTTGTTCCTTAAATTTTTTTACATTATTCAGAGTTTCAGTTATGTTGTAATACAAGTCTTTTGATTTGTTCCAATCTTTAAGTGTCGCAAATGTCCCGTAATAACCATCAAAACCGGCTTCCAAAAGTTTGTCGTAAGGAGTAAAAACAGCTTGCGGTGAAATTGCTTCGGTCCAAAGTTCTGAAGATTCTGCAAGCCACAAAAATTCCGGATCTTTTTCTCTAGAATATTTAATTAATTCTTTCCAAAAAAGCGCTGTTTTTGAATGTGCTACATCTGCTCTTATACCGTCAACTCCAAGATTCATCATATATTTGACAAAATCTTTATAAAGACTATAAACATTTACATCAATTTTCTCTTCTGTACCTACAGATAATAATCTTACATCTGTCCAATCAGCAGGCACAACAGGCTCTCCGGATGAAGAACTAACAAATAAGTCAGGGCGTTCAAGATACATATCATATGAAGCGCAAGCCGGTACATCAACAATTACCCTAATATTACGTTTATGAGCTTCTTCTATAAAATTCTTTGCTTGTTGTTCGAGTGTCAAATTAGAGTTTTTATCATATAAATCTTTATTTATGGAATCATATCCTGCTGCAGAATACAAGCTTCCAGCAGTCCCTAATGCTTTTAGTTTTCCTGTTGGGGTTATAGGTAGGATATGAAGCGTATTCACACCTAAATTTTTCAGCTCATCAAGCCTTGCAACTGCATTAACAAAGGTTCCGCGTTCTTCCCCCAGTTCCTCCTGAATAAATCCGTCCCCATTATAATCTTTTGAATTAAAAGAACGAATATTAATTTCCATAATAACTGTTTCATTATTTAAAAATTTAGTTCTTAAATCGTTTTGCCAAACATCTTCAACAGAAAATGCGCTTGAAGAAATAAAACTTGTAATTATAGCTGCAAATAAAATTTTCTTGAAAAACTTCATTATTTAATCTCCGTTAAAATAATTATTCAGCTGGAAGCAATAATTCTTGATCAATATTAATTCTATCAAGAGTTTTCAAATTATTAGCTTTCATAATAAGTTCAGCTCTTTCCGGAGTATAAGAACCATAAGCTTTTTTAATAATACTTTCAACAGTATCACCATTTTTAACAATATATTTTTTCATTTTTGAGGTATCAACAGAAGAAGTTTCTGCTTGTGCGGTATCAGTGTTCACAGATTCGGCAGGAGCTGTAAAATCATCTTCTGAAGGTACTGAGACCTTGTTATTCATTTCATCTTGAGCGTCTTGTGCTTGTTCTTCAAGTGTTTGTGCGGGTTCTGTCTTAACTTTTTCAACCCCGAACAAACCGGATTTTAAACCTTTTGACTTGATAGATGAAGCATTTACACAGGCAAATAAAATTACCGTTGATAAAACACCAATAATAAAACCTGTTATAACATATATGGCAGGAGAATTAGTCGTAAACTGTGCACTTTTAAAACTTTGCCACAATAAATCAATCTCTTGAGATTTATTAATAATTGATGAATTTTCCATTATATCTTCATCCTGCGGTCTGATATATTCGCCTAAAGAATCTTCTGCCAATTGTTCTTTAGCTAAATTTTCAATAACTTCAATTGATTCACGTGATAACGTTGATCTTCTTATTGTTGAACTTTTCATTTCCTACCTCACTCCCCATTTCTATATTAAAGATATTACCACGAAAAACGACTCTATTCAACCATTTGTAAAGAAATTACGTTAAAAAGGGCAGATAATCAAAAATTATCCGCCCTCAAATTTATCAATTAAGTATCAAAAACTACTTAACAGCTTCTTTGAATTTTTTACCAGCAGAGAATGCAGGAACTGTTTTAGCAGCGATTTTTAAAGCTGCACCAGTTTGAGGGTTTCTACCAGTTCTAGCAGCTCTTTTGCGAGCTTCGAAAGTTCCAAAACCAACTAAAGTAACTTTTTTACCTTTAGAAACTGTTTTTTGAATAGTTTCTAATGTAGCTGATAAGATGTCAGCAGTTGCTTTTTGAGAAACTTTTGCTTTTTTTGATACTTCTTTTACTAATTCTTCTTTGTTCATTACGAACCTCCTTCTTCCTTAAACCTACGGACCAAGTAACCATATTCCGCAGTATTTGTGTAATCGACAAATTCATTATAACATTATTTTAAAGTCTGTCAAGGGTTTTAGGATATTAAATTCCATAAACGCAGGGATAAAGGTATATCCGGTGATATATAAATCCTAAAAACCAATATCCACGGGCGATTAAGACTCATTATTTAATTTAGCAAATTTTACATTTTGGTAAAAATACTGTAAAATTTGATATGCATTATAACCTTGTTTTGCTAAATTATTAGCTCCGTGTTGTGACATGCCTACACCATGCCCGTTTTTTTTGACATTATCATCAAATGACGGAACTGCACGAAGATACGGAACATCTCCACCCCAAATTGAAGTATTTGTCATTCCGCCTGCTGAGGCAAAATAGTATGCTGAAATTATTTTCATATCATATGTCAAAACAAGTCCGTGAGTTTCATCTACGGCTTTATTTGTAATATTTGTTTCAGCCGAGGCTCCACCATATGCCTGATCTTCTGTATTATCTTTTAAATCATATCCATTTCTTGATTGTTTACCAAGATTTGCAAGCGCAAAACTTCTTGCAGCTATTGCTTGAGCTTTTAATGCCTCAAATTCCCAGCTTGCAGGCATTTCAGATGGCACTACACCTTTTATATAACTTTCTAAATCAATATCATTTATTACCGTTAGCTTACCACTCATATTTTTAATCATAAGCTTACCGCGATACCACTTACCTTTTGTACTAACATAACCATCTGTATCCGGCCTTAGTACAATTGAATCTGTTCCAAGTGTATAAAAATGACCGCCTGTTTTTACTGCAATTTCATTTTTATAAGGAACAAGCATATAACCTTTCATCGCATCAGATGTACAGACAGTTTTATTAGTATGAACATCAATCATTCTACCGTTAACATTTGTTCCAATTCCGGCTTCCTCAACTTGCGTCAGCAAACCTATCTTTATAGCATAACTTGGATTGGCAATAATTAAATTTATAATTAAAATTGTAAATAGTACTAAAATCTTTTTCATAATATTTTATTTTACCACTTTCATAATTTATGTAATAAGCCAAAAGTATGATTTTTACTGCTTTTGATAAATTCTTGTATAATTCCAGTAGCTTCTAAACACCTTAACGACATAATTTCGAGTTTCATCATATGGAATTTGTTCTATAAATTCATCTGTATCATTATATTGGAGCGTGCTTTTCCATCTGGTTACAGAACCTATTCCGCCATTATAAGCTGCAATTGCTGAGCAATCCTTATTATCAAGCATTCCTCTTATTGTAGAATAATAAAGATTACCTAGCTTGATATTTAATTCGGGATTGAACAGATAGCTTGTATTAAAATCTATACTGTATTTTGACCCAATATCATGAGCTGTTGTCGGCATTAATTGCATAAGTCCAATCGCACCGACGCCGCTTTGAGCTTCAGAATTGAACGAACTTTCTTCACGAATTATTGCCATCATAAGCGCATCATTATTTTTATAAACATCCGCAAAACGCTTAACTTGTTTATAATAATTCTGCGGATATACAAGCCGCCATCTGAGATCCGTTTTTACAGGTTTTACTTCCAGCTTATCCATAGCATCGCGCGCTATTATCATAGATGATGCATAATTGCCTTTTTGATATTCAATCCAACTTGCAATAAATTCATCTTCAATAACCTTCGTAATTAAATCATAATCCTTAACTGACATCAGTATTGATAAAATATCTTTATCATTAGGATACTTATACGGATAAACAACAGGTTTATAATCCAAATCAGCATTAATAACAGCTGATTTAACTCCTTTTAAAATCCAGTAAGCACGATAAGCATAATATGAATCAGGATACATATTTATAATATTTTGAAAATACGATACCATAGCAGAAGTATTGTGATATTTTTGTTCTATTTTACCTGCCCAAAACATTACCATCGGTATATTTTCGGATTTTGGATACTTATTCAAAAAGTCTGCCGCAAGCTCTCTTGCTTTAGCATAATTTTTATTTTTAATATTAATCACAAAAATCTGCAGCAATGCATTTTGTGCATATTTACCATCCGGAAAGTTAGTAAATAAATCATTATAACATGCCAGTTTTTCAGAATTTAATACTTTTGCGCATTTTAAATTCCAGATATAATCTTTGTGTTTACCTTTTGCCATCGCAAAAAGCGGTATTAAATAATTAAGTTGTGAATCTGATTTAAAAATATCCAAATATTTATCAACTGCACGATTATAATCATTAGGATTAACACTATCAGGATAAGTTGACACACCTTGTTCGGTTAAGTTTTTAGCCTGACTATAATTATGTGTTTCATATGCATTTACAGCCATAAGCGCCCAGCTAAGTTCTAATTTTACATCCTTTAATATCTGCTCAGATTCATTATACATACCCGCAAGATGATATGCACGAGCAATCAAAACCTTATCTTCCGGCTTCATATTAGGATTAAACTTTTTCCAATGAGAACAAACATTTACTGCTAATCTTCCTGACGGATATTTTTCAAGATAAGCCCTAAAAGCTTCTTCTAATTTTGCAGTTTTCTTTCTTGAAAAAATCTTATTTCGATTCGTATATCTCATTTTCGAAGCTGCGATTCTGGCAATATAATAATCTGCTGCAATTTGATAATCTTCACCAAGATTTGATTTTGAAACAGAATTAAAATACTTCAAAGCTAAAGACGGATTATCATCAACAACAAGCTGACCTGCCAAATATTTTGCTTCTGGACTCAGTTTATTTTTAGGATATGTTTTAAAAAGTTCCTGATATCTTTTAAGCTCAGACGTTTTATCCCCTAATGCTTTTGCACACATTGCCTGACGATAAATTGCAAACGGCTTAAGATTAGACATATTACTAACCCTTGAAAAAAGATAATAAGAATTTGAATAATTCCCGTTATCATAATCCTTTAAGGCTTGTTTATAAATACGTACTGTCTTACTCTGAGGTTGATAAACCTTTGCAAAATAAAAACCTGCAATAAGACAAATTATAAATATAAGAATCTTTAAAACATTCTTGTCATGATTTTTGAACAAATACATAATAATACAGTTTAGCAAATTTTAAACATAAGTAAAAATTTTTTATAAAATATTTACAATAAAATTTTCTACATCATATAATAAAAAAAACAGGAGAATATTATGCCAAACTGGGAAAAAGGTCTAATCGCCTTTGGAATAAATATAGTATTATTAATTATACTTTTTAAAGTACTTGATATAATTGACGGAAAAATCAGAAATAAAATTGCAACTACAGAATCTAATTCGCCATTATTACGATTTATGCCTATAATTATGAAGCTTTTAAAAGCTATATTAATATTTATAGCATTAACAGGATTTTTACAAAGTCAAGGATATTCAGTTTCATCAATTCTTGCAGGTTTTGGTATCGGTGGTATCGCAGTAGGTATGGCTGCAAAAGATGCTTTAGCTAATATCTTCGGCAGTATTGAAATATTATCAGATCACGTTTATAAAGTTGGAGATTATGTAAAAATTAACGACATAGAAGGTACTGTAGAAGATATCAATATACGTTCAACAAAAATTCGCGACCTAGATCATTTTCTAATAAGCGTACCAAATAATATTGCTGCAAATGCAATTATAACAAACGTTTCGCGCGCCAAGAAAAGATTTATTAATATAACATTTGGAATTACATATTCAACAAACAATGAAAAAATTAAGCAAGCTCAAGATATATTAAAAGAAGTTGCAGCATCACACAATGAAATTCACAACGGATTTGTAACAGCAGTTCACGACCTTGGTGACAGCTCAATAAATATAAGATTTAGAGGATATGTAAAATCCGGTTCATACGATAAATTCTTAAAAGTTCGCGGAGAATTTATTGAAGCAGTTGTAAAACAATACAGACAAGAAGGTATAGATTTTGCCTTCCCGTCTCAATCAATCTATATAGAAAGCGATAACTCAAAAGTTGAAAATTAAAATAATTGCACTTGGCAAAATTAAAGAAACATTTTTAAAAGAAGGGGTAAATGAATTTATGAAAAGATTAACCCCTTATGCTTCTGTGTCAATTTTAGAACTTGCGCCGATTGAAATAAAAGATGAAAACCTTATCGATAAGATTCTTCTAGAAGAAGGTGAAAAAATTCTTTCAAATATAAAACCGCTCGATTTTGTTATAACAATGGAAATAAACGGAAAACAATTTTCAAGTGAAGAATTTGCCGGTAAAATTGAACAATTAACAAATGACGGAGTACAGGAAATAGTATTTGTAATCGGTTCATCCTGTGGAATTGGCGATAATGTTTCCAAGCGTGCAAACCTTAAAATGAGTATGTCAAAAATGACAT
Source organism: uncultured bacterium (assembly GCA_950022695.1). Lineage (GTDB taxonomy): Bacteria > Cyanobacteriota > Vampirovibrionia > Gastranaerophilales > Gastranaerophilaceae > Zag111. Next base: position 354,863 of record CATLLN010000001.1, on the reverse strand, counting down.
TTCTGCACCAATTTGCAAGACTGATTCTCGTTGAACAAATTTACAGAGCATTCAAAATTTTAAAAGGCGAAACTTATCACAAATAACATTTTTTTATTAGGGGATTTATATGAATATGAAAATTAATAAAATTGATAAAAACTACAATATTTACACAAATAATAATATCCAGACAAAACCGGTTAAATCAGCTTCATATACTTCTTATCCTATGATTCTGACAAACGGCTTAAATAATCTTGCACTAATAAACAAAGTAATGTTTACCGGTCAAAACTACGACATCGGACTAAACAGAGATGAATTAATTAAACGTACAATGCCTAACGGATTACTAACAATAACTCTTTTAAAAAACGACTCTCCGGAATACACCAACCTCGCTGATGGTGATAAACAGGCTTTAAAACATCTTATAAAAGCTGCTGATGCAATCGCAGAGGTAGAACTGCAGCTTGATGATGAAAATAATATTCCATTTAAAAAATATTTAGAAAAAGAGATTGTAAAAGGTAATCCTGATGCTGAAGCAGCAATGGAATTATTCAAAGGTCAAAAAGGTATTTTTGCAAAAGATTTACTTTTCAACGAAATTTCTCTTGCCAAAGGATTAAAACAATCTCCTGGAAGAGGGGTATACCCACGGGATTTATCAGTTGAGGAATTCCATTCAATTCTGTTTAAAATGCTAGATGAAGGTAAGGATAAAGAAGTCAAAAATATTCTTAATCAACGTTCAGTAGTAGTAAGAAATGGCGATTACTTGAAAGGTATAGATTATGTAGATAAATTTAAAAAAGAATTTTCTATAGCCGCAAATGAACTTGAAAAAGCTGCAAACGTTTCAACAAACGAAGATTTTAACAAATATTTAAATCTTCAGGCTCAAGCTTTGAGAACCGCAAACCCAATGCTTGATGCTTATGCTGATAAAAAATGGGCATCACTTCAAGACACTCCGCTTGAATTTACCATAACACGCGAAAACTACGAAGATAAAATGACTGAAACTATTTTCCGTAATAAAAAACTTCTAAATAGACTAAAAAAATACGGAATAACACCTATTGCGAAAGATTTCCTAGGCGGCAGAGTCGGTATTGTTAATAAAGAAGGTACAGAATTCTTGAAAGAATCAAAAGCTCTAATGCCAAAACTTGCAGAGCTTATGCCATTTAAAGATGAATATGAGCAAACCATAAGTGCTGACAATCAAGCAATGGTAGATGTTGATATTGTTGATGTAACAGGAGCGGTAGGAGAATACAGAGGGAAAATTACACTTGCAGAAAACCTGCCAAATTCAGACAAATTATCACTAAAAATCGGCGGCGGCAAACGTAATGTTTACCACAAATCAATGAGAGATAATAAATTTAAAGCATTACAAATTTACAACAAAGTTCTTGATAAGTCACAAATAAAATATATAACTCCGGATTCAAACCACTATTTTACAGTAGGTCATGAAAATGCACATTCACTCGGACCTCACCACAATGATGCAAAACTTGGAGAATATCGCAATATTTTAGAAGAAAATAAAGCCGATGTTGCTGCAATTTCTTTTGTTGATGAACTTACAAAAATGGGAGTCTATACAAACGCAGAACGAAAAGGTATATTAATCAACTTTGTAATGAGCAATTTCCTTAAAGCTCAACCCGACAATTCAATTGCACACCGTGTGAGACAGGTTATGCAATGTAAATACCTTGGCGAAAGCGGAGCTTATGAAATTAAAAACGGAAAAGTTCATGTAAACATAGAAAAAGTCGTACCAGCATGCAAAAAAATGCTTAAAGAAGTTATCCGTATACAAATTGACGGAGATTATGATGCCGCTGCAGAATACGTTAATAAAAACTTTGTCTGGACAGATGATATGAAATTTGTTGCCGACAAGCTGAACGCTGAAACCTCTGCATACAACGGCACATTAAATACTCCACTTGCAGATTTCTTAAGAAATTCATAGTCATTTAAATAAATCTATTGCGATTTTTTATATAATAATGATATAATTATTATAAAAGAAATTAATAAGGAGAGCTTTATAATGGCACAATATGAACTGAATTTATCGCAAAAAGAATTAGAAAAACGCACCCACAAAGATTATTTAGTAACAAAAAAATTTTTAAAGGCTGATGCGCCTGAATATTTAGCGCTTGAACAAGGCGATAAAAAAGCTTTAAAACATCTTTGCAAAGCTGCTGAAATTATTGAAAAAATAAATATGCAGTTAGATTGCAAACATAATCTTGCCGTCAAAGAATTTCTTGAAGAAGAAACCCAAAAAGGTAACAAACAGGCAGCATTAACTAAAATTCTTTTTGATGCCCAAAAAGGTGTAAATGCCATTGACACAATGTCAAATCCAATAAGACTTATCAAAGGGATTGATGAAAAACCAGGAAAAGGTGTTTATCCTGAGGACTTATCAAAAGAAGAATTCCATAAAGTTCTAATAAGAATGCTTAAAGAAGGTAAAATTGAAGAAGTAAAAGCAATCCTTACCCAGCGTTCTGTTGTAATCCGAGCAGCAGAAGATCTTGCAGGAATCGATTACATTGATTATTTTAGTAATGAATTTAGTAAAGCAGCATATGAACTTAATCGTGCATCTGAGCTTTCTACAAATGAAGATTTCAACGAATATTTAAAATTACAGGCAAAAGCTCTAAGAACAGCTGATCCTATGCTTGACGCATATGCTGACAAGAAATGGGCAACACTTCAAGATACTCCGCTTGAATTTACAATTACTCGTGAAAACTACGAAGATGAAATGACAGGAACAATCGTTGAAAACGAAGAATTATCAAACTTATTAAAAGAACACGGAATCACTCCGATTCCAAAAGATTTTCTAGGCGGCAGAGTCGGTATTGTTAACAAAGAAGGTACAAAAACACTTCTTGCAATAAAACAATACTTACCGACTTTAGCTGAAAATATGCCTTATAATAATGAATACACTCAAACAATTTCAGCTGATGCCGATGCGGAACAAACAATGGTTGATGTCGATATGGTTATGGCTGGCGGAGATGTCGGCGAATACAGAGGTGGTATTACTTTAGCTGAAAACCTTCCGAATTCAGATAAATTATCTCTAACAATCGGCGGAGGAAGACGTAATGTTTACCACAGACAAATCCGTTTTATCAGTGACAAAAAGAAACTTCAGGAAAGACTTGATGCGATTTTAGATAAATCACAACACAAATATTATCTTGACGAAGCTGACCACTGGTTTACAATCGGTCACGAAAACGCTCACTCATTAGGACCAAAAGAAGGTAGTGAAAAACTTGGCAAATACCGTAATATAATTGAAGAAAACAAAGCTGATATGGGTGCACTAGCATTTGTTGACTTACTAATGGAGCTTGGGATGTATACACCTCACCAAAGAACTCAAATCATCGTAACAACAATTGCGGATAACTTCTTAAAATCAAAACCTACAATGTCGCAAGCACACAGAGTTCGTACAGTAATGCAAAACAAATACTTCGCAGAACGCGGCGCGTACACAATTACAAAAGAAGGAAAGATTTTTGTAAATATTGATAAAGTTGTACCAATCGCAAAAGAAATGCTTGCTGAAATTGTTCGAATTCAAATTGATGGTGATTTTAATAAAGCTGAAAAATATGTTCAGGATAATTTTGTATGGACAGACAATATGGAAATTATCGCTAAAAAACTTCAAAAAGTAAGTAAAGCATTAAATGGCAGACTGGAAACAGAATTAGCTGATAAATTACTTTCAGAATAAATTTTCAAAAGGCAATTTTTCCCCATAGAAATACTTTATAATATATAGAGGATAACTATGGGGAAATTTTATGCCAATAAATCCAACAAGCAAAGTTACAGTATCAAGCTTTCAACAATGTGACGGAACAAATTTTACAACAGCAGGTGTTGATAACAGTTTCAAAACAGGTCGGGGAAATATCGGAGTTTATACCGGAATAGGTTTAACATTTGACGGTAAACCTGCCAGTGCTGTTATAGATTTAAAAGGTTCAGTTCCATACGGTGATAGTGCATTATCAGGGGGATTTCGTGTACGAAACAATTTAGGCGAAAACTCACAAACGGTACAATTCAGAGTACAGCCTTGCACGGTTACAGCTCCTGTCGGTAAAAATACAAATATTTATGCAACACCATATGCGGCAGCAAAAGTAAACTACAAAACAGGTGCTGCAGACTGTAATGTCGGTTGTTTTACCGGAGTTTCACAAAAAGTTGGTAAAGCAAGCGTATTTTTAGAAGGACAAATATACGATGTTTCAAAAATCAATGCAAACACAACCAGTATAAATGTCGGAGTATCTATTCCTATTAATTAATAATTTACTTCTTGTTGATAAGCCCACGCCGAATGATTGTGAATACTTTCAAAAGCTTCGCAATCAACTTCAAACTCTTTTATGATTGAATGATTACGAAGTTTTACTACAACTTCGCGCAAAACATCTTCAACAAATCTTGGATTTTCCCAAGCTTTTTCTGTTACATACTTTTCATCCTGACGTTTCAACAAAGGATGAACCGGGCATGATGCACAGGATTCAATAAGTTCTATTAAATCTTCAAGCCAAACGTGTTCTGATTCATCATATGAAACCTTAACTGATATCATTGCACGCTGGTTATGTGCTCCGTACTCGGAAATTTCTTTTGAACAAGGACAAAGAGTTGTTACAGGAACTTTTACACCAAGAATAAATTTGTAATCAGTACCTGACATTTGTCCTTCAAATGAGCAATCATAACACATTGGAGCTGATAACTTTGTAACCGGAGCTTCTTTATCCAAAAAATATTTAAAATTAAATTCAAGTTCTCCACTTTGAGCATGAAGGTTTTGTACTATTTTTTCAACACAGCCTTTAATATCAACACCTAAAAGTTTTTTCTGTCTCCACTCGTTTAAAATTTCAACAAAACGACTCATATGAGTGCCTTTATAATCTCTGGGAAGAGAAACACAAACACGAGCTGTAGCATATACAACTTTATCAGACTTATTTTTCCGCTGAATAGTTAACGGAAGCTCAACATGTTTTATGCCAACTTTTTGAATATCAACATTTCTTGTATCTTGTGTATTTTGAACATCTTTCATTATTTTGCCAATTCCTTTTTTGCCTGCCGCCACAGAGTATCAAATTCTTCAAATGAATACTCGTTCAACGGTTTATTCGCAAGTTCTTCCATCTTACGAAACCTTGTTTCGAATTTTTTATTTGCCTTAAGCAAAGCTTGTTCTGCATCAATTTTATTCCAACGAGCCAGATTTACCGTTGCAAATAAAATATCACCAAATTCTTCTTCCATATGAACTTTATCACCTTCTGCTTTTGCCTGTTTAAATTCGTCAAATTCAGACATAATACATTCATATAAAGACTCTTCACTTGGCCATTCAAACCCTGTTTTTACAGCTTTTTTGGAAATTTTTTGAGCCGAAATCAAAGCTGCCTGACATCTTGAGATTCCATCCATTGCAGATTTTCTTTCAGTTTTTTCTTCCGCTTTGAGCTTGTCCCAAGCATCTTTAACATCTTCTGCCGAACCGATTTTGGCAGAACCAAATACATGCGGATGACGGTGAATAAGTTTTTCTTTTAACTCTTTTGCAACATCTTCAATTGTAAAATCTCCGTTTTCTGATGCTATCTGCGAATGTAAAACAACTTGTAAAAGAACATCTCCAAGTTCTTCTCTTAAATGTGCCATGTCATTATCATCAATCGCATCAACTGCCTCATACGCTTCTTCAAGCATATTCGGACGCAGAGATGAGTGGGTTTGTTCCCTGTCCCACGGGCAACCATCAGGTGCTCTTAATTTTGCGATTACAGCTATTAATTCTTCCAAATTTTTATATTTCATATTCATATTTTAACACAAATCATTCAAAAGGTGGATTTAAATCTCAAGCACTATGATAGACTGGAAAAGTGGATAATATAGAAAGAGGTTTAATATATGTCAGCAATTGAAAAAATTAATCAATTAAGCCATCGTATCTTCAATACGAGCGTAACAGAACAAAATGTTGCAAGAACTTCTAATCCTTTTGCAGCATCAAATTTCCAAAAAAATATCTTGACAGAAGATGTTTTTGAATCAAGCAAAAAGAAAGAAGAAAATAAAATTAGTTTTACAGGTAACCTAACAGCTCATTCAAAAAGAGTTTATTCTACATTTGTAGGTTCTATTAATGATTTCGGAAGCAGATTCTACGAAGGAATCCAATCACTTGTTTCACTTGGAAACAAAATGAAAGAAGGAATCGTTAATACTTGGAATAAAATCCATGAATTAGGTCAAAAAGAAGTTTCTTTAGAAGGTGCTAAAGATATTCTATCTAGAGATATCTCTTCATTCTTTGTAAACGGACGAGAAAGAGAAATCTCTAAAATGTCAAAAATGGATCCTATTTCAGAAATAAAACCAATGTTTAGTGAAGCATTATCAGCACTTGAAGCAGATATGGTAATGGTTGCATAAGGGGGATTAAATGAATAAAGATATGTTTAAAAATAATAAAAACTTTTCAAAAGTAAGCAACATTATTGAATCATTAACAATTAATCCAAGCCCTGATTCAGTTGCAGTTTTAGAAGAAATCGGAACAAATTCTTCTATCGACGAAGTTAGAGAAATGACTTCTCGAGCTTTAGTAAAAAGAAATGAACACGATTCTTTAAATGTAGTCATTTCAAACAGAGGAAAAGGCATCAATGATATGTCAACAATCGTTGCAATGAGCACAATCAATGAATTACTTTCATTAGAAAACAAAGAAGAAGCAATGAAAGTTCTAGAAAGCACAATATCTTCAGAAGGATTTGATGAAGAAGTTAAAGAAAATGCACGTTCAGTAAAAGCTTTAATGGCACTAAGTTAATTGATAAATTTTATATAAGAAGAGAGGGCGGCGAATTTTAATTCGCCGCCCTCTTTTTTACCTTGAACGATAATAGTCTTTAACCTGCTTGCCATCAGCTCTTATGTAAGGTTCGACATAAACTGCCCCGTCTCCAGTTGAAGCTGCAGTATGAAGTTCACTTGTTGTAGGAGCTCCAATCGACTTTATTTGACATTATCTGTATATTCTTTTGTAGACATTGCACCAATATCTTTTCTGGAAAAAATTTGCTAATAATAGATTCGTTTTGCGTAAATTCCTGAGTGGTCATTTTACCTATCTCTTCTGGTGTAAAAATATGCCCGCTATTTGAAATAGGCGAAGCAAAACCTGTTGGTTTTCCTTCTTGTTTTTTCAAAGGATCTGCAAACGGAATACCAAAAGCATTAGGATAATCTGCTTTTTCAATACGAACCTTAAACAGTTGTGATTCAGGATTTATAGTATTTGGTACGGGGTTGAGATTTGACGAAACATCGTTTATAATGCCATTAGGTTCTATTTCGTGCGCCCGAGTGTGGATCGGGTCGGCAGGAATAGTACCGGAGATACTCCTGTTGGAGCGCCGGTTTGTAGCCGGTTGTGTACCAACGGGAGTATCTTTTATTATATTGGTAGGATTGATATTTGGAGTAACATCGTTTATAATATTATCAGGGTTCTTAAGAACGTCCCAGCTAGTAGTTGGGGTAGCGCGCTTAAGAGCCCTTTCTAAGTCAACAGGAATATCTTTTGTTATATTGGTAGGATTGATATTTGGAGTAACATCGTTTATAATATTATTAGGCTTACTAAGAGTACCCAAGCTTGTAGTTTGGTCACTGCTCTTAGTAAGCTTTTCTATATCATCAATAGAATCTTTTGTAACATAATATCTTTTCTCACCATTTTCAAAAACCTCAATATGGTGTAATCCATTTTTTTCTTGATATACTTCATAGTGAGAAACATTTGGTTTTTGCTCAGGCTTTAAATTTGGAACATCCGGAAGTCGTTTAGCTTTTTTAACATCATTAACTAGTTCCGGTAAATTTTGTGCTTGCATTGGATTCCAACGAAGTATTTATATTCCATATATTTGTTAAGCAGTTTAAACAACCAGTTTTACTTTATGCGGAAAAGCTCTTTTTAGGACTTCACAATTAATGAGATAATTTAAGAAATTTGCAAATTTTCAATTATGATACCATTTGGCACATGAATATGTCAAGATACAGGTAATTTTCAGCTTCATGAAACTTCATGATAAAGAGGTTACATAAATATGTAACCTCTTTTTTTAATTTAAATTTTCATCTAATTTTTGTTTTCTAGCTTCTTCATCTTTGATAAAGTTGCAGGCCTCTTCAAGCCTTGAATCCTCCATCGCATCAATCAAAGGCTGAATTTGTGTAAATTTACCCAGTGCAAAACCAGTTTCAGCAAGCAGTACGCAATCATTGCAAAGTCTATAATCCTCATATTGAATTGAACCTGCAATACATTTATTTTTACCGCAGCAATCGCATTCAAAATATTCGTTAGCGCAATCCGGATTATCTTCCAAATCATCAATAACCATTTGTGCCACAACTTTTTGCATTTCTTCAATAATTTCTTCTTTTGATTTTTCCATTTTATTTAACCAATTCTTTCATTTCCCTTACTGCCTGCGCAAGCCCTGTAAATACAGCACGCGAGATAATACTATGACCAATATTAAGTTCATTTAAATCTAAAATCTGACGCATTCTATGAACATTTTTATAATTCAATCCGTGACCTGCATTAACCTTTAAACCAAGCGCATGGGCAAGACGGGAAGCTTCACGGATTTTGTCAAATTCTTCATGCTCATCCGGTGTTCCGTAAGCTATAGAATACTGACCAGTATGAAGTTCAACAAACTGAGCTCCGCATTTTGCTGCAGCCCTTATTTGTTCTTCTGTAGGGTCGATAAATACGCTTACCAAAATCCCTGCCTCCAATAACGGAGTTACAAATTTTGTAATCTTACTTAATTGAGATGCTACATCAAGCCCGCCTTCAGTTGTAATTTCTTCTCTTTTTTCAGGTACAAGACACACTGAATGAGGTTTTATATCTAAAGCAATTTTTTGCATCTCATCTGTTACTGCCATCTCAAGATTTAATCTAGTTTTAACAACTTTTTTAAGGATTTTTACATCAGCATCCATGATATGACGTCTGTCTTCTCTTAAGTGTGCAGTGATTGAATCTGCACCGTTTGCTTCACAAACCTCAACGGCCTGAATAGGATCCGGCTCCAAGCCACCTCTTGCGTTTCTTAATGTTGCAACGTGATCTATATTTACACCTAAAAGCATATCTAACCCTTTCTAAAATTTCATTTTACTTATTTTTAATAAAGCCGTGTATGACGGAAGAATAGTAACCTTTTCATCCTTATCTTCGGATTTTGTGGCAAGCTCTATTGCTTTTTTTACATCTTCTTCAACAATAATTCTTTCTTGCGAAAGTCCTGCATATTTCAGCCTTAAAGCCATATCTTTTGCCCTAATACCGGATGTGATAACAAGTTTTTTGGCATTTTTCAACTGTTCAAAATCACTATCCCAAAGCCACGATATATCTCTGCCGTCAGCATAATTATCGTTTATCGCAATCACTATATTAGAATTTAAATCAACTGTCTTCAAAACTTCACTTGCGCCTGTCGGATTTTTAATAAGCTGAATCAAAGTATCATGACCGTCTATAATTTTTCTTTCTGCTCTTCCAAATATTGATTTGTAAGAAAATACAGCACTCTTAATAACATCATAAGAAATACCGGCTTCGAGTCCGCAGCAGATAGATGCTAATGCGTTATAAGCATTATATAAACCAACCAAATTAACTCTAAACTCATAATTATGTCCATTTGGTGCAACAATCTTCATTTCTGAATAATCAGAATAGATTTTTACATAACCCTTATAATCCGGTTCCGGACGTTTATAACCGCAATGTTCACAACAATAATGACCTTCTTGTGCAAAAAATTGTTTATTATATTTAAGTTCTTCCCCACACAAACAACTAAATACTTCTGTTGGAGCATTTGATGATGCACTGTGAACATTAGAACAGATTTCTACTTCTTCAAAGCCATAATAAACAGCCTCTCTACCCTTACCAAAATTTGTTACCAAAGGATCATCTGCATTAAGAATCAGTTTTAATTCTTTATTTTTATCAATAGCGTTTTGAATAAAGCTTGCAGTAGTTGAAAGTTCGCCATACCTATCAAGCTGATCTCGAAAAAGATTTGTTACAACAAGAATATCTGAATTAAAATCATCATAAAGCTTTGTCAAATAAGCTTCATCAGATTCAATAACAGCGTAATCATATTTCTTAAACGGCAAAACTTTTAATGCAAAGGCATTAGCTACACCTGTAAGCATATTAGCGCCTTTTACATTATTCACAAGAGTAAATTTACTTTCTTCAAAAATATGAGATATAAGACCTGAAGTTGTTGATTTACCGTTTGTTCCGGTTACTGTAACAGCTTCATTACTAATATAATTTCTGCAATACTTTAAAAAACTCGGACAAACTTTAAGAGTTACCATTCCGACAAAAGAAGTTCCGGAAGATTTGTTCAAAAGCCTTATTGCTGCATAAACAAACCTTGCACATATTAAAGCTGTATAAAATCGGATTTTATTCATAAAATAGTCCTTTAGACGTATTCAAAAATGCTGTTTAATAATATATTATAAATTTAATATAATACAAAGTAAGAAAAGTTGAAAGATGTTAACCTTATTTTTTACAATCACATTTTTAGCAGAACTAATCGTTGCTAATTGGATTATAACAAAAATTATAAAATTTAATAACCAAGTTAAAGAAATAAATGTTCGTGTTATAGAATATCAACCGTTATTGAAAAGAAGTATCCAAAAAACTCACGGGAAAATAACAAAATCATTAAATAGCTTAAATTGCTTTGTTCAATTTGTTGCAGATAAAAAACACGAATGTAAGGAACTTTGCAGTAAAAATATAATAACTTCTATTGTATGTCTTATTGTAAAATTACCATATAAACAAATATTTTCTGCATTGGAAGTTATCCTGGCAATAAAAAAAATTATTAAATAAAAAAAAGGAAGTTTTAAACTTCCTTTTTTTATTATTTTTAGAAATATTCTATAGACCAGTTTACGCCATTATAAGAATAGTTTTGATACTTATCACCTGTGAAAACTACAGACGATTTTGTAGATTTTATACCCTCGCCCGTTTGATAACCACAAGTTGCATCATTTGTTCTGTTCATTATAAAATAAATTTGCTGATTATCAGATTCAACAGCTTGCTTTACAACTGCCCCGGACATAGTACCTGCAAACTTTCCATCACAATATAAACGTACATCCGGCGGCACTGCAGGTAATTGTGTAATTGCTGTACCTGCTTGTTTTGCAGTTGTTTGGCTAGCTTGAATATACATTTTACAAGTTGCATCTTTTAACTGACAATTACCCGGATAAAGGTTCAACCTTAGTTTAATATCAGACGCACAGACCGGAACTAACGGTCTAATATCAGGATTATCACAACAATCATGCCCACTATGATTTATTACCCCTTTATTCATATAATAAGTACAGCAAGGAGTAGAAAAATCACCGACTTCACAAGGATTATCCGGATCCGGCTGTAAATTCGGATTAGCTTGGTTAATTACTTCTGATGTTGCTTTTGACAGTAAGTCAAAAGAAGAAAACTTTACAGGTTCAATAGAAAAAGTATCGTAATCTCTACCTCTAATATTAGGACCTTTCGGGCCGTTTAAATCCCAAACCCCTTGAATATTGTTTTGACCAACTTGCGGCTGAATACAAAGGCTTACACCATTTTTTAATTTTGCGCAAGCTCCGACTAAATCATCACTGATATCAAAAACTTTTTTTTCATTATTACTATATTCATAATACTTATTTGCAAAACATTCAGATTTTATAAGCTCTGAATTACTGGCTACTGAGCCGTAATATTTAGATACTCGAAAATACTTTTTCAAGAATTTCCCTGCGGTTTCGTCCATATCAGCATCAGCTCCGGCATACATCATAGTTTCGCCAAAATTTGCTTTATTCTCAGTAACAACAAGTTGATCAACCGCTGATTTAATAGCCTGGCTTTCACGCTTAGAATGCTGAGCCAAAAGCTCATTATGGAACTTTGATATAGTTGCAGGTAAAACCAGCACAGCAATAATTCCAACTATGGCTACAGCAAGAAGTATTTCGGTCAGTGTAAAACCTTCCCTTGATTTTTTATAAGCCAATTTATAACTCCTTATATCCTCTTAATCAATACTATATTATCATTATAACAGTATTTAAAATATTTTGCAATAAATCAAACCAGCTGCATATTTCTCCACGTTGAGCTTGAAATCCTGATAAAAATATGTTACAATTATGAAGAAATTTGAAAGACGAGGTTTACAACTATGAGTAAGAACAAAACATTTATGTTTTCAATGGGTGTTATAGCAGGTGTTGTCGGCGGAATTGTAGCCGGAGTACTTTTTGCACCAAAACCGGGAGAAGAATCAAGAAAAGAACTCAAAGACACAGTATGTGATATATATGACAAACACGCACCGCAAATCGAAGACGCAAAACGTCAGGCTATGGAATCTATAGACCTTATGAAATATAAGTTAGAAAGACAATTCAGAAAGCTAAATAATTCCGTAAAATCTAAAAAAATGCAAAAAGCTAAAGAATTAGAAGATTCCGAGCACTCTGACGGAAATGAAAACGAATTTGATTACTAAATAATAAAAGGAATAAAATAATGAATATTGAATTATCTCAAGTTATACTTAATAACGGATTAACATTTTTAGCAGTTGTTACAGCCGTTGCGATTGGCTTCATCGGATTCTATCTGGTAAAATTGCTAAGAGATTTATCTGAACTTGCAAAAAATACAAATGAAACATCAATTATTCTGAATACAGAATTAAAACCAACATTAAAAGAATTAAATGACACAATGAAATCTATTAATTCTATTATCCAAAGTACAGATGAAGGTGTTGGAAGCGTTAAAACGAGTTTAGAAAATGCAATTACCAAAACAAAAGCATTCTCTGAAAGCTTACTTGGAGGCTTCTTAAAAGGATTTATGACTGTATTTTCTATTATCAAAAGAAAATAAAACTTTCAGGTAATGTAATTTACCAAAATCAGATTTACAATTATGTGAGACAGAATTAAAGGAGAAATAAAAATGTCAGTATCAAGATTCGTAGCAGGTTTCGTTGTCGGCGGTGCAATAGGCGCTATTGCAGGTATCCTGTTAGCTCCAAAATCCGGCGCAGAAACAAGAAAAATATTAGCAGATACAGCTCAAGATATGGCTAGAAGAGCAGACGAAACAGCTAAACAAATTCAAGTTAAAGCTGATGATGCAGTTTCTGATCTTCAAAAAAAAGGCGAAGAAATTAAAGAAAAACTTCAAGATCTTATTGCTAAACAAAAAGATTCTAAAAATTCAAAATCTGAAGAAGATGATGAAAATGAAGAAGATGATGATGAATAAATAAATTCTATATATTAAAAAAACGGCTCACTTAATAAGTGAGCCGTTTTTTTAATACCAGTTGCAAGTACCCGTAGAGCATAAAACTTTATCCAAATCATCCATTGTTTCTGTTCTTGTCATTTCATAAGTAACAGGTGTTATCGAAATTTTATTATTACGTACTGCTGCAATATCTGTCAATGCATCTTCAGGTTCGGTAATCAATTCTCCTGCCAGCCAGTAATAAACTTTACCACGCGGATCAACCCTTTTCTCATATGCATCCGTAAACATTTTTCGTCCCAATTCCGTAATCGTAACACCTGCAATGTCATCAGCATCAAGTTTTGGAATATTTACATTTAAAATACACTTTTTAGGAAACTGGAATTCTTTAATTTTATCCAATAAAGAAGCTACAAAACGTGCCGGAAATTGAAAATCTTCATATTCCATATGCATTGAAGCCAATGACACAGCAATACTCGGCACCCCAAGCATTGCTCCTTCCATAGCGCAGCTTACTGTCCCTGAATATAAAATATCTGCACCTAAATTCGGGCCATGATTAATACCCGAAATTACAAAATCAGGTTGTTCTTCTTTTGATAAAATAGCATTAATCCCTATTTTTACGCAATCTCCTGGGGTTCCTGTCGTTACCCAGGTTCGTTTTGCACCATTTTTACCTTCATCAAGTTCTTCAACTCTCAAAGGTGTGTGAAGAGTTAAAGAATGTCCTGCCGCACTTCTTTCCCTATCCGGAGCTATCACATATACATTATGTTTCTGCGACAAAACCTCTGTTAATGCCCTTATCCCATTTGCAGCAATCCCATCATCATTTGATATTAAAATATTCATAAATAATCTCCTAATGCTATATATTTCTTTAATAGTATAAAACACTGTTAGAAAATTTTCAGCATATTAAGGATTATTAAGCAGGCTATCAAAAATATAGCAATTTTATATACTCAAAAAACTTTATTAATATGTAAACACGAGGAGTGCTTAAATTGAGGAATCGACAAAGACTTAAGCACACACTTCACACTTCACTATTACGAGGAATGAAACAAGATTACATTCCAAGAGGCTTAACTCCTAAGCCTCTTTTTTTTGCGGATTTTTGGTATGGCGCCGTGTGAGCGCAGCGAACCCAGCCCGTAAGTGCAATAAGTCCGATTGAGTGTAAATTTACGATAGTAAATTGAAACGATAACCAGGACTATGCACGCCCAAATAATCAAAGAAGTGCTCGGCCACACGGGGCAGGGGTAAATTATTGCCACATATTATTTCCAAGTCATCTCAATAATCCAGCTCCGCAAGGGTGCTCACCGCACTGGGTACTATGTTACCAATCATAACCTAAAGTAAACAATTATTCAGCTCCGCAAGAAGTCTAGACCGGACAAATTAAATTTTACCCCTTACCCCCAAGGGGGTTATATTTTTCAGCAAGATAGTTTATAATATTAATAGGGATATAGGAAAATTATGATTCACGTTTACACCGGCTCAAATACCACTGCTCCTATCGGCAGAATTGAAGACTACAACAACACAAATCCTTCACGCGGCGTTGCAGTCTACAGAACTCTGTCCACAAATTCCAACTGGCAGCCGATGACAGAATACCGCCACCAAACCGAATTTGCAAAGCTTATTTATGGTGACGGACCGTACAGTCTGCTTCACCCTAATGTAAAATCAGATGTTAATGCCCGAAACACTGATTATCTTGCATAAATTTCTGCATTATTAAGAATTATTAACACAAACATTTACAATTAAGCAATTCTTTCAAAAAAAAATACTTTATATAAGAGTATATAGGAAAGAGGATAACAGGTAATGAAAGAACAAGAATTAAACACATTGATGTCAGTAGTAACAGATCCGATTGAAAATGTGTATAGAATAAATTCATATAAAGATTTGGCTGAGATTCAAAGAATTATCAGAATTTTCAACATCGCAGAAGAACAGCACAATAAACATGCCATGTTATCTATTAAAAACTTAGCTGCATTACGCTTAGTTTTAAGTAACAATTAATATAAAAGTTTTTTCGGTAAAAGATAAAAAGTCCTTGCTATAATAGTAAGGACTTTTCCATTATTTATGATGCTAAAACAGCGCTAATGACAGGTACAAACAATAAAACTCCTATCATTATTGCCGTTATTGTTACAACCATTACTGCACCTGCTGCAATATCTTTTGCCATACCAACCATTCTCGAAAACTTATTATGAAAAATTGCATCAAGCGAAAACTCGATTGCCGAATTAAACATCTCAGCAGAAATAACTGCGGCTATTGTCAATAATAAAATACAGAACTTTGTAATAGAAAAGTTTAAACAGCAAGCGCTAACCAAAACCAACGCCGCTACAAAAAAATGAACTCTTATATTTCGTTCGCTCTTTAGAGTTAATCTCATACCTTTTCTTGCATTTCTAAATGTGCTTGAAAAATTTTGTTTCTTAAATTTTGTCATACTTAATTCCCATACTCCCAAGTGCTTGTTTTTGATGGTCCACAACAAATTGAAATTCTTTTTCATCCCTGTGATCAAACCCTAACAAATGTAAAATTCCGTGGCTTATCATAAATGTCAGTTCTGATTCTTTTGAAATTTCTTTTTTTGCTGCTTCCTCAATTATCTTATCTAATCCTATTATAATCTCTCCTAAATTAATTTCCAAATCTAGAACAAATCTTTCTTCAACCGGCGAATCTGCAAACACAGCAAAAGTGATAATATCGGCAGGATAATCCTTTCCACGGTAATCTTTATTAATCTGATGGGTTTTATTACTGTCACAAAATAAAAAATCAAACGCGACAGTATCATACTCATAATCCTTTAAACAACAGTTTTCATAAATTCCCGGACACTTCATATAGTATTTAAAAATTTCTTCAACTGTTTTAGTAATTTTTTCAGTATCAATATTCCAGTGTGAATATTCATTTTCTACGTAAATATTATAATCTATCATAAGTCTTTATTTGTGTCATCTGACAAGTCTTTTTCCTGAGTATCTGAAGGTTTTGGTAATTTAGAATCTTCAAGTTCTTTAATCTTTTTCTCAAAATCTTCATCCAAAATTTTATTTGGCATTTCTATTTTATTTTTTGCAAATTCTTCTGCAATATTTTCTTGATACTTAATTCTGTTATGCTGCATTCCTCTTAATATTCTACTGAATGTCATTGCTATAACTTTTATGTCATTCAAAGTAAGCGGGCTATCTGCAAGCTGTCCGTCATTAAGCCTTTCTACAATAATTTTATCAATTATATTTTCAATTTCATCAGTTGTAGCGCCCTTCATTGCTCGAACAGCAGACTCTACAGCATCCGCAATCATTAAAATCGCCGTTTCTTTTGTATTAGGTTTTGGTCCTGTATAGCGGAATTGTTCTTCTTTAACATTTTCAGCACCTTCTTCCTGCACAGCCTGATTGTAGAAATATTTAGCAATACCTTCACCGTGGTGCTGCATTATAAAATCACAAATTACACCCGGTAAACCATTTTTCTTGGCTATTTCAAGACCATCTTTCGGGTGAGCGGTAATAACCATTTTACTTAATCTCGGATTAAGTTTATTATGTGGATTTTCTATACTAAAATAAGATTGATTTTCTACAAAGAATAACGGTCTTTTAAGTTTTCCGATATCGTGATAAAACGCGCCGACACGTGCCAGAATCGGGTTTGCACCAATAGCTTCTGCTGCAGCTTCACAAAGTGTTGAAACCATCATGCTGTGATGATAAGTACCAGGAGCTTCCATCTGTAAACGTTTTAATAGCGGCTGATTATGGTCTCCAAGTTCTGCTAAGCCGTATGGTGTAATTATATGGAAAACACCTTCCAACAATGGTGATGCCCCAAGTACGATAATAGAATTTATAATTCCGTTCAAGAAAATATACACACAATTTTTCAAAATTAAATAATTACTTACATCAATCAAACATTTATCAATAAAATACAAGCTCAGCATGATTAAAACACCGGCAATACCAAGATTAAAACCGACTTTAATAAGATCAAACCTTCTTGTATAATGTATTTTAGAAATAGTTATCATTCCGATTAGTGATAATATTATGAAAATTATCATAAATTGCACATCAAACTGCATACCAACCGTAAGAATTATTAATAACAATGCAGACAACAAAAATGAAATTCTCGGGCTTAAAAATATTGCCGAAATCATTATAACTCCCGGTATTGGAAGTACATATGGAGATGTTCCTGTAGGCAATACCACAGCTGTTAAACAAGTTAATACAGCAATCATGCCTGCTAATGACATATATCTAGGTTCTAAGAATTTCTTTTCAAATACTTTTAAATAAGCAATAAAAATTAAAGTAACTAATAGTACAAGAATATAAATTGATAAAATTCCCTGCCAATTAAGTTCGTAAACATTATATCCTGCTTGTCTTAAAGCATCTCTTTTAAGTCTTGTAACCGGTTCACCTTCAAAGACAATTTTTTCACCTTTTTGAAAAGTAACTTTATAAGGTTTTACAGAATCCTGAGCATTTATTTTAGCCATTTCGGTAGCTGCTTCATCCACAACAAGGTTTGGGACAATAACTTGCTCTAGCATTACTGTTATTACTGCTATTTGTCTTTTTGAAACATTTGAAACTAGGTTATTAATTATAAGATTATTAATATTATCCTTTTGATAATCATTTTCTGTAATACCTTTTTTCAATATATTTACAAGTGACAATGTTGCTTTATCAAAAGCTTCATGTAAACTTGGTTCATCAACATTTAATAAAAAATCTACAATGAAACCACGCTTAGGATTATCTGAAAAATCAAACAAAATATTAAGTTCATCAATTTTTTCTTTATTTGATGATGTTTTTTTTCTTATCTGTAAAACTGAATTTTGAAGAGTTTCAAGGTTAGATTTAATAAAATCATCTTCTGCAGGGACCAAAATAGGGTCAACCTTTTGTGAAACCTCTCTTTTATGCTGTTCTGTACGTTTGACATCTTCCACAGTTAAAGTTTTCTGTGCAATAATATCTTTTTTACTAATTCCATTTTCAATAATACTTTGGAAAAAGAAATTTTGAGAAGCTAAAATTGCAGTAACTAATGCTGTAAAAACAATCAGATAGAATAATTTCACAACCTTTGACGATGTAAAAAATTCCTTAACCCTCTCTAAATATTCAATTTTTTTCATATATAAATTTCCTATTATAATTATAATTTATATATCAATTTTACAACGTATTTAAAATAATGCAATACTGCACCCGTTTCCATATTTTGAAAACGGGATATTGATGAGTTTACTTATTAGTTTGGGTTAGCAAAACTTCTGCAAGTTTTCCGCCACCACGATTTTTAAAACGGATTTCACGTTTTTCCGGATTTTTCGGTTTAAAATCTTCTTTTTGATAACCATATAAAAATTTCATAAATTCTTTGCTATACATATTCACCTTCACACATAACTACTTAGACCTTCACATATATATAAAAACACATTACTATAGATTATTGCTACTTTGACACAATTTGTTACAAACTTAGCAGTTGAAATACTACCCTGTTGAATAAGTAGTTTTACTAATGTTTTAAACTTCACTAAAAGTACATAATCTGGTATAAGTTTGTTTTTTAAATAAAACTTTTGTTTATTTTAAACAAAACTCATACAAACAAGGAGGTAAAAATGTCAATTAAAAAACTAACTGTGGCAGCTGCGATTGCCGTTGGAATAGCAACGTGTTCCTTGAATTCAGTAATGGCAGCTTGCCCGTGCAATCAACCGGCACCGGCAGAGCCATTACCTGTAGTTACAGGTCCTGCATGCCCGCTTGAAGCACCACAAGCGCCAACTTGCAACAAATGCAAAAAACTTAAAACAGATTGCGGTTGCAAAAAGAAAGATCCATGTGCAAAAAAACAACCTTGTCCTGTTAAAACAGACTGCGGTTGTTCTGATGAAATCAGCTGCGACAAACCGGCAGTACCATCAACTGCACTTTGCCCTCAAACAGGAAAACCTGACAGAGCAGAAATGAAACAGGTTTATGGTTACCCTCAAGGTGTTTATGGTTCAAACAACTATGTAGGTGAACCTGCTAACTCAATTTTCTCTACTGAAACAGCTATGAAAGGCTGCCCTGCAGGAAGAATGTCTTCTGCAATCAGTGGAGCTACAGTTGCTACTGAAGGTCAAATCACAGGTGCAGCTACTCAAATGCCTTGCTTAAATGAATGCCCTAACAAATATAACGGCATTATGATTAATAGAAATGAATGTCAAATGGATGGCAACTCTTGTCCCATAGACATCCAATCTGCAAATTCTATTAATGCTGTAAAAAAGACATTAATCCCATACGAAATTCCGCAACAAATCCAAAATAACATTACTGGTGCTGCGGCTCCGTTTGGTGGATGTATGTTCCCGGACGTTCCAAACAGCCACTGGGCAGCATGTGATATTGATAAACTTGCAGTAAATGATGTTGTTGTAGGTTACCCTGATGGTATGTTCAAACCAAACAGAAACATTTCACGTGCAGAATTTGCAACAATGTTAGTTAAAGGTTTCAACTTAAACTGTGATTTAGACAAACAAACTATGTTCACAGACGTTCCTAGAAACAATTGGGCTAACGCAGCTATTGCTAAAGCAGTAGATGAAAACTTATTAACAGGTTACCCTAACAAAACTTTCAAACCAAAAGCTAACGTAACTCGTGTTGAAGCACTTACTTCAATTGCAAAAGGTATGACTTGCGACATCGACAAATGTAAAGCTGATGAAATTTTAAGCCGTTACGCTGACGGTAACAAAGTTCCAGAATGGGCAAGAATCCCTGTTGCTAAATCATTAGAAAACGGTGCTTTAAAAGATTCACCAACACCAAACATGATTTTACCTAACAAAGATGCTTCACGTGCTGACGTAGCTTCTATGATGCAAACTGTTCGTGTAGCTTTAGGATACGATACTAACCCTAAAACTGCAAACAACATTTGTCCGGCATGTCCTGTAGAGAAGAACGCGTTGATTGAACACGAAGAAATCGTAAAAATCCCTACATTGAAATTGTCAATGATAGACCAATTGACAGCAAAATCTTCTCACACCGGACAATACTTCAGAGCAAACACTCTTGAAGATATTACAATCAACGGTGTAACTTACCCTTGCGGTTCAACTGTAACTGGTCAAGTTGTTGAAGTTATCAGACCTTCAGGATGCGAAAAAGGTGCTTTAAAACTTGCATTTACAGAAATCAAAAACGGTGATTGCAAAACTAAATTACCTAAACAAATCCTTCAAGCTCAAGTTAACAAATCTAAAAACGTTAACCCTGTAGCAAGACTTGTTGAATTACCATTCACTTGGGCTGGTTCACTAGTTGGTATCGTAGGTAGAACAGCAGGCGGTATCGTTACTAACTTAGGTAACGCTGTTGAAAACGTATCAAATGATGCTGGTTATATGTTAGGTCACGCATTCCAAGGTCAATTTGGTGCTGCTGCAAGAAACTTAGGAGATGGTATCTTCGAAACTGTTAAAGCTCCAATTGATATTACAAGAACAGCATTATCTGGTACTATGGGCTTATTCCAAACTACCGGTGATGAATTTGCTTACCTTGTTGATCCTCGCGGATACAAAATATCTGCAGTTAATCCAAGAGAACACGTTACTATCGCATTTGGATGTAATGAATAATAAGTAACTTCATTACAAAAAGAGTATTTTGATTTTTATCAAAATACTCTTTTTTATATTTAATAATTCATTTTCCATTCATCTTGAATAATTTTTCTTGAACACGATAACCCCGCACCTTGCTTATTACAATCTGATGTATCATCCATATATGGAACTATTGATGTAGAGCCACCTTTCAAGCCAAAAGCAAATATATCACGTCCTACAATATTAGGCTTAGCTGCACCATTAATATCTATCAAAAACGCCGCATACATTTTTTTCTTAATCAACGGCCACATTACTGCACCTGCTGTCCCCTGAGCAAAATACATAACTATTACTGCTCCATTTTTTAGCTGCATACTACGGCAATGATGTCCTTCAAAAAGATATGCACCTGAAGCCCAGCCTGAAATATTTTTCGCAGGTTGCCCATTCAAAAGTATAGCAGATGGAGATAAACCATTTTCAAAATAGTCATAATTTCCTCTGTCTCTAGTAGATATCGCCGAAAGTTCTGTTGCATATCTTTTAAAAATTTCAAGATTATATCTATCATCAGAATCTGTAACATAATTGGTAAATGTCCAATCTTCCGGATTTCCATATTCATCATTTAAAGTCTTTTGAGCCACAAGAAGTTTACTATAAATAGCTTTTAATTGTATAGGATAAGCGATTCTTCTATAAGCTGTCATAAGCCCAGGTATAGTTATTGCGGCAACAACACCGATGATACCAAGGGTAATTAAAATTTCTGACAAGGTAAATGCTTTTTTAGGAGATAGCTCAAAAACGCCTAAAATAAGCTTTAAGCAGTTACCCCCCCCCGCTTTCTTAATTCGTTTGTTAATTTCATAATTTCTCTCCTTTTATTAAACAACATATTGTATTATAACAAAAAGCCCTTCATTAATGAAGGGCTTTTTAATTTTATTAGTGTAAATATTTTACGTATAAATAAACTGAACTTATAGTCAATGATATAAACGTAACAAGTGCACCGTATTTCATAAATCGTAAGAATGAAATTTTATGTCCTTTCGATGCTGCTGTTTCACTAACCAGAACATTTGCCGCAGCCCCAATAATTGTAAGGTTTCCGCCAAGACAAGCACCTAATGAAAGCGCCCACCATAAAGCGTGTGAATTACCTGTAATCGCATTTGGATTTGCCGGATTTACAAGCTCAGAAATCAACGGAGCCATTGTTGCTGTATATGGAATATTATCAATAATACCTGATAAAATACCTGATGCCCAAAGTATAATCATAGTTGCAGCATTTAAGCTTCCGTGAGTTAGAACAATTAATTGATCTGCTAAAAATTTAATACCGCCGTTCGCTTCAAAACCGCCGATTATAATAAATAATCCGATAAAGAAGAAAATTGTTAACCATTCGACATCACGGTAAATTTCTTTTGGTTTTTCAAATAACAGCAAGAAAGAAGCACCTGCAACTGCAAATACAAACGCTGAAATATGTGTAATATCATGAGTAACAAACCCTAAAATTACAAGTGCTAATGTTGCAACTGAACGAATCATTAAAGCTTTGTCTGTAATTGTTTTTGAATTGTCGAGATTGGCAATATGCTCCATTTTTTCCGGAGTTGCTTTTAGCCCTTTTCTGAATAAGAAAATTAATGTTCCTATTGCGATTACGAATATTACAAAGATAACAGGAGTAAGCTCTTTTACGAAATCCATAAAACTTAAGCCAGCTCTTGTCCCGATAATAATATTTGGCGGGTCACCAATCAATGTTGCAGTACCACCAATGTTTGATGCCAATACTTCTGTAATCAAAAACGGAATAGGATCAGTATCAAATTCTTTGGCAATAACAAAAGTAATAGGCATCATAAGAACAACAGTTGTTACGTTATCCAAAAATGCTGATGCAATTGCAGTAAATGCAGCAAGTGCAAATAAAACAGTTTTTGGATGACCTTTTGTTGCTTTCAACAGATTCAATGCCATCCATTTAAATACGCCGCTTCGGCTTGCGATATTTACAATAATCATCATACCGATAAGTAAGAAAATCACTTCAAAATCAACGTATTCAAATACACCTTTTACGTTATCTTCAATATGAAGGTGTAACGGAATTAATCCAAGTAACATTGTTAACGATGCACCAACAAGAGCTACTACGGATTTTTGAATTTTTTCGCTGGCAATAAAGATATATGCAATTAAAAGAATTGCACCTGAAATAATCATGCCATGCGTGTGAATAAAATCTAACATCTCTTTATTTCTCCCTTTATACAAGGTTGATTATAACACAAACAAAAAGTAAATGGCGCGGCGATAAATCGCCGCGCCCCAATTTAAATATTTGATAACAACATTTCCTCCTGCTGAGTTCAACTGTTGAGATGACTTGGAAACAATTGGTAATAACATTTACCCCTAGAATTTATGTTTAATAAGTGCATATACATCGTTAAACACAACAAGCACCATAAATATTATAAGTAACAAGAAAAACGCTGAACTTATCTTATTAATTGTTTCTTCATCAAGCGGTTTTCCTCTGAGTTTTTCGATTAAAAGAAACATAAAGTGTCCGCCGTCAAGTGCCGGTATCGGAAGGAAATTAATTAACGCTAAATCAAGCGAAATCATAGCTGTTAAAAGCAACCCTGAGAAAAATCCGCTATTTTGAATAACATCCCCGCCGATTTTTGTAATAACAACGATTCCGTGCAAATCTTTAACAGGAATTTTACCGGTAAACAACTGCCATAAACCGTAAACAAGCATATAAGTCTGTTCCCAGAGATAGCTGAATGTACCTTTTATAGCTGACGGTATACTTTTTGTCGGTCTTAAAACTTCACGAGCTTCAATCATAACACCAATCATACCTTTATCATTAGGATAAATAGATTTTAAAGTAACCTCTTTACCATCTCTTAAAACTTTTAAATTTAACGGTCTTTTGGTATCAGATATAGCGTAAGCCAAATCAGATAATGTAACTTTCCCATCTGCAACAAAAGAGGTTTTATCTTTCAATAAATCTCTTAATTTGACTTGAACACCGATTAAGGACTTTTGATTATCTTTATAAAGCGCATAACCTTTTAAAACTTCATCTTCAATTTTTATCTGCGGTTCATCCTGTCTTTCAGGAAGCACAATAACCGTTTTTGCTTCAATTATATCTGTATCATTTAATGAAGGGTTTAGTTTTTTTATTTTTTCAAGATTAGATTGAACAAAATCTTCATCAACTTTACCATCATACGGTTTGCTGCTTTTTGAGTATAAAGTTAAAGCGTAGCTTGAATTTATATCAGAACCGTTGACATTAATAACTCTATCTCCTGCTTGAAGTCCGCTTGTCCAAACAGATGCGTCTTTTTCTGCGGCAATTTTATTTATATATACTTCATATTGCCCTGACGGCAATTTTCCCCAGACAAATGCAGTAATAAGAACAAATACAAATGCTGTAATAATATTTGCAATAACACCTGCAGAGATTACAATCATTCTCTGCCATACAGGTTTGTTCATAAATCTGTCTTCCGGCGCAACTTGTTCTTTGGAATCCTTCTCATCGTCAGGGAAAGAAACATATCCGCCTAATAAAAACGCGTGTACAACAACATCAACATCACCTACTTTTTTACTCCACAAAGTAGGTCCGATAGGAAGTCCAAACCCGAATTTTGATACCTTAATACCCAATGCACGTGCTGCTAAGAAGTGCCCTGCTTCGTGTACCAGAACCAAAAAACTGAGTAATAAAATCATTATAATTATTGACATTGTTATCCTCTCTTTTATTTAAAGGGGCTGTTCCCTTAATCTTATTTAAACTGTTCTAAGAATCTTACATCATTATTGAAGAACAATCTTATATCGTCAACTGCATACTTAAGCATAGCAAGTCTTTCAACTCCCATACCGAATGCAAAACCTGAATATACATCAGGGTCAATACCGACACCACGAAGTACATTAGGGTCAACCATGCCTGCACCTAAGATTTCTAACCAACCTGTACCGGAACATGTTCTGCAGCCTTTACCTTCACACATAATACATTGAACATCAATTTCTGCTGACGGTTCTGTGAATGGGAAAAAGCTGTTTCTAAAACGTGTCGGACGACTTGCGCCAAAATAAATTCTGATAAATTCGTTCAAAACACCTTTTAAATCTCCAAATGTAATATCTTTATCAACATAAAGACCTTCTATTTGGTGGAAGAAATTATTTTTACGTGAATTTATGTTTTCGTTTCTGTAAACTCTACCCGGTGCAATTACTCTGATTGGCGGGTTTTTACCTTCCATTGCGTGAATTTGTGCACCTGATGTTTGGCTTCTTAGAATTACATTTGATGCGATATTTGTATAAAAAGTATCCTGCATATCACGTGCGGGATGGTCTTTTGGAACATTTAACATATCAAAGTTAAAGTATTCTGTTTCTACTTCAGGTGAATTTTCATTAGAAACTACAGAGAAACCTAAACTTTGGAAAATAGAAACAATCTCATTTGTAGTTGATGTAAGCGGATGTACGTGTCCGCGCGGAATATATTGTCCCGGTAAAGTTACATCAATTCTTTCTTTTTCCAGTTTTTTATTTAATTCTTGTTCATAAAAGATACGGAACTTTTCAGAAATTGAAGATTCAAGCTTTTGTGTAATTTCATTTGCCAATGAACCAACCACTCTTTTATCTTCAGGTGATAAGTCTTTTAAGCCTTTTTTAATCTCATTAAATTCACCTTTACGGCTTAAATACTTAAATTTTATATCTTCCAAATCTTTTACTGTAGCTGCTTTTTCAATATCAGCTGCAGCACTTGAATAAATTTTTTCTAATTGTTCCTTCATCTTTATACCTCTATATATTTAAAATTTCATTATATTTCTTTTCATAACCAACTGTAGTTGAAGCTCCGTGCCCAGGATAAACTCTTGTATCATCAGGTAGGGTAAAGAGTTTTTCTTTAATACTTTTTACAATTGCTTTCAAATCACCTTCAAGTAAATCACATCTTCCGACACTTCCCTGGAAAAGCGTGTCCCCTGAAAATAAATTATTTTCAACAAGATAGCACATTCCGCCTTTTGTATGTCCCGGAGTAGAAATAGCTTTTATCACAGTATCACCGATTTTAAACTCATCTCCGTCATTCACAAAATTAACGATTGCAGGTATTGGCACAGGCGGCATTCCTAAAAACATTTGCATCATATCAGGAACAAGCTTGACCTGAGTTAAATCTTCTTCTGCCACATAAGTATCTACACCAAAAGCTTCTTTAAAAGCATCAATACCCAGTAAATGATCAAAATGTCCGTGAGTTAATAAGATATACTTTAACTTTACTCCAGAATCTTCTACTGCCTTGATAAATTCCGGACGAGCCGAAGAGCAGTCAATAAGCACCGCTTCTTTGGTTTTTTCATCAATTATAAGGTAATTATTAGCATCAATAGGCCCCTCAACAAAAGTTTTTATTTCCATTATCTGACAGCCTCAAACAATTTCTTACACATTGCAAAAAGTTCTTTTGCATCTTTTAATGCAACCATATTAGGTCCGTCACATAATGCTTTATCAGGGTCAGGATGAACTTCAAAGAATAAAACATTCGCTCCAACTGCCATAGCGGCTTTTGCTAACACCGGAACAAACCTTCTATCTCCGCCTGAGCACACTCCGTTCGCACCAGGTAACTGAACACTGTGTGTTGCATCAAATACAACAGGATATCCGAAAGATTGCATAATAGGGATTCCGCGAAAATCAACAACTAAATTATTATATCCAAAAGATGTTCCTCTATCTGTAAGCATAATATTAGAATTTCCGACATCTTCAACCTTTTTAATAAGGCTTCTCATCTGTTCGGGAGCTAAGAATTGACCTTTTTTGATATTAACAATCTTACCTGTTTTAGCTGCAGCTACAAGTAGATCAGTCTGCCTGCACAAAAAAGCAGGAATTTGTATAATATCAGCAACCTGAGCCGCAATTTCTGCCTGTTCCGGTGTATGAATATCTGTTACAATCGGTAAATCATACTTATCTTTCACTTCTTGAAGCATCTCAAGCCCTTTTTCAAGCCCCGGACCTCTAAATGATGTGATAGATGAACGATTAGCCTTATCAAAAGAAGATTTGAATACAAAATTTATATCCAATTCTTTTGTAATCTGTTTCAAACCTTTTGCGGTTTCATCTAAAATTTCTCTGCTTTCAATAGCACACGGACCGGCAAGAATAGTCAACTTATCCCCACCAATCACAAAATCCCTTAGTTTAATTTCTTTTATATTTTCCATACGCAAATTATATGTAAAATATATTAAAATTACAAGAGGGTAAAATACACTCTATCTGCCTTAAAACTTGTACAATTACCCCGTTCAATCTATAACTTATGCTATATTATTTATTCAACAATTACCCTTGCCGGGAAATTACTTTTTAATAAACTGTTTGCGGCTTGCTGAGCTTTTTCACGCGAAGAATAAGAACCTACTTGCAAAGTATAATATCCATTAAGATTTTTCACAAGCGGAGTAACTCCCAATCCTGCATCCTGAATAATACTTTTTGCAACTTCAGCTTGTTTTTCTGATGCATAATATCCGACAACAACTTTTGCATTCACAATTTGCTCAGGCATTGAAACCGTTACCGGTTTTTGTACAGGTTTTGGCGCAGCTTCGTGATGTTCAGGCTGTTTATTATTATCTTGTGCATTATTTAAATCATTTACTGTTAATTGTTTAATATCAGATTTTTCTGCTTCAATTTCACCAACAGTTTTTCGCTTTTGATGAGGGAGAACAACTTTTTCATCAAGCTCCGGTGAAAACATTTCTTCTTCACCTTCTTTTTTACCTTCATCTTCCATTTTAAGCTTTCTCAAGCGTTCATCAATAGCTGAAGACAAACTTTCATTGTCACTATCTTCACTTATTGTAGTTTCATTATTCACTGATATTGCAACATCCACATCCGGAGATAAGATTTTTGCAAAACCTAAAATTACAAGCAATGCAGCAACAAATACCGATACAAAAACCAAAACATCTTTATTTGGTCCTTTTTTTGTTTTTCTTTTGTATTCATTGTATGAAAAATGGGATGAAGTTTCGTACTTATTAGTATCTTTTAACATTATACACCCCTCACTTTCGTACTTGCTAAAACTATATCTTCAAGTTCTTCACTGTAATTTTTCATAACTTCAAGTGCAAACTCTTTTATATCATCAATATTTAAATCACTTTTCAATCCGGAAACAGGAATTGGCGCACCGTCAGAAAGTATATTCACACCAGTATGAATAAGAACAGATGTCATTGATTTTGTGGCAATAGAAACAGATAATTTCCTATCATTCACAAACAAGTCGTCACCGCTGCGGCGAACAACAAACCCGCGTTTTTCAAGAGCTTCTTTAATACAGCACATCAAAAGTCTTTGCCTGAATACGCCTTCAACAAGTTCAACATTAAACTGTTCAGTTATAAAACTCAGCATGTACTTACTATAAATCGGTTCATTATTAATAACATCTTCTATATCAACCATTTCAGTTAACTTAACTTCGCACTCTCCGCAAAATGCAACAATTGCATCCCCCTGAATTTTGAAATTTTTGTAAATCCAGTGCGGCGCAAGCTGTGAACCAATGTATTTAATTTCTTCGTCTATAAATAATGTCTTCATCTTATTTGTTAAATAATACCCTTATATAATAATTGTCATGATTTGCTTCAAGCGCACCTTTAAGTCTTGAGCATGACTCACATATCCCGCAATGTCCCTCTCCGTCTTGATAACAGCTCATAGTCAATTCTAACGGAACATTGTTTTTTAAAGCTAACATGACTATATCATTTTTATCACAATTTATCAAGGGTGCTACGACTTTTGGCTTAACCTGTGTAGAAAATTCAAATTCACGGTTTACTGCATCAATAAATTCTTGCGTATTATCAGAAAAAGTTTGAGCTTCTTCTCTATTTGCACCGATTAATATATTGTTATATCCGTAAGAATCTGCAAAACATCCGGCAATATTTAAAAACAACCCGTTACGATTTGGAATCCATACTGATTTTGCTGAATTTACAGAATCATCAAGTTCCATGCCTGTAGGAATCTCTTTATCTGAAACAAGTGAAGTTTGGGTAATATTTTTTAACCAATCAAGCTTTATAATTTTATGTTCAATATTATAATGTTCACAGATTTTTCGAGAAGCTTCAATTTCTTTTAATACGGACTTTTGTCCATAATCAAAAGTCAAGCCAAGCTCGATATTAAGTTCGTCTCTTTTTAAACCTAAACTTACCAGAGAATCCAATCCGCCTGATAAAAGAATAATTGATTTTGTCATTATTCTGTTTCCTCATCTTCTTCATATTCTTCTATAATTGAAACAGCTTCAACCTTCAAGGCATCCGGATAATTTGGAGAATTTATAACTTCATCTAAGATAATTCTGTCTGACATGTTATATAAAGCAATCATGGCATTTTTCTTAACTTCAACATCAGAATCCGTTTCAAGACAGTGCTTGATTGTTTCAAATGCTTTCGGATGCTCACTATCCATCAAAGCCTCAATTGCATTGATTCTTACCTGAGTTGATTCATCTGATAAAGAGTTTTTTAAAGCCTTGAAAACTCTTTCATTATCGTTAAAACCCATCTTGGAGAGCGCTTCAATTGCACGTTCTTTCAGAAACGAAAACTTATCCATAATGCCCTGTTTTGTTTCCAAAATACTGACTAGAGGGTCTATTGCTCTGGTATCACCCAAAAGTCCGAGAGCTGAAACCGCTGATTCACGTAAATAAACAGATTTTTCATCCTCATCAGTTACAACCTCAATCAAAGGTGCAACCGCAAACCTGTCACCAATTCTTCCTAATGCATCCGCGCATGCCAATCTTACCCTGTAGTTTTCATCCTTATTATTTAAACAATATAATAATGAAGAAACTACATCAGTATTTTTTTGATTCGCAATAGCTTTAGCGCACATTACCCTAACATTATTATACTTTTCACGAGTTTCATTATCTGATGCGCTTGCATTTTTTAATAATAAAATATCTACAAGATACTCAAGACTTGACGAATCCCGATACATATCAACACATCGAATTAAATACATAATAACTTCAGGTTCTTGAGCATGAATTAACATGTAATTATATATATTAATAAGTTCAACAGAATTATAAGTATCTTTTAGCGAATCAATACCGGAAATCACGAAAGCAGAATCAAAATTCCCAAATATACCGCAATTTTGAGCTATTAATTTTAAATCAAGACCTGTTCCGCTGCCCACTGCCAACCCTCTCGTTTTAGGTATATATTATAATAAATATGTTTGAATTTCAATAAACAACAGCTATAAGCGTATTTTTAACATTTAATTGTAACATTTTCGTAATTATATGACAAAAATATTTTTTCTTTGATTTAAAATAATTGTGTAGCAGTTAATAATTTAAGTGGTGCGAAATGAATATAGACTCAATTAAAAATTATCCCACCGGCTCATCGGTCAAACACAAGCGAAAGATTACAAATGCGCTTGAGTACAGACAAGAGAGTGCGGAATTATGTGACAAAAAGAGTATAAACAGAGGATATAGCGGCAGCTTTACGGGTATAGGAATAAACCGGGCTGCCGCTAACGATTTTAAGAACCTCGGTAATACTTTCACAGACAAAATCTTCAGATCAAACAAGTTTCAAAACATTGTTGAAATCTTCGAAAACAAAACAGTTGTAGCCTCAACTTTAGTCGCTTTAGTCGTCGCAGGTGTTGCTAGACCTTTGACAAACATTGCAATGGCAGGTGAAAAAGATAAAGAAGACAGTATGTACGCTGCAGCTCACGCTATTTCTTCAGCTGTAATCGGATTTGTTATTTCATCTATTGTAATGGCTCCGTTTGATAAAGCCTTCAGAAAGATTAAAGAAGATCCTAAAAAATACTTACAAGGTCTTGAAGAATTACTTGATGTTAAAGAAATTGGTAAACGTAAATTGGAAAAATCAAAACCTTACAAAAAAATCAGTAAAGTTGCTCAAATGATTCCGGATACTCTTGTATTAGGTATTCCAAAAGCAATGTTAACTATCGCTTTGATTCCACCAATTCTAAAATACGTATTCCATTTGGAAAAAGGTAAGAAAAAAGGTGCAGCCACTCAAGCTGCCCAAACCCAGAACCTTGACGTAAGTAACAATGCTGTAAAAAACAATCCGGCATTTTCTATGATTAAAGGAGGTGTTAAATAATGTTAGTAACTCAGCAACCTCAATTTTTAAATAATGCAAACATCAGATATTATAAATCTGCTTCAAATACACAAAGAACTTACCAACCTCAATTCTCAGGTGTAAGCTCTAAAGCAAGCAGCGTTATATCTAATAAATATGACAACTTCACTGAATGGATTGCAAATAATTATTATAAAAAATTCTATAACAGTAAATTCGCTAAAAGCTTTATTGAACATACAAAAGGTAAAGCTTGGAACAACATGACAACCCACATGTCAGCATTAGGTTCTACGCTAATTTCAGGTATGTACGTTGTAAAAACTTTGGAAAATGATAAACTAGACCAAGAAAAACGTAAAACATTAGCTATTAACGATGTATTAACCTGGGGTATCTCTACATTAGGTGCATATTTCCTTGATGCAAAACTTGCTGACAGATGGGAAAATGTTACTACAAGATTCACCGCAAACTACTTGTTAGATAATCAAAAAGCTAAACGTGTCTCAACACTTGGAGATTGGAATCCTAAAGACATTCGTTTCATGATGGGAAACTGGTCTGAACTGGTTAATGCAAGAATCGATAAAATTAACGAAAAAATAAAATCCCCTGAATATAAAGGCGGTAGAAAATTAATTCAAAAAGTTGAAAAACAAGCATACACAAGTGTCAGAGATTTCAACCTTGATGTATTGAAAAACAGAAAACTTACAACACTTATTGATGGTATGGGTGTTCTAAAATCATTATTCGTATTCGGTATGGTATACAGATACGTTGTTCCTGTACTTGTTATGAAACCGGCAAACTGGATTGGTCAGTACATTCATAATAAAAAAGCAGCACAAAATAATGAAACTACTCAAAAAGCTTAATTTCTGCACATATTACATATAATAACAAACGGGGCGAAAGATAAATCTTTCGCCCCGTTTCAAATATACATCTATTATTTAAGTTTTACAGGTGTACAAAAATAAGGGTTATTTTGATACTTTGCCCAAGTAACATATGCTTTATTGCCTTTAATAGTTGTTGTACCAACTACTGCATACTTAGGTGCTCCGTTTTTAACATTCTTTTGTTCTGCATACATATCAAGCTCGTATCTCTCATTTTCTTTAGATTTTGACTTCATTGCCTGATACAACTCATCCATTTGTATTGCTGAAAAAGAACATCTTAATTGGTATTTATCTTCTGGTGATGTAATTGTTTCTTCATATTTACAAAATCCGTTTTTCCATCCCAAAATCTTACGAGTAGTCGTAAAAGTTTTATTTTCAAACTCAGAAGTTATTGTTTCCTCATATTTATCACAGTCTTGAAAATTTTTAATAAACTTATTTGAAAATTTTGTAAATGTAGCAGCCAACGCGCAGCTAAAAACAGAAGTCAAAATTACAGCTGAAACAAGTCCTAAAACAGTAGATTTTTTCATTCCTTCCCCCTTCATAATTATTTTACTACATTATAACAGAAATTCCAATTTAGTAAAGTCCTCACAGGACACCTGCCTCGCATAAAACGGCATCACTCACACTTGCAACGAAAACTCAACATTTACGTTGACGTGTGTTCGTCTCTCACTTCGTTCGTGCCTCTGCTCGGCAGACAAAAAAAAGCTATGTACTGAGGTGCATAGCTGTTGATTAGGGATATGTGTATCTTAGTCTCTAAGGAGTATATTTTTATATTAGCACCTCTAAAAATTTTGAAATCATACAAAATGATGAGATTTAAAATTTTAAATCTCATCATACTTATAATATTATTTTTAAACCCTATTCATAAACATAGCTGCTGCATCAATTATATCTTGTTGTTCTATATCTGCAATATTAAAAGTAGTATTATATTTATAAAAAGCTATAAGTTCATCTTCGGTTGCATTTTTTATAAAATCTCTAAATTCTTTAGGATACACATAAATTATATTTTCATTTTTGTAAGGTTGATACCTGCCCCAATATTCACCCTGACAGATACAAACCGTTTTACAATTTACACTTTGTGCAATATGAACAGTACCGGTTTCAACAGATATCAAAAATTCACAACTTGCCAAAAGCGTTGGAATAATTGATATTGGCAATTTACCAGCAACATTATTGCAGTATTGAGGATGCTTTAATTTTGAAATTATATTATTAATAGTTTCTTTTTCTTTAGCGGTTCCCAAAAATAAAATTTCTGTATTTGAATCAATCTTATCTGTAATCGCATTAATAATTTCAACCCATTTTTCATAAGGATAAATTCTTTCCTTCATTGAGGCAGAAATTGAAATTGCAATATGCTTTTTTGTGTAATCATATATTGGGGTAATTTTATCAAATTCATGAGGGATTGGTGTTTCCAAAATATACTCAAAAAATCTTCGTCTTCCTTCTGATTCGAAGACCAAATCTTTGGAATAAAAAATATGATTATAAACTTTTTCATATCTTTTGGTATGTTTTTCTGATAAATTCTTATTTACAGAAACTATTCCAATATATTTATCTTTGCATTTTATATTTTTTACAATATGCGCTCTATTCTTAAAATCATTATTTCCATGAACAAAGCATCTCAAATTTATAACAGCAATTACATTATTTCTATTTATATTTTTTAAAATATTTTGACGATAAAAATAACTTTTATGATAAAGTTTCGTATCATAAGGAATAACTTCAGAAAAATACTCATCATCATAACTGGTTGTCATATCGGCATAATGTGCCATTCCAACGTATATGAACTTACAGCCTTTAAATTTCTCACACTGAGTCAAATATTTAAAATATGGACGATTAAACATATAATCACCAATTCCGCCAGCGTCTACGACAACAACACAAGGTCTGTTATCACTTATTGTCTTTAATGAAAATTTTAGAAATAAAAACCTAAAAGTTTTTCTTTCCGGGGTTTCAACAACCTCAAAAATTTTATCAAATAAATTTTTCAACATCATACAAAATCCATTCATTACAAATATTATCAAATCTTTTCCTGAACTTAATTATATAATAAACATATTTTTTAATTTATAGTATAATCATCATATGAATATTTTACAGGAATTTGAAACAATAGCTGCAATATCAACCCCACTGGGAACAGGCGGTGTTGGTGTAATTAGGATTTCAGGCGAAAAGAGTTTTGATATCGCATTAAAAATTTCAGACAGACAAACTCTGCCTGCGGGAAAAATTTGTCACGGCTGGATTTTAGATGATGGTGTAAAAATTGATGAAGTCGTGATTTTACCGTTTAAGAATCCTAACAGCTACACAGGAGAAGATGTTGTTGAAATCCAATGTCACGGCGGGGTTAACGTTGTAAGAAACATTCTTGATGTGGTTTTAAAAAACGGTGCAAGAATTGCAGAACGCGGAGAATTCACAAAACGTGCTTTCTTAAACAAAAAACTTGATTTATCTCAAGCCGAAGCCGTTGATGATTTAATCCACGCTAAAACTTCAAATTTCGCAATCCAATCAGCAAAAAACCTTTCAGGTGTTCTTGCATCAAAAATCACCGAAATTAAAGGCGAAATTTTTGAAACGACCTCAAGAATTGTTGCCGGAATAGATTTTCCTGAAGATGTTGCAGAACCGGAATATTCATATCTTATCGAAAGATTCACCGCAAGTTTAAACGAAATAGATAAAATTTTAGCAAGTGCAAAATCCTCTGATATCTTGCGTCAGGGTATAAAAGTTGCAATCGTAGGGCGTCCGAATGTCGGTAAATCTTCACTGTTTAACGCACTATTAAACCTTGACAGAGCAATTGTTACAGATATTGCAGGTACTACAAGAGATATTATAAAAGAAAACCTTGACCTTGGTGTCGCCGTAACTTTAATTGATACAGCAGGCATAAGAGAAGATGAAAATATTGATAAAGTTGAAGAAATCGGAATCGAATATTCAAAACAATCCGCTCAAGAAGCCGATTTAATTTTGTTCTTATATGATGCAAACGCAGGATTAACAGATGAAGATAACGAAATCTATGAAATTATAAAAGACAAAACCCACATTGTTGTAGCAAACAAAATAGATTTAGTTGAAAATTTCATCGAAGAAATTCCAAATACCGCAAAACTTTCCACATATTCAAAAGACGGTCTTGAAGATCTTAAAGAAAAAATGAGAACTTTTGTATGTCAAATTTCACCGGAAGACACAGAATACATCACAAACAAACGTCAGCAAGAATGCCTGAAACGAAGCCGTGAAGCGCTACAGCAAGCATTAGCTGCCGCTCAAACCGAAGAGCTTCAAGATATGATTTACATTGATTTAAAATCAGCCCTGCTTGCGTTGGATGAAATTACAGGTGAAGTAATTACAGATGATATTTTAAATAACATCTTCGACCACTTCTGTATAGGTAAATAGGTCATCGGTCGGATGTACCAATTATTTCCAAGTCATCTCAACAATTGCACTCCGCAAAGGTGCTCGTCGGTCAGAATGACCTACTTTGAATTAAAATTCTTATATTTATAGCTCAAAATGCTGTAGCTTGAAACATCGGTTGATGCATTATCATCACCGTAAAAAACAGATGTTTGGGTTGCTTTTCTGTAATTTTCTTCATCAAGTTTTTCCTGCTTATTACAAGAATGCGTAAAGGATGAAATTTCAGCGCTTGTAATTCTGCCATCGTGGTTTGTGTCCATTTCATCAAAGTGTTCAAGAATCTTATTTACCATATCTGTTGAATAAGCTCCTGACATCATAAGCTGAGTTAATTCTGTTCTTGATACTCCTGAAGTGGAAATAGTATTCGTTAAATTATTCATCTCATCAGCACTAATTACACCATCTCCGTCTTTATCAAGTGTTTGGAAATTATTTTGCAAATAAGTAGCAAACGGCTGATTTAAAGTTAAATAATTAGTATTATCATTTCTTGCTGCTGTGATATTTTTATAAGTCACACCATCTTCCGGGTAAAGTGACGCAAGGTATGAATATGTATTTGATAAATTTGACGAAATACTTGCTATAATAGATGAACCTGATGACATAATATAAATCCTTTTTGTTAAAATCTTCTACCTATCATAATAATAATGATGTTTTCAAAATTGTCAATAAGTTAAATTTATATGCTAAAATATAACAAGAGGTAAGTATGTTAAAGAATAAAAATGAAATAATTAAAGTATTAGAAAACGGCGGTGTTATAGTTTATGTAACAGATACAGTCTGGGGGTTAGGCTGCCTGCCTGGTAATGAAAAAGCCGTTAAAAAAATTTATGATATAAAAAAACGTGAAGCTCAAAAACCACTAATTTTAATGTCTAACGAAATTTATAATCTTTTGGATTATGTAAAACCTATACCAAAAATTGGACAAAAACTTATAAAAAAATATTTCCCGGGAGCATTAACTATAGTAACAGATAAAAGCGAAAAAACACCTGATTACATAACATCAGGAATGCAGACAGTCGGGATTAGAATTCCTGACAATGAAGTATTCAGACAAATTTGTGAAATCACCCCCGGGCATGTCCTTGCAACCACAAGTGCAAACCTTTCACATCAACCTTCTGCAAAAACCTATGAACAAGCTTTAGAAAATATGACAGGACTGGCTGATTTAATTATAGAAGATTACGGACACAAAGCAAAAGGCTTAGAATCCACTGTAGCAGGAGTTATGAACGAAGAACTCCGAATATTCAGACAAGGTGAAATTAACATTGAATTGTAAAAATTTGATATTTATTTAAGTTTCTAGTAAATTAATATAAAAACGAGGATTAATTTATGGATTTTATTTTATACATTCTTTATTTGTATGTAATTATTTACACAATATATTTCTTAATTTTATCTGTCAGAAACCTGAAAGATAATCAGTTTTACATCCAGCGAAAATACTCAAGACACGATGAAGTAAAAAGAAATTTTGCAGTAATTATATACTCCCATAACCACAAAGATTGTTTATGGCAGCTAATTGAACAAATAAAAATGCAGGATTATCCTCTTGCTAACTTTAGGGTTTATGCAATCCTGGATGATTGCAACGATGGCTCTGAAAAACTTTTTGAACACGACAATTTTATCCACGTATTAAATATTCAAGATGTTGGAACATTAGGCAAAAATCAGGCAATTTCTATGCTTTTGGAAGAACTCAAAAAAGATGAATCCATTGATGCCTATGTATTTATTGACGGAATTAGAAAAATTGATCCTGATTTCCTAACTCTTGCCAATGCGGTTTTAAATAATGCAGATGCTGTAACAGGAGAATTGAATATTAATAGAGAACACCTTGATATTGTCGATAAAATTAAAGCCGTTCACAAAAAATATCAAGCAAACTTTTTCAAACAGGCAAGAACTTTATTGGGGTTATCAACCCAAATTGATTCCGGTTTATTTATAATAAAAAAATCAGTTCTTGAAGTAACAGAAGGTATTAATTTTAACGATATAAATTCAGAACTTGAATTCAGTCTTTTGCTTTCTCAAACAGGTCACAAATGCGTGTATAACCCTAATATCCAATCTTATGTTTTAGGACAGGATTGTACATTTAAAAAACCTAGATTGACAAAAAGATTTAACCTGTTAAAAAATAACTTCAAACACTTAAAAACCATAAATTTCCCGTTTATAGAACACATTTGTTCATTAATAAACCCGAATTTCTGGACACTTACAGCAATTTATGCACTGCTTATCGGATATTCTTATAATTATCCGTTCATTGTAAAATGCAATGTTGTAATATTTTCAGCAATCATTCTTCTTGCAATATTTGGCGTAAGTTTAATCAATGCAAAGATGAACACTCAAGAAATTTTACTTCTTCTTTTACATCCGATTTATTCAATATGCCATATTATCAGAAACTTCCCGCCAGTTAGATATATACTTAAAAAACTTGGCGCAGGTTCTGATAAAGAAACAGATAAACTTATAATTGATGTTATTGTAATGACAAGAAATGGAGACAGAAGCGCAAAACTTGAATTTATTTCAACAGAAAGCGGTCTTTCAAAAATTAGATTTATCTATAAAAACAAAAAATACACCACAGCGCCGCATCTACGAATGATTGATGCTCTGCAGCAATTAAAATCAAAAATGGAAGATTACGGATTAACATTAAAAATCTGCAGCTGCTGTCAAAACTTTACATCCTGCGTTGATGGTTCTAAAAACATGTTAAAAGGCGAATGTCATAATGAATTTCCAAGTCCACTTTTAAATGAGCCAAGACCAACATTAATTTGGAATACCTGTTCTAGTTTTGAAGCCGCAAAAGCATGCAGTATAGTTGAAGAAATGGCACGTGAAGTTGAAAATCAACAAGATTAATTTGAAACAAAGCAGCCAAAAGAGTATAATTTAAGTATGAAAAAAATATTGAGCTTTATAATAATATCAATGCTGTTATCTTCCTATGTTCAAGCCGCAGAGCCGTTAAAAGGTTCTGTAACGGAGACAGGAGAGTATCAGCAGAAACAAGATGAAATATTTACAGGTAAAATCGAAACTCTAAACCGTAAAGAAATTATCAATATGACAGTTTCACAAGTTTTGGATTCTTCTTTTTCAATAGAAGGTGATGAATTTTTTGCCGAAGTTACCGATGATGTATACGGCGACAAAGGTATCGTAATTCCAAAAGGCTCATTTGCACACGGAAAGCTTTCCAACACCACAGCGCCGGGAAGATTTGGTAAAGAAGCTACAATGGATTTAACCTTTGATTATCTTGTAACCCCTGATGGCAGAGAAATTCCAATTGAAGGTTCAATGACAACAAAGCTTCATCCGATAAGCCAAGGCGCAAAAGTTGTAGCTCAAGACTTAGGTTACACAGTAGCAGGCGGTGCTGTTGGCGGACTGATGGCGCTTAACTGGATGGGATTAGGGGCTGCTATCGCATCTCAAGGCTACACAATAGCAGGAGGCGCGGCAGTCGGCGGAGTTGCAGGGTTAACCGTAGCACTTATCAGAAAAGGTAACCACGTACTTATTGCACCCGGTGATGAAATAAAAGTTAGAATTAACACCCCGCTTGATCTTCCTGTATACCGTGAAGATGCCCTAAAACAAGAAGAAGTTCTTTATGAAGGACTTACAATAAACATAAATGATGTAAAACATGAAAAAGACCCGTTTGGAGAAGTAAACACAATAACTTTATCTGTTCTGATTTCAAACATGTCTGACAAAACTCTTTCAAGCTTTGATATGGCGCTTGTAAACGATTATAACGCGAAATTCAGTCCGTCAATTTTTGGCAACACAAAACTTATGTTCCGTCAAATAAAACCTGGTGATAAAATTGCAGGCGAAGTTTCTTTTGCAGTGGATAATATTAACCGAAAATTCTGGCTGACATTTTACGACAGAAAAAATAATCAGGTTATAACAAAGGTTTCAGTTGATAACGCTTACCGCAATGTTTCCGAGCGCACCAGAAAGAAAAACGAAAAAGTTCGTTCAAAACGAAAAACCTACAAAAAAGATGATGATTTTATGGACATGGATTTTTAACAAATTTCACTTGAAGCGCAGTGTATTCCGCCCAAGTTAGATAAAATATAAAATTCAAACATAAATATTTTTGTCTGAATAATTCTATATTTTTGTAACTTTTTTTAATATTGACCTTGTAAAAAATTTATTTTATATTACAATTATAGTAATTAAAGATTATAGGAGGAAAATATGGTTTGCGGATCTCTCGAAATTGAAATTTTAAACACATTCTGGAACTTAACTTCATCTAATGAAGATATTGATATTTCCATTCAGGATGTTGTCAACGAATTATCCAAAAACGGTACTGAAAGAGCTTACACAACAATTAAAACTGTCATGGACAGACTTGTTACAAAAAGCATCCTTGTAAGATATAAAGTTGGCAAAAAATTCTTCTACAAAGCAACAATGGACAAACGCGAAATGGCTCTTGATATGCTTAATGAATTTACTAATAACTTCTTTAATGGAAATCACGCCGAAATGATGCGTTTTGTTGAAAAAGAAATGGTTGAAATTTTAGTAAAATAATCATGACCGAAAATATTTCAGATAGAAAAAAGGTCGCAGATTTGCTGCGCAGAGTTTTGCTCGGAGTTTGCAGCGTAAGAGAAGCTTTACTATTATATCCGAAGGATACAACAGATGAAAGCCTTATTGCTGCTTATCATGCGCTTATTCATTATGAAGCAGATGAAGATATAAGACATCGTGATTTACTTTATAAAGAAGAACAGGATGACTATATAGAATTTTTGTCGTATATTTTAGATAGAGGAGAAGACTTACCGGAAAATATTATAGCAAATTATAAAAAATACTATGATTCAGCTCCGATACTTCACAAAAACAATCCTCAAGGCTTTTTTAAAAGCTTTTGGAAAACACTAAACATAGGATTAAAAAGGAGAACTAGATGAAAAAGTTATTAATCAGTTTAGCATTACTCTTAGGTATTGTAACAGGATTTATGAATGCTGCAAATGCAGAGGCAATTGAGGTTTTGCCAACTATGAAAACTGAAAGTTCTGCCCCTAACAGAATTTGGGTTGGAACATTCCAGATTGTTTGGAATGAAGCTATTGACAATGTTGTTCATAAACCTATTAAATTTATTGGTTATGATTCAATTATTGCAAAACAACTTAACAAAAAAGAATTCAAAAAATCAAATATCAGTGAGGATTCATACTATACAAAAACAGGTATCGTTTCTCCTGACTTGAAAGCAGAAATTGAAAAAGGTATCAAAACAAAATTTAATGAAACAAGCGATATCCTTAATATGTTTGATTTTTCATACCAGCCGGATAAAATCTTTATCTATGCAATGTTGAAAAAAGATTTTAAATTTTTAGAAGCTTTTGATAAACTATCAGACGGTGTATTTGCTAAAAACAACACCCCAGTAAGCTACTTTGGTATCAATGAAGACAGTAAACAAAAATTACATAAAAATGTAAATGTTTTATTCTATAATTCACGTGAAGACTTCGCAGTTAAATTATTCACAAAAGGAAAAGATGAAGTCATACTATATCGTACAAATGAAGATACAACATTTGACAAATACTTTGAAAATGTAAACAAAAAAGCAAAAAGATATGAAGGTAACAAAAAATTTGAAAAAGATGACAAATTAACTGTTCCTGATATCAAGTTATATCAAGAAGCAAGTTTCAAAGATGTAGAAGGTCACCAAATTAAAGGTACAAACTTCAAAATCGACAAAACTATCGAAACAGTTGACTTTAGAATGAACAACGAAGGTGTAAAACTTAAAAGTGAAGCCGCAATTATGATGAAATGTATGTCACTTCCAATCGAACGCGGAAGAAACTTTATGTTCACTGATAATTTTGTATTATTCCTGATTGAAAAAGGTCAAAAAACTCCATATTATGCAATGAGAGTCAATGACGTAGAAACCTTAAATAAAACAGGAAGAGAATAATGGCAAAAGTTAAGTCAAAATGGATATGCCAACAATGCGGTTATGAAACTGCGGGTTACCTTGGCAAATGCCCTGAATGCGGAAGCTGGGCAAGCTTTGTAGAAGAAGTTCAAAACAGCTTAAAACCGCAAAACATTTCACCTCAAGGTATTGCAAATGATACAAAACCCTCATTGATTAATGATATCCATATTGGCGAAGAAGTAAGAGTAAGTACAAACATCTCGGAATTTGACAGAATATTAGGCGGCGGACTCGTACAGGGTTCGCTTGTCCTAATAGCCGGAGATCCGGGCATAGGAAAATCTACAATACTTCTCCAAACAAGCGGTGAACTTTGCAAAAACGGACAAAAAATCCTTTATGTTTCAGCAGAAGAATCAGCAAGCCAATTAAAACTTAGAGCAAACCGCTTAGGAATTAACTCAGAAAGTTTATATATTTATCCCCAAACAAATCTTGAAAGTATTCGTCAGCAAATAACAGAAATTCAACCGGATACAATTGTAATAGATAGTATTCAGGCAATTTATTCACAAACAATTTCAAGCTCTGCCGGAAGCGTTTCTCAAATACGAGAATGTTGTAATATTTTAATGCAGATAGCTAAAACCCAAAATATTACTGTAATAGTAATCGGACACGTTACAAAAGACGGAAATATTGCAGGCCCTAAGATTCTTGAACATATGGTTGATGCAGTTATTTCTTTTGAAGGCGATAAGTATAAATCTTATAGAATGCTTCGTTCTATGAAAAATCGTTTCGGAAACACCTCTGAAGTCGGAATATTTGAAATGCAAAGCCACGGGCTGGTTGAAGTAAAAAATCCGAACGAACTGTTTTTAAATGAACGTTCTCAGGATGCAATCCCAGGCAGTGCAATTATTGTCACAAACGAAGGAACACGCCCTCTTTTAGTGGAAATTCAAGCTCTTGTCGGTACAACTCCATACCCTACACCAAGAAGGGTTACAAACGGCGTTGATAACAGCAGATTATTACAAATTTTAGCAGTTCTTGAAAAACGTGTCGGACTTAACCTTTCAAAACAAGATGTCTACGTAAACGTAATGGGCGGAATTGAAATTGATGAACCAAGTGCTGATTTAGGTATTGCAATATCAATTGCAACCTGCGCAAGAGATGTTGTTGTCGATCCGCAAACAGTCATTATCGGTGAAATCGGTTTATCTGGCGAGATTCACCCAGTAAATAACATTGAAAAAAGGCTTAACGAGGCAGTAACTTCAGGTTTTAAAAAGGCAATAATTCCATATGCCAACCGCACGGTACAAAATGATAAAATCCAAATCGTACCGGTAAAACGATTGATTGATGCTATCACTGCCTGTATTAGTCCGGAAAAATAACTACTTAATGAATATACATTTTAGATTTTATATACTATAATTGGTTTATGAAACCTGAAGAAAAACTTGGAAAATTTTTGTTAGATAATAAACTTACTATTGCAACAGCAGAATCTTGTACCGGTGGCTTATTAAGTTCAAAACTTACTGATGTTTCAGGAAGCTCGGCATATATACATTTAAATTTTGTCACTTACTCAAATGAAGCTAAACATAAAATTTTAAATGTTAGCAATGATATTTTAAATACATATGGTGCGGTAAGCGAAGAATGCGCAGAAGCAATGGCAGAAGGCTTACAAAAAATAACAGGAGCAGATATTGCACTTTGTACAACCGGAATCGCCGGTCCTACAGGCGGAAGCGAAAACAAACCTGTTGGACTTATTTATATCGGATTAAGATTCAACAACATTACAACAGTCAGAGAAGTAAAACTTTCATCAGATCTGCCGCGTATTCAAATGAAAGAAGAATTTGTAAATCAGGCACTTAACTTTGCACTATCTATATTAACAACAGACAGAATCTAAAGAATTGGAACAATATTTACCCTAATCTCTAAATAATTGAGACAATATTTACCCCTACCCGGCAACAAACTGTGCCAGAAGCTGAGGAAATTTGTTAATTAAAGCATCAGCAAATTTTTCTGTATCAATTTGGGTTACAACAACAGAAAGTAAATCTTGCGGAAGTTCTGTTATCATTTTCTGCAAATACTCAGGCTTAATTACCTGCATAGATTTAATCGTTTCTTCCTTATTTCGTTCACGATTAATTATATGAGTATAAGCATCCGTATCAAACTTTTCAAAAAGTTTATTTTCCTGATTAGCCAAAATGAATGCCAGCTGCTGTTTTTGAGCAGGTTGAAGATTAGTTAACGCATTTTTATAATCCATATCTCCAAATTGACTAATTTGTAAAATCAATTCAGAAGATGTTCCTTGAGTTTCTTCTCCGGTAACACTTTCAACAACCTGCTGCAAGTACATCTCCGGAATATATTGCAACCCTTGTAAAAGCATTTCTTTATCCATATCAGTACCGGTTAAAAGTTTATCAAGCTCTTTTTCAGGCATAAATTCAATAAC
This sequence comes from uncultured bacterium, assembly GCA_950022695.1. GTDB lineage: Bacteria > Cyanobacteriota > Vampirovibrionia > Gastranaerophilales > Gastranaerophilaceae > Zag111. The sequence goes on along the minus strand of CATLLN010000001.1, from coordinate 310,335 downwards.
CTGACGCTGTGAAAACATCTCAAATACAGCTTTCACAAGTTCTTCTTTCGGTATATCTTTCATTAAATCAAGCAAGCTATCTTGAGTAAAAAAGCTAAATCCTTGAAGTAAATCATCTACTTCAAGCATAGGCACAAGTTTTTCCAATTGAGAAGAGGTCATAGCCTGCATTATAACAAGTTTGTTTTGAGGATCTGCAAGACGGAAAAGTTCAATAAGCTGATTTACATCAGTAAACATATCAGCAGCAAGCTGAATTGCTTCCTGATTACCTGCAGCTGCTTCTGCTTTTAAAATTTCATCAACAGTTTTCTCGGCATAAATCGCCATCCGCGATTCGGGAATATTTAACCGCGACCTTATGTAATCTAAATCTGTATTAATTACTATTGACATTAATTGACCTCAAAAACTCTCTTTTATATATTAACGTATATAATTTTACATTATTTCAAACGCATTGAAATTTGTAACAAAAAGTAATAAACCCTAAAGTGTCCAATTTACACGAGTTCTAGCCCTTTAAATTTGTAAACTTTTGTAAAAGTTTTATCAGCATTGTAACAAAACTTCAGAAAATATATACTTTATATAAGTAAGGGAAAAATATAAGGATTGGAACAATGAGTTTCGATGTAAACATAGGCAGATCACAACCGGTAATTAAAGCGGCAGCCAACATGAACAATGATGGCGGAAGCGGCGGAAATACCGGATTTATGATGCGCGGAAGAAAAAAAGACAACAAAAAAAACATTAGTCTTTTTGGAAACGAATCAGAAATCGACTCATTTGAAATGGCTTCAAAACTACCAAATTCTCATATTGAAGAAGCTATGGGATTAAAAAACTCCTGGCTGGATAATATAATTTCTAAATTTGCAAAATAAAAACTCAAGCAATTTATTTGATATTTTATTATAAGTTTTATTTATATAAAAATTAAAAAAGTCTCAAGCTGCAAACTTGAGACTTTTTTAATTAGCGGAAGACGAGACTCGAACTCGCGACAGTCTGCTTGGAAGGCAGATACTCTACCAACTGAGCTACTTCCGCAGAGGTATTTTCAGTTTTACAAAAAAATATTACTATAAACATTTTTTAAAATCAAGCCGCTTTTGATTTTTCATTCTAATTCTTTTTAACTAGTATAATATATCCAATTCCAAAACAAAAATTCTATTCTCCGGAATGGTGAAATATACCCCCATGACAGCGTATTATATTAATGTAAGTTCATTTCGTCCAGGCACTTTTTCGGGGTTGCGATAAGATTTTTTCTTTTAGCGGTTTGGTTTAAAATGATTTGAACTTACGCTTTATTTCAAAAATTTTTCATGTTTTATAACTTCCGGTTTGGATTGCAACCTTGCAAGACAAACCTTTTTATTTTATAATCCACCTGTAGTAAAAACAGGAGTAAAATTATGACAACAGAAGTTAGAGCAAGCCACATCCTTGTTAAAACTGAACAAGAAGCTCAAGAATTATACAATGAAATCAAAAACGGCACACCGTTTGCAAAAATCGCACAAGAAAAATCTCTTTGTCCATCAGGTCAAAATGGCGGTGATTTAGGATTTTTCGGAAGAGGAATGATGGTTAAACCGTTCGAAGATGCAGCTTTTAATCTTGAAGTCGGTGAAATTTCTCAACCGGTCCAAACTCAATTCGGATGGCACTTAATCGAATTAACCAGCAAAAACTAAAAAATGAATTACATTCCAACAATAAGAAATTTTATGTCAGATAATAAGCTTAATTATCTGCTCGTTAATTCAACTAATGAATTTTTAGTTGAATATAATACGTTGGAAGAAAATTCAAGATATAAACTAACAGGCTTTTCCGGCTCTACCGGAGAAGCCCTTGTTACACCTGAAACAATTTTTCTTTTTGTTGACGGAAGATACCATATTCAGGCAGATTTAGAAGTTAATCACGAAAATGTCACCGTTGTAAAACTTCAACAGGGACAAAAATATATCGATGAGCTTCTAAAACGAATTCCTGAAAACCAAATTCTGGGACTTTTTGCAAAAAAAAATTCACAAAAAAAAGTTGAAATATTAGCAGCCGATCGCGATATAAAATTATTGGATTCTGATCCGTTAGATAATAACAGCCGTAAAGTTAACAGTGAAAACATTACACTGCCATTTGAACTTACAGGAGCTGCTAGCGAAGAAAAAATAGCAAAAATTTCACAAAAACTATCCGATAATCAGGCGTTTTATATCACTGACCTTGACGAGGTTTCGTACCTTTTTAACATGCGGAATTTTTCCCAAAATTACAGCGCAAAAATCAGGGGAAAATGTCTTATTTTTAACAGTAATGCTATTCTTTTTACCGGTGAAAGATTACTGCATTTAAAAGAATTTCTTAAAAAAATTGATAAAGAAGTTTTTATTGATAAATCTACAATAAACGCCTATGATTTTGCACTATTAAGAAATACAAAATCGCTTGAACAAAATCCTGTTCAAATAATGAAATCCCAAAAAACAAACGCTGAACTTGAACACTTGAAAGAAGCTTTTGCCCGTACAGACAATGCTGTTTGTGCTATTCGGGACTTCATTGAAACAAATGATAACATCTCAGAATTTGATATCGCCGTACAACTTGCAAAAGAATTCAAAAAACAGGGTGCGCTCGGATTAAGTTTCAGTTCAATAGTTGCAAAAGATGAGAATTCAGCACTTGCACACTATTCAAAATCATCAAAAGAAGAAATTATACAAGACGGAAGCCTTATTTTAATTGATTGCGGCGCGTATTTCGAAGGCGGTCTGGCAACTGATATTACAAGAGTTTTTGTAAAAAGAAACCCGACAGACTTACATAAAAAAATCTATACTATGGTTTTAAAAGCATTCTTACGTGCTTATAACTTCAAAAATCCGCAAAACGGCTATGATATAGATAAAATGGTACATGAGTTTTTTGATTCACAAGAACTTGACGGATTCGTATTTAATCACGGTTTAGGACACGGAATTGGAATAAATGTTCACGAATACCCGCCGAATCTGAGTTCAGGTGAAATCGCAAAAACTCCGTTAAAAGACGGAATGTGTTTTTCGATAGAACCGGGATTATACAAGCAGGGATTTTTTGGTATAAGACTTGAAAATTCATGTTATTTTAAAGATAACAAAATTCATTCTTTTGTTAATATGAATTATGAGAAAAAACTGATAAATTTTGATCTTTTAGATGAACAAGAAAAAGAATGGCTTAAGGAATTTGAGGTTAAGTAATGGAAATTACAAGCGTAAATAATGAATTAGTTAAAGAAACCGTAAAACTTCAACAAAAGAAATACCGCAAGGGTAAATTTTTACTAGAAGGGTATAAAGCTATAAAAGAAGCATTTGATTGCGGGATTAAACTTGAAAAAATTTTTGTAAATAAAAATAAAATATCTGAATACGATTTTGCAAAAGATATAATTATTGAAACAAATGAAGCTGTACTAAAAAAGCTTGGTACAACTGAATCAGCACCGGAAGCCATTGCAGTCGGATTTCAGAAAGTTTATGATATAAACATACTAAAAGCTGTCAAAAAAGTTTTATTATTAGAAAATATTAAAGACTTAGGCAACCTTGGCACAATAATCCGTTCATCTGTAGCGTTTGGTGCAGAAGCTATTGTATTATTTGGCGAAAGCGTTGATATCTATAACCCGAAATCAGTACGCGCATCTGTCGGTAACCTATGGAAAATCCCGATTATTCATATCAAAGATTTAGATGAATTAAAAGAAATTTTTGCAAATTTTGAAAGAATTGCGACATTACCGCGTTCAAAAAATATGCTTAAGACTTTCAAAATAAAGACTCCAAGTCTTATTATGTTTGGAAGTGAAGCTGATGGATTATCAGATGAACTGGTAAATTTTTCAACAGATTCTGTTAAAATTGAGATGGCACAAACCGTTGAATCTCTTAATCTGGCTACATCAGTTTCTGTAATATTATATGAATTATTTGTGTAAAGGGAATTATGGATAACGAAACAACTGCAAGACAAAATTTTAAATCAGGCTATAACTGTGCCCAATCGGTGTTTTTAACTTACGCACATAAATACGGTTTTAACAAAGAAACCGCGTTAAAATTATCTTCCTCATTTGGCGGCGGAATGGGAAGGTTACGCGAAGTTTGTGGGGCTATAAGTGCTATGTTTATGATAGCTGGACTTGAATCAGGTTATATTGAAAACAACAACGATGAAATAAAAGCCGAACATTATACCAGGATTCAAAATCTTGCAAATGAATTTAAGAAAAAACACGGAACAATAATTTGCCGCGAACTTTTAGGAGCAGATGCTGATGACAATCCAATTCCGTCTAAACGTACAGAACAATATTATAAAGAGCGTCCGTGCGAGGAATTTATAGCAGAAGCCTGCAAAATTATTGATGAATTTGTTATAAAAAACGGCGGATAAAATATCCGCCGTTTTTAACTTTTACGGTAATGTCGGATGATTGTTTAATTTATACCCGCTATCCCATAGTTCTTTTACAGATTTTAAATCTTTATTTTTTATTTTTTCCTTCATCTCTTTTACTGTTTCCGGCAACAAATGAAATTCTCCCAGAAGCTCATTATTAAACATACTGTATATCTTTACATTATTAACTACATCCATAGAATTTAGTGCATTTTCTACAGTTAAATACTCTTTATCTTTTTTAATCAAAACATAGTTTATTGCATTTTTAAACAACGCTTTTTGTAAGTTTTCGGATGTTTCAACCCAATCTTCAGGATCAACATAGAATTTATATTCATTATCAGTAAGCTCAATTTTATCAAAAGAAGCTTCTACAGCCTCAGCTTGATATTCTTTGAATTTTGATTCAATTTTTGATTTGAATTCAGGGTGAGATTTAGAGTATTTCAAAACAGAAGCTCCCACAATAAAAGATGCTCCGATTGATGTAAGCAGGAACAATACAGGAGTTAAAATTAAAAATACTATAGATTGTTTAGCTTGAGATTCGTGTAATTTTTCAGGATTATCGTATTTTTCTTTATTTTTATAAGCCCATTCATTACCTTTCAAACCACAGATAAGCATAAACGGAAACCATCCGCAGGTAAACAAAAGCGGAATCATTAACAATGTCACAGGTGCTTTATTAACTAGCCCCCAGAACCAGGTTCCTACAAAAGCTCCCCAGTTAAATTGAATAACTTCACTTTTAGGTTTTTCGCCTGTAATTTTTCCTTTCTTAAATACAAGTAATAAAAGAACAAACAAAACAATCCATCGACCCCATGATAATGCGCCGACAGGTGTATAACCCGCAAATAAAATTACTGCAATTACAGATGATACAAGAAAAATTCTGTTATCATCTTCTTCGCCAATTATATCTCTAACTCGTCTTACAATACTTGGGAAATACAAACTGCAAGAAACTAAACCAACTATAACAATTGCAATTGACAACCACAACGGTCTTGATGCTCCGCTTAAAACTGAGAAGAATTCAGGTTCAATAAATGACATCACCATTAGTGGCGTAATCCATAAAACTAATTCTAAAACATCAATAATCAAGCAGTTTACGATAAAATCTCTCCTGCCCAAAACTCCTTTTAAACTAAGAAATTTGTTGTTTTCTACAAAATAATCACTCATATAAACTCTCCTATACTTGAACTTCTTCTACTATATTTTCGTCATTTGAATCTGTTAAAAACTCTTGTGGAATCGTATTTTCGACAATTTTCTTACCGGATTTCACTTCTTTTGATGAGATTCCGAACTGTCTTAACTTTTCCGCTTCTTTAAATATACTGCCATTTTTACGTGCTGTAAACCTGTTAAGTTCAGTTTTGACACTTGCTGCGGCTTTATCAATAGTTTGTTGTATATTTATAAGATTTTGAGCATGTGATGCTATATTATTATACAAATTTTCACCGACAGTAATAATATTCTGGACATTATCATACTGAACCTGAGAAGCCCACAACTGGTTAACAAGGCGTAAAGTCACAAGAAGCGATGCTGTTCCGATTATTATTATATTTCTGGAATTTGCGAGTTCTAAAATTTTTCTGCAATCATAATCCGTATAAATCATATTCACACAGGTTTCAACAGGAACATACATCAAAATAAATCCCGGCTGATATAGCGAATCAATCTCTTCATAATTCTTTTTGGCAAGACTTGTTATACAGTTTGTAATATCTGTAATAAATGCTTTTTTAAGGACTTCACTACCTTCTGATTGCTGATATTCTATATAATTTTTTAAGATTACTTTAGAATCAATGATAATGTTTTTACTGTTTGGAAGATTCACAACAAAATCAGGTTTTACGCCTTCTGACGTAAACTGTTTTGAATAATGAACATTTTCCTCCAAATTTGCAAATTTAAAAATCTGTTCAAGCCATTCTTCTCCAAATTCACCTTTTGAATTCTGGTTCATAGTTAAAGCGCGGGCATATTTTTCAGCTGTTGCAATTGCATTTTTTATCTCTAAAGATTCATTTTGATGAGATTTTTGATAGTTATCAATAGTTTCTTTAAATTCCTTTAACAAACGATTAACAGGGGTAATTTCTTCTGCCTTAAAAAGCTCGATTCTGTTTTTCAAATCATTAGCATGTTCTGTTAAAAGTGCTTCCTGCTGATTTTTTAAAGAATCCTGAGCAATTTTTGAAAAAGCAACTTTAACTTCGTTCACAATATTTTCATTAAGCCCGACCTGACTTTTAAGCTTAAGATTTTCTTCAGTTAATTCAGCCAAAGCTTTCCGGTAATATTTTGACGCAAACAACCAAACAGCAAGCCCTGTAATAATTATCGACATTAATAATATTATTATTTCCAAACCCATATCATCCTAACCTCTAAACTGATTACCAAACAATGATAACATACATTTAAGTATATTATTAGTATTTGTTAGGATATGTAAAGATTATTAGCTTCGAAACAGTTTTGCATCCTTTATTCAAAATCTAATAATTCAATAAGTTTAATACCTAAACCTTTTGCAATTTTATTAAGGATTTCCAAACTAGGATTTCTTTTCATATTCTCTATTCTGCCGATATAAGTTCGGTCAATATCACACAGCAAAGCTAAAGCTTCTTGTGACAAGCCCCGTTCTTTACGTAACTTCTTTAATTTTTCAGCGAATTTAATTAGTATTTTACTTGACATTTCTTATAATGTATGCAATTATATGACAATAGTCGACTGTCGATTGGCACTGTTGAGTCTCTTGTATTTAAATGGAAATAATTGGAATTTTTGGCAGCAATGTTTATTAAAAAGCGTTAAAACTACTAAAGATATTTTTCCTTACCTGCAAACCAAAATCCCTATAATAATTAAAAATTATTACCGGGGATTTTCATTAATGCAAAAAACTCTTGTAAAATTCAATATTTTCAATTAAAATATTTATGTTTATACAAAAAGAAGAGATAAATTATTATGGCAGCAGAAAGACAAAAAGTACAAGAACAGGATAAAATAGAAAGACGTTCAAATTTTGAACCGGTAGAAAACAACTTAACACCTGAGCAAGTAAAATTAGAAGCCTCAAGATGTTTAAATTGTAAAAATCCGCGCTGTGTACAAGGCTGCCCGGTAAATATTCAAATACCGGATTTTATAAAAGCATTAAAAGAAGATAACCTTGAAGAAGCTGGAAGAATAATCCGTGAAACAAGTATGCTACCCTCAGTTTGCGGAAGAGTTTGTCCACAGGAAAGACAATGCGAAGGCAACTGCATATTAGGAATTAAAGGTCAAGCAGTAGCGATTGGGGCTTTAGAAAGATATGTCGGCGATAATACAAAAGCTGAAGCACCTGAAATTAAACCCTCAGGGAAAAAAGTTGCAGTTATCGGTTCTGGATGCGCAGGAATCACTGCCGCAGCAGATTTGAGAAAAGCAGGACACGAAGTTGTTGTTTTTGAAGCATTGCACAAACTTGGCGGCGTTTTACGCTACGGCATACCGCCATTCAGACTTCCAAGAACGATTCTTGACAGAGAAATCACAAACCTTAAATCTATGGGAGTTGATTTTAAAACAAACGTAATCGTAGGTAAATCAATCACCCTAAAACAGTTAAAAGAGGACGGATTTGATGCAATATTTATTTGTTCCGGAGCCGGACTTCCTAAAATGATGAGAATCCCGGGTGAAAACTTAAACGGAGTATTTTCGGCAAACGAATTTCTAACCCGTGTTAACCTTATGGGAGCAGGCAGAGAAAATTGCGCAACTCCTCTTAAAATTGGCAAAAAAGCTGCTATTATCGGCGGTGGAAACGTTGCTATGGATGCAGCCAGAACGGCAGTAAGAGTAGGTTTTGAAGAAGTTTCAATATTATACAGACGTACAGAAAAAGAACTTCCTGCACGTTTAGAAGAAATTAGACACGCTAAAGAAGAAGGTGTTAAGTTCAAATTCTTACACGCACCTGTTGAAATCTTAGAAAAAGACGGTTATGTCGACGGAATGAAATTTGAAATAATGGAACTTGGCGAACCTGACGCTTCCGGCAGAAGAAGACCTGTTGGTACAGGAGAATACGTAACTGAAGATGTTGATACCGTTATTGTAGCCTTAGGCACTGGACCAAACCCTATTATCCAAAGATCAGCACAAAGTGAAGGGCTTGAAATTATAACAGATTCAAAAGGCTATATTGAAGTTGACCCAGAAAACCGTTCAACAAATATCCCTTGCATATACGCCGGCGGTGATGTTGCACCTGTCGGAGAATCTAACGCAATTAATGCTATGGGTGCAGGGAAAAAAGCTGCAAAAGCAATTAACGAATTACTAAAATAAGTATAAGGATGAAAGAATGGCTAATATTTTTAAACTTGATGAACCAATAGGACGCAAACAATTTATTATTACATTAGGTGTTTTGTTATTTTACACTGTGTTTGCAACAATTATATCTATCTGTGCAAGATACTTTTTTGACATAAATCAAATTACAGCAATCGCCATTACCGTATTTGCATTACTTTCATTATTAATCCTTATTTATATAAACTGGGTAAATTATGTAAAAAGAGTTTGGGATTTAATCCAAGACAAACAAAAAGCAATATTTTATGTTTCAGCCTGGTTTGTTGCAAATATTGCAATGAGCTTTATTCCGGTTTTAAGATATGTTAGTGTCGTAATTTCTGTAGTAATTTTGGGCATTTGTTTATTACTGCCAAAATTACCTGAAATCACAGATGAAAAAGATTCAACACAAGAATAGTTATGATTAAAAAAGCATTTATTACAGGTTTAATACTATTTACAGGAATATTGCCTGCATTTTCGCTTGAACTTGATATGTCTGTAGATGATGAAATCAAAAGAAAATACGATTCATCAAAACTTGAATACGATGTACTGCCTAATTTACCAAAAGTCAGTCCTTCAAATTCTCAAACCTCAGTTCCGAAAACAACTCCTGTATATTCTACGACAACAAAACCGCCAACTATCACAAAAATCGACAGATCTGATGCTATAAGAATTCCTAACAGAACAAAGTTTCAGGTAAAATCTAACCAGACAGTATCAAATTGGTTAAAAGAAGGGTCGACAGTTTCATTTAAAACCACAGCGCCGGTATTTAAAAAAGGCGGCGTGTCAATTCCTGCCGGAACAACGATTTACGGTACGGTTACGGATTCTCACCTTCCGCAAAAAACCGGAAACGGCGGACTTGTCGTTATTAAAGTAACAGGGCTTTCATATAACGGAAAAACATACGCCGCAACAGGAAAAGTAACAAAAGCCAACGCTAAAAAAATATTTTTTAATAACATAAAAGGCAAAAGACAATATCTTGCAGGTGTCGGAAAACAAATAGATAAAGGGGAAGCCTTCTACAAAAAAACAAAAAACACCGCAAATAAAATGTCAGATAACCCTATACTTGTAATACTTTCACCTATACCTGTTATTGTCGGATATGCAGGATACGCAGTATGTACAGTTTTATCACCTATTACGGGGTTAAACAACAAGGGCGGAAATATTTCTATCCCTGCAGGCAGTAGTTTTGAATTAAAATTGCAGAATGAAGCTTTTGTTTATTAAAATGTAACGCTTTCTTTATTTTTCTTCTAAAGAAAATAAAAATATGGTAAACTAAAGGTATGTTTACGGGAATTGTAGAAGAAATCGGCAAAATTAAATCCTTTAAAAAAGAAAATAACGGTGCAATTATTGAAGTTAAATGTAAAACAGTTCTTCAAGACACCAAAATAGGAGACAGTATTGCAATAAACGGGGTTTGCCAGACTGCAACAAAGATAAGTACAAACAGTTTTTGCGCAAACGTTAGCGATGAAACCCTTGCCGTCACAAATTTCGACAATCTAAAAAACGGTGACAGCGTAAATCTTGAGCGTGCACTTACACTTAATTCAAGACTTGGCGGACACATTGTATCCGGGCATATTGACTGTACAGGAAAATTATTATCAGTTGAAAAGCTTACAGATTTTTATAATCTTGAGTTTGAAGTTCCGCAAGAACAAGAAAAATACATTGTTAATAAAGGTTCTGTAACCATTAACGGCATTAGTCTTACCGTTGCAAATATCAAAAACAATATAATAAAAACCGCAATAATCCCGCATACATTTAATAATACAAACTTGAAAAACCTGAACTGCGGAGATTATGTTAATATAGAAACAGACATCTTGGGCAAATATGTTGAAAAATTATTATCCGTAAAAGATAATAAAAGCAGCATTAGTATGAGTTTTTTACAGGAGAACGGATTCGTATAAAATGGAAAATAAAACTTTTAAATTTGACAGTATAGAAGAAGCATTGATAGATTTTGCCGCAGGTAAACCTATAGTAGTTGCAGATGATGAAGACAGAGAAAATGAAGGCGATGTCATTATTTCAGCAGAAAAAGTTACACCTGAACTTATAAACTTTCTTGCAACAGAAGTTAAAGGATTAATTTGTCTTGCGATTTCAGACGATATAGCAAGACAGCTTGAATTGCCGCAAATGGTTGAACAGAACTCAGAAGGTATGAAAACTGCATTTACAGTAAGTATTGATGCAGCTGAAAAATACGGGGTAACAACAGGAATTTCAGCATATGACAGAGCAAAAACCGTTGAAGTTGCAACAGCACGTGATGCAGTACCGTCAGATTTGAGACGCCCGGGTCACTTATTTCCTTGTGTTGCAAGACGCGGCGGGGTTTTAGAACGTACAGGACACACCGAAGCGGTTGTTGATCTTGCAAGACTTTGCAATCACAGACCTGCAGGTGTAATGTGTGAGGTTATGGCACCTGACGGTCATATGGCAAGACGAGATTATTTAAGAAAATTTGCAGATGAGCATGGTATGAAATTTATATCAGTCGCAGAATTGATTGCATACCGCTTAAAATCAGAAAAACTTGTCACTAGAGAAGCAGAAACAATCCTCCCGACACCACACGGAGAATTTAAGCTTTACGCTTACAAAAACCAAATTAACGGAACTGAACACGTCGCACTTGTTAAAGATGACGGCTCTGATAAAATTCCGGCAGTAAGAGTTCACAGTATGTGCCTGACAGGAGATGTTTTCCACAGCTTAAAATGCGATTGCAATTCTCAGCTAAATAATGCACTTGATTATATAAACCAGTACGGCAAAGGAGCACTTATCTATCTCACAGACCATGAAGGCAGAGGTATAGGACTTTGTAATAAAATAAAAGCTTACAAACTTCAAGAAGAAGGTCAAGATACAATAGAAGCAAATATTTCACTCGGTTTTAAATCAGATTTAAGAGATTACGGAACAGGTGCACAGATTCTGGTTGATTTAGGGTATAATACATTTAATCTTATTACAAACAACCCTAAAAAAATCATAGGACTGGAAGGATACGGGCTGAAAGTAAATGATATTATAAAAATATCATCTGAAATTACACAATATAATCAAAAATATATTGATACTAAAAAAGAAAAAATGCACCATTACTTATAAGGAAAAGAATTAAGATGTATAACACAAGAATTTTAACAGCAGAAGAATTTGGAAACTTTGAAGATTTATATGAAGATTTTCGCAAAAAAGCAGCCACAGAATATAATTTTGAGCTTGAGCCTCTTGATTATGATGGTTTTCTAGACGCAATAGATAAAGATTTAATCAAGTGTATCGTGCTATATGAAGAAAACGAACCTGTTGCATTTTTGGTATACACTACAGCAATTTCTGAAGCAATAGAGTTAAATATAATTCACAGTGCCGATAAGACAGATTACGGCCTTAGAGCTAAAGAACTTTTAACAAAGTTTTTAGATATAACCAAAACTCTTCGCAAAGAAAAGATTGTATGCTATCCAATGCTTGGAAGCCAAAAAGAATTAATAAATATTATCGCTAAACTTAATTTTAAATTTATTGGAATTGAAGTTTTAAGATTCAAATTCAACTCTGAGGCTTCAAAAGAAATGTTCGACAGAGCCAGAGTTGTAAAACTTCCGGAAGATTATGAAGTTGTATCTTGGAAGGAAGAGTATTTTGAAGATGCAATAGATGTTATCAATGAATCATTCAAAGAAAGCTCTGATGCGTTATTTGACCCGAGATTTACAACAAAAGAAGGTACACGCGATATTATAATAAAAGTTGTAAAAGACGTTTATGCAGAATTTATGCCAAATTCAACAAGCGTACTTCTATATAAAGGGAAACCGGTAGGCTTTGCTTTCATGAACCTTACAGGCGGTTCGATTGTAAATATTCCGCTTGTTGGAATAAAAGAAGCTCATCAAGGTAAAGGGCTTTCTACAATTATGCTTAAACATTCAATGGATTATATTATGAATGCAATTAAGCTTTACGGAACACCTATTACAGAAATCAATACAACCACTGAAACCAATAATCTTCAAGCATTAAGACTATATAAAAATCTGGGATTCATCGAAGATTACAGTTATCCGCAATCTTATATGCCAATATAAATGTAAAACCTGGACTTTTAACAAAAAATCAGTTAAATTAGTTGTATGGCTGGCATTGATGTAAAAAGATTTCTGAACAATTTCACTCAAAATTATAAAGGACAAACGTTTCAAGCAAAAGGAACGTTTAATTCTTCTACTCCATCTCAGCCGCAATCTTCAACAACACCGCAGCAAACAACACAAAATGTTAACTTATCTCAAAATTTTACACAAAATGTTCAAATTGCTCAAAATATGCAATTAAATAATCTTCAAAATATGGACAGAGCAATTTATGCAAAAGAAGTTATGGGAATACCAAAAAATGTAAACGAATTTATTTATATGATTCAACGCGGGATGACTCAAACTCAATTTAACCAAATGTTTGCCAACCAAATGGCAGCTCAAAGAAATAATCTTTCACAGCTTCAAGCACAAATTCTAGCCCAGCTTCAAGGTTTGAGTACATCTGCCGCTAAAGAAATGGTTAATCTCCAGCTTTCAAGTCAAGTCCAATCCTCATTACGAACACTTGAAATCCTCTCAGGCGGGATGATTGATCTTAACCAAATTTCAATGCTGCTTCAAAAAAACGGCAAAGATGGAATTACAAAACTCATAATGTCAATGACTGAAGCCTCAAAATCAGGCTTAACAGATTTGTCACAAATTAAAGAAATGGCAAAATTTATTAATGCAAGCGTTTCTATTGCATCTGAAAACAACCCTCAAAAAACATTAAAATTACTTTTAATGCTATATCTTCCGTGGCTTCCGTTAGAAGATGGTGTTGGATTTGATCTTGAAATACAGCAAAAAAATGAATCAAAAGAAGAAAGTGATAGTATATTAGTAATTACAATTTCTACAATTAACTTCGGCATTGTAAAAGCGACATTAATACTTGAAACTTCAAATTCTGTTCAGACTATAATCGAATGCTGCGAAGAATTTCCCCAAAATGAACTTAACCTAAGAATTAACAACGAACAGAAATTTTATACCATGAATTCTGTTATTTCTTATAGTTTAACTAATACAAAGCCGTCAGGTATACAAGCACAAAGCGCAAATATAAATTCATCTCAAACCACAGAAATCAATCCGTACTTACTTTTGATGGCACATACTATAATAAAACAAGTTATTGATATTGATAATAACAAAAAGCTTGGTATAACTCCATCGTCAGGGGAGTATTAAAATTTATTTACAAAATAGCAAAATTTTTAAATTTCGGATTTTATAATACAAAACTCCAGTTTAGAGTGTAGAAAATTCAACATATCTTTACAAAGACCCAAAAAACTGATATAATGCAGTCAATTAGAGTTAAGAATAGGTTAAGGGGTTAACCTAAAAATAGAAAAATTAAATAACAAAAAAGGAGTCTCGTATGGCAGTATTACCAATTAGCAGCGTTAATACAAAAAATCATACAGTAAGTTTTCAAGGTAGAAAAAAAACTTCTGTATTAAACGCAGATGAAGGGAAAAATAATCAACCTAATACCGCAGGAAAAATGGTTACAGTACCGGTAGCAGTTCTAATGGCACTTGCAACATCCTCACTTAATGCAAAAGCTCCGGCAAATCAAAATTTTGATAAAAATATTGATCAGACAGAATTATTAGCTTACGCAGCACAAACAGATGATTATACACCGACAAAATCTGTAAAAACTGATGATTATTATATCTATTTTAATAATTTATACAAAGCAGGTCGTGTAGCTAAAGCTTTAGAAATCCCGGGTAAAGAACCTTATACAATGATATTATTAAGAGACGAACCTTTGGGTGAAGGCGAAGCTGATTGCTGTGACAGAATAATTATGCTTCCTCACAAACAAGTTAACCGTGATAATAAAGGTAATTTCCAGGAAGCCCCTGAAATAACAAAATTTATTTATCATGATATCGGAGAAGAAAATGAATTTTGTGGTGCTCTTGTACAACGCACTAAAAGAAATGGTACTAACTGGAGCACTGAAACTTTTGAAATTAAATTACCTACTATCGCAGCAAATCTTATTATGAGTATACTTGCGAATGATAGTGATTATGTAAACTTTACAGATATAAAATTCGAAAAAACTAAAAGTGCAGCTTTACAACATTAAAAATTGTAAACATTTTTAGAATGTGTGAAATTGAGCTTAAAAAAAATTTTTTCATGAATTAGCATATATAGTTTTGAGAAAATAACATGACATTAGAAAATAATATAAATAAACTGGATACACAAACCGGTACAGTAACTCAACAAGCGACACCCCAAACAGGTGGCGTAAGTACATCAAGTTCAAGTACCGGTTCAGTTTTTATAAATGAACAAGAAACAGCTCAAGCTTCACAATCTCAAACTAAAACATCCGGTTCAGGTTCTGTGTTTACTGATGCAAAAAATCAAACAAACACTACAGAATCCGCAACCAATAATAACGTTAATACAAAGAAAAAGCATAAAAAAGAGAAAGATTTTACAGAAAAAGAACTTATTGATTTTGTTAATTCTTTAGACAAATCACTACCGGAAAAAGAAAAAATAAAATTATTAAAAAAACATTTTGCGATAAAAGATAAAAAAGAAATAGCTGACATTATAAGACAAGCAGAAATGCTATCAATAAAAGCCCACGTAGAAAAACAAATAAACAACGATGTTGGTAAAATTATTGAACATTCAAAAGAAATTGCCAATGAACGACTTAATGAAGCTGTATATGTAGATGCATTAATTCGTTCCGGTAAAACAAAAACAGAAGCAGAAAAAGATTATAAAACTTACATAAATTCAGGTGCGGGAAAAACCTCCAAAAAAGCTCCGGAGCAACCGCTTGTAACGGATGAAGAATTAACATCTCCTGAGTGGAAAAACAAAAGCTTTGATGAAAAAATAGATACATATATGGCATTACACCTTGAAAGAAATGATGAGGGATATGCTAAATTAAGCGATGAAGAAAAAGCAGCTTATAGACAAAAAGAAATATTAAAATTAGATAAATATTTTAAAAAGATAAATAAAGGAATTGGCTTAGATAATGCATCAGGCTCTAAACAATTTACGATGCTTTCAAAATATATCAACATATTGGAAACATTAAATAAAAAAGAATTATCACTTGATAAATTTTTGACATTTAATCTCAGAAGACAAGAAAAATTTATAAAAGAGACAATTCATGACACTTCATTAAACAACGTTATTGATAAAGCCAACAATATAAAAGAGTTAATCCCGGAAGAAAGACGCAACAGCGAAGAATGGAAAAAACTTTCTAAAAACGAAAAATTATATATTTACACTGATGCAATTCTAACTAAAAAAGACCCTGAATATGCAAAACTGTCACCTGAAGGAAAAAAAGAATATATTAAAACAAAATCAAATGACTTTTTAGATTTGGTACTTGGTGACCTGTCAAAAGAACTTAGTACAAACGATCTAAAAAAAGAAAAAGAAAAATTAGTAGAAATTGCAGCACAATGTTTAGAATTAGCAGAACAAGGTAAACTAACAAAAAAAGAACTGGATAATATAACATACAGTACTATGGCTAAAGAAATGGACCATGAAACTGTAGAAGCATTCAACGATATTATTGCAGAAAATCCGAATGCTAGTATTAAGGAGCTAAAACAAGCAGTTAGAAAAAATGATTCAATTTCTGGAAGTCAAAAAAATGCTATGCTTAAAACTTTAAGACACCTTGAAAACTTAGATTCTAAGTGCATTGTATATGAAAAGAAGAATTACCATAAAATAGCTCGACAAAATAACTGCGATAATATTGAAGAATTTATAACCAAATACGTTACTAAAGAAACCAGTATTGAAGAAATAACACAATTAGCTCAAAATATTTCATCTAAAGAAATCTTAATTTTAAAAGCTCAATTAGAAAAACTTGGTTTTGATGAAAAATTTATTACTAAAACACTAAGTTCTTCACGAAACCACAACCTTGCTGTTGCTATGGTAAATGAAGATGGTGCAGAAATTGAAGAAGAATTACACTGTCAAAATAATTATTGCGGCGACAGAGAAGGCGTAATACAAAGAAGAGAATTAATCTTCAAATCTGTAGAACTATCAACTACACAAGAAATCACATTAAAAGCTTACAATCGTGCAGATAAAGAATATTCCAAAGATACTTCACTTTGCTTGAACAACGTTTTTGAACCTGAAACAGTTATCCAAATCCAAAAAAATATTGCAAAAAGTGATGATGTTTCCGATGCCGGTAAAGCTATAGCTGCAGAAACAATTATTGAAACCGCAAAAAATGACGAAATTAGAGTTAAATATAGTGAAGAACTGTCAAAAGAAACCAGTGCTTCTTATCTTGAAGGTTTGGCAGCAGGTTCTAAATACGTAACAGAGCCTAACTATAAAACTCAATATGAGTCAAACATTCAAATTGCGGCAAATAATTTTCCTCCCGAAACACAAAATGTAATTAAAAATGCTATAAAAACAGGTAAGGTTTCTCAAGAAACTTTATCAAGAACAACTCCGCCTTCTGAAAGTTCAACAAAAACAGCAAGTAGCAGTCAAGATTCTACAAAATCAGCACAACAAAATCCGAACAAATCCGGAACTAACCAAACATTACCGGGTAAAACTCCTGTAAATCAATCTTCACCAAATCCAAGAAGTACACAAATACCGAATTTACCGGAAAAAACTGCAGGTTTAAAAACAGTTTCAACCACTCCTGTTTCAAAAGCTTATACTCCAGAAATCAATACCGATTACGGTATAAAAGCTTCATCTGTTCCAAAAACTTCCTCAGTGCAAAACCGAGCTGAAACTGCAGCCCTTGAAGCAAAAAGAGATGCTGTTGGTGAAAAAATTCTTGCATATCAAGAACACGTAAAAGAATCGAATATTGATAGAATCCTAAACGAATATCTTTCAGCAAGCGAATCTCAAATTATAGAAAATGTTATCGCAGCAAAAGATAGCAATATACCTGCTGAAGTTCGTGAAAAATTCAAACAAATTATAGCCAAAAATAATATAAATGCAATTTATGATATCATTACATCCAAGTTTGGCGGAAATGCGAAAGAAAAATTCTTGGAAGCACTTGCAAAATACGGTTCATCAGAATCCGTAAGCTCTTTTGCAAATGATAGAAAAAATGATATTACAATACTTAAAACATTATACTTAAAATGTACAAATCAAATGGTAAAATCAGAATTACTCCGTATGCTTCCTGAAGATACTATCTACCAAATGATTTCTGACGGAATTATTGCGAATCTGAATGACATAGATACCAAAATATTAAAGAAATTTTTGCTAAAAAACGGTTCTATAATGAGCAACTCAAAATTTGCAAGTTATAGAAAATATTTC
Source organism: uncultured bacterium (assembly GCA_950022695.1). Taxonomy (GTDB): domain Bacteria; phylum Cyanobacteriota; class Vampirovibrionia; order Gastranaerophilales; family Gastranaerophilaceae; genus Zag111. The sequence goes on along the minus strand of CATLLN010000001.1, from coordinate 291,952 downwards.
TCACTTGATGATTGGACAAAAATCCTTGACGAAAGAAATACAAATAGAGGAATAACTTCAGCACAAACGAAAAAATCCGAAAATGCACCGGAACAAACAGATGCTTATGCTCAAAATCCAATGCAGCTTAATAATGCAACACAAGAAGTTCAACCAACCAAACAGCAAGCCGAAGATATTCCAGATACCAGATTCAAAGCAGGTGAAACCGTTAAAACATTATCTGACGGGACTGTAATTACAAACCAAGGCACTACTTTTGCAGGTATAAGCAATAATGTTTCAGACGACACCTTTAGAGTTATTGAAAAACCTAAACAAAAAGAAGGTGCTCCTATTGGAATGAACGATGAAATCCTTACTCCTGGTTCAGAAGAATGGAAACTTAAATATAATAAACAACAAGAACCGCCAAAAACAGCATTTACTATGGCTTCTATGGATGAAGATGAAGACGATTTTGGAATGCCATTTGGCTCAAATAAAGTTGGAATGGGTACAAAAATCAACAAAAAATTTCCAAAAGGTATGAAATTTAACGCATAAAGAACCGGTAAACAAAATTTGACAACCGGTTCTTTTTATGTTGTAATCTTTTTACAGCAGAGGGATTTACCCTTTGCGAGTTCATTAGAAAGAAGACAATTATAAATTGCCGAAAGAAATTAAATTAGCAAAATTTGCAGGTTTTTGTTACGGTGTAAAAAGAGCCGTTGAAACTGTAAAAAAACTAAAAGCAGAAAACCCTGAACGCAATATTTGTGTATTAGGAGAACTTATACACAATTCTCAAGTTATTGAAGAGTTAAGTGCACTGGGAATTCACTCCTTAAAAGAATTACCTGAAAAAGGTAACGGTATTTGTGTTGTCAGAAGTCACGGCGAAAGCCCTGAGGTCTTTAAAAAAATTGAAGACGCTGGGTTTGAAGTTTATGATCTTACCTGCCCTGATGTAAAAAAAGTCCAACAGCAAGCCATTGAACTGGCAAAAGAAGGTTATTATGTAGTAATTGTAGGAAAAGCAGAACACCCTGAAGTAATTGCTATCAAAGCAAATGCCCAACAATTCAGTGATAAGGTTATCGTTACCGACAATATAAAACAACTTCAGCCTTTTGATGCGGAATTTAAATCGCATAAAAAAATCGGTGTAGTTGTTCAAACTACACAAATGCTTTCTACATTAAACGAGATAATAACTTATTTAACACCGCTTTCTAAAGAATTAAAAATTGCCAATACAATATGCCAAAGCACATCAATGCGCCAATCAGAAGCAATTGAACTGGCAAAACAAAGCGACTTAATGATTGTTGTCGGCTCTAAAAAAAGCGCAAATACAACTCATTTAGCTGAAATTTTAAAAACTATAACTTCAACTATACATATAGAAACAAACGAAGAATTAAAAATTTATAAAGAGTTGATTGAAAAATCACAAAAAATTTCTATTACGGCAGGAGCATCAACCCCGCAAAACGTAATAGATAAAGTCATTGAAAACATACAAAGAAAAGGAGAATAAAAATGACACAAGTATTAGACGAATTCGAAAAACTATTAGAAGAAAGTTTTTCAAACGGACACTCAGTTGCAGATATCGTTGAAGGTTCTGTATTGAGAAAAGACCAAGACGGTTATTTAATCAGCGTTCGCGGTGCAAAAACAGAAGCTTTCTTACCTAACAAAGAAATTTCTTCATTAGAAGAAGAAACTCCGTTAGAAATCGGCGACGTTAGAGAATTCTACGTTCTTAAAGAAGAACACGATGAAGATGGTATGTTATTATCACTAAAAAGACTTGCATTTGCTCAAGCTTGGGCTCAACTTAACGATGCAAAAGTTCAAGGCGATACAATCCTTGCTAAAGTTGTTTCAGTTGTTAAAGGCGGTGTATTAGTTGATGTTGCAGACCTTAAAGGTTTCATTCCTTCATCTCAACTTAGAACAGGAACTCCGTTTGATGGTCTTCTAGATCAAAAAATCGAAGTTAAAGTTCTTGAAGCTGATCCTAAGAAAAATAAACTTATCTTATCTCAAAGACAAGCTGTTGCTGAACAAAGAGATCAAGTTGTTGATAACATCCTAGCTTCATTAGAAGAAGATCAAATCGTTAAAGGTGAAGTTGTAAGAATTGCTGATTTCGGTGCATTCGTTGACATCAACGGTATTGACGGTTTACTTCCTATTTCAGAAATTTCTTGGCAAAGAATTAAACATCCGTCAGATGTTATTTCTTTAGGCGAAACTTTAGAAGTTAAAATTATCAAAATTGATAACGAACTAAAAAGAATTTCATTATCACTAAAAAGAATGGGCGAAGATCCATGGCAACAAATCGAAGGCCAATTCTCAGAAGGTCAAGTAATCACAGGTACTGTAAATAAAGTTACAGGATTTGGTGCATTTATCAACATCTTCCCTGGTGTTGAAGCATTACTACCTGTTTCAGAAATGGCAGAAGAAAACGTTAATCCGTTCAACAAATTCAAAGTTGGCGACAGTGTTGAAGTTTTAATCAAAAAATTCACACCTCAAGAACACAGAATTGCATTGAGCATCAAAGATATCAATAATGAAGGTTAATTAATAAATCAATTCATAAAAAATCACCGGACAAAAGTTCGGTGATTTTTTATATCAAGTTAATAAACTTTACGCAAGATTTTTTTCGTGTTAGCATAATCTCAGGCAAGATATGAAAGATTATGAGGTAAAAATATGCAAGCGCGCAGAGCAGCAAGAGAATTAGCATTTATTCTATTTTCTCAATTCGATAAAAAGATTACAAACTATTCAAAAGAAAACTTAGACGATATTATATTAAAATCAGTAAGAATTCTTTCAAGTAGTGCTCAAGATGATTTGAAAATTTCACTTGGTGCATTAATTGATATGAAAAATAAAATTGATGATTATGAAGCAGAACACGAAATCAACTTAAACAGACCGCTTGATGCAGCAAACATTCCTGTTCCTATGCCTACGACATCAGATATAACAGGCAGAATTGATGAAATGATTGAAGTTGCGGAAAAAGCATTATTGGCATTAGAAATTGCAGAATTCACAACACTAGAATCACAATCTGAAGTTAAAAATTACGCAATTACTATAGCAGAAGCATTCCAAAAAAATCACGAAGAAATTGATAATATTATTAAAAAATATTCAACAGGCTGGGATTTTGACAGATTGGTAAAAATGGATAAAGATATCTTAAGAATTGCAATCTCAGAACTAATATACATTAAAGAAGCTCCGATGAAAGTTATCGTAGATGAAGCAGTTGAACTTGCTAAAAAATACTCAACAGATGACAGTTCATCATTTATTAACGGTGTATTAGCAAAAGTTATTGTTGAAAATGGTATTGCATAGAAATTTTCACATAAAATAAGAACCGACCTGATTAGGTCGGTTCTTATTTTTGTTTTTCTTTGATAACTATTTCATAACCTGGATAATCCAAAATTTCTTGTACTGTTTGGAACCTTACTCGTTTATTTTTCAATTGAACAGACATTGAACCAGATTTAGGAATATCACAACCTTTTTCTCTTAAACGAGAAATAAGTTTTCTCATTGATAATCCTTTTCTAAGCAACAATATTTCTAATTCAAGTTTGATATCTATCATAATATAAGTGTAATTTTATTCTTTGCAATTGACAAATATATAAAACTTTGCTATAATATTAATATCTATGCTCTCTAATAAGAAACAAATATTAACAAGTAACACAGATTACGTTTTCGATGAAAATGAAGATTTACCCCTACCAGAAACCATTTTGGGCGAAATTCGCTTTATTTGGTTTATGATTAAGTATATCATCAAGAACCCTGACGAACGAAAAAAAGAAATTTTTAACCTTAAAAGACAATTTACAATATACATAATATGGCTGAAAAACAAATAATTTTATGATATTATTTTCATATGTTTGGATTCTTTAAAGATAAATTTGAAAACCTGAAAGATGCAGTTTCGAATACTGCAAAATCTTTGGTTGGTGACGTTTTATCAAATGTTGATAACTCCGAAGAAGAATATTCAGAATTCGCACTTGATGATATTGAAGATACACTTATCAGCGCGGATTTAGGTGTAAATTACGCGGCAGAACTTGTCGATAATCTTAGAAATAAAAAAAATGCAAAACCCTCTGAACTTAAAAACTATCTTAAAGAAGAATTCAAAAATACATTAGCAAACGCCGGTTCAACCGAACTTAATTATAAAGAAAACGAATTAAATATATATTTTATTGCAGGCGTAAACGGAGCCGGCAAAACAACTCTTATTGCCAAAATGGCTTACCGTTTCAAACAGGAAGGTAAAAAAGTTTTAATAGCAGCAGGTGATACATTCCGAGCTGCCGCTGAAGAACAATTAAATATCTGGTCTGAACGCGCAGGTGCTGATATTGTCCGCCGCGACAAGGCTGATCCTGCATCTGTTGTTTATGAAGCCATTCAAAAAGCTAAAAAAGATAATTATGACGTGATTTTGATTGATACCGCAGGGCGTTTGCAAAATAAATTCAACTTAATGGAAGAATTAAAAAAGATTAAAACAGTAATTGATAAACAAGCACCTGAATCACTGCGTGAAAGCATTCTTGTAATTGATGCAAATACAGGTCAAAACGGTTTACAGCAGGCAAAAGTTTTCACTGATGCCGTAAATTTAACGTCTGCTGCTTTAACAAAATTGGATGGAAGCGCTAAAGGTGCAATAATTATTGCTATTGCAAAAGAGATGAAACTTCCTGTAAAACTTGTAGGTGTGGGTGAAAAAATGACAGACCTGAAAGCTTTCAATCCAGACGAATTTATAAGTGCACTATTTGAGGGGTAAAAGGGCAAAGGGGTAAAGGGGTAAATTTGGTGCTACCGATCATTTCCAAGTCATCTCAACAGTTAAAAGGGGAGCAAGATGCTTAACATTTTAGAATCTGCGGCTACAAAATCCGGTAATAAAATAGAATTAATCGGAACACCTGAAAAAGGAAAAGTTTTAATTATCGGTGTTTTCCACGGAGATGAACCCCAAGGAAAATATTTGATTGAAAAATATATACAAAACCATCCATGTCCTCCCCTTGAGGAATCAAGAGGGAAATTACTTTTTATTCCTTGCCTAAACCCTGACGGGCTTTTGAAAAACACAAGATGCAACGCAAACGGTGTTGATTTAAACCGAAATTTCCCTACAAAAAACTGGGGGGTAAATAAAGGGGACAATGCGACTTGCGATGATGAAACCACTGCATACTACGGCGGAAAATCCCCGGCAAGTGAAACTGAAACAAAATTTGTCATAGATGTTATAGAAAAATACCAACCGTCTCTTATTTTAACACTTCACGCGCCATACAAAGTTGTAAATTATGATGGACCTGCAGAAGATATTGCACAAAAGATTTCAGACATAATCAAATATCCGATTGAAGCAAGTATTGGATACCCTACTCCTGGAAGCTTCGGAACTTATTGCGGAGTAGAAAAAAATATTCCAACTATAACACTTGAACTTGATGAAGAAATACCGGTAGAAGAACTGATTGAACAGGTATTTGAAATTTTCAACTTATTATCCACTTAACATTTGTTACATTTTACGCACTTTTTTAACCTAAAAATACTTAATAAATATACAGGGGATAAAAGGAGAAAATTATTATGACAGAACCAGTTGGTCAAAAGCAAGTTAATCGTGTTACCGGACGTTACACTGTTACATCTACGAAAACAAATAACATCAATAAAACAATCACAATTAACTATTATGCACAAAACGGAACTCAACTTAAGCCGCAATATTTTAACGCTGCAGAAGCAAAAGATTTAGCTGCTCATAATGGTTACGACAAATACTATAAAACTGAAGTTTTTCAAAAAGACGGTAATTTTTATTTAAAAGTAACCGCAAAAACCAAACAAACATACGGAATACTGGCAGGAGATTACTTGAAAAAAGTTAATGATGGCACAATAAAACAATATAATCCAGGCGTTTTTGATGGTTATCATTGCACCGATGATGCCGGGCACCCGCAAAGTGACTTAAACAAAGAAATGCAAAAAGGAGACAGCGTTATTCTTCCTTTAGATAAAGTCGAAATAAAAGATTCTCCAATTGGCTTTTTCCGTAGAAACATAATGGATATTGTATATTAATTTATAAAGATAAATCCTCATTTTTATGTTAAAATTTTAACGAAATGAGGATTTATTATGAAATTATTTAACTCTTACACAAACACTGTTGAAGAATTTAAACCGATTGACGGTAACAAAGTAAAAATGTATGTCTGCGGTCCTACCGTATATGATTACGCTCACCTTGGACACGCAAGATGTTATATAACATGGGATGTTTTATACAGATATTTAAAATTCCGCGGATATGATGTTACATATTGCCGCAACGTAACAGATGTTGATGATAAAATCCTTAAAAAAGCAGAAAAAGAAGGGAAATCACCAACAGAAGTTTCTCAATATTGGTATAAACAATTTACAAATTCAATGAAATCGCTAAATACTTTATGCCCTGATATTGAACCGTTCGCTACAAAAACTTTAGGCGAAATGATTTCAATTACTAAAGATTTAATCGCAAACGGATATGCCTATGAAGCCGGTGGTGATGTTTATTTCAGAGTTAAAAAATTCCCTCAATACGGTTACCTTTCAAAACAGCCGATTGACCAATTAGAAAGCGGTGCAAGAATTGAAGTCGGTGATTTAAAAGAAGATCCGCTTGATTTTGCATTGTGGAAAAAAGACGAAAAATTCGGATACAATTCACCATGGGGTGTTGGCAGACCAGGCTGGCACATTGAATGTTCTGCTATGAGCAGAAAATACTTAGGCAAAACCATTGACATACACGCAGGCGGAGCAGATTTAATCTTCCCGCACCACGAAAACGAAATCGCACAATCAGAATGTGCAAACGGATGCAAATTCGTTAATTACTGGCTTCACAACGGTTTCGTAACCATAAATAAAGAAAAAATGTCAAAATCTTTAGGTAATTTCTTAACAATTGATGATATGTTAAAAAATTATGATGCGAACACATTAAGATTATTTATTTTAACAAACCACTACAGAATGCCTGTAGAATTTTCGGACGAAGCTTTAACATCAGCTCAAGCAGGTGCAAAACGTTTAACCAATGCAAAACAAACTCCAATTAATGAAGAACTTGATATTACAACAACTGATGAATATAAAGCGTTTGTTGAAGCTATGGATGAAGACCTCAATACCTCAAAAGCTCTTGCAATTCTGTTTGACCTTGCAACAAGAGCAAACAAAGATGAAAAAGATGCTTATACAATACTATTTAAACTTGGTTCTGCACTTGGTTTTACATTTGAAAAAGCATCTTTATCTGATGAAGATTTAACAAAAGCAATTTCTCACGTTTCTGAAGTTCTAGGACAGGAATTTTCTTCAATGGAGGAAATTATTGAACTTCGTAAACAAGCCCGCGCTGAAAAAAACTGGGACATTGCAGACAAAATCAGAATCGCACTGGATGAATCCGGAGTAATCCTAAAAGATACTAAAGAAGGAACAACAATTGAAGCTAAAGGTTAATATCTTAAAAACAATATCTGTTTTGACTGTATTATCTTTGAGTTTACCGTCATATGGTTCTTTCTTAAAAGATATTCAGCCTGTTTCACCTATAGAAATAAAGAAAGAAGCGAAAATTGATATTGAAACTCCGAAATCAAAAATTGTACGTGTCGGAATAGGTTCAACAAGCTTTTCCACATACGATTGGGATAACGCCGAAATCTACGGTACAGGAGAATTTGAGCTATATAATAACAAAACCTATATAAATACATACGACAGTTCAAATTCAATTAAAGTTTCAATGTCAGGAAATATTTTTATTCTGAAGAATTCTGATAATAAAGTAATAGCAAAGGTTTCAGGGCCTATTATTTTCAAAACAGATTTCGGGTATTTCGGAGTTCAGAACCTCAAACGAGCAGGAAAAGATGCAATATATCGTGGTCAAATAGAACTTGTACCTGCTGCAAAAGAAGGGAAATTTCATATAGTAAATGTTCTTGAAGTTGAAGAATACTTAAAAGGAGTTGTTCCTAATGAGATGCCTGTGCGTTTCGGTTTAGAAGCCTTAAAAGCCCAAAGTGTTGCAGCAAGAAATTATGTTCTATCACCACGGGTAAAAGCCAATCCGAATTATGATGTAGTAGATTCTGTCGCAAGTCAGGTTTATTTTGGCGCAAACACTGAAAAAGACTTATCAAGCCAAGCTGTTAAAGAAACCTCAGGTATTGTAGCTCTTTACGGATGGGATTTAATTCTTGCACAATATTCATCAACCGCAGGAGGATATACTGAATGTTTTTCAAATGCATTTTCCGATCCTGTGACAAAAAAATTCCCATCAGATCCAAAACCATATTTGATTGCTAAACCTGATTACGTCACAACAGAACCATTAGATAATGAAAAATCTGCTGCAAAATTCTATAAATCAAAACCGATGTCTTATGATGCAGATTCACCTTACTTCCGCTGGGAAAGAGAATGGAACGGGCAGGAAATTCAAGATGCAGTACAAGCAAATATAGCAGCACAAAGCGCTGCAGGGTTTATTAAACCTGCTGTTGCAAAAGGCGAAACTATCGGAATCATAAAAGAAATTAAAGTTCTCAAACGCGGTGATTCAGGTAAAATCATTGAACTTGAAATTATAACTGATGATAAAAATTACATAGTACAAAAAGAACTTGTTATAAGAAGACTTTTCACCAATAAAGGTAAGGCTTTACCGAGTGCAAATGTAGTATTTGAACAGGAATACAATGAAAACGGCGATTTAATTTATATTAAAGCTTACGGCGGCGGTTTCGGTCATGGTGTAGGTCTAAGTCAATATGGCGCAGGTTTTATGGGAAATAAACTTGGACAAAGCTTTGATCAAATTCTGAAGCATTACTATTCAGGAATAACTCTTGCCACAGAACCTGTTGTATTATCAAATGAAAACAATAATATAATTCAACAGTTTTATACAAAATCAGGAAAAGCCATCCTTGTAGCAGATAACAAATACAAAGCAAAATGTCTAAAAGCTGTAATAAATAATTATGAAACAGAAATTCAGCTTAACACCGCGCAAAGATACAATCAAATAGATTTATCAAAATATTTACAACGCGGAATGAATACGATAAAATTTTACTATCCTGAAAAACAGGGTGGAATAAGGATTTATATAGAACCGGTTGGAAAAGATGACAGATATTGTAACTAAAGAAGATAAAACACCAGGTGTATTAAAAGCCGCATGGCTTATTGCAGTTGTAACAATTGTAAGTAAGCTTATCGGGTTTGTTCGCGATATTATTATCGCAAACTATTACGGTGCATCTTTAGTTTCTGATGCGTATTATTATGCTTATCAAATTCCGTCACTTTCATTAATTTTACTTGGCGGAGTCGGCGGACCTTTTCATAGCGCGACAGTTGCTATATTTTCCAAACTAATTCCAAACCTGAAAGATAAACCGAGCGAAGAAGTTAACACGTTGTATTCAACCTTTATGAACGCAACAATAATATTTTTTCTAATTCTTTCAGCGATAATATTTTTATTCCCGAAACAAATTATGGGGCTGATTATATCAGGCGGTTCAGCAGAAATGATAAACCTTGCAGCAACTCATTTAAAAATTATGACACCGCTTCTTGTAATCGGAGGAATTGTCGGGATTTACTACGGAATTTTAATTATTTATAGACAGTTTATGCTGCCTAATTTATCTCCGATAGTTATGAGCCTTGCTATAATCGGGGTTGTAATCGCAGTTCCAAATGACCAAAAAGGTTATGCTCTGGCAATTGCAACTACAATCGGGGCAGTGTTACAGCTTGTTATTCAATATCCGAACATCAGAAAACTAGGCTACCGACTGCATCCGAACTTTGAATTTACAACGAACCCTTATTTCAAAGAGATTTGTGAACTTCTTTTTCCTGCGGTTTTAAGCTCAACAGTCGGTCAGATTCATATTTATGTCGATATGTTCTTTACATCTTTAATTTCAGAAGGCGCGTGGACTGCTATCGGTTATGCAAACAGAATTTTTCAATTTCCTGTAGGGATTTTGGTTACAGCTTTTCTTGTACCGCTTTTCCCTATTTTTGCAAAACTTGTTGCAGATAAAGACTATGACGGCATAAGAAATTACTTTAATAAAGGTGTCGGAGTATTATTTTTCGGAGCAATACCGATTATTATAGGGATTCTGGTTGTCGGGATGGATGCTGTAAGACTTGTTTTTGAACACGGTGTATTTGATTCAGAAGCAACATTTATGGTTACTGAAGCTTTATGGTTTTTGTCCGTTTCAATTATTCCATATGTATTTAGAGACTCCATAACAAGGGTTTATTATTCATTTAATGATTCTGCAACCCCTTTTGTCGTGGCATTTTCGTCTATTGTTTTAAAATTATTCCTGAACTGGATTTTAATATCAAAAATGCACTTTGGAATCGGCGGAATCACACTTTCTACATCACTTGTAACCCTATTTAATGCAGTAGTTCTCGGAGTTCTGATTACAAAAAAATTAAATATGAATTATAAATCATTATTCACAAACTTGTTAAAAATGGTAATTTCAGGTATTATAACACTTGGGGTTTGTTTTATCTGCGCATCAGAAATAGACAAATTTCTACATCTGCCTACGATTTCGTTTGAAATCGTAAAAATCAGTATAATAGCAATTATCTGTCTGGGTATATATATTCCGCTAAATTTATTATTTAAAATGGAATATGCAGGAGAATTGTTTAATAGATTAAGAGCAAAAATTTTAAGAAAATAAGCTAATTTAAAAATTAAATAAGAAGAGTTAAGTTACACATATGAGATTACAAATAGGACCAAGTATTGATAATAATAAAGTGCGACTGGATTTTAGAAAAAGTCCGGTAAAACCTGATAACGTACCAAGTTATGAAATAGAAAAATCAAAAGCAGATGAATTTGTAAGAAAATATAACTCTCAAGAGAAAAATTTAGTTATATTAACAATACTTTCGGCTGCAGTATGTGCAATACTCGGAATGTTTGCAAGCTCACATAAAAATTCTATTATAAAAACAGTTATGGGGTTAGCAGGCGGCACGATTGTCGGCACAGGAATCGGTATTGGAATATCTTCTTATAAAAAAAATCACTTAATGGATGAATATAACGTAAACGAAATTCATAAAAAATAATAAATTACCGGAGTATGAATGAAAGATAAATTTAAACCTACAACAGAAGAAAGCCCTATAATGATTATTCTGGGAATAACTGTATTTTATGTATTAATTGCAGGTTTTATTTTTTATCTTTATTTATTACATAGAATCACACTTTTACCTTGTATTATAGCCATCTTGATTTTTACAGGAATATATTTTCCGAGATTTTTGATTATAAATAAACTCAAAAACAAAGATGAAATAAAAATCCTTGATGATTCTATTTTGATAAACAACTGCACAATTCCATTTTTTGAAATAAAAGATTTTAGAACCGAAGATAAAAAACCTCAAGTAGTATTTTTTATGAGCAATAAAATGGTTGTTTTCGCTCAAAGCAAATTCTACCTTCGCTTAGCTTCCGGTCAGGTTGAATTTAACGTAATAGGCACAGAAAAAATTAAGCTTTTAAAAGAGTTCCTGACGCAGCTTTTGGGAAAAATTTAAAATACTATTAAACAGTATTATCTAATATAGAACTTCCCTTATATTGAAGCGCCTGCATAAGATGAATTTGCGTAATGTCTTTACTTGAATCAAGATCCGCAATTGTTCTTGCAAGTTTTAGAATTCTATCATAACGTCTTCCCGAAAGTTGATATTTCACAATAGCGACTTTTAATAACTCTTTTGACTTTTCATCAATTTTACAATATTTTTTGATAAGTTCAGTAGTCAGTTCCGAATTTGTCAAAATTGACTCGTTTTTATAACGTTCAATCTGCATTTGTCGGGCTTTCACAACGCGTTTTCTGATAGCTGCCGAATCTTCTTCCGCATCATTTGTCGACATAAGTTCCACAGATGTTAACCTCGGAACCTCAATTTGGATGTCAATTCTGTCTAATAACGGTCCAGAAAGTCTTGATTGATACCTGTTTATTTGAGAATCCGTACAGGTACATTGCTTTTCCTTGTCACCCAGAAAACCGCAAGGACAAGGGTTCATCGCACCAAGAAGCATAAATTTAGCAGGATATTTTATTGAATGTTTAGCACGCGAAATAACAATTTCACCATCTTCCAAAGGCTGACGGAGAACTTCTAAAACACTTCTCGGAAATTCTACCATCTCATCCAAAAACAAAACCCCGCGATTTGCCAGCGTAATTTCACCGGGTTTTGGATTGCTTCCTCCGCCAATAATTCCATATGATGATGCAGTATGGTGAACAGAACGAAACGGACGTTTCATCATCAACGGTTCATCTGACGGTAAAAGTCCGCATATACTGTAGATTTTAGTAAGTTCCAAAGCTTCTGACAATTCAAGCGGCGGCAAAATTGACGGAAAACACTTTGCCATAAGAGTTTTACCTGAGCCGGGAGAACCTGTCATTAAAATATTATGCCCTCCTGCAGCTGCAATTTCCAGCGCCTTTTTAGCTTTTTGCTGACCTTTCACATTCTTGAAATCGAACGCGTAATCCTGTTTTATTACGCGATTTAAATAGTCTTTCACATCCACAACTGTCGGCGGAATCTTCGTTTCTATAAAATGGTTTACAACATCTGTTAAATGCTTCGCACCAAATACATTTACCTCTCCGTTTAATGCTGCTTCTTTTGCATTAACTTCCGGAACAATTACATTTTTTACACCAGCCTCTTTTAGCCCTAATACAAGCGGCAAAACTCCGTTTACACAACGCAAAGTTCCATCCAAAGACAGTTCACCGATAAAAGCATAATCTTTGGTTTTCTCAGAATCCATAACCTCTTCTTCTGTCAAAATTCCGACAGCAATCGGCAAATCAAAACTTGTCCCTGCTTTTTTCAAATCAGCTGGAGCAAGGTTTATTATAACTTTTTTAGACGGAAACGAATACCCCGAATTTTTTATTGCAGACTTTACCCTATCACGAGCTTCGTTTACGGAAGCATCAGGCAAGCCGACAATAGCCATCCCTGGCAACGAATTTGCCACATCAGTTTCAACCGAAACTTCATATGCCGTAATTCCTATAACCGTTGCCGTTTTTACTATATTAACCATACAGCTAGTATAGCATAATTTCAATTATTTGTCTTTTATGTTAAACCATGATAAAATTAACCCGTGGAGAGACTAAAAATGACTAAAGAAATTTCTAAATTAAAAAATAATATTGAATACATTTATAAACAAAACAAAAATACCCCGAGAATGGCATTATGCTTAAATTTTTCAATAAATGAGCCGGAAGAAAAACCGGGGATTTATTCACTTGTATCAAGACTTTTGCTTCAAGGTACCAAAAAATACAACAGCGAAGAACTTGCAAATGAATTTGAAAAATATGCAATAGATTTCTCAAGCGATCTGTTTCCTAACTATCTTCGCTTAAACTTCCTATGCCTTAATGAAGATTTTTCAAAAGCAATTGAACTAATGAATGAAGTCATTACAAATTCTACATTTGATGAAATCGAAAAAGAAAAACTTAAATTGAAAGGTGAAATCACAGCAGAACTAGACTCTCCGCGAGCAAAAGCTATGGATTCATACTGCAAAGCAATGTATGAAAATCACTACTATGGAAATTCAATGACAAAAGTACTTGAGTCTCTGGATTCTATTACAAAAGATGATGTTATTAAAGCTTATAACTTAATTCTTCATGACAGTAAAAAAGCTCTTGCTATTGTCGGAACGCTTGATAAAAACGAAATTTTACCGCTAATCGAAGAAACTTTAGGACAGCTTCCATCTTCAAACGATAATAATTTCAATATAACTAAGCCTGAATTAAACGCAAAAAAAGAAATTATAAATATTAAACCTGATCTTAACCAAACACACATTATCAAAGGTTGGCAAGTTCAGACATACGGCGAAGAAGATTATCCGGCATTTATTCTTTTGAATATAATTCTTGGCGCAAGTGGTTTATCTTCAAGACTATTCCTTGAACTTCGTGATAAAAAAGGTCTGGCATATGTTGTAAGAAGTTCTTATGAAACTCACAAACTTATCGGCAACTTTATGATTTATATCGCAACAGAACCTAAAAATATAGAAGTTTCACTAAAAGGATTTAACGAAGAAATAGAAAAAATCAAAACAATTCCGGTAGACGAAAAAGAACTTGAAGATGCTAAAAATAATCTTCTTGGCAAATACGCATTCCTTGATGAAACCAATATTCAACAAGCCTGCTCTTATGCAAAATACGGAGTATTAGGCTTTGGTTTTGATTACGTTCAAAAGATTAAAGAAATGGTTAAAAATGTTACATCAGAACAGATTCTAAACTGTGCTCAAACATATTTTAATGACAAATATGTTTTATCAATAATCAAACCATAACTTATCAGCTAATAGTTTTTTATTTTATTTTTGGCAAAAATCCATATTGAGAGGATTGTTACGTGAAAAATAAAATTTGGAAAGCTATATATTTTATTTATCTTATAATCCTCTCAGGATTTATATTACCTAGCCCTGCATTAGAAAACCAAACAGCTATAGGGTACATACAAAATTCAACAGAAGACATAGAAACCATTTTCAGAAATAATATTCCGCTTCAAGATTCTGTTATATACACACAAGTTCCGCGCGGACTAGTCGTAAGTCTGGATAGTTTAATATTTTTTGAAAACGGAAGCGATGAAATTATTGAAGGTTCAAAATGCCTTCTTGATATAATAGGTGAAATCCTGTTATTCATAGATAAACCCTGCATAATAGAAAGTAATACACCAAAAAACACCTATAAAGATTCCTGTTATCGTTCAGACTGGGAACTTACTATGGTACGTGCCGAGAAAATAGCTGATTATTTGATAAAAACCCGCAAAATTCCTCCTGAAAAAATCCGAGCCGCAGGTTTTGGAGCAATGATGCCATTTGATGACAATGTATCATTCAAAGGAAACTTAAACCGCAGAATAGATTTTGTAATATTAAATCCAAACAACACAATCCTTCCTTAATAACCGTATTCTTATCATTTTATTGACAATAATATATTCAAATGTAAAATAATGATATGAAAAAAGTCTTTTTAACCTTTATATCAATTATTTTAATCAGTGCCCCTGTTTTTGCTGCAAAAAAATACTATATAAAAAATGATACTGATTATAATTTACAATTTCTTTGTTTTAATGAAAGAGAATGTTATAGTGTAAATCCTAATATTATTGAAATAAAAAATAAAAAGTTTGTGGGTTTTGGAAATTACCATTACTTTGATATAAGTACATATAAATATAATAAAAATACACATACTTATAGCGTTGATATCTTAGTAGACAGAGACCCTTTAACCGATTTAGACATTTGTAATAAATCTCCTTTCGATAATGGAAATATTACTCATTTAATCTTTTCATTAAAGTATAAACCATCATCGAAAGAATTCAAAGCAACCTATAAAGGTTTTGTATCAAGTGAAAATATAGTACAATATGATAATTCCAAGACAACTGCGATTCAAGTCAATTATTTAAACATATACTATGATAAGAATTCTAAATATATTAAAGATTTGTCAGACTGGCTAAAATTCTTCAATAAAGAAATTGCTAAAACAATTGGAAAACCTAATGGTTATAGCTATAATGTAGAACTGGAACATATTATTCCTTATTATATGCGTTACTATTTTACCCTGTCAAGATAAATCCACGGATTAACAGCTACACCTCCACCCTTGCCAGGGTTTCCATGTCTTATGGTCAAATGTAGATGAGGACCTTGAGAATATCCAGTGTTCCCGGAATATGCAATTATTTGTCCTTGTTTAACTTTTTGACCAATGCCTACAACCCATTTTGAAAGGTGTCCATATTCACTTGAAACTTTATTGCCATTCACTAATCCATGACTTATTCCAACCCAATAGCCATAACCACCTGAAGGACCAGCAACAACAATGCCATCCGCAATTGCTTTTATAGGGGTCCCAACTGGTACTGCAATATCAATTCCATTATGAACATGTGTGCTTCTTGGTTCTCCATATTCTCCTACAATAGGTCCATTGCAAGGCATGATCCACCCTAATGATACATCAGAAGGTGTTTTCTCTTGGGTATTGTCCTCATTAACCATTTCTGGATCAATTTCAGGCAAAGGTTTGTCACTTTCAATTACCTCAACATAACACTTGCAATTAGGATGAGGTCGTTCAGGAATTTCATCATAATAATCAAAAACCTTACCATCTAATTTTCTACATTTTTTAATTCTTTAATTAGTATTTTTTATTTCGCAAGTATTATTAACATCATTCCAAAGTTTACCACTATCAAGACAAGCTTCTATTTCTATAACCTTGTTTACCGTAGGAATATAAAATGAGATTCTAAAATATACCATTTGTAAAATTATCAGAATTAATAATAATAGAATTCTAAATTTATTTATTGATTTCATAAAAAACGAGGAAATAAAACCTAACGTTAATAATAATAGTACAATTAAATATAAAAATATTTGTATATCAAAATTTGAAGTAATAATAGAAGTAAATGTAATAATTGAGCAATAAAATCCAAATATTACAGAATTTACTAAAAATACTAATATCAAAAGTACATAAATAATTATTCTTGCTATTTTTACAATATTTTCTTTCATAAAACTATATTAAACTATTTTTTATAATCAGGCAATAAATCATGCATTAATATTGAACAATCACAATATGGATATTTTCGTCCTCTTTCTCGTCCTAGTCTGTTTGCAACTTGATCTCTTTCAGAATCTGCAATAGCTTCTTCTATAGTAACTTTATGAGATTTTGCATATACATTATTCCACTGATCAAAATTTTCTTTTTGATCACTTAAAATTTTTGCAAAATTTTCTCCTAAAATACCCATTTCTTGTGTCGCTTCACAATTAGCTTTTGAATGATAATATTTATCCATTTCAAATTCCTTTAAATGATATGCATGATACAAAAGCTCGAAATAATTAGATACAAAGATTCTAAGTGTATTTAAAAATGCACCAATAGGATTTAATAAACCTTGAACATCATGTAACAATGTTTGCCATTTTACTTTTTTCGCATACATATATGCATAATCATTATCTACATTATTTTCACATTCAGGCAAATGCTTTCCATATTCTTGACTTAAGATTTCTAATGTAGAATCTGCTTCTTGTATTAAATTTTGCACTCTTGATACATCATTCTCTAAATCTTGTACATATGTTTCGACTTCTGATAAAAGAGTTTCCGTTTCTTTTGTATTTTCTTCGATTTTTTTAATCATAATTTCTATTTCATTAATTGCATCACATGGTTCTTCATTATCGCTAGGATTTTGCTGTTTGGAGTTATCATCTTCAACCTCAACAACTTCTACCTTACACCTGCAATTTGGATGAGGTCGCTCCGGAATCTCATCATAATAATCAAAAACCTTACCATCTAATTCTTTACATTTATCACAAGTATTTTCACCATTTTCCGAATGCCAAACATATTTGCAGTAACTAATACCACCTTTTAAAATAACATTTTCAATATCTTCTTTTTCTTCTTGGGCATCATCTAAGTAATTATTTTCCTTTAATTTACCATAACGCTGTAATGATTTACCTATATTTTGTAAATCAGTATATCTTTTAAGAATTGTATTTTTATCTTTACTGCATACAACAGGATTTGAATGATTTTTAAGCAGGTTGGTTTGATAAAATGATAAATCACTCAATACATCTTCCGTTCCTTTACCCAATTTCAATGCGTTTAAAATTTTATTTTTTAAATTTGCCATTTATATTTCTCCTATTTTATTTATAAACTAGTGTTGACTAATATCACAATAACATACATGTGTTGATTTGTCAACACTGTTGAATTATAAAATGGTTATGCTAACATATTAATGAGGTAAAACATGGATAAACAAACACAATTAGAAAAATTCGGAACAGTATTAAAACAAAGAAGAATAGCTTTAAACTTAAGTCTTAGAGATGTTGAAAAGCTTTCTAATGTTAGTGCAGCATTAATAACTAAACTTGAAAACGGGAAAATGGCAAACTTTCCAAAACCTATCACGATAAAACAGCTTAGTAATGCATTAAAATTTAATGATGAATTATTTGTTTTAGCAGATATTTTATTTGAGCAAAAACAAGAAAAAAAACTAGAAAATTCATTTGAAGAAGATTTAAGAGAACTTCTTGCAACAAAAACTACACTTAATTCAGAAAATATTACACAAGTTTTGTACTTTATCTCCGGGCTAGAAAAATTGCAAAAAATTGAATCCTTATAAAAGGATACCACTTTAAACCAAGCTCAGAAGCTATTTATTCATCCATAAATTTAAAATCAGGTCCAAGTTTTTCTTCTAAACGACGTGCAAACTCGGAAAATCTAATACCACGAGCTTCTGCAATCTTCCAAAGAGTTGAAGCATGACTATCTATTTTCCCACTTTCCAAACGGCTTAATGTACTTTTATTAATATCATATCCATAAGCAAGTTTTGTCATAGATATTTTTGGATCAGAAAGCCTTAATTCTTTTGATAACTCACCCAATGCTTTTTTAAATATTGATAATTTTTCTTCAGAATGTTGCATATTTTCATCATAATAGTTATAATAAAGACGAGAGTTTACTTTATGCAACAGAAGGAGAAAATGAAAACTATTTTTTCATAACTAGTAAAATATTATAAATTTCGTGGAGCTTTTCCTGACTAAACCCTGGCAGCATACGAGCTATTTCTTTTTCATAATTAATATGTTCATCAAGTACTACCTTAGGTTTAGGAGTAAACAAAACATATGGAGCAACCTGAAAGAAATTTACTATTTTAGCTAATAATTTGCTAGTAACAAAATTTCGACCATTTTCAATTTGGCTTACACCTTTCTCATGTAATTCCAATATTTCTGCAAGTTGTTCTTGGGATAAGCCTTTTTGTAACCTCAAGTCTTTAACTCTAGCTCCCAATATATTATTGATATTTTTACTATCTTCCATAACTATATATTAGTTATTTTTTTTGCATACATCCACCGTATTAAACCATACATAATATATTTGACAATATACAAAGGAGACAAAATGTTTATAAAAGTCACAAAAGAACAACTTAGACTATTTGAAGAGGAAGTTTTGACGCTTATTCATAAGGGAAATTCTATTATTGAATTTGCATCTACACCATTATTAGATAAGGTAATTAAAATCAATGATTTACAACGCAAAGAATTAAAAAATATTATCAAAAAGGTAAACAAAATTAATAATACATTAGAACAAATTCAGGATATTCTGACAAAACTATAATCCTTTATCTCTACTCCTAGCCAACGATAGCTTGCTGCAGACGTGATGAACGATTTTCGTTAAGAATATTTTTAAGTTTCATAATCGCTTGAGCATGAAGTTGGCAAACACGAGATTCGGACATTCCAATGGTTTCGCCGATTTCTTTCATTGTCATGTTTTCCTGATAGTAAAGAACCATCAAAACACGTTCGCGTTCCGGCAAACGCTGTAATGCTCGTTGAAGATCTGTTTTTACATTCTTTTCTTCCATACGTTCTTGAGGGTTTAATTTAGTTGAATCCTCAATCGTATCAATGATTTCCATACTGTCTTCGGAAGTACCGCGTTTATCATAAATTGAGGTTACTACAACATCTTCTGACATAACCTGATTAACTTTATCAACATCCATATCAAGGTAGTTTGCGATTTCAGTTGAAGTTGCGGTTCGACCCAATTGTTGTTTAAGCACTTCTGCAGCTTGTTTTATATCTTTTATTTTTTTTCTTACGCTTCTTGGAAGGAAGTCTTCTGAGCGGATTCTATCTAAAATTGCACCGCGAACTCTTATCAGAGCATAAGTTTCAAACCTTGTATTCTTTTGAGGAGAAAAACGTTCGATTGCATTAATTAAACCTTCAACGCCGTAGCCTGCAATATCTTCAATAGAAATTGTTACAGGTAATGATACTTTCACACGTCCTACTACATATCTTACAAGATAGATGTATTGAACAATAAGAGTATCTCTTGCCTGTTTGTTTGTCTTATCAGCAAGATATTTTTCCCATAAAGCGATCAGTTCCTCTTCTGAGAGGCGCTTTATACTGTTATATGAAGAAAAATCAAAACCTTGTTCCATTAACCTGCCCAATCCGTTTTTCTACATTCCTATTCTATAATATTCAACAATTTATACAATCATTTAAAAGTATGAAAACTTGTAAAACGATTAAAGTTTTTGGGGTATATGAAAGTATGGTAAATAATGTTATCTTCCACGGTAACGATACCAGATATTAGGATTATGCTTATCTCTTACGTATAATGGCTTTTGATATTTTTTAACAGGTGCTTGCGGGGCTTTTTTTGTTTCGATGTCTGCGTAATATTTTTTCGGGGGTTCTGATAAAATCCCGTTTGAAATATCTTCAAGTCCGTTTTCAATCGCTTCAATATAGCGATAAGTCGCATCAACTCTGCGTTGCGGTTCTGATTTTATTCGGTGATACTCTTTTAAATACATGCTCTGGTATTTATCAAACGGGATTAGCGAAATTAATCCCATTAAGGTAAATATTGTAAGTGTTATCCAAATGTATTTTAAAGCGTTTTGCATACCAAAAGAATAACAAAAAATAGGCTTCATGTCTAAATGTTAAATTATTGTTCAAATTAGTATTATTATTTATAATAAAAGTGTGTGAACAAGCTTTTTGAAGAAGGAGAGAGAAATGATTAAAAAGTTTACATCACTAATGGCTCTTTTCACAATGTTTGCCATTGGTATTTCACCTGCATTTGCAAGTGAAGCTGATTTAGTTGTTCCAAGTATTAAATCTTTATCTCCAAGCAGTTACACATTGCTTTTGGTAGGACTTGGAATTTCTGTTATCGGTTTGATTTTCGGACTTGTTGAGTTTTTGAAAATCAAAAAACTGGACGTCCACACAGTTATGGACAATGTTGGGAATACTATTTTTGAAACCTGTAAAACATATTTGGTTCAACAAGGTAAATTCCTTTTAGTGTTAGAAGTTTTAATCGGTTTGTGTATCGCATTTTACTTCGGTTATTTGCAACAGATGCCACTTACCGGCGTTCTAACAATTTTAGGCTGGTCAGTAATTGGTATTTTGGGTTCTTATGCAGTTGCCTGGTTCGGTATCAGAATGAACACTCTGGCAAACTCTAGAACTGCTTTTGCCGCATTAAAAGGTAACCCGCTAAATATTATGAACATTCCGTTAAAAGCCGGTATGAGTATCGGGGTTTTACTTGTTTCTGTAGAACTTATCATGATGCTTATTATTCTTTTATTTGTACCTGGTGAAATTGCGGGTGCTTGCTTTATCGGTTTTGCTATCGGTGAATCTTTAGGAGCTTCAGCACTTCGTGTTGCGGGCGGTATTTTTACAAAAATTGCTGATATCGGTTCAGATTTGATGAAAATCCAATTCGGTATTAAAGAAGACGACCCAAGAAACCCTGGAGTTATTGCTGACTGTACAGGTGACAACGCGGGTGATTCTATCGGGCCTACAGCTGACGGGTTTGAAACATACGGTGTAACAGGTGTTGCTCTTGTAAGTTTCATTTTACTTGCTGTTATGGGGCAAGAAAATCAGGTTCAATTATTAGCCTGGATTTTTGTAATGAGATTTTTGATGATTGTTACATCAGTTGTTGCATACTGGTTAAACGGAATTTGGGACAAATTTGTTTACGCTCCGCGCGTTGAAAAATTTGACTTTGAAACTCCGTTAACAAGACTTGTTTGGATTACTTCAGTTCTTTCAATTGGTATGACATTTGGAGTAAGCCGCTGGTTACTTTCAGATATGGGTCATAATATCTGGTTAATTTTATCATGTATTATTTCTTGTGGTACTTTGGGGGCTGCATTAATACCTGAATTTACAAAAATATTTACTTCCCCTAAAGCTAAACACACAGAAGAAGTTGTTACTGCTTCTCGTGAAGGCGGAGCTTCATTAACAATTCTTTCAGGTATCGTATCTGGTAACTTCTCAGGGTTCTGGATTGGTATGGTAATTGTTCTTTTAATGGGCTTAGCATATTACGCAAGTACATATATTCCTGAAGACTTAATGATTTATGCATCAGTATTTGCATTTGGTCTTGTAGCATTCGGCTTCTTGGGAATGGGTCCTGTAACAATTGCTGTTGACTCATATGGTCCAGTTACAGATAATGCTCAATCTGTTTACGAATTATCATTAATTGAGGAACTTCCTGATGTTAAAGGTCAAATTCAAGAACAATACGGATTTGAAGCTGATTTTGATAACGCAAAACAATACTTAGAAGAAAACGATGGCGCAGGTAATACATTTAAAGCAACATCAAAACCGGTTCTTATCGGTACAGCTGTTGTTGGCGCTACTACAATGATTTTCTCATTGATTCTTGTAATCAAAAATACATTAGGCATTCAGCCTGAAATGATTTTGAACTTGTTAAACCCTTATACATTACTAGGTTTATTAACAGGTGGCGCTGTAATTTATTGGTTTAGCGGTGCATCAATGCAGGCTGTTACAACAGGTGCATACCGTGCTGTTGAATACATCAAAGACAACATCAAACTTGGTGAATGTGATGAAAAATGTGCAAATGTTGCTAATTCAAAAGAAGTTGTAAAAATTTGTACTCAATACGCTCAAAAAGGTATGGGAAATATCTTTATCGCGTTGTTTGCATTTGCTTTAGCTCTTGCTTGTTTGTCAGCACCTAGTGCTAAAAGTCAATTAGCAGTATCATTCTTTGTAAGTTACCTGATTGCTATTGCAGTATTTGGTTTATTCCAGGCTGTATTTATGGCAAACGCAGGCGGCTGCTGGGATAATGCGAAGAAAATTGTTGAAGTTGACCTTAAAGAGAAAGGTACAACTCTTCACGAAGCAACAGTTGTCGGTGATACTGTAGGTGATCCGTTTAAAGATACATCTTCAGTTGCAATGAACCCGATTATTAAATTTACAACTCTGTTTGGTTTACTTGCAATGGAAATTGCTATTAATGAATCATTCAGACAGGTCGCTCCGATTGTAGGTGTTATATTCTTAGTAATAGCAATTATTTTTGTTGTAAGATCATTCTACGGAATGAGAATTCCAACAAAAAAATAATAATTCAATTAAGAGGCGGCTGAGCAAAATTTGCTCAGCCGCCTCTTTTTATATCCGGTTTATTTTTCAAACATATATAAATTTTCTAAAGAAGCCAAATATTGTCTGGCATTTAAATATTCTTGCGGAGACATTTCTTCAGCATGTTTTTCTACAACAGACCATATGTCATTTAAAGGGTGTTTTGGAATAAGTTTCTCTTTTACCTTTGGTTCTGTAGCATTTACAATTTTTCTTACTGCAGTTTCGACCTTATGCGGGGTAGTTCTTAAATCAACTTTCATATTTTCTCCTTTGTTTATACTTGATATAAAGCAAGAACAAAAATAAATTTGCTAGTTATAACTAGCCGAATTCTGTAATAAAAAAACTAATAAAAAATATTATACTTCATATGTGAAAGATAAGGAGTTTCATAATGGATAATTTTAGAAAATACATTGTTGAATTTATTGGAACATTTTTTCTAGTTTTTGCAATTGGCATGATTGCAACACTTCCCGGTAATGGAGTTATTGCAGCTATTGCAATAGGTCTTGTTCTAATGGTGATGGTATATGCAGGCGGCTTTATTTCAGGCGGTCACTACAATCCTGCAGTCTCTCTTGCGGCAGCATTAAGAGGAGCTTTGCCGGCTCAAGATTTTGTGCCATATGTGGTTTCACAAGTTCTTGGCGGTATTGGTGCAGTTTTATTAATCGGATTACTAACAGACATTCCAGAAATGACTATTTGCACATACAGCATGACTCAAATTCTTATAGGTGAATTTTTGTTTACGTTTTTATTATGCTTTGTGGTTCTTGCAACAACAACATCAAGAGAAACCGAAGGGAATTCATACTATGGTCTTGCAATCGGTTCAGCTTTAACAATAGGCGCATTTATCGCAGGCGGAGTAATATGTTACGGAGCATTCAACCCGGCTGTTGCAATAGGCTTGTGGATGCTTAAACTATCTTGTATGTGGCTGACCATAATAACAATTATTGCAAATATATTCGGCGCAATTGCAGCAGCATATATATACAGATATGTAACAGGTATCAATAAATATTACGACTAAGATGGGGTAAAACCCATCTTTTTAAATAGCAAATTTTAAAATTTATGATTTTTAATATTACAAAACTTAAAAAATTATTGTAGATATAGTTCGGCAGATTTATAATTAACTATACTACTGTAATGGAATTAGAAAGGATTATGAAAATGACAGCAATCGAAGAAATGACTTATCCCCAACTTGAACGCGCAATAAACCCAACTCATGACATTAAATTATTTGCAGGACGTTCAAACCCTAAATTAGCGCAAGAAATTGCTGATCACTTAGGAACAACTGTTGGTCCGATGGTTATCAAAAACTTTGCTGACGGCGAAATTTATGTTCAGGTAAAAGAAAGTGTCCGCGGAGATGATGTTTTCATCATTCAACCTGTTTGCAACCCTGTTAATGAAAACCTCATGGAATTATTGATTATTATTGATGCATTTAAACGTGCAAGTGCAAAAACAATTACTGCAGTAATCCCTTACTACGGATATGCAAGACAGGATAGAAAAACTTCCGGTCGTGAAGCAATTACTGCTAAACTTGTGGCAGATCTTCTTACAACCGCAGGTGCAGACAGAGTACTTGCAATGGATCTTCATACAGGTCAAATTCAAGGTTTCTTTAATATACTGGTTGATCATATTTTCGCAACTAATGTAATCGTAAATTATATTAAAGAATTAAATATCAATCCGGATGATATGGTTGCAGTATCACCTGATATGGGCGGAGCTAACAGAACACGTCATTTTGCTAAAAAACTCGGCTGCCCGATTGCTATTATTGATAAAAGACGCGACAAACACAATGAAGCAATTGCTACAAACGTTATTGGTGAAGTTGAAGGCAAAGTTTGCTTGATGTTTGATGATATTATTGATACTGCAGGAACAATTTGTGAAGCTGCAAAACTTCTTAAATCAAAAGGGGCAAAAGAAGTTTATGTCGGAGCAACTCACCCTGTATTCTCAGGCCCTGCAATTGAAAGATTAGGTTCTGCTCCAATCACTGAATGTATCGTAACAAATACAATTCCGCTAGATATGAGCAATATGCCTTCAAATATTAAACAAATTTCAGTTGCACCGTTACTTGCGCAAGCAATTTCAAGAATCCATGATGATGAATCTGTATCTTCATTATTCGGTTTTGAAAAAGAAATGCAAGTGGGGTAAATGTTGCTGCCAATTATTTCCAAGTCATTACAATTATTTAGCTCCGCAAGTTCTCGGTCGGACGGAGATAAATAAATTTTGCATAAAAAAAAGCCGTCTTAAAAAGAACGGCTACCAGACTTGGGGAGGAGGTATGAAAAACTTTCGTTTTCCATATCTATATTTTCTATATCGACCTGTAAAAATATTTCTTTAACAAAAAGCCAAAAATCTCCTCCAAATAGATGAGATTAATATGAACATTTGTAAAAATAGGTCTATAATTACGCAATTATTAACATTGAATGCATTTTTCTAAACAGGTAAAAAAAGAAAGAAGGTTACAATGAATATGTCAGTAAATAATATTAATCCATCATTTTCAGGAACAATGTTAATCCCTTTTTCAGAAATGAAAAAAGGCGGAGTTGAATCACATCAAACAATGCGTGATATAGGAACAGAAACAGCTAAATTTACAACACCTGATAAAATGCAAGTTACTCAAGAAGGTATTCTAGTAAATATTGACGACAACAGAGAAAAAGAATATCAAGCTGTAATTGCAAAATACGGAATTAATATCAAAAAAGTTGACACACCAATTACCCAAAATAACGAAGCAGACTTAAAAGCTTATTCATTCATGGTTAATAAACTTAACCCGGCAGATGCACAGGCAAAAATTGATAATTATGCTAAATTACAAGAACCAGAAAAAAGCAAAGAATACTTAAAAGTATATGATGAATTCAAAAATAGCCCGCATTCAATTGAAAATGGGAATAAAGAAGAAGCAAAAGAAGTAAAATAAAAAGATATAATAAAAATGGCGCATGCGTGACAGACATGCGCCATTTATTTAAAGAGATAGGGAATTACCAGGTAATATACCTTATTGTAGCTGCCACATTCGCTGCTGCATTGACAACATTTGCGGCAGTATTAATACCTGCATAGTTATCGCGAACAACAACTGTAGTTGCAGACGGCACAATAGGTGATACCGGTTCATAAGGATAGTATGTATATGTAGTATAAGTCGTTGTCGGGTAATACAACGGAGAATAATAAGGACGAATTAACGGTCTTCTATAAATCGGCGGTGGCGGCGGTAAAGGTCTGCCCATACCTATATGATGCGGAGGTCTATGCATTGGCGTGCGATGCCTCATAGAAATTCCACCTTGCATAGGCGGTCTGCCCATCACTGATCCGTGCCCGCCATGATGTCCTGGAGGAGCTGCAATTGCCGGGATTCCCGCAAATACAAAAGATAATGCAATAAAATAAATAAATTTCTTCATACTTTTTCTCCTATCAGACTTCACATGATAATAACGATTATAGAAATAAAATGTTCATATTTTCAAATAGGAAAAAAGAAGTAGAAAATTTGAAATTTTTATAATATAATAATTTTGCCAAAACCAAAATGTCGGAGTGGCACTCTGCCGACGACAATCTGACTAAATGTCAGGTTTGAGGCGAGGGGTGTTGTTAAGGACATCCGCCACGAGACCCAGATAACTAATGTACCTATGTCGAAGTGGCACTCTGCCGAAAAAAACGATTAAGTATCGTTTTTTGAGAGGGTATAAGCGAAGCGAATACTTCCGCCACGAGACCCAGATAACTAATGTACCTATGTCGAAGTGGCACTCTGCCGAAAAAAACGATTAAGTATCGTTTTTTGAGAGGGTATAAGCGAAGCGAATACTTCCGCCACGAGACCCAGATAACTAATGTACCTATGTCGAAGTGGC
>CATLLN010000001.1:0-264438 GCA_950022695.1 uncultured bacterium | reverse complement strand
AGCGAATACTTCCGCCACGAGACCCAGATAACTAATGTACCTATGTCGAAGTGGCGGAATTGGTAGACGCGCACGATTCAGGTTCGTGTGGATAACACCTTGAGGGTTCGAACCCCTTCTTCGACAAACTATTTTAAAAATATGAAAAATGTATTAAAATTATTTTTTATATGTGTATGTTTCTTAATTTCGCTAAGTGCAAATGCTTGCGGGATAGATTATACTGCGTTGAATTTTACAGCACAGCCGGTTATAACAGACACAATTACAATACCGCAAGAAGAATTGGTAATTAATTCTGACAAAAGCGAACATGCAATTGCAGCCGGTAACAATCAAAGACAAGAAATCTCAAATATAAGCAGCAGAAAAAATAATTTTAACGGCGGTTCACTAGATAAAACCTCCGCTCAACGAAAATTAATACAACAAATTTTTACAGCAAAATATAACAAAACACTTTACAGCAATTCTCATAAAATATCTTCCTATTTAAAAAATGAGATTTGCACAAGAGCCCCTTAGTTTCCTATTTATCTTTAAAAGTTAGATAATATTACAATTTTATAGGAGACAAATAATGAATATCGAATTATTGAAGGAAGGATTCCTTCTAATGATTATCGGTATGGGTTTTGTATTCTTCTTTCTAAGCATAATGATTTATGTGATGAATATCAGCGGAAAAGTGATAAACTTTATCGGTAAATATTTTCCTGAAGAAGTTGAAGAAGACAAATACGTACCGAAAAAGAAAACTACCGGCAATAATGATATGGAAATTGCTTTAGCAATTGCCTGCGCTGTTGCTGCAAGAAAATAGGAGGCTCAAAATGACTGAAAATAATGAACATATAATAAACAGAACGGCTTATTCCGAAACAAAAGGAACTGGCGTTTTAAGTACAATTATATTTGCAATAGTAGTAACCGTTATTATGGTTGTTATTGCTTATTTTAAAGGCTAAATAAACTTTTCGGCGGGCTGATTAAAATCAGCCCGCCGAAACTGCATCCTACTTTATTATACCAAATAATCGCGGCATCCGTAGCGTTCGGATGCCTTTTCTTTATTTTAAGGAATGTGCTTTACAACAATTTGCGGAATAGGAGAAATAATTATCTGTTCCATATAATCATTGTTTATAGCTTTTACTTCTTGTGCGATATGTGTAATTTCTTCTTTTGAATTAAACACATATTTTTTTGCAAAACGAAGAATCATCATGCCTTTTTTCGGATGTTTTTCATATTTATATATATTATAAATGAAAAATGTTTTATCATCTTGAACAACATTTTCTAAATAACTTATAATTGCAACATCTTTCTTTTTATTTTGCATAAACTTTAAAAGTACAAGATTTTCTGTTGTTTCAATTTTTTTGTCAACTTCAGAAGCATACTTTAAAGGGTTAGAAATTTCCGGATTATAATATATTCCAATCATGCTTGTCCAATAATCACGGTTTTCTTTCACTTTATAATACTCATTCTCTACGATTCTTGATTTTGAGGTAATATCACTATACTTCAAGTCATAAACAGAATCGTTAAAATGAATATTTTCAGCTTTTACTACTTGATTTAATACTAAAAATACAAATAATAATAAAAAATAAAACGGAAATATTTTTCTCATAAATTTTACTCCAAACAAGAATATTTAACCGTAAAAATTATGTGAAAATATCACCTGATTCGGCAATAAAAAAGAATAAAAAACTATTTATTACGAAGCCGTTCAATAAAATTTTTGAGTCTTTCCATTGCGATTTTCAGATTTTCAAGAGAATAAGCGTAAGATATTCTCAAAAATCCTTCTCCGCAATCCCCAAAAGCCGTTCCGGGTACAAGCGCAACTTTTTCTTCCTGCAGAAATTTTGTTGCAAATTCCTCGCTTGTCATCCCAAATTCTTTTATACAAGGGAACACGTAAAATGCACCAAACGGTTCAAAGCACTCAAGATTCATTTCTTTAAATGCATTCATAAGATAACGGCGGCGTTGATTATATGATTTACGCATTGTTTCAACATCTTCATCACCATTTTTTAATGCTTCAATTGCAGCATACTGGCTTGTTGTCGGAGCACACATAATCGCAAATTGGTGTATCTTGGTCATTTGTTTTATAAGCCAATCTGGCGCACAGGCATATCCTAAACGCCATCCGGTCATAGCATATGCTTTTGAAAATCCGTTTATCAGAATTGTGCGTTCTTTCATTCCTTCAAGTGAAGCAATAGAAATATGTTTTTCTTTATAAGTAAGCGCTGCATAAATCTCATCAGACATTACAAGAATATCTTTTTCAATAACAATCTTTGCTATTTTTTCTAAATCTTCTTTTTCCATAATTGCACCTGTAGGATTATTAGGATAAGGAAGAATCAGAACTTTTGTTTTATCTGTAACAGCATTAAGCAGCTCTTCAGGAGTTAATCTAAATTCGTTTTCAGCTTTAAGGTTAATAATTACAGGTTTTGCACCTGCTAAAACTGCACACGGTTCATAAGAAACATATGAAGGCTGCGGGATTATAACCTCATCACCGGGATTTATCACTGCACGAAGTCCGATATCAATCGCTTCCGATCCTCCGACAGTTACTAAAATTTCATTATCAGGATTATATAAAATTCCCTGAGTTCGATTTAAATAGTTTGAAATCTCAATTCTTAAATCTTTCAGTCCCGCATTTGAAGTATAAAAAGTTTTTCCGCGTTCAAATGCATAAATTCCTTCATCTCTGATATGCCATGGTGTATCAAAATCAGGTTCACCAACACCAAGTGAAATTGCATCTTTCATCTCATTTACAATATCAAAAAACTTTCTGATACCTGACGGTTTAATATTTACAACGGTTTCGGAAAGGAAATTCCTCATGGAGTAATTACCTCTCTTTCATCTTTTGATTCTTTATTTAATACGGTTCCGTGGTCTTTGTATTTTTTTAAAATAAAATGAGTTGCAGTACTTAAAACACTATCAAGTGTTGATAATTTATCAGACACAAAACCTGCAATTTCTTTTAAGGTTTTTTCTTCTAATATTACAAGTAGGTCATAGCCGCCTGATATTAAATACACAGCTTTGACTTCAGGATAATTATAAATGCGCTCTGCAATATTATCAAAACCTCTTCCGCGCTGAGGGGTAACTTTAACCTCAATAAGTGCCATAACTTTTTCAATAGAAGTTTTTTCCCAATTTATAAGAGTATGATAACCGCAGATTACCCCTTCTTTTTCCAAACTTTCAAGTTCTTTTAAAACATCTTCTTCGCTTACTCCTAATAATACGGCAAGTTCAGAAAAATCAATTCTGCTGTTTTTTTCGATTATCGATAACAATTCATCTCTCATACTCGTTCTCCCTCTATCTATTAGTTAGTATAACAAAAAAACAAAACATCTTCACCAAATGGCAAAAATGTTTTGTTTAAATTTATCAATTATTATTTTTTACATAAAAATATCAATACTTTTTGCTACAACTTCCGGTAAAACTTCTTTTGGTGTACCGTGAGATAAAGCATAACTTGCCGCTGCCTGATTTGAATAATTCAACAATGAAGTTTTATCTAAATCTGCAGGAACTTCTATATTTTCACGCTCTGCTTGTGAATAAATTTTACTTGTTGGTGTATATTCGTGTAATCTGTCAATACGTTTTTCAGCATTACTTTTAGCTGTCGCGTTAAAAATATCTTCCGCAGATGAAAATATTTTGCTTGATGATACATATTCATGAGCTTTACTTACTACCTTTTCAACCGGTTTTGTTAACATTGTTTCTCTACCGGTAAATGAAATTCCATTAATCATAATTTTTCCTTTTTTTAGTAAATCCTTTTTGTAATATGACAAACATACCTGATAAATTTATTTTGTCAATTAGCCTGTCATGTTTTACATTACTTTACAAACATCAATCCACTCAATATAGCCAGAATACTTTTCCAATTCATTAATTGTTAATTCTATTGCGCTGTTTGAACTACCACATGCAGGAAAAACTGTTTCAAACCTTTTTAATGATTCGTCAAGAAAAATCTTTACACCTGAGTTCACTCCAAACGGACAAACTCCGCCAATTTCATGCCCTATTAGGACCTTAACCTCATCAGGTGTTAGCATTTTTGCTTTAATTTGGAACTTCGCTTTATATTTTGAATTATCAACTTTAGCATCACCTGCACAAATTATCAAAATAGCAGAATCCTCTATTTTAAATGAAAGCGATTTTGCAATCCTGCAAGGTTCACAATTAAGAGCTTTTGATGCTAATTCAACAGTTGCACTGGAAACATTGAATTCTTGTATTTTATCCTCTAGTCCAAAATTTTTAAAATAATCTCTTACTTTTTCAATAGCCACTTAAATTTCCTTTTTTAATTAATAAATAAAAACGAGGTAAGATATATTCTCATCCTCGCTTTTAATTGGGACCAGAGGGATTCGAACCCACGACCAAGGGATTATGAGTCCCCTGCGCTACCGCTGCGCCATAGTCCCACAACGGTATATTCAATTGTAATATTATGGGCTTAGTGGTAGCTGATAATTTTACTCCTGCTACCTCTCCTCGAACGTGATATTTAGCCACCTTCTCATCGGCAGAGTCCCACAACTGTTGAACAATCTAAGAATAACATTAACTTGTAAAAAAATCAAGCGCAAAATATTTTAGAAACGCAAAAATTTATTATACAAATTTTAAACTATTACCGCGTCCTTAGATGTATTTTCTGAAACTATTTTTTTCGTATTAGTTGATAGTGCCGGTAAAATTACACAATTTGAAAATTCAGAACCTGTTTTTACTTCTGCCCCGTCCATCACAACACAATTATCAAGCATAATATATTCACCAAGCTTTACATTAGAACCGATAACGTTATTACCAATAAAACGTACTGAAGATGGGATTTTGGGAGTTTCTGAAATATAACTGCCCAGGTTAGTTTCAACAATCGGAGTGTGCTCAATTTTACATAAGCCGTTAAATACATCAAGTATTGACTGTTTGTATTGACCAATTGTTCCTATATCATTCCAATAGCCCTTAACTTCAAATGTATTGATTTGCCCCTCTTTCAATAGTTTTGGGAATACATTTTTTGCAAAATCATAAAACGTATTTTCTGGAATATAATCAAAAATTTTGTAATTAAAAATATAAATTCCGGTATTAATTAAATTACTTTTTGCTTCTTCAAGCGGCGGCTTTTCCTGAAATTCTGTAATATAACCTGTTTCATCTGTTACAACAACGCCAAAATGTGATACAAGCTCGTGCGGAACTTGTTTTACTCCGATAGTTGCTATTGCACCTGATTTTTTGTGAATCTCAATACCTTCTTTTATATCGGCAGTTGTTAATACATCGCCTGACATTACAATAAAATCTTCACCTTCATCAAAGAAAAATTGGCATTTTTTCATTCCGCCTGCTGTACCTGACAGTTCTGTTTCTTTGATATAATTAAATTTTACACCGAGATTATTTGATTCATATCTGTCTATAATCTGATTTGCAAGGTAATATGTATTTGAAATAACTTCATTTACACCAATAGTATGCAGCTGTGATAAAATAATATCCATCAAAGGTCTGTTCATTACCGGGATTAATGGTTTTGGAAACATTAAAGTTATAGGTTCTAAACGAGATCCCATGCCTGCTGCCATTACCATTGCTTTTAAATTTTTATTCATAATTTATCCCTTTTTAATAGATTGTACTACCAAGGATAAATTTTATCAATACGCCACTGACTTTGTTTTATTAAAGCAGCGCATGCTGCACCTTTTCCAAAACCATAAGTATTTTTTGGTGATTTAATATTACAACCGTCTTCAAGATTTTTTGAATATAAATCCTCGTAAGAATAAACATCATGAGGTATTCCACACTTATCAAACCCGCCGATATGAATTCCATCAGCTATGTAATACTTTTTATATTCATATAGTTTGCAAATTTTTGGAGTAAAACGATTGTTATAAAAATACATTACAAAAATATCGCGTCCAAGTTTATTCTTACCGGCAACTCCATCTATATCTACCAACAATGCCATAAAGCCATCTTCATTTTTAGTAAAACCTATAATAGTTTTATCTTCTAAAACTATTGAATATACAGATTTATTTGTAACAGGATTGTTATCTAAATCAAAATATGCAGAATGCCCCCAGCAAGGAATCTGGTTATCACCTTTACAAGTATGCTTTATTTTAAGATATGGTGTGAAATAGGTTTCTGCAAAATTGTCAGGTGAAATATTTACATCATAATTTGACATAATATCTCCATTTTCCAAAACATATGTACGTTTTGCCTGTTTAATTTTCGTATGAACAGCTTGCAGCTTTGAAGCAACTTCTTTTTTACGACACGAATTGTATAATGGACCTGCAATAACCGCAAATAAAACAAGAAATACAATCCCCATAATTAAAAGTTGTTGGCTGTGTGTAAAGCCTGATTTTTTAAGCATCAAATCTTACCTTCCATATATTTAATATTATATACTCATTATCTTAAGGATTTTTTCTTTTGTCAAATCAGGGTTAATTTCCTTAACTGTTGTAATTTCATCTGTATTTACAGGTTCATTAAACACTTGTTCTAACAGCGTTTTGTTATAATCATACAATATTGAACCGTGTTGAAGAATATAATCATTCTTACGACATTGAGCAGAACCAATAAGTTTCTTCCCCTTATAGCATAAATCTGCCCCGGTAGATATAAGCATGCAATAATCAAAACTCGTTTTTACGGGTTTATTTCCTCCAAAATCTAATTCAATACCAAGTTTTTGAAATTTATCTATCAACACCTGCGAAATTTCTTTATAAGAAGAAATAACGTGCTCTCCATTTTTGAGATAAGAAACCGGACAAATGAAACTATAAGTAATTTCATTATCATGCAGTAAGGCTCTACCTCCAGTTAAACGTCTTACCACATCAATATTATTATTTTGTAAAAATTCCCGATTTAAAAAACTATCATTTTGATTTCTACCCAAGGAAACACACGGTGGATTCCACCCATATAAACGGAATATCGGTTCTTTTTTACGCTTCTTTATAGCTGATTCCAATAGTTCGGAATCTATATCCATATTTACCTGACCACAATTAGTATGATAAGGAAGAATCTCCATTGTTATCGTCTCCATCACAGTAAGAATGTATAGAATATCCTCCGCGTGTCAGATCAGGAATTCTGATTTCATCTAACGGCGGTAGACCTAAAGTATCTACAACAGGTTTTTGTACGTATTGAGCATCCACTGCAGGAATTTCTTTTAATGAAGAATTTCTGCTCTTTCGCAGTGATTTTTCTTGTTTCTTTGTATTATTTTTGTGTAAAAATATCAAACCTTTAGTTGAATGTTTTGGTTCAGTTGTTTTTTCTTTTTTATTTCTTTTAAAAATTCCGACTCTTTTATCTTGGATTTCATTTTCAATACTAGAGGATGAACCTGTCATAACTTCTTCTTCAGATTCATCATTTAATACGACATTTTCTTCTGTCGGTTTTGGTTCCGAAACAGCTTCTTCATTTATACGTAATTTCGGAGGTTCATTTATATAATTTTCTACATTCTGAACAGTTTCGGAATATTCTCGATTCTGTGTTTCTATATCTTGTTGCGATTCCGGTCTGACTGGTTTAGGTTCGCCGTTTTCTCTTGCGGCAAGTTCAGCCTCAAACTGTACAAAAGCCTCATTACCGACAAATTGTTCTAATGCAGCACGTTTTGAAAAGAATTCAGATTTTGCTGTTCTTTGTTTATCTAAAGCTGTGCGATAATAAGCATCTGTTATTACAACAAGTTCTCTTGCCGCGTTATTTTTTTGTGCAAGCTCAAATTTTCGTTGATTTTCTTTTACTAAGTCATTACTAAATTCCAGATTTTTTTTAGCGCTCATATAATCATAATATAAATCTACAGCTTTTTGTTGTAAATCTTCGACTTTACGAATCAAAATAATCATATCCGCATCATTCACACGTGTATATTTATAATTTAAAGCTTTTGTATCCTGCGCAAATATATTGAAAATATTTCCGCCAATCAACGAAGAACCGGCTAAAATAGGGCTTCCCATACTTGCACCGACTAAAGTTGACATACTTGCAATAGTTTTTAACACATTTTTAACAGATTTTTCATCAGGCTTATCTGCATCAGGGTTTGCAAGTTTATATAGTGCAAAGTTTATTGTGTCACTTTGAACAGCTGCACCTTGCCACAATAAAGATAAATCTGAAAGCATATCCTGTTCTTCAAACTCTAAATCCTGTGCAACTTCTTTTGATAATCGTTTTATACTTAAATCAGCATATGTCAAATCAGCAATGTTATCCTCTTGAGAATTATTAACTTGCGCAAACTTCTTTTCCGGTTTCTTATCTTCCAAAGCCTGAATATATTGTTTTTCAGGAAGTTCGGATATTCCGACACGATAAGCCGGAGCCTTAGGAAACTCAACATCCGGCAGGGTTTCTGAAAAAGCTGGAACGGCTGCAAAAGTAAATATTATGGAAATTAATAACAATCTATTTCTTAACATTACTTCCTCCTATCAATGTTGTATCGTAATTATACTGATATAAATTCAAACCGTCTACGACTTTTTTACCTGCTAAGCGTTGTAATTCAAGGTGATATTTTTTTGCAAGCTGCATATATTTATATTCTTCAATCTGCATATCCTTATAAAGTGAAGATGAAATTGCGATTTCAAGAAAATCTTCTTCATCCATAGCTTTTACGTAATTTTTGCTGTACAAAAGTTCACGTGAGCGGACATCTTTTAACTGACTTAATGAATTTTTATAATTGTAATATGCGTTAATAATTTTATCCTGTAAACTTTCTACAAGTCCTGCAAGCTCAATCAATTCTGTATCTGTTAGCGGAATCTCTTGCGGAACATTTTTACGGTTTAGAAAATTCTGAGCAATTCTTCCTGCTGCGTATGAACCTGATTGCACCATATAATCAGCACCGATTAAACAAGGTGCTAAAGCTGCACCCGATACAATTGCAGATAAAGTTTTTGCCATTAGAGATGAGTGTATTCGTCTTTGGCTTTCAGGTGTCGCAAGTTTTTTTAATGCAAAACCGATTACCTGATTATTTTCAACAGTGCCCTTCCATAGATTATCAATATCTTCAAGGTCTTTTTCTCTTTGAAGCTTAATAATTTCATCCATAATTTCTTTATCACTTATTACAAGTGAATCTTTACCCTTATAATCGACCTTTGGAAGTTCAATTTTTTTCTGCTCAACAACACCAAGCTGAACTTCCCCTTCACCAGCCATACACTGAGTGGTTAAAACACCCATAATCCCTAATAAAATTAAAAACTTTTTCATAACAATGTTATAACATAAGAATGAGAATAAATCCAATGGTTGATTAATGTTTAAATCTTATGATGGTTCTTACGGGCATGAAAAAAAACTATTATAGAAACATAAAGAGGAAGAAGAGTTGGAGAACGAAAAAGCAAAATATATGAGTGCCCCGGCTGCAAAATCTCTGACAAAAACACTTCAGGAAAAAGCCGATTTATTAAGAGCAAAAGATTCATTTAAAGAAGCTGCAGGGACTTATTTGAATTCAATTTTAATGGATAGAAATAATTCAGAAACATATTTCGGACTGGGAATTTGTTATAAAAATATGGGCAAAATAAAAAAAGCTATTGAAAATCTTGAAAAGGCTGCTCTTCTTGATTCTAATAAATTTGAAACTTTTTATGAACTTGGATTATGTCATTTAAAAGAAGAAATGCCTTGCTGCGCAATAAAATGTTTTATTCAGGCTATTCAGATTAATCCGGAAAATCCGGATGCAATTTTCCAATTAGGCCAAGCGCACGAACAGTGTGATGAACAAGATATGGCTTTAATGATTTATCAAAAATTAATCGAGAATTCACCATCGTATATTAATGCTTATTTAAGAAAATCTTCATTATTTATGAAAATGGAATTATATAAACAAGCACTGAGTCTTTATATGAATATTTTAAAAATTAACCCTAACTATACAAAAATCTATTCAGAAATCGGCTTGTGCCTTGACAAACTCGGCAGACAAACCGAAGCAAAAAGATATTATCGCAAATTCTTATCTGCACAGCCTGACGACGAAAACGCAAATAAAATTCTTAAACGTGTTGAAAAATTAAGACAGGTAAAAAATCCTATTAATAATCTATCACTTGTATAATTTACAAATCATTATTATTTAGCAATACATCGTGTCCTACGTTATGCATTAAACTTAAATATGCTTCATAATATATCTGTACAGCATTTATATATTCGCGTAAAGTTTCCTGATTGGCATTTTCAACTTGTATAAGGTTTAATAAACTTGCCTGACCTTTTTCATAACGTTGTTGATAGTTTTTAAGAATAGTATTAGAATCCTTTAAGATTTCACTATAATGCTTAATATTATCTTTTGCATATTTAAATTCGTTATAATCTTCTTTTAGTACAAATTTCAAATGATTCTCAAATGAATCTTTATCTAAATTTGCTCTATCCAGTGTAATTTTGGCTTTTTTAACTTCGGGTTCATAAAAATACAATAACGGGATATCTACCCCTGCTCCGACAAATGCACCGGGCAAAGCCTCTGCTCCGGTTTGATGAGCTGTTTGATAAGCATAACCACCGCTTACGGTTACATCAGGAATACGCATTCGCTTTGCCTGAGAAACTTCCGCACTACGTTTTTCTATATTTGATTCCGCGATTGATAGTGAATAACTATACTTCATTGCAGTATCTTCTATTGTCTGATA
Source organism: uncultured bacterium (assembly GCA_950022695.1). GTDB lineage: Bacteria > Cyanobacteriota > Vampirovibrionia > Gastranaerophilales > Gastranaerophilaceae > Zag111. Next base: position 253,579 of record CATLLN010000001.1, on the reverse strand, counting down.
AGGTAAAAGCTCAATATTTAATAATGAAAGATTTTTTGCAAATAATGAGGTTTCAACAGTATCATACATAACCTCAGAACCTTTAATATTCATAACACTGTTAAGTTCAAACTGTGCTCCCAAAAGATTTGCCTTTGCCTGATTCAAAAATACAAGCTGTTTTTTGTATTTCATGTCATTTTGTAAAACATCAATACTATTTGGCGAAGATTTTGATTTTTGTTCCACAATGGATTTCATATTACGGAATAATCGTTCACGCTCTTGCAAAATCTGTACAATTGATTTACGGTACAAAATATTAAAATATGCACGCATAACATTAATCTTTATTTCATGCTCTGCAGCTCTTATTTCATCTTCTGCAATTTTTAAATTTATTTTTGCAATTTTCTTCCTAATGCTACGTTTTCCAACTTCTACCGGTACAGCAAGACCAAATTGACTTGAATTACCTCTGGTTACTTTTCCCATCAAAAAGTTTGATTGAAATTGCGGGTTTTTTAAAGCATTTGCTATTTTTATATCCTGTTTAAGTTCTTCTGCATTTTTACGTTTAGATTTTAAGTCAATATTATTTTCCAATGCAAGTGATACCGCTTCATCCATAGATAAATGAACAACTTCAGAAAAAACTTTTAACGGAGTAAATAATATTAATAAAATAAATGTTAATATAATCTTTTTCATAAGCTTATTCTCACACAAGCTTATATTATCATAAAAAATTATAATATTATCAGTTGATTTAAATATGTTAAAAGTTTTATATACTTTTTATGCTATTTACTTTTAAAGAAGTTTAGTGTAAGATTCACACGTAATAAGATTTTTTCAATTATGGCAATAGAATCAATAACCTCAAACATTAACCAAAGACATAGTATGACAAACTTTCTTGCAAATCGCAGAGAAATTTCATACGGTCATATTAACCTGAAAAAATCAGAAGAAACAAAAAATACAGGAAAAGATATTACTGTAAAAGATAAATTTCTTGCTACAACAGGTTCTGTAACCGGGGTTATGATTCCTCTTCTTGCGTTTAAAAAAATGCAAAAAGCGCCTAACATTTTCAAAGTTAAATATAAAGTTCAACATATGCTCACAATGGCAGGTTGCGCTAATATCGGCGGAATTTTAATGAGTTCTATAGGTGAACCTAAATCCGATAAAATAAAAAAATGGAAAGAAGGAGCTTTCCAAATGTCTTTAACATCTCTTCCAATGTTATTGGTTGATGGTTCTATAAAACTATGCGAAAAATCAAAAAATAAAAAAATTAACAATAATTTCGTTAAGATTCTCGCATCGGTTACGGGTGTTGTAATCGGTTCAAATACAGCAATGGCAATATTTAACAGTTTAAGAAGCGACAAGGAAGCAAAAAAACCTAAACGTGAATTAAAATTAAAAGATATGATTGCAAATATTGATGATGCTGTTGCAATTTGTGTACTTGCAAAGATTCCATTTGCTGATAAAATTCATATCGAAAGAGCTCTACCGTTTATTTATTCAATCTGCGGATACCGCTCAGGTACTGGCGACAGAAAACATAAATAACTTAAGTTTTATACCATTCAATGCAGGTTTTTATAAATCCGCCCGGAAAATCATTGTATAAATCTTCTGCATGTCTTGCATTTTTAAATAATTTATAATCTTTTTTGCATAAAGCTTTGTCATAAAGTAATTTTGTATGCCACGGAAAAACAGTCGGATCTTTTTCTCCTGCAATAAAAAGTGTAGGAACGTTTATATTAGCAGCAAAATCAACAGGTTTATCCTTGCTTAATAACGGATAGCCTGCGCGAATTGTCAGCCATCTTAACGGTTCAAATTTTTGAAATAATGTCGGAATCCACGCATCAGGCGAGTACATATGGTTTTCTATTTTATCAAAATCTGCAGGCGCAGAAACTGCAATAATCTTATCAATATCATTATTTTTTGCCCCGTGAAGTAAAACTAAGGCTCCACCTAATGAAAATCCGCATAAATATATTTTTTTATATATGCTTTTTGCAAAATCTATAACAGCATCAAGATCTTTTTCTTCATTTGAAGTAAAAGTATAGAAACCGCCACTTTTTCCGTGACCTCTAAAATCCATAGTTATTACATCATAATATCCGGTAAAGTCTTTTGACATTTTTTTGAAAACTGCCGAATCTTTTGTCATAAACCATCCGGGACAAAGAATTACAACTTCATCATTAGAATTTATATAATGATTAATTGCAATTTTTACATTATCTGTAGTTTTTAGGAATTTTTCTATCATATTATAAATTTGGGCTGACCAGTTTATTAAACTGCTCCATTAATTCATCTTTATTAGGTACTGTACATACATTTTCGGTAACAAGCATTGCAACAAGCTTTTCTTCGGCAGGGGACAATTTAGTTTTCTTATAAGCTATAGATTTTTCAGCAGACATAGAAGTTTCTGCGGCTTCTGCCATTTTTCTTTCCTGAGCCGCCAGAAAACCGTCAACTAAAGTATTCAATTGGCTTTGAGTAAAATTGCATTTTAATTTAGGTTTTATAGCTGCAATCGTTTCATCTGTTGCTTTTACATTAAAAACTTCTCTGATATCTTTACCGATTCCGCCGATATTTCCTGTCATATAGTATGAACACTTGTTATCAACCCAGCCGTTAACATCAATTTGATAACTTATTTTTAAACCAAACAGATCTATTGATTGGTTCATATGTAAAGATTCACAGCTGCGAAAATTTTTAACATATCTGTTCATAAGTTCGTTGTATTTACTCATGTATTCAAGCAGATTTGTAGAAGTTGTACCTTTTTTAACCTGTATGGCAGTATTTTTATTTATATTTTTAGCACCTTCAATACTGTTAGTCTGCAATGCTATACATTGAGTACCTGCTAAAATAGCTAACATTAATATAAAAAATTTAATACTTTTCATAACTTAATTCCTTTTTCTTATTAAAAATTAAACAAAGATTCAAATATACCTTGCGAATTACCTGCATTTAAAATTGTACATGCCCTATCATTTAAAATTACATTCATTAACTCTGCATCAGAACCCGACATATTTGCAAAGCCACTGATATCAATATCTGCAGGATTTTTAAGCATATTATTGCGAGCACCGCGATTTCTTTCTTCCTCCTGCAATATAGAATCACCGACTCTTTCAAGCTGCTGTTTTGTAAATTCACACTTAATTTTTGGTTCAAATGTAGAAATTTGAGCCTGTGACGGACTAACTCCATATAGTGATTCAAATAAGCTGTTTATTCCGGTAGATTGAGCAATGAAATCCACACGACATTTGTTATTAACCCAGCCAGCAATAGTGATGTTAAAAGCAAAATCCATCCCGCCGACATTAGAATTTAATTGTTCACTATATGGCTTACAAGATTTAACACTATTAGACAACTTTGTACCTGTAGGTTTTGACTGAATAGATGTTCGACTATTAGTCTTTGTCTGTGAATAAGAACCAACTCCGGAAGGCCGGTTTATTTGTCTCTTTGTTGTTACAACATCTGCCAGAACCTGACCGGATGCTAACAAAAATACTAAAAATATAATTATATAAAAATTTTTCATAATATGCCGCTAATCCTTTATTTTATTATATTATATTCCCTAAAATTTAATATAATTCATTTGAATGGTATTTTTACAAATTTTATTATATATTATAAAAGAGCTTTAAAAAATAAAGGAACACGGGGTTATGGATAACAACACAAATAATGACATGCTTTTACTGGGAGTAAGTATTCTAATAATTGGAATAATGCTTGGTACATATTCGTTTGCGACATATCAAGAAACTAAAAACCTCGAACAAAAAATCGATTTTGAAATTATTGATGATAATAATGAACTTACATCAGAAGAAAAATATTACAAATATCTTTCTATTGCTGATTTTCTTAACCAAAAGCTGGATAAAAACAAAGATATACCGATTAAAAATTCCTCTTGCATATATTTAGATTATGCTCGACATAATGCTATTGAATTATACAAACTTACAAATCGTAAACTCGACATGGATGATGCGAAAAAAAGTGTATCTGCCGGAAACATAAGAAATCTATATAATACACTTGAATATTATAATACCTGTAAACAAACAGATAGTTACAAAATAGAGTTAAAAAATCTTTTAGATGAAATTCAAAAAACAGAGATCAAAAGGAATGATAATAACACTCGTATAAATGAATTCCTAAACGGCTACAGAGAACGCCAAGAACAAGCTTGTTTGGAAGCTGAAACACAACAAATTCAGGAAGAAATTGCACCTGAAACTCTTCAGCAAGATGCTGAAAATACAACTATTCAATCCTTGGAATAGTTTTTCTGTCATATTCGCAAAAAAAACCACTCAACAAGTGAGTGGGTCGTTTTCTGCATCCTAATGGTCTCTTTTAGTGTTTATTATTTAGGAGTTTATATGTTTTTGGGGTTAATGAACTATTTATATTTAGTGTTTCGACTACACTTAAATCTTATGTATTCATTATTGCACATATAATTTTATATGTCAATAAGTTGTTTTTATAAAAAATTTTATTAGCCGAAAGAGCAATAATAGTGTACATTTTACACTTTACAAAACTTAATACGCGTGTTTGGCGCCATATTCAGACAAACATACATATGTGTTACAAAATATAAAGTAATTTTCTTACAAAAAAGCAATTATTTACCTCTTATATACTTTATATATAAAAGAGCAGAGTATAAAGGATAAATTTATGGCTTTTGACAATGGTACAAGTTCAGCAATGACATATAATAACAATGTTGTGGCATCTGATCCGCAATTTGTTAGAACAAATTTCAATGAAATAAAAGCTTCTGATGAGGAAACAAGAAACCTTGTTAGTAATACATTCGGACAATTAAAAAAATTCGTTGAAGGTATGTTTTACTGTAATGGATTTAGTACAAACGTCAGTAACGCATATTATAATGCAATGAATGACCCTAATGAACAAATCAATGTCGGAGATAAAGTTTATTGCCAGCATCCGGGGGTAGGAAACCTTCGTGCTTACAATGAAATGGGAAACCCCGCAGGCGGATGTTTTTCAATGCACACTTACGCATAACTTAAGGAGAATTTAAATAATGCAGCAAATCGGCGGTATACAACTTAATCCAAAACCGGGTACAGACTTCAACAGTCAGTATAATGTACCTGATACCGGTTTGACTAATAATACAACATTATCTAAAAGCTCTCCACTATATAATCTTTTACAAGTAATGTTTCAAGGCAAGCAAACTGATAATATAGGTGAATGGTCAAACAGCAATTTATTTCAGCAAAACGGACTTAAACAAAACCCTGATAAAATGGGGTGGATAGGATAATATTAAAGCGGGCATTCATATTGAATGCCCGCTTTACAGATTCTAAACCAATTGCAAAATAACAATTATTAAACAGCAGCTGCTGATTTACTTTTTTCAATACAAGAAATTAGCGTTTTTGCAACTGTGTCTTGTTCTTCTTTTGTTAATTCAGGGAACATAGGAAGTGAGATAACAACATCTGTATTATCTTCAGTCACAGGTAAAGATCCTTTTCCCATACCTAACCAGGCATTAACTTTTTGGAAATGAAGCGGAATCGGATAATACAACATAGCGCCGATACCGTTTTCTCCAAGCATTTTATGAACTTCATCTCTGTGAGGAATTTTAACTGTATATTGATGATAAACACAATATGTATCATCTAATTCTTTTGGAATTTGGATATCAGCACATCCTGCAAATAATTTATTATAATATGCAGCATGGTCTCTTCTTTGAGAATTCCATTCATCGATATGTTTTGCTTTAACTCTTAATATTGCAGCTTGAATTTCATCAAGACGGCTGTTTACACCAAGTTCATCGTTATGGTAGCGAACCATTGAACCGTGGTTTCTTAATGCAATAAGTCTGTCTCTTAATTCTTCACTATTTACTGTACAAAGTCCGCCATCACCCATTGTACCAAGGTTTTTAGTCGGATAAAAACTGAAACATCCGATATCTCCGAATGTACCAACCATTTTCCCTTTGTATAAAGAACCAATTGCCTGACAACAATCTTCAATTACTCTTAAATTATGTTTTTTTGCAATTGCCATAATTGCATCCATATCACAAGGTTGACCGTACAAATGAACTGGAATAATTGCTTTTGTCTTTGGAGTGATAGCTTCTTCGATTTTTTTAGGATCAATATTGAATGTATCAGGATCAATATCAACAAAAACTGGTTTTGCATTAACCATACCGATAGCTTCTGCTGTTGCAACAAATGTGAATGCTGTTGTAATAACTTCATCACCTGCACCGATATCTAAAGCGCGTAATGCAATATGAAGTGCATCTGTACCTGAGTTCAAAGCTACAGTATATTTACAGCCGATATATTCAGCAAGTTCACTTTCTAAAGCTTTAACATTAGGTCCCAAAATATAACATCCGGATCTCATAACTTCGCAAACTGCTTTTTCAGCTTCTTCGCCAATTTGAGAGTATTGACGTTTTGAATCAAAAATAGGAATCATCTTTATCTCCTTTATTAAACTACCGCTCCTATAAGTTTATTATACCATAGCATTTTGGACATTAATATAAACTTTATATGGAATTATAATTTTTCTAATTCTTTTATTTGAGCTTGAACATCAAGTGAATACGGTGCATATTCATAAGCTTTTTTGGCAGCTTTTTTGGCTAGTCTAAGATATTTTGAATTTTTTAAAACTTCATAACTAACTTCATTTGCATATGACATGTATAAATAAGGTACATAATTTCCTTTATCTAATTCTATCCACTTTTTAAAATAGTTTTTGGCTGAACCTAAATAACCTTTTTTATAAGTAACATATGCCATTCTGATAATGCGTTCTTCCGGAGTTTCTAATTGATAAGAGGCTTTAGCTTTTTTGGCTTTTGGAATAATAACAGAAACTCTATCTGAACCCATTTTACAAGGCAAAACTTCACCATTATAAATATTTTCTCTGCCTATATTCACCCAGTTTGGATTGGCAATCATTAAAGTATCCCTAAAATTACTAAGACGAAAAGCAGCGTGAGGATGATCACCACCAAAATCATAATTACCTGATAATGCATTTAATAAATTCACTGCTTCAATTGCTTTTTCAGGAGAATAACCGGCTTTTATAATCAAATTTAAACCTTCAGTATCGGCCATATATTCCATGTTACGTTCTTCTTTTAAAATATTATTTTGCTGTATTTTAATTCTTACATCAAGAATATCTTTACTGGCAGATGCTCTCATACCTCTATAAACTTGTTTATTGTACTCATATGTAGCTCTTAAATCTCTAGAACGTGATATATGCCCTAAAATTAAGTGTGACATTTCATGTGCTAAAATCCAGGCTAAAGCATCATCATTATCACCTAATGTATCGTACATTCCGGTATTTACTAATATAAAATTACCCTCACTGGCAGATGCGTTATGCACCGGAGTTTTTCTGATTGCAATACGCCAGTTTACATAATCAAGATTGTTGGCACGAATAATTCTTTCGGCAATCCTGTATACTCTGTAATAATTTACGCCGGAGCCATCAAAATTACGCGATGAAAATCTTGATTTAACTTTTTTATAAGTTTCTTCATCTTTAGCAAGCTTACTTGCATATTTTTTTTCATCAATAGGCTCAGTTGTCGGGATATGAATAAGTCCCGGATCTTTTACCATACCTGCTTGTCTGTTTGTTATATCCGTATCTATTAGAAGCTGTTGAGAATTTCCTTTAAACTTATTTACAGTATTATATTGTTGACTTTTTTTAACTTCATCTAGCTGAATATCCAAATATGTTTTTTTGGCGCATGCGCCTAATGGCACGAGCAGCGTAAGCATCAGTATAATTAACTTTTTCATCTTCAAACTCCTAATTCCTAATAGATCTATTTTATAAAAAAATCTCTGATTTATCAAGTAAAATATATACCCACTTGTCTATAATTTTTAACTTTACAATTTGTCGAAATATATCTTTTTAAATATAATAAAATAAGGAATTGAGGGTTTTATGAAAAAAATTTTGGCAATATTCTTATTAATGTTTACTCCTATGGCTTGTGAAGCAGTACAAGAAAAAGATTTAAATCTTGAAGAAATTAATGCTGTACAAACACGAATAGATAATGTCGGCACAAATATTTTAAATAATAACAAAATAACAAGAAGAATAGTATTTACATACGACAAAAGAACAAAAAAGAAAAAACTAACCACTGATAAAGCTTTAACCAAAAGACAAATAATAATTTATGACGGACTTTATAATTCTGTTCAAACAGATGATGAACTTGCGGCATTATTATCAAGAGAAATTTCAACAGTAATAAAGTCATATGATGGAGTATGGGGCGGAACAATTGATTCTATTCAGGTTGCGCTAAGTTCTAAAAAGTTTGAAACCGCGGCTGATAAAAGAGCCGTTGATTTTATGGTAAATACAGGTTACAACCCGTTAGCCTTAATTGTTTATATTAATAAAACATGCCCGCAAAAAAGATTTGATAAATTCTCAAGACATAATCTTACATCAAAACGCTTAGCAAGAATCTATGAATATATCACATATAAATACCCGCAATACCTTGAAAATAATGAATACATTAATAACAAATATTATCAGAATTTTTTACTTACATCAATTGAAAATCGTAAAAAACTTGAAGAAAAAATCAGATATAAATCTTACGAGGAGTTAAAATATGAATAAATTATTATTTGTATTATTATTTCTGATTTTAATATATCCGGTTGCGGGATATTGTGAAAATACTTTACCGACTGAAAATGCTGATGTCGAAATAGTACAAACTGAAGTTCTTCCTTATAATTTTGAAAGCACATATAGTGTTCCTGTCAAACTGGGGATAATTGAGCCGATTTCAACAAAAGATACCCTGACAGAAGGACAGGTTATTAAGTTTAAAGTTTTGCAAGATACATACTGCAAACGAAAAACCATTTTAAAAAAAGATCAGATTATAACCGGTAAAATTGAAACAGTAATAACAAGTGGAATGAATGGTTTTCCTGCAGAAATAATATTAGGAGATTTTGAAATCCCAAATATAGAAAACTCTAAACTTCTTGATAACTACACCAAAAAAGGTCAAAACAGATGTTTTTGGGTATATCCTCTGAAGTGGTCTTTAACTCTAATACCTTTCGTTGGTTCGCTTACAAACCTAATAATGGGTGGGCATGCTAAAATAAAAACGACAGATGTTATAACAATATATTATTTTCCTGATTGGAAATAAATCACTTTTAGGAATATTAGTTTTTTACAATATTTCTGGTTTACCAAAAATAAATATCTTCACCCTTGATTCCACCCTCAATCTTGTGCTGTACCAAAATAATTTTCAAGTGCAAGTGCGTTTTAGATAACTATAATTTTATGTCAGTTTAATTCCAAGAAAACGCTCTACCAACACTTACTTCACCTATTTTAACATAGCGTGAAAGTATAATTCGGGATTCTAAATCTGTACAATGACAAGGATAAATTTTTTCTATACCTTGAGCTTTTAAATATCTTCCAAGCTCATTGATTTCTTCACCAGACCTATTAATTAAATAAATTCCGCCAATTAATGTTTTAATTTTATGTTCTCCGGTAACTCTTCTTGCATGTTCAATTATATTTTCGACTCCGCTGTGAGAACAACCTGAAATAATAATCAAACCTTCCTCTGATTTATATGCCAGGGCAGTTTCATCCGGTGCATAATCAAGCTTTACTGCTTTTTCTATTGGTATACTTCCTAGATAATATAACTTTTCAGAAATTTCTTTAGGTTCTTTTGCTAAGACCAGATTAAAAAAGCTATCAAGTGTATCCTTGTTAAAATGTATATTTTCCTCTTCTTCAAAAAGTCCGTCTATAGTATTTTCCATGAATACATCCGGATGAGAAAAAATATTCTTCGGTCCAAATTCAAGACCAATATCCTGAAATTTTTGATAAAGTAGCTGTAATTTTAAAAATCCGCCAACATGATCACTATGACTATGAGATAAAATAATATCAGTTACATGCTCTAAATCAACACCCATTTTATATGCATTTTTTATAAACGCATCTGTTGTACCACAATCAAAGACCAGCTTCTTATCAGCATCCTCAATATAAAATGACAACCCGTGTTCCGGAGTGAGGGTGTTACCCATATTTGTATTATTATCAACCAGTACAGAAATCCTCATATATATAGAATAAATTATGATGCCAAACTTGTCAACCCTATTAAGAATTAATTATCTAATATACCTTTCTTAAAATATTTCCTTAAAATAAAAAGAGACTAACATAAGTTAGTCTCTTTTTATTCTCCCCAGGCTGGACTCGAACCAGCAACCCTTCGATTAACAGTCGAATGCTCCGCCATTGAGCTACTGAGGAATATTGCTGCGGCAAATGTGCCGACTCCTTTAATATATAACAAAAAAAAATTATTGTAAAGTACTTTTTTTATTTTTTTTCATATGTACAATTGAGATTTATATTTTATATGGTATTATATAAGGGAATTAGGCGATATTATACAATAAAAAGGAGTTTTATATTATGGCTAATCCTACTCTTAATGACAGAAGTTTACAACCTTCACTTGAAATTTCTGATGATAACCATGTTATGACAATTAATGGCACCATACTCAAAACATGCCTTTTAGGCTTTTTGATGTTTATTACGTTTGCTTATACTTGGTACTTACAGTTAACCGGATTCGGAGATAAAGCCGTCATGCTTTATCAAGGAGGAATTTTTGGAGGTTTAATTCTTGCAATATTTATTTGTTTTGCTCCAAAAAATAAATCTCTTATTATTACTACTCCACTTTATGCTCTATGCGAAGGGTTAGTATTAGGGTATTTCTCTGCTTACGTAAACAAAATTATTCCGGGAGTAGCCTCTCAAGCAGCATTGGGTACAATGTTCGCTCTTTTTGGCATGTTTTTCTTATATAAAACAGGCATGGTTAAAGCTACAGATAAATTTCGCATGGTTATTATAAATTCCACTTTTGCAATCTTTGGGATTTATCTTGTGCAATTTATTCTGGGATTTTTTAATATTGTAATCCCGCAAATCTTTTCAAACAGCCCGATTGGAATAGGATTTAGTGTACTGATTGTTGCAATTGCATCATTTAATTTAATAATAGATTTTGACAACATTGAAACTTTTTCAAACAAAGTAAATAAAAACTATGAATGGTATTTTGGATTTTCGCTTTTAGTTACAATCATTTGGATGTACATTGAAATCCTCAATCTTTTATTAAAACTTCAAAGCAGAAATAATTAAATTCTTGCATAACTTATGTTAAATATGATAAAATACTGGGGTATAAAAAAGGAGGGAATATGAAAAAAGACAATACCCACCAGTTCGGGGGGGGGCGAAAGCCGCACCAGTAGAGAGTTTTAGGCAAAATAAGCTTACCTTAACTATAAAAAAACAAAGAAAAAATGGTTTCTCTTTAGCTGAGATGATGGTTGTACTGCTTATTGTTGCAATTGTGCTTGCCGCAACAGCACCAATGATAACAAGAAAAATATCAAGAGAACGTTCAGATAAAATATTTGATATGCTGAATTCTGATCCTGCAAATGCAGTTGAATATGTAAAAGGCAGAAATCAGCGTATTTTTATGAATTCAAGACCTAATGGTTATGTAGGAATCAGAGAAAGCGGAGATAAGATACCTATCAACTCTGTTCTATTTGGTAATAACAAATATGATACATCTAAATATCCGGTTAATTTTGTAGGCATTGGTTTTAATACTCAAAACAGTAAAGATACTGTAGTTATAGGTTATAATGCTGTCGCTGATGATGACGGCTCAATTGCAATTGGTAATAACGCAAAAGTTAACAAACCAAGTAGCATGGTTTTCAAACACTCTAGATATTCCACTGCTATCGGCTATAACGCACACACAAAAGCATCCAGGTCTACCGCAATTGGTTACAATGCAAGTGTTGCTCTAACTGCACAATCATCTACAGCAATAGGATATAATGCAAAAGCTGTATATTCTCATTCAGTTGTTCTTGGTACAGAAGATGATACCGTTTATATTCCTGGAAACCTAATTGTCGGCAAAACTACATTTGTAGGTGCAAAATCTGTAGAAGACGGCAAAGCTTATCCACTTTATATCCAAGCCCACTACGGCCATGACGGCGATGGAAGAGCTATAACCGATGCTATCGATCTACTTGAACGGCATTGGGCTGACGATTATAAAGGCGGAGGCGATTGGGCTGTTGCAATTAATGGAGATAGGCAACCGGGAGTACAGCTGGGTGAATATAAATTTCTTGCACCTACAAGCTGGGGAGATATGGGAGACAACCAAAAGATTTGCCCCCCTAGCATTAATGGCAACTGGAGACGTATAAGCAAGGGGAACTGCAGCTACGTAGATACCAGTATAGACAACAAACTAATATACTCAGATATACGTTTAAAAAATGTTAGCGAAACGTTCTCAGGCGGACTAGAAGAATTAAATAAACTTAAGTTCTACCATTTCACTTTCAAAAATGATAAAGATAAAAAACCTCAAGTAGGGATTATGGCTCAAGACTTACAAAAAGTTTTCCCTAATGCTGTAACAAAAAACAAAGATGGATGGCTTCAAATCAGATGGGATGAAATGTTCTATTCTGCAATTAATGCAATTAAAGAACTTAATGATAAAGTTATTGCGCTCTCAGAAAAACTACAAGAGTTTACTACAGAGCTCACTGACTTGAAAGCTAAAGTAGACAAACAACAAACAGAAATCGAAACTCAAGCAAAAACACTTAATAAACAACAACAGGAACTTGAAAATCTTTCTGAAAAAATTAAAAAGTTAGAACACAAAAAATAAGGAAATAAATTATGAAAAAAGCTTTTACATTAAGTGAAATGTTAATATGTATAAGTATAATGGCAGTTTTAGTTGTTTTGTTCTTATCAACAACCCATGCTAAGCCAAATTCAACTATGGTTATGTTTAGAAAAGCATATAATATTACATCAACTAATGTTTATGAAATGCTTCAATCTGCCGCATACTATGAAACCGGTTTGCTAAGCGAACTTACAAAAACAAGCGAAAAAGTTGAAAATGAATATCCGCAAGGAACTCAAAAATTTTGCAAAGTTTTTGCAAGTTTCGTAAATACCGCTGAAGAAGTTAATTGTAAAAAAAATGATAAATCTCCGACTTTCACAACACTTGACGGTATCGCCTGGTATCTTCCACCTAAAACAACATCCGGCAAATTTACAGGCAAAGAAAAAATTACCGTTGATGTTAACGGTATTGAAAATCTTCCTAATTGTAAAGAAGGAGACACTAATTGCGACAATCCTGATATCTTTGATATAGAAATTAATAAATACGGAAAAATTTCTATTCCTGGGACTATTGCTCAACAATATTTACAAAATACAAGAAAAATTTCAAAATAGAGGTATATATGAAATTAAAACCGGCTTTTACTCTTGCTGAGATTGCACTATTTTTTATGGTAGTAGCAGTTTTGTTATCAATTCTTTTTACTACTATAAAACCGCAGCAAGTTATTGCAGATAAAAATGTTAAATATAAATATGCAGCCGCATATGAAGCATTAAATCTTGCTATTTATGATATGGGTAAAGAAGAAAACACTGATCCTTTCTTAAAAATAAATAATGATCCTAAAAAAGGATTTAAAAAATTATGCAAAGGGTTAACCGAATATATTAATACTGAAACCACAAACTGCAGCAAACCTATAAAAAATAATGTTGCATATATGAAGGATGAAAATTTTGATTTCAGAACAATAGACCCGAATTTTACAGCTTTAAACGGAATGAAATTTTATATTTCCGAATTGATTACTGACGATATTATTCCTAACACCGACAGAAGTTATTATAATGAGGAGAATCCTGATTTCACACTGAAATTTTATATGATATACGTGGATTTAAACGGAAAAGATGATCCGAACAGACCGCACAGTATAGCATACGATCTCAAAGGCAAAAGACATCCACATGTCTACGCCTTTGCAGTAATCCCGACAGGAGATGCTATACCAATGGGAATTGCAGAATACAATATTAAGTACCTGCAAACAAGAATTGCTTATAAAGAAGATCATTCGGTTTATTACTCGCCGTATTATTCTCTGCGTCAGGCAAAGCATGCCGCATGGAACTGGTATAATCCGGCAGATCAAAATATTACATTCCATGAAAAAATTTCATTTACTTACAATGACTATATTAAAGAAATCCTTCAAAGACATTCCTCACAATTGTACAAATTTAATCAGGAAAACCTTTTCCAAGAGACTTTTGACACAAATATGTTGAGCAAATGTAATCCGATTGAAGCTCTTACGGTTTATGACATGTGTGCAATTACGGTTGATTATATACGATTTGGCTCTACACATTAATAAAATTCTGCCAAAAAGTCTAATATAAATAGATGAGATTTTCTGACAATAATTAAAGATGAAAAATTCACGCCCGACATGTCATGTAAATCTATATATTTATATTGGAGCTTCAGAAATGTCAGAACAAGTTTTAATGCCGATAATAGGCACAGACAGCATAGAAAATAAAGAAAGAGCAAAAGATTCATTAGAAAAAGCAAGAATCGCTCATGAAAAATATCTTATCGGTCAAAGAAATCATGACCTTCAAGAAGCTATGGAACACTATGTAGATGCGGTTAAGTATGACCCGACTATCCCGGAAACCTACTACCGTCTTGCGACTTTAATGTGGGAACAGGGACAAATTAGTGTTAATACAGCAATTGAGCAGTGCAAAACCGCGATTTCTCTATCTCCAAATAATAAAGATGCACATCTTTATACCGGATATTTTATGCAATTAGCGCAGGATTATCAGGCAGCCGAAAAAGAATTTAAATCAGCGATTTCTATGAATCCGCTGACTTCAGGTCGCCCGAGAATGATTCTATCACAATCGCTTCTACAAAAAATTAATACCCAAAACGGTACATATAAAGACTATGTCGGATTTTTATATTATTTTTTAACAGGAAGCGTTATGCTTGCTTGGGATAGACCTACAATGAAAATGTTTTATAAAAACATGACAAATGATGTTTCTATATTTTCATACAATACAGTAGGAAAATTCTTAGAAAAATTTAAAATGTACGATTCTGCAGAGAAGTTATACAAGCAAGCAATCGATAATACCGTACATTCAGAACATTTTTATAACAAAATTGGTGATTTAGCTTTAAAAAACAAGGATATTGAAACAACAGTAAACTGCTACAGAAAAGTTCTTGAAGCAAACCCACTAAATCGCGAGATACTTGTTAAACTTGCAACAATTATGCAAACATACTTCCCTGAAAATACAGAAGAAGCTATTGATTGTTATGAAAAGCTTTTGGAATTTGATATAGATACAGCTCAAATATACTATGAACTTGGACATTTATATATGTCAAAAGATGATAAATTAAATTCCGTAAGTGCATTCAAACTTGCAGTTGACAGAGAACCTGAAAACCCGTTTTTCAATAATTCTCTTGGATATGCTTACGCAAAAGCTGAACTTTACGATGATGCAATCGAACATTATCAAAAAGCTATTTCAATAAATCCTGATGCAGAGTGGACTTCAATTGTTTGTCAGGCATTGGGTTCGATTTACGCAGAACACAAAGGCAACATTGAAGCAGCTGTTTCTACATATCAAGCCGGTATAATTCTTGATCCAAAAAATTATGATTTATACGTAGCTTTAGGCGATATTTATATGGCTGATTATGATTTAGATAAAGCTATCCGTTCATATTGTGATGCAATTACGCTTAACCCTGAAGATTTTAGAGCTTATTCAAAAGTTGGTATAGCACTTTGGGAAAAAGATTACCTTGAAGAAGCACTTGTTGCATACCACAAAGCCGTTGAATTAAAACCTGATAACGAATTTGCACAAAACAATTTAGGAATTTTATACCTTGATGGTCTAATGAACGCAGAAGAAGCACTGGAATACTTCGAAGAAGCAATTGCGCTAAACCCTAATTACACACTAGCATATTTTAATGCAGGCCGTGCAAGTCAGGAAATGGGCTTTACAAATGATGCTGCCCATTATTATCAAATGGCAATAGACTTAAACAGATTAACTGAAGAACTTGAAGAAGAAGATATACAAGCAAGGCTTCACAGTCTGTTTGAAATCTAAGGATATATTTATATTAATGAGGTAATGTGACGCTTAATAATCTTAAGCGTCTTTTTTTGCAAATACTCCGCGAAATGGAATTATTTTTAACAATATAGACAAATACACAATGTTAGTGTAAAATTGAGCTGTAGGGCTTAGCATTATACGCTAACTTCCGTCACACACAATTTACGAAGAAATTGGACGAAAGGAGGCAGAGCTATGGTTGACAAAATAATAATACTACTAATCGTACTTGACATACTATTAGTAGCATTAAAACTATTAAAACCGTAGGGTGCGAAGAAAGCTCTTAAGGAACGCTAAACTCTTAGGAGCTACGCCCTACACCATTATTATTTACGATATTACAAATTTTGTCAACCCTAAGTGGCTAAAGATTACTTATAACAACATCCGTAAATTCTGTAGTCGATAATTTCCCGCCGATATCTGCAGTTTTATTCCCATCTGCAAGTGTTTTAAACAATGCTTTTTCAATTTTTTCGGCATAAGAATTTTCACCAATATATTTAAGCATTTCAATAGCAGACATTAAAAGAGCTGTCGGATTAGCCTTATTTTGTCCTTTTATATCCGGAGCTGAACCATGTACAGGTTCAAATACAGCACAATTAAGACCGATATTTGCCCCCTGAGCGACCCCCAAACCGCCGATTAAGCCTGCAGTTAAATCTGAAACTATATCTCCATACAAATTTGGCAAAACAAGAACATCAAACCTTGAAGGATCTTGTACAAGCTGCATACAAAGATTATCAACCAATATTTCGCGAGGGGTAATTTTTGGATAATCTTCAGAAATTTTTCTAAAAGATTCCAGAAATAACCCGTCAGATAATTTCATAATATTTGCTTTTGTCACACAGCAAACCTCATGCCTGTTATTTTTCACGGCATATTCAAACGCGAATTTGCAAATTCTTTCAGATGCATTTCTCGTAATAATTTTTATACTGTGAGCTGTATCATAATCAATTTGTTCTTCAATTCCTGCGTATAAATCTTCTGTATTTTCTCTTACAACAACTAAATCTACATCATTAAATCTTGTTTCAATTCCAGGTAAATTCTTACACGGTCTAAGGTTTGCATACAAATCCAAATCTTTACGTAACTGAACATTTACAGATCTGAAACCTTTCCCGATAGGTGTTGTAACCGGAGCTTTTAATGCAACCTTATTATTTTTTATTGACTCTAAAACTCTCTGTGGCAAAGGTGTTCCTTCTGTTTCTATAACATCAGCTCCTGCGGTTTGGATATCCCAATCAATTGATAAGCCGCTAGCTTTAATAATTTTCATAACACTTTCAGATATTTCAGGACCAATCCCGTCACCATTTATCAAGGTTATTCTGTGCATAATAAAAACCCTCCATTTTTAGTTTATTATACTATAAATTGAAGGGATGTAAAAATTTGTAGGGGAAAAATATTTATAAGTCTAAGTTATGAAAAGGTTTTAAATGATCGTTCAACATTTTTGTTCATTGCCGATTGAACGGATTCATATTCAGTTTGTAAGGAATTGTGTTCAGTATCTAAAGTTTTAATTTTATTCTCATATTTTTTATCTATAGAAGAAATTTCATTATTTTTTCTTTGATATTCAGCTTCTGCTCTGGCAATAGCTTTGTCATCATCAAGCTCTGTAAAATCCTTGCAAGAACCATACTCAGTAGGAGTCCAAGATATTCCCTTAAGAATAACATTTAACGGCTTACTTTCGTCTGGAATAAGATTTGTTGCTAATGCATTTGATGCAACTTCAAGAGAAATTAAACCTTGTCCCAACGCATCTTGTAGCCAATCTTTACTTGAAGCAAGTTTACTGTCTAAAATCGCAAAATTAGTTTCATTATTTCCTTGAGCAGATTTCTCAGAAGAAGCTCCGTTCATTCTGTACCACAAATTTGTATACCATTGAGCTTTTGTCGCATCAGAATAAGTGTATGTATCTTGAAGTGAAGTACAACCTAAATCCTCAGCCTCTGACAAGAAATCATCCAAAACTCTATAATACTCTGTTACATTTTCATAAATTTCTGGTTTTTGATTTTTCACTTGGAATTTTGCCCATTCATCAAAATTAACACAATGAGAATAAGCTTCTTTAGCTGAATTTAAAGTTGCCAATGCTCCTTTTATATCAGTACTTGTCAAACCTGAATTATATAATGCAACTTTTTCTTCATAATCTCTTAATGCAATATTATATGCTTGAAAATTATTATATTTATCATTTCTGAAACGTTCATCAGATGAAATTTCTTTCCCTGATTCATCAGTATAAGTAGCTATTTTAGCATTTTCAACAGCTTGTTCCCAATCAGTATAATAATTTTTCAAACCGCCTTCAGCGCTAGGAGCATTTAATCGTTTTGCACACTCAGATAATGTATTTGATTTATATTCTTTATCAATTCCATTTAACTTTAAAAATTCATCTAAATTTTCAGCTAATTTAAAGTTTTTCGCATCAGCAGAAGCCACAAGCATTTGACCGCTTGAGTTAATTAATGCATATTGATTTTTCATATCAGCATATTGATATAACACATTAGCTGTTAATTGAGCGGTAGTTGCATTTCCTTTAGCATCATAAGTTGTGAACATAAATTGTTTTTTATTTAGCGCAGCAATATATTCACTACTTGCCTGTTCTGATTTGATTGCAAGTCTCATTTTAGCATTAGAAATTTGCTGAGACTCGTACTCGTTAGAAGTCAGTCTTGCAGTTATTGTCAACAATCTTGCCTGTGATGCTGAAATACCCATTTCTTAGAACAATCCTTTCATAACTTATTACTATTGTAATCGGCTTAATTTAAGTATTTCTTTAATAAATCCAGTCAATTGTTAACTTATGTAACAACTTTTATATAAATTGAATATAAAAAGTCAATATTTTTTTATAGGAAGTTTTTATATATATGTAAGAGACAATTAAAGAAAAAGAGCAAGCGAGCTTAAAGCGAGCAATGCGAAAGAGTTTAAATAAAGAGAGGATAAAAAAATGGCTACAATGCTATTATTTTCTGATGCTGTTACAAGTGCATATAAAGATACATCTAAAGCTTTAAAAGAAGTTGATTTAAGCGATAAAAAAGTTGTAAAGAAAACATTGACTCAAATGATGAAACAATCATTTTTCCACGGAGCAAACAGATTCGGTACAAATTTCATCGCATAAACTTGTTGGAATTAAGGAATTTAAAGGAATAAAAAATAAATTAAGGAATTAGGATAGAATAAAAGACTGCAATTGCAGTCTTTTTTTTTTATATAAAAAGTTATGTCACTATACTGAGTACTTACATAATCTATTTTAATTGTGAGCTCTAATACCTGCAGGTATAGTATATAATGAACTTAAACGAGAACGCATCATGTTACTTGCATTATCGTAAACTCTATTTACATCATCTAAAGGAATTTTGAAATTAGATTTATAACCTAAAACTTTGCCAAATCTATCTCTTAGAATTTTTAATACTTCATTATTAGATTTGAATATTTCAAAAACTACACCATTTTGTGATACACGTTTGGAATAAGTACTATTGGTATTACCATTTATTGTAAAAGCCATAGATTCAATTCGAGGTTTTTTAGCAGAATTTGGAGTCCATTTTGTCAATTTCATAGAATAATCTGAGTACGGCGATGCAATATTCTTAACTTGTCTAATCATACGTGTAGATAAAGTCATAATTACCTTTTCCTTTCATTTTTCTACTAACTAATTTACACTTTGACAATTAAAAAAAATAAAAATCTTATTAAAATTTGCCATAAAAATACTATAAGTTTACAAAAATTAACATTTTACATTTTATTTTAAACTTGATTTTCACCTAGAATTCAAACAACAAAATTTATAACAAGAAGCAAAAATAGATACTCCATTTATAGGGCTTAGCTTCGTGAGAGGAGTAAGATGAGGAGGCAATTACATTTACACCCGACCAGTAAAAGAATTTTACAAAAAAATAAGCCCGACAAGCGGACTTCATTTTTTATAAATGGCGGAAACGACGAGGCTGTCTTGCTCACTCGCGTTTAACGGGTCTACGGACTTTCTTTTCACTCGCTTTGCTTGCTTCAAAGAAAGCTCCTTCGCCCTCAGCTCGTTCGCGCTCGAACTTTGACAGGTCTTCGACCTGTGAGTTCTCACCTCTTTATTACACAATTCCTAACAAAAAAATAAGCCCGACAAGCGGACTTCATTTTTTTATAAATGGCGGGAACGACGAGGCTCGAACTCGCGACCTCATGCGTGACAGGCATGCGCTCTAACCAAACTGAGCTACGCTCCCATCTGTTTTGGCTACTTCTTTATTATATTTGCTGATTTTTTTTTTGCAAGCATAATTTTTTATTTTTTTGTAAAAAAGTGTTAATAATTCATTTTATTCAATATATTTTATTATTTTTTCATTTATTCTAATTATATGAAAACATTATCCACATATAATTCTACTACATTTTCCGCAAGAAACCAATATATCAAAGATGCTCAATGGGTTTGTCATACAATAAACTCTAATCTACTAAATTATTCCAAACAAATTATCTCTCAACTTGGTAGCTTTAGAAATAAAGCTGATTTTATAAATGGGGAAAAATTAAATCACGTTGTATGTATATTTAATAAAGATGGAAGTCAATTTAACGGTACAGTGAACAATTCCACTATAATTATTGATAACTGGGCAGGCAAAACCGACTTCGCAAAAAATATGTACCCCCCATTATAAAAATTTATTTAAAGACCACTTTTACATTTCAAAGAATTCACCAATAGAATTCGAACAAAGTGAAAAACTGAATTTATCACCACAACAAATTCAAGAACTTACAAAAAAATATCCGGATTTTATATTCAAAAACACAAAACGAAAATTTATGAACAATTAATAATAAAAAGCCTTGGTTTATCACCAAGGCTTATAAAATGAATTGTAAAAAATGCTTTAATCTTTGTATAAAGGTGCTAATTTCTTAGACTGTTGCGGAATTACACCTTCTTCAATTGAGACATATACACGGTAATCAATTTCCGGGAAGCAATTATCTATACTTTCGATTTTTTCTAATTCTTCTGCATTGATATTTCCGTTTTCAATCATATCTGCGATAAGTTCAAATCTTTCAACATGTTCTCTGAATCTATCTGTTGCATAGTCCTTAGCCTGCCATGTTGTAATCAAGAAAGGCCAATCTGAACTTTGCAATAAAAGATTTTCTCTTGCCAATTGAGTTAAAGCCCTATGTAAAAGCTTATCTGATGGCACTGTTTGATATTTATCTACAATTGATGTTATACGTTTTTCACAAGAGTGAATAATAGGCCACATCCATTCAGTTAAGTGGTTATTCCATACATAGAAGTGACCGCCCTGTCCCCAAGAAGATTCAGGAATTTGAATAGCTTCTGTCGGCGGATGAGCATGCAAGTACTCACCGGCTGTCATACGTTCAACCTGCGGAATATATTGGTGGAATTTTTTAATAACCTGCTTAATAAATTCCACACCTTCAAACCACCAGTGACCGAATAATTCAGTATCAAAAGATACCATAATTAAACCTTCTTTACCATCATGAGAATTTTTATAATCATTCAATAAATGATAAAGCATTGTTGTATAATGATCAGAATTTTCATTAATTTTGTTTAATGCAATTACCGGATCATAAAGCATTTTATCACCCAAATCGGTTTTTGCAGAAGTAATTCTCCAGTAATTCATACCTGATTTATCATCTTTTTTGTGGAATTCTCTGAAACATCCATCACCAGGATATCCGTCAGCTGCAGACCAAACCTGATAACCTGCTCTATCATTTCTTCCCATAACTGCAACCTGAGCATCTGGAAGCCAATATGCAGAATAAGTATCATAGCCGGTCGGTTCACGTTCTGGAAGCGGAATATATTCAATATTTCCATAAACTCCTACAACGCGGCGGCAACCGATTGAGTTTCCACCTTCAATTACGTGTGATTCTGTAAAGAAATACTCAATATCATTATTTTGAAGAGTTAATTCAATTGCCGGACGCCAGTGTTTTTGACCGTCTTTACCTACATATTCATAACCTTGACGATAAGCACATTCCGGTAACCAACATCCCATTGCTTTCTTACCAAAGAATCTTTTTGTTGTATCTGAACCGACCTTAAACTGAGCATTCAAATTATTATCTGTTGCAAGAAGCGGTGAAAAACCGTGAGTTGCACCTGATGTAGTAATTTCAATACAACCCAAATCTTGGTATTTTTTGAAAGCTACAATTAAATCCATTCCATATTTATTAACAAAAGAGTTTTTGATATTGTTAAACCAATCAAAATAATACTTAGCCAAATATTTTAAATGCTGAGAATGAGGAACTTCAGGATCCGGATATCTGTCTAAATCCTTAGAAACACTTTTAATTCTTGAATCTAAATATTCAACAAATCCGTGTTTTAAGTGTTCATCAGCAAGTTGTTCAGCAAGAATCGGAGTAATACCGACAGTTAATTTTGCTTTAATACCTTCATCATACAATTCTGAAATTGCATTTAAAAGCGGAACATATGTTTCTGCCATACATTCATAAAGGTTTTCTTCACCAAACGGCCACATCCCTGCTTTGCGGTAATATGGAAGGTGACTATGTAACATAAATACGAATTGACCTACTGCCATTTTTGCCTCCAATCTACTGAACTATATTAAATATAATTCATTTATGTATAAATTATATATACCACAAACGGGTAAAAAATATAATACTATTTAACTAGTTCTAGTGAATAAGTTTACAAATATTAACAGGAATAAAAAAACAGACCCTCTGGGTCTGTTTTTAAAGTTTTCATAACCAAAAATTTAAATTGCAACTGATTGTGACTTAACTTCAACTTCCATAGGAATTTCTTTAATAAGTTCAACATTTAAATTCCTTGCTTGCTCGATTTTTACCATTGGTAAAGGAACTTGTTTCCCCGGAGTTTGAGCTAAGACTTGAGCTCCAGTGATAGCTGTCGGAGTTCCTTTTTTCGCTGCGATCATCGCAGGATCAGGGTGAGCTTTGAATTGTCTGTAATCAGCCATAATTTTTGCTACAAATCTTTTTGTTTCACTAAACGGAGGAATAGCTCGGTATTTTTTAACATTTCCCGGTCCTGCGTTGTATGCGGCTAATGCTAATTCCATAGAACCAAACATTTTGTACATAGATTTGTAATACATAATACCGCCTTTGATATTATCATCAAGTGAATAAGGGTTTAAGCCCATTCTTCTTGCGGTAGAAGGCATCAGTTGAAAGACACCTACTGCACCATGTGCACTTCTTGCTTCGTGTCTGAAACCTGATTCTGTTTTCGCAATACTTAAAGTAATTGCCGGATCTACACCCATTTCGATAGAATGTTTTACTATCGCTGCCTTCACTGTACTTACATTGGCTGCATGCACCGGCGTGAACAACATGAACACTAGTGCAATAGTGAATAGTAATAATTTTTTCAAAATGTAATCCTCTAGTTGTAAATTGAAATTCGCCAAAAACTACTTTTTTATTCTTATTTTTTGATAAGATTTTCGTCTTTTTTGAATGTGATTATGTAATCATAATATTACAAAAATTTAAAATTTCAACCCCAGGGGTAAATATTTAGAAAGCCAAACCCGGCAAAACCCACGTTATAAGAGGCTTTTTAAAATTGTTAATTAGTGTAAAAAGTACGATAAATTTGTCAAGATTCGGACATTTATACTAATTATTTTGCTTCAAATTTTTCACGTAAATTGAAATCTTTTTCATGGGTATCATAAGAATAAACTTTATAAATTTTTCCATCTGATGAAATTTTTATTGCATGTAATAAATCCGTACGTAGAATTTCAGTATTACGTAAAATATCAAGAGTACCTTTATTTGGATGACCAAAATAATTGATTCCGGTTGAGATTAAAGAAACTTTATTACCAAGATATTCAATCATTTCATCACTCACGACCCTGGGACCACCGTGGTGCCCAACTTTTAGTACATCTATATTTCGCGGTAAATCTTTTTTAATTTGGTTAAACGCTTCAAGTCCGCCATCACCCATAAATAACATATTAAAATTCTTATAAGATATTAGCGTAATTATTGAATTTTCATTACTTTCATTTTTTCCGCTGACATCAGCTCTTATCAACTTAATATCTAAATCCTTTTCGAAATGTATTTGTTTTTTATAACTGATAACTTCGTATTTTTGTCCGATTTTCTTTGATGTATCAAAAATTTTCCAAGCAGTTTTGGTTTCAACATTAGTAGAATTTAAATATAACATTTTGACTTTTGTATTTGTAATAACATCCGTAACACCGCCGGAATGGTCATTATCAAAGTGAGATACAATTACACCTTCCAGATTTTTAATTCCATGATCTTTCAAATATTTAAGCATAATAATTTTTGCTTGAGAATTTCCGCTGTCATACGGAGCTTTTCCTGTATCTATCATAAAATATTTATTTTCAGGTGTTTTTATCAAAAAAGAATCCGCATTTTGAACATCAAATACTATGATTTCAAGTTCATGGTTTGCCGGCTTTATAGTCGTTCCCAGTAACAAAAGAGAAACTACAAAAATTGATATAACAACTTGTTTATATTTATCAAATTTAATAAACACAGTAACACTCATAAGCATTGCATAGTATAAAAGAAGCTGAATAATATTAGGATGTGTTGTTTGTAAAAGACTATATTTCATATTTGAGAAAAAGTCAGATACAAAAACAAGCGCTGTAAGCAGATAATTTAAAAAGAAATCAAAAACCTTACACACGACATCTGCAATTGGCGGAAATACAGCAAGAACAGAGCTTACGAACCCGCCAAAACTTATTACACTCAACATACTTACAATTGAAATATTAGCAAGAACCGAATACAAACTAAAAGTATTAAAATAAAACATTTGAATAGGTGCAACCCATATTTGAGCTACAATTGGAATCAGTACAGGTATTTTAATCCAATCAGGTATTTTTGTAAGTTTTTGCGAAACAATATTTGCCGTAGTTAAAAGTCCTAAAGTTACAAGAAAAGATAATTGGAAGCTGACATTATTTATATATGCAGGGTTATAAATCAACATTAAAACAGCAACCAAAGATAAAAGCGACACAGAATGAGTATCCCGATCAATCAGTTTTCCGCCTAAGACAAATAACAGCATAAGCGCAGCCCGAATTACAGATGGTCCGAGTCCGGTCATAAGCGTATATAAAATTACAACCAACATCCCCGACAAAACTCTTGGCTTGTACGGAACCCCTAAAAACTTCAAAATTACAAACCAAAACGAAAATATAAACGCAACATTCATCCCCGATGCCGCTAAAATATGTAAAAGTCCGGAATTTATAAAAGAACTTTTTATATAATCAGGAGGAGAAACCGCATCATCTCCAAATACAATTCCACCTAATATTTCTAAATTAGGACTTTTTAAATACTTAGAGTGAACCTTTAAAATCCTGTTTCGTGTATTATTCAAACCGCGCAAAAACTTCCATCTAAAATCAGGATTATCTTCAAGAATACTTACATCATTACCGGCAACGTAAAACGTAGTAAATGTATTAAAATTCCTCAGATATGAACTGTAATCAAATTGAGAAGGATTTGTTGATGTAAAAGGTTTTCTCAATCTTCCTTTCATCAAAACCTTTTCTCCAATGTTTAAATTTCCGCTAATTTTTTCTGTTTGAGTTACTGTTACAAAGGTTTTCGCATCAATTTCATTATCTCCGGCTTTTTCAACCTGCATGAAAAACTTTAATTTCCCATCATCTTTACCTTCCGGAATACTTACAATTCTACCGGATAAACTTATATCAACAGGCACAATATGTAAAAGTTCATCGTAATTTTTAATTTTACAAAATGTTAAGAAAAAGCCAAAATAAAAAACAAATACAAATATTAAAACTTTACGAATATCAAATAATCTTAAGTATAAAAGAACAAGCATGAGAATTGTAAAAACAGCACAATAAACAATTGCAAAGCCGTAAAAACTTGCCAAGATACCACACATGAAAATTAATGATGCAAAAAACATCACAAAATTCTTATTTTGAATAATATCCCTTAATTTTTCAAATTTTTTCATAATTCCAACACATGAATGATACCATATCAATTGTTGTTGTGCAAAACTGAAAAATATGTTATATTACATGGTGGATGGTGAGGAAGAGATTTTATGAGTAATAATGATTTCTATATAGAAGACTTTTTAAGACAGGCAGTTTCTGTAGGAGCATCTGATGCGCATATTTGCGAAGGAGAAAGACCTGCAATTCGTGTATCAGGGCAAATTATGAGAATCAATCTTCCACCTCTTACAAGTGAAGACCTTGAATTTGTTATAAGAACAGTTGCTCCGTCTCACTTAAAAGACCGAATTACAAGATTCTTTGATATCGATTTTTCTTACGAAATTCCGGGCTGTTCAAGATTTCGTATTAACATGAGCCGACAATTAGGCAAAACTGCAATGGTAATTCGTGCAATTCCATATTATATTAAAACTTTTAAAGAATTATATTTGCCTGAAACCTTAGAAGATTTTGCTTCATTTAATAACGGTCTTGTACTTGTAACAGGCCCTACAGGTTCAGGTAAATCAACCACTATTGCATCATTAATTGATTACATCAACGCAACAACATCTAAACATATTGTAACAATTGAAGATCCGGTTGAATTTATTTTCTCAAATAAAAAATCAATAGTTTCACAACGTCAGCTGTTAATTGATACTCCTTCATTTTCTGATGGGGTTAAATATGCATTAAGACAAGATCCTGATGTTATTTTTATCGGTGAAATTCGTGACAGAGAAACTGTTGAATCAGCATTGAAAGCTGCAGAAACAGGTCACCTTGTTGTATCAACAATCCACACAAACGATTCGGTTCAAACAGTTGCCAGAATTATAAACTTGTTTGATCCAAATGAAAGACCATTTATCAGAAGCCAAATCGCTAATACATTACGTGGAACTATTTCTCAAAAACTTGTTCCTATGGCTGAAGGCGGAACACGTGTTCCTGCCGCTGAAATCCTTGTTGTTACACCAACTGTTAAAGACTTTATACAAAAAGACGAATTGGAACAAATTTATGAACTTGTTAAAAAAGGTTCATTCAACAACATGACAACAATGAACATGTCATTATACAGACTATATAACGAAGGTAAAATCACTCAGGAAGTTGCACTTACTTATTCTGATAATAAATCAGAACTTGAACAGCTTATGAGAGGTATTTACCACGGTACAAGCGCTCAAAAATAAAATATAAAATGCAAAATAGCTTTGTGACAGACGCAATTAATTTAAAGTCTTACAATCTTAGCGAATCAGACAAAATTATTGTTATGTATTCAAAAGAAAAAGGACTTATCAGAGGGGTAGCAAAAGGGGTTAAAAAACCTAAAAGTAAGCTTGGTGCCCGTATGGACTTGCTTGTTGCAAATACTTTAATGCTTCACAAAGGCAGAAACCTTGATACAATTTGTCAGGCTGAAGTTGTTAATTCTTTTTATAAAACTAGGCAGGATATAGATAAAATCTGCTATTCAATGTATGTAACAGAAGTTGTTCACAATTTCGGGATTGAAGAAGATCCGTGCTCAAAAGTTATTTATGAACTTCTTTATAAAACACTTAACACAATATCTTCAGCTCAAAATAAAGTCGAAATTCTTATTGCGGTTATTAAATTCCAATTAAAAATGATGATTGAATCAGGGTTTTCAATAGAACTTGATTCATGTCTGTGCTGCCATAAAGGAATTGAAGAAGAGACAATGTATTTTGTCCCGAACCTCGGAGGAATGGTTTGTGCTGATTGCGCTTCAAGAATCCACTACAATAAAAAACAGCTTCCATATAAATTAAGAAACTTTTTCAAACAAATGTCAATTAATGATTTTGATGAAATCGGAGAATACGAAACAAAAGCAAATGAAAAAGTTTGTACTGTAACTTTTGAAGTTCTAAAAGAATACATAACGTTGAAATCTCCGAAAAAATTTAAATCAACAGAGATTTTACAAGAAATTCCCGCAGCCGTTTCCTAGCTCAAGCGGGGATTGATTTTTTTTACAGGAAATATTATCAGTTCTAAAAAGAGGATTATGGTTAAATTATGAAAAAATATATATTACTTGCAGCGATTATAATTTGTGGAAACACCGTTTTTGCAGCCGGTGCTCAAATGTTCAAACTTGATAACGGGCAAACTGTTGTGATTCAGGAAGTTCGAAATAACCCTATTGTGACAATTGATACCTGGATTAAAACAGGTTCAATTGATGAAGATGATTCGAATAACGGGGTTGCACATTTTTTGGAACACTTGTTTTTTAAAGGAACCAAAAACCACGAACCCGGTGAATTTGATAAAATCCTAGAAACAAAAGGCGCTATTACAAATGCCGCTACAAGCAAAGATTTTACACATTACTATGTAACAATTCCATCAAAAGATTTTGATCTTGCAATGGAGCTTCATGCCGATATGATGATGAATCCGCTTATTCCGCGTAACGAAATGGAAAAAGAGCGCAAAGTCGTTTTAGAAGAAATAAATAAAGATCTTAAATCTCCAACAAGAATTTTGCAAGAAAACTTAAACTCCATGCTCTATACTAATCACCCGTATAAAAGAAAAGTAATAGGCAGAAGTGATGTTATTGAAACAATTACACGTGATCAGGTTTTAAATTTTTATAATACTCACTATGCTCCGGCTAACATGGTTACTGTTATAATCGGAGATGTTGATACAAATTACGCCTTAGAACGGGTAAAAGAAGTTTTTAACGCAGAAAACAAAAAACAAACTAAAATAATTTACCAAAAAGAACAACCGCTTACCAAGCAGCAGAAAAAAGTTGAATATATTAAAACCGAATCCGGTTATATGGTAATAGGTTTCCGCGGCGTATCTATTGATGATAGTGATTCATACGCGCTTGATGTTCTTGCAACCATTTTAGGTGAAGGACGTTCATCTGTTCTTTATCAAGTTTTAAAAGAAAAAAAACGTTTAGCATTTTCAGTTGATGCAGGGAATTCAACTATGCGCGATGACGGAATATTTTATGTAAGCGCAAACTTTGAACCGGATAAGTGCAAACAGGTTCAAAATACAATATACGAAGAAATTAAAAAAATTCAGGAAAAAGGTGTTACAGATGAGCAGTTAAATCTTGCAAAAAATATTATTGAAAGAAGCACCTACTATTCACGTGAATCAATTACAAATATTGCAACAGAAATCGGCTACACCATGGCGCTTACTAATGATATAAAATTTTATGACAACTATCTTGCAAATATTAAAAATGTCACAAAAGAACAGGTTAAAAAAGCCGCAATCAAATACTTAGGAATAAATAAAAGCGCCGTATCTATTCTTTTACCGGAAGATGCTAAAAATATTCCTGTCGCAAATATTACACAAAATACAGGAACTGCAGAGTTTATAAGCGAAAATAAAGAAACTCAAAAATATAAACTTTCAAACGGTGCTGTATTTTTATATACTCCAAACACATCAAATGATATCATTGCAATGAGTATTTATGCAAAAGGCGGTCAATTAGCAGATAGAATTCAAGGTACTGCAAATATGACAGCCTCAACCATGCTTAAAGGTACAAAAAACTATACTTCACTTGAACTTTCACAGGTTCTTGAAGATAACGGGATTAAAATTGCCCCGTCAACAACCGCTGATACCTTCGCTATCACTGTATTAACAACAAAAGATGAGTACGATAAAACTCTTGAACTTTTAAACGAAATTGTTAATAACGCAACATTTGATGATTTTGAAATCGAAAAAGTTAAATCTGATAAACTTAATTCAATTAAACGTAATAAAGATGTTGCACTTCAGCAGGCAGTTGAAGAATATCGCGATCTGATTTATAAAAATACACCTTACTCAATTTCAGCAAAAGTTCTTGAAAAAAATATTCCAAATATAAAACGCTCAGATATTGTCGAATATTATAATAATATATTTAACCCTGAAAATATGGTTATTTCTGTTAACGGAAATATTGATAAAGAAAAAACCATTCAGGAATTAAATAAAATTTTCACACCGAAAGCAGAAACTGCCGCGTTCAATTATCAAAACTTTAACAGTAAAATTCCATATATAACATCACCGCGTACAAATACATTAAATATGGATACAGAAACCGCATGGATTTTACTAGGTTGGCAGGTTGACGGCGTATTAAAAGAAAAAGAATATGCAACACTACAGGTTATTGATTCATTACTTGGTTCAGGAATGAGTTCAAGGTTATTTAAAGACCTAAGAGAGCAAGAAGGACTTGCATATCAGCTAGGTTCAGGATATTCACCAAATGTACTTCGTGGAAGCTTCATGCTCTACATAGGCACAAACCCTGCAACACTTGAAAAAGCAAAAACTGGTTTGTTTGAAGAAATAAAAAAATTAAAAACCGAATATGTCGGAGATAAAGAACTAAGAGACGCAAAAGAAAAACTTTTAGGAAACTATGTAATAGGACTTGAAACAAACCTTGATAAAGCTTCCAATACCGGATGGTACGAAGCTTCAACCCGCGGATACGAGTTCAAAGATAAATACGAAAAACTCATCAATAGCGTAACTGATGCCGATATTATTGAAGTTGCAAACAAATACTTTACAGATAATTACATACTATCAATAGTTACAAAATAGCAGACAAACATTCCGGCTTAAATGCCGGAATATTTGTTTTTCTGCAACCGTTTAAATTTTTCCCAAACTTTTCAAAAACTTATAAACCAAAACCGTTGATTCTTTGTCTGTTTGTAATTTGTCTATCAAAGATGCAAGAACTTCTTCATAATTATCAAGATGCTTGAATTGAAATAATTCAGACAATTCGACTTTCAACGCTGATGCCATCTTAGCAATATTATCCGGTTTTGGGAATGATACCCCATTTTCAATTCTAGAATAATTTTCAGGTTGAATTCCTATAATTTCAGACATTTTTTCTTGAGTTAAGCCTCTTTGTATTCTTAACTCTCTTAATCTTGTACCAAAATTTTTCTTTATATCCATATAGTTATTAAACCTTTATTAGTTATTCTTATTAAGTGCGTATTACATCATAATCTTGATGTGTTGCATTAATAATATTAATGTAATATAGTAATATTATTCTAATTTATTGACGTAATACATGGAGAAGTAAAAAATGAATATCCTTAGAAAATCTTATGGTTTTACACTTGCCGAGGTTTTAATCACTCTAGGCATAATCGGTGTTGTTGCAGCTATAACGATTCCAGGGCTGATTACAACCCACCAGAAAAAAGTCACCGTTACAAAACTTCAACGCGCAATTTCAATACTTAATCAGGCATACCGTCTTTCTTACGATGAAAACGGAGAAGCTACAGCACAAGAAGCTAAAGATATGGGTGCTGATGAATATTTCAAAAAATATTGGGAACCTTACATAAAAGTTGCCAGATACTGTAAAAATTACAATGATTGCGGATATAATAGATATAATCCATATAAAACACCTTCAGGTGCATCTCTTGCGGTAGCTGTTAATAACTCCAGAGCAAAATTTTATACTTTTGACGGATTTTTTTATATGATTATGGTTGATTCTGGTAACCCCGATAGTGTTATAATAAATACAAACATATACCTTGACATAAATGGAGAACAAGGTCCAAATATTATGGGACGTGATGTATTTCTTTTAAACAGGTACGTAGATGATAAAAAAGGCGGATTTATTCAACCTGAATGTTATAATTACACAGAAGCTAATATTAAAACTCGATGTACAAGTACAAATCCATACTGCTGTGCAGAAAAAATCAGACGCGATGGTTGGAACATTTCAAAAGACTATCCTTGGAAGGGGTAAATACTATTACCAATTATTTCTGATTAGTGTTTGCTTGCCGTTTTTGTCATACATTTTATCTTTGTACCAAACCCCTTGAAACTCTTTTTCCGGCCCGAACATGTACTGAATATCACGGGATACAAAATAAATCGCGCTTTTTATGTCACCTTTACGATTATATTGCATAGAAGTATAAGGAAAATTTGGGTATTCCTTTGAAATTACATCCGTATAATATAGCTTTCCAAACGCATTGTAATAAAAGGCATTTGTCGGATTATTTTTATATTGGATTGCATACATTACAAGGGTATTTTTCTTATAGAAAAACGCACAGTATTTTGCTTCTTCATCTTCTGTCACCCCGTTATTTGTCAGGAAATAATGATGTTTAAAATCTCGATCCTTAAAATAATTTGCAAATTGTGTCTTAAATTCTTGTTTTGTAAAATAAATTCTGCTTGTATTATCATCAAACAAAAGTTTGTGATATTTTTCAATATTTTCATCACGTTGAACCTGAGTAATATCAAGCCAATCAAATACAACTTTAAGTTCAAGAGGTTCATTTTCTTTAATTTTAACCTCCTCAACCTGTTCAACTTCATCCAGACTTACGATATCTTCAACTGCAAAAACATTCTGAAAACAACCAAAAGCTAATAAAATAAATAATGATACAAAAAACTTTTTCATATAATTTCCTTATAATTTATTATTCAACATTTTATATGCAATACGCAGTTTTACAGAGAAAAGATTATCATCTGCGGTAAAAAGATTGCTTTCATTAACCGCATAATCTTCAGGTTTTATAAGCCCGTTAATTTCAAACCCTGCAAAATTTCCATTTGCATCACGTCTGGATTTAGTTGATATAGCATAGATAAATGCCGCCATATCATGTTTATCAATAAGATTGTCACCGGTTGGTTCACCATGCGCTGAAATCTTATTAAAAGCGTTTCGAATCTGAACCTTAACTTTATTAAGATATTCCGGCTTATTCATGACATCGTAATGTCCAAAACGATATTTCAACATATACATTTCATACTGTGTGTAATCAAGTTTTCCGGTAAGATTACGAACTTCACGCGCCATAAAAAGCAGATAAGATTCTGCAAGAGAATAAACTTCTGCCTTAAAAGATTCGTCCAATTCTTTAATTTCATCAGGTGTTTTATCCGGTTTATCGGCAAGCTTTCTCCAGGAATTCGGAACAACATCAAACATTTCAGCATTCGGGTTTGTAATTCCGCTCTGAACGACCATATCGTTAATAATAAGGGCAAAAGCCTCTCCAAGTTCGGCATTAGCGCCGGACAACTCCTTTAATATAGAAGTTCGTTGAGTATTTTGCCCAAAACTTTGCATAAATTTTACCTAACTAATATCCCAACGTCCGCAGGTTCCGCCCCAGCGCGCTATGATATTACCTTTTACATCTTTGATTTTTTCAACATGCTGAACTTCATTTACACCTTCAACAATTGTAATAACTTCGCAGTTATTTGAACAACCTGTACAAGCACAGGTTATAGATGAGAAATGCATATCAGCGACATTCCAGCCTTTGAATTTAGTCGGAACTTCTGTATACTGGTGGTTTTCCATTGCTAAAAGCGCAGCCCCGATTGCCCCCATTGTCTGGTGGTTTTCCGGAACAACAATTTTAGTATTCAAAGCTTCTTCAAAAGCTTTAACCATGCCTGTATTTGTTGCAACACCGCCTTGGAAAGAAACTGTTGGAAGTAATTCTTTACCTAATGCAAGGTTACTTAAATAGTTTCTAACAAGTGCCTGACAAAGACCATATAATAAGTCTTCAACAGGATATCCAAGCTGTTGTTTGTGAATCAAATCGGATTCAGCAAATACACCGCAACGTCCTG
Source organism: uncultured bacterium (assembly GCA_950022695.1). Lineage (GTDB taxonomy): Bacteria > Cyanobacteriota > Vampirovibrionia > Gastranaerophilales > Gastranaerophilaceae > Zag111. The sequence goes on along the minus strand of CATLLN010000001.1, from coordinate 219,359 downwards.
CAATGCGGGCAGGGTTTGTTGATTTCAAAGCTGTCGGACCAAATTCTTCAATAGGAACATTAAGTCTTTGAGCCTGATGGTCTAAGAAACTTCCTGTACCTGCTGCACAAACCGTATTCATGGCAAAATCAGTTACAATACCGTCACGTAGGATAATAATTTTACTATCTTGACCGCCGATTTCTAAAATTGTTTGAACACCAGGAATATTAGTACTTGCAGCAACAGCGTGCGCGGTGATTTCGTTTTTTACGATATCCGCACCGACCAAAGAACCTGCTAAAGCTCTGCCTGAACCTGTTGTACCAACACCTTTTACATCATAATCTGTAATTCTTTTTTCATATAATTTATTCAAACCTGTTTGAACAGCCATAACAGGTTTACCGGCTGTTTTCAACATTATACTGTCAACATATTTACCGGTTTCATCAACTAAAGCTAATTTTGTGGTTACTGAACCTACATCTATCCCTAAATATACTGTTAAACTCATTTTTACTTCCTTTTACTATAACAGTATCATGATATCATGAAAAGTTCAGAAATAAAACTATAACATTACATCATTTTTATTAAGTTCGCCAATATAATGTAAACCACGGCTTTCAGGCATTGCTTCAAAAGAATCAGAAAGTATTTTTTCAATGTTTGAAATCCTGCACATATTACTCAGTACTCTTATTCTTTCAGCTAAATCCAATGTTAAACCTTGTTTTAGGGCAATTTCCATATTATCTTATATCCTCACCAAAAATTCTATATCCGACATGAATAATAAACCCGTTTTATAAGCAAGAATTACATCTCTTTAAGAAATATTAACAAAATCCATTATTTATACTATTAAACTTTTTACAATTTTAAACTATACTTAACTTATGAAAAAGATTATATTTACATTACTTTTAACAGCATTAGTTATTCCTTCTGTCAATCTGAGTGCTGATGCCTCATTGATTTCTGACAGAAGTTACAGGCTTGAACAAAAACGTATTCAAAAACAAGATATCGCAAGTATTAAAAAGCTTATCAAAAGCCATAACTTCTATGCAAATAAACACGATATAAACAACTTAAAACCGCTTTATTCAGACAATTATATGAATAATGACGGCTTTAATAAAAAAACATATTTCAAAAGTGTTGAATCAACTTGGGAATCTTGTAATGATTTAACTTATGATACAAGAGTTATATCAATAGATATTAACGGAGACAATGCAAATGTAAATGTAATTGAAACCGCATCAGGAACAGTGGCTGAACATATTGGAGATATGACACTTGCAGGTGAAATTCATTCAACAGCAAAAGGTATTTACCATTTATCTAAAATAAACGAAAACTGGTATATAACAGGCGAAACAGGATTAGACGAAGAATCATCTTTATTATACGGTGATGCAAGGTTTATGAATATTGAGCTCCAAGCTCCAAACCAGGTTGCGGCAGGAGAAACATACACGGTTTCATTAAAAGTAGATGCGGATAAAGATACTTTTATTATAGGTTCAATCGACTCAGATCCCGTAACATATCCATCTTCTACTCCTGAAACTAAAATGCGAGCATTAAACACAGAAACTCAAACTCTTGAAAGATTACTCACATCAAACTCTGATAATATCAATGAATATGCTGTTGCATCACTGGCTATTTCAAAAGTACAAAACGTAAACGAAGAAAACTTCAGGATTTATATGGCAGGACTTGCTTGTATTATGAAAAGAGTTAACGTAATTCCTAAAAACAATCACATAAAAATCGAGGATTAGTAATGAATACATCAATTGGTAAATATTTATTTTTCATATTATGTTTTATATTCTGGCTGTTTTTAGCCTTATTCTCATCAAAGCTTATTGTAGATAATCTGACTTCAGGTCATCATTATTCAAATGCATTGTTTAATCTGCATTACCTGAAAAATACAGGGGCTGCATTCAGTCTTCTGCAAAACGCAAGAGAATTTTTAATCATTGTTTCTATTGTTGCGACAACTCTGTTATGTTTATATGTTCACAACAACATCAGAGGAATACATTTAATCTCGGTTTCTTTTATTTCACTACTATGTGCAGGAATAATGAGCAACTGCCACGAAAGAATTGTTCTTGGTTTTGTCAGAGATTATATTCAGTTAAATTTTATAAACTTCCCGATATTTAACGTTGCAGATATTTTTATTACAATCGGAGTTATCGCACTTGTCGGAATCTTACTTTTCTACAAAGGAAGATAATTTATGCTTCTAATAATAGATGAAAACAACGATGAAATAAGACTTGATTTATACTTATCAGAACTTTATGAAGGCATTTCACGTTCAAAAATCCAATCAGCAATAAAATCAGGAAAAGTTACTGTTAATTCAGAAAATAAAAAACCATCTTACATCTTAAAAGAAGGTGATAAAATTGAATTCGAAAACCTTATTCCTGATACTGTTTTAAAAATTGAACCTGAAAATATTCCGCTTGAAATAGTTTGGGAAGATGAAAATATGGCGGTGATTAACAAGCCGTCCGGAATGCTTACCCATCCGACACCACTTGAAACTTCAGGTACATTAGTTAATGCACTTTTATATAAGTTTGGAGAAAATTTATCAAACCTGAATGGGGAATTTCGCCGCGGAATAGTGCACAGGCTCGATAGAAATACCTCAGGACTTTTGATGATAGCAAAAAACAACAAAACCCACGAATATCTTGCAGATATGATTAAAAACCATAATCTTACAAAAAAATATCAAGCAGTGTTAAAAGGAGATTACCCGCTTGATTCTGAAACAATAGAAGAACCGATTGCAAGACATAAAACTCAGCCGCATAAAATGACAGTTTCACCTGATGGGAAACCAAGCACTACAATATTAAAAGTTCTTGAAAGATTCAAAGAAGCTACATACGTTGAATTAACTCTTATTACAGGCAGAACACACCAAATTAGAGTTCACACAAGCTTCAAAAAACATCCTGTCTATAATGATACTTTATACGGTGCCGGACAGGGAAAAATTAAAACAGATGAACAGGTACTGCAATCATTCTACCTGAGATTTGCAAAACCGTTTTCACCGGAGATAATTGAATTAAGTATTGAACCCGATGAAAAATTATCCAAGGTTCTGACTTATTTCAAAAACAGGAGAGTTTAATATGAAAAGAATATTTTTAATCATAAGTATATTATTACTTTTAGGAATCTTATATATTGCATTTATGAACACATCAAATCCGGTAAATATAAATGTTTTATACAGTAATATGCTTGATGCGCAAACTAAAGCAGGCTGGAGCGAACAAGGAGCATATTTTTACAAAACAATGAGCCTGTCAGCATACACCATTCTTGTTCTTTTATCAGGAATCTTTGTCGGTGCAGGAACTGTTTACATGTTCTTATCAGCACAGAATGAAAAAGTTAAAGCCTACCAAAGAGAACTTGAAAAAACTTCAATCTCCGGTATGAATAACGCATCCCGAGTTGAAGTTCTTGAAGCTAAAATAAAAACCCTTGAAAAAGCATTCAACACCGTAGCTGATGAACGTACACAGCTTGAAGTCCAAATAAAAAACTTAAATGCAGAAATTGATAATTTAAATAAAGATTAACAAAAAAGCGGCGCCGGATTCTCCGGCGCCGCTTTTTTGTTACATATGTTTCAAAACTTGTAAAATCAATTCTTTAAATTTAGATTTAACTTTATTTGTTGTTTCTATAACTTCCGAATGAGTTAGTTTTTTAGTTGAAACACCTGATGCATAGTTAGAAATACAGCTTATACCTATAACTTTCATTCCGCAGTAATTTGCAACAATAGCTTCAGGTACAGTTGACATACCGGCAGCATCCGCACCAAGCGTTCTTGCCATTTTTATTTCGGCAGGAGTTTCATAGCTTGGACCAGTTGATGCAATATACACACCGTGTTTTAAATCAAGATTTAACAGTCTACCTGCCGCATCAACAATTTTTATAAGATTTTTGTTATAAATTTCAGACATATCAGGGAATCTTGTACCCAGTTCAGGGTCATTCGGACCAATTAGCGGGTTTGTACCCATCATATTTATATGATCTGTAATTACCATCAAATCACCGGGTCTGAAACTTTTATTAACAGCACCTGCAGCATTGGTAATAATAAGTGTTTCTACACCTAATTTTTTCATAACCTTAATAGGATAAGTCACTTCCAGCATTGAATGACCTTCGTAAAAATGGTTTCTTCCCTGCATCATTACAACTTTTCTGCCGTTAATATTTGCAAAAACAAGTTGTCCTTTATGACCTTCAACAGTAGACTTTGCAAACCCCGGAATTTTATCGTAAGGAATCGCAAATTCACAATATTTATCAGCAAGTTCACCCAAACCTGAACCCAGTACAATACCTATTTCAGGCTTAAAACCGTCAGTATAGGTTTCAATGTAATCCAAAGTATCTTTCATCATTTCATTAACCCTCATTACCCCATAAAAATACACAAAAGCCTTATAGACTCTTGTGTATCTTCAAAACTAATTAACCTACTAATCTGTTATCATCAGCTTCAGATGCTTTAACCATCAAAGCGTGTTCAACAGGATTTTCTTTAGTATAAGTTGTTTCGTGCATTTCATCAAAACCAAAATCTTCACGAGCTTTTCTTGCCTGATTTTCATCTACAATTTTTTTAGCAAGTTCAGCGATTTCATAAACTAATTTATATCTGTTATCGGAATTTTCATTTAAATCCCACGCTACTTTAATTATTTGATCCATCTATAACCTCACTTTTCTTGTTATAAATCTATATTATAATATAAATAAAAAATTAGCAAGTCTTAACAAGTGATTTCTCTATACATATCAAGATATTGCTTAGCACTGCGTTTCCAAGAAAAATCAGCTTTCATAGCAGATTTTCTCATAGCATTAAATACATACTTATCTGTATAAACATATAAAGCGCACTTAATTGCATTCAGCATATCCCAGCCGTTATATGACCAGAACTTAAATCCGTTTGAATTATCAAGAGGATAACCAGTAACAGTATCTTCAAGCCCGCCGGTTGCTCTTACGATAGGTAATGAACCGTAACGCATCGCAATTAATTGGCTCAAACCGCAAGGTTCAAACTTTGATGGCATTAAGAAGAAATCGCTTCCTGCATAAATCAGATTAGCCAGTTTCGGATCATATCCTACATATGTTCTTATATTTTTTGTATTATTTGAAAGCCATATGAATAAGTTTTCATAAGCACTGTCGCCGCTTCCAAGAAATATAAAATCCGCATCTAGGTTTTGAAGTTCATATTGCATATCACGGATTAAATCAATACCTTTCTGTCCTACAAGACGTGAAATTAAAGCAATCAGAGGTCTTTCAGGATTATATTCAAGTCCGAAATATTCACATACAGCTTTTTTATTTTCTTCTTTTTTTGTATTTTTTTCTAAATCTTTAACATCATAATTTTGTTTAAGAGCCTTATCTTTCTTAGGGTCAAAAACAGTGTAATCAATACCGTTTAGAATACCGCGAAGCTTATATTGTACACCTCGGAGTGTGTAATCCATATTTTCGCCATATTCAGAACCTAAAATTTCACGAGAATAAGTAGGAGAAACCGCAACAACTCTATCAGAATATAAAATTGCTCCCTTCATCCAGTTTACACGGTTATAATGTTCACATCCCCATTGGTTGTAAACAATGTCTTTTCTCATATTGGCAAAATCAATTACATCTTCAAACCAGATTCCCTGATATGCAAGGTTGTGAATTTCAAATACACATTTTGTATTCGCCCAGAAAGGATCAAACTTATAATTTGAATGTAAATACATTGGAATCATAGCTGTGTGCCAATCATTTGCGTGAATAACATCCGCTCTAAAATTCAATCCCTTAGCATATTCCATTACAGCTAATGAAAAAGAGATATATCTTTCGTGTTCATATCGAGGGTCTAAATATTTCGGGTAAACTTCCTTAAAACATGAAAAATACCAGTCATTTTTAATAAAAAAGACGTTAATTTTTGTTCCCGGAAGTTTGGTCATAAAAAGATTAAACTTATGCGGTTGATTACCGAAAGAAAGCCATATTTCAGAGTTTTCAACTTCTTTTATACCGTATTTTTCTTTATCAATACATCCATGAAGAGGCGTAAAAATAGCAATTTCCGCATCTTTTTCAAGTTCTTTCGGCAAACTTCCTACAACATCAGCAAGCCCGCCGGCTTTCGAAAACGGTGCAACTTCAGCAGACGCAAATAATACTTTCATTTTTCCTCTCTTTCTGAATATTAAACGGATATTTTAAAATTATTCTGAGAAAAATTCCATCGGATTAACGACATCACCATCGTTTTCATCAAATGAACCATTTTCCTCAATCCTTTGTTCTGACAATTGTTTCGGCACAACAGGGGATTGCTGTACCACTCCGGTTGTACTTGAATTTTCCAACAGATTTTTTTTAATGTCAATATTCAGATTAAAATTCAGTCCGTATTTTTGGACAATAAATGCTGCCTGATTCATACAAATCTGTGCCTGGTCTGGTTGTTTTGTACACATCAAAACTTTATACATATTAACTTTATTTAACATTGTCAAATATTCGCTGATAATTCCTGTTTTTTCCATTTGAATATTTGAGTTATTTAAAACTCCGTATGCTATATCAAATTTGCCTTCTTTAATATTTAAAATACTCATTACATACCATGCGGAATGAACAATAGCATTCATCCCCCTAGCTTTAGCAGATTTGATAATTTTATAAATAATTGCAGAAGCTTTCTTAAACGAATTCAGTTCAACATAAGCGTACCCTATCATAAGGTCGGCAAAAAGTTCAAAACAATGAAGCATAGATTCTTTTGCCATAAGTTTTGATTTATAAACAACTTGTGCAAAGCCTTCCGGATTACCTTTATAAGATACAAACGCGCTAATAATATTATATAAAATTGCAGAAAACATATCGTCTCCTGACATATTCGCAGTAAGCGAAACAGGTTTTCCTTGAATTAAATTCTGCAGCTGAACAAATATAGAATACGAATCAGGAAGGAAATTCAACAATTTTTTAGAAATATCTAAGAATTCACCCACATCTTCTTTCATTGTAATTACATCAACAAGCGCAATGTATCCGACACATTCAGTAACCAAAAACTTAAATTCATCCTTTGAAACAAGCGCATTATTATATGTTATTGATTCGATTTTTTCCGAATCCAGGACATTTAAAACATTATACCCGATATCAAGACAATCTTCATAAGCCCCGATATTAAACAAAATTTTCACATAAATTATTGACATCAATAAGAAATACAAATTGAAATCCGGTGAAGATGGATCAATTGAAGATTTATCAAGCGAAGATAAAACGCTGTGTGTCAAATTCATTGCATACAAATAATCGCCGTTTGCCATAGCGCCCTGAATCATTTTTGTACAAAGCGAAATATATTTTTCAGAACTTTGAGATTTTTTAAGACTTTCTAAAGTTTCCTCAGCAAGCGCACGAGTTTTATCAGGTTCATATTCAAACATATTGTTTGAAACATTTTCATACAAGGTTAATTTATATTTCAAAAGTTCATCTTCTGAAAAATCTGCTGAATACTTATCAAGAGATTTTAAGATTTCTGATGAACAATTTAAATACGATGAAAAATCTCCCATTGATAAGTTTATATTTGCAAGTTTTTCCCACTCATAAATAACTTCTTTGTTTCTGCCTAATAAATCATAGAGATAAGGTTTTACAGAATTTGGCATAGAATCTATATAAACAAGATTAAATAAATCATTTGCGACAGATTGTAAATCTTCAGGTTTAATAACCTCAAGCAGGCACTTTCTAAGTAAATTATAATTTGAGAAATAAATACAATTATTATAAGAATAAATATATCCCATACCTGCAAGATTTTCAGCTATTTTTTCCCAGTTTTTAAATCCTAAAGAATTAATAGTATGTTCATCAATCCTTGTTCCTAAAAGCACAATCATTGTTAAAAATTTTATTGTCGGCGCATCATCTTTTAATAAGTTAATACGGCGTTTTATCAATTTATCCAAACCTGACGGAATAATAATAGTTTTCGGATTCACCATTATTATTGAATCTTCGGTATACTCGTAAACTCCTGATTCTATCAAATACTGAATTGCAAAATCCAAAAACAGAGTACTTCCGCAAGCATATTTTGCGATTCTCTGGAAGTAAAAATCTGTCATGATGTTTTTATAGAAGTTAACATCACCGCCTACAATAACCTCAAACGGGGTTGGAGCAAGTGTAACTTCCGTGTAATAAGGTCTTGATAATAAGTAATGAAGATTACCGCCGTGAAGTGAATAATCTTTATCATATGAAACAAGATAACTTATATTAAGTTCTTCTATATGATCAAATAACTGTTCTAAAACAAATAAAGAACTGTCATCAATTTTTTCAAAATTTTCGATATAAATTAAAGTATTAGGAATAGCTTGAAGCATAGATAAAAATACATTACAGTAGTTTTCTCTGGTATCTTCCATATTCTGCATAGGACGTTGTGTAAGCTTGATTAAATCCTTAACAAGTCCGGAATTATCAACAGAAGAAAACATTGTAAAATCATTTGTATCAAAAAGTTTTTGAGATACCGTATATTCGAAAACCGCAGAAATCAATTCCCTAAAAAATGAGAACGGAGAATATTTCATATCATCATTACATGTTACGGGAATTATATTATCATAAATTCCAAGTTCATCAACTGCAGATAAAAGTTTCAATGTATAAGGCTGATACATAGGAGAAGCCTTTAATGCTAAAACACCTTTCGGAACTTGCTGTAAAACCTGTACGGCACAATCTAAAACATTAATACTCTCGGTCTTGATAAATGAACAATTAATTTCTTCAAAATTAATCATTTCAATATCATAAATTTCATCATCAGTTAATTCATTTTCATCTTTTAAAGCATCTTGAGTTATTTTTTCCTGATCAATAAGCGCAGTCTGTACAAAGTTCGGAATTTCTATATCTTCATTAGCTTCATTTTCTTTCTGAACTTCATTACGAAGAAAGTCACCGATATTTACGAATTCTTTCAAATCCATTTCGTAAAATCTTTTCATAACCCCATCAACAAGTGCAGAATTCAAAGACTCCATTTTGTAATGGTCTTTATAGTAATCATAAAAACTTTCATCTGTTATGACCTGAAAAGAATCCAGCGCTTTCATTTCTTTTGAAGAACTTTGATAAACCATATTTGCATGAAATCTTGAATCAATGTCATAAGGGTTTTTATCGGCATCCCTTTGCATAATTGTAAAATTACACTTTAGAGCAACACCTTTTTTCTTCAATAATTTCACATTAAGCTTGGTTATCATATTCAAAAGCTCAATTGTAGCCTGAATTGCAGAATTCGCAGAAGCAGAAAGCGTATAATCCTTGTTAAACCTGATAATATAAACATCACCGTTAACAATTTGACGTCTTACATTTAAGGAATGTACATAAGAAGCAATAAGTGAATCAAAATTTGTCTTAAATTTCTGATAAAGCTGGTTTGAACCAAGCTTTGCCTTTACAACATCACTATTTGGAAAATCGATTCTAACAACAGCAAAACTATCAGTATTGGATTCGCCCAGCACTGCACTGATTTCATTGGAATATCCGCATTTTATACATTTAGGATTTTTGAGCAGGTTAATTTTTCCGCATTTTGCGCACTTTGTAACAAGAATTTCTCCGCACTTACGACAGGTATTTTTTTCATTAACAGTTTTACAAACAGGACAGACGATTTTAAGTACCTTCTTACAATTCGGGCACACCATCGCACTTTTACTAATTTCTGCTCCGCATTTTGGACATTCCATAATACATAAATTATACCATAGCACCTAAAATATAAACTAATACGAAAAGAGGAAATTTCTCTACAGCACCAACTTTCTCCTTTTTATGTAAGAAGATTTTATAAATAAAAAATTTATGCTATAATTATGCTTGAGATGAGTATTATTTCTGACGATAATGATTTTAAAAGCTGCACACCTGCAGTTAAGAAAAATCCGGTTGTTAAACCGGAAGCAATTGAGCTTGACAAAAATTTTGAAAACTGCATTCGTCCAAAATCCTTTGATACATATATCGGTCAATCAGGATTAAAAGATACTCTAAAAATAACTATTCAGGCGGCAAAAAAACGCGAACTTCCGCTTGATCATTTGCTATTTTACGGACCTCCTGGACTTGGGAAAACAACACTTGCCGGCGTTATAGCTCAAGAAATGGGTGTTGATATAAAAATCACATCAGCTCCGGCATTAGAACGTCCTCGCGATATTATCGGAATTTTAATGTCACTTCAAGGCGGCGAAATCCTGTTTATTGATGAAATCCACAGACTTAATAAAGTAGCTGAAGAGATTTTATACCCTGCCATGGAAGACTTTTACCTTGATATGACAACAGGAAAAAGCCAAACAGTTAAGACTTTACGCGTTCCGTTGCCAAAATTCACCCTGATTGGCGCAACAACAAAAGCCGGAGAACTATCAGGTCCATTACGTGACCGTTTCGGGATTATCCACAGGCTTGAATTCTATACAGATGAAGAATTAGCTCAGGTAATTAAGCGAACCGCAGGAATTCTGGATATCGAAATTGATACAAAAGGAGCTTACGCAATTGCAAGACGCTCACGAGGTACTCCGCGTATTGCAAACAGATTAATTAAGCGTGTAAGCGATTACGCACTTGTAAAATACAACGGCAAAATTACAGAAAACATAGCAAACGAATCTCTTGATATATTAAAAATAGATGAATTCGGGCTTGATACAACTGACAGAAATCTTTTGAAACTTATAATCGAAAAATACGATGGCGGTCCGGTCGGAATTGAAACAATCGCTGCTGCAATCGGTGAAGATTCAAGAACAATTGAAGATGTTTGTGAACCTTTTTTACTGCAAGCAGGACTTTTACAACGCACACCGCGAGGCAGAAAAGTTTCTCCGCAAGCTTACAGACACCTTGGATACAAGGTTAAATCAGAATCTTCTCAACAAAGTTTGTTCTAATTTTCTTTTAATATTTCTATTCCTTTTTGTGCCTGTCTTAATACCCCAAAGTAATATTCCAATTCCTGCTCTGATTTTGCATCATTTAAAATCTGCAAAGATTTAATATAAAAAGGGCTATCGTTAGTTTTTAAAGAGCCTAAGTCAAGTCCGACATCTTCAACTTTTAAATTTAAAGCGTTCAATATTTTATTTAAAGTATTATATGTCGGGAAATAAACACCCGTTTCAATTTTTGAAATATGTTTTTCATTAATTCCTGCAAGTTCTGCTAACGCTTCTTGCGTCAAATTTTTTGCTTTCCTTATTTGTTTGAGCTTTTGTCCGAAACTGCTTTTTGCCACTACATTCTCCTTTAGATTTAATTGTAGAAAATTTCCCGCAACATATATACAGTGAACAATGTTAATTAATATATTAATATTCGTAGATAATAGGATACTTTTCGTATTTTTATGTTACACTCTAGTTATGTTAAGTTATGCAATCGGAGATAAGGAGAATTAAGAATGAGAGGTAAAGGGGTAAATTTAAATCAACATTACGAATTCTGGCAAAATAAGTGTAAATGGTTTAATGCTATGCCACCAGTATTTTCTAAAACAGGTTTTACATTAGCTGAAGTTTTAATTACACTCGGCATCATCGGTGTTGTCGCAGCAATAACAATTCCATCTCTAATGACAGCTTATAACAAACACATAACAGAAACTCGATTAAAAAAATTCTATTCCCTTTTTAATCAGGCAATAAAACTTTCTGTTGTTGTAAATGACGAATATGAAGGATGGAGTGATTACTGGGCAGCATCAGGAAATTCATACAATGAAGACGGAAGTGCAATTGACCAAGTTGAAAATGTAGATGCAGCATTTGATAAATACTTAGCACCGCATATGAAAGTTATGCTAAAAAAACACATCCGAAATGAAGCAACGAACGCAACTAAAACTCTTTATATATTAGCTGATGGCAGTGCCTTTGCTTATAGAGGAATTGACACCAGAGATATTAGCTTTTTCCCTAAGAATCCTGAAAAATGTTTAAAGCAAAAAAAACAAGCCGGCAGATGTTCTTTTACTTTCATTTTTCATCCTATTGAAAAAAGCAAACTATGGCAGCCACATTACGGTAAAGGTTTAGAACCTTATATGTATGCTTGGGACGGCAAAAAAGAAACTTTATACAATGGAACTGAATATAGCTGTGCTCAAGTAGGACATTACTGCACGGAACTCATAAGACAGAACGGTTGGAAAATCCCAGGCGATTATCCGTTAAAAATTCAATATTAGCAAAATTTACAATCTTGTTGTAAAATTACTTGTATGATTGAGAATCTTGATAAAATTAAAGCTGCGATTGATATTGAAGTGAAATATCGTTATATTGATATTCATGGGAAAAGGCAGAAATTTTCAAGTTTTATAAAAGAAGAAGCAAAAAAATATTATAAATTATCAAAGAAAAATCCGCGCTGGGCAGTACTTGTTGAAGCATTTGATGTTTACCCTTACGCTTCAGTTCCGGAACGCAGAAAATCCATTGAACAGCTTATTAAAACAATCAAAGCAGATTTAGCTCAGGAAAAAGCCGCAAAAGAGGAAGAAGAAACAATGCAGCTTCAGCGTCAAAAACACCCGTCCGAAGTTGATGTAATGTATATTAAAGGTGTAGGTCCAAAAGTTGCTTATAAATTAAATAAACTCGGAATTTTTACTGCTCAGGATTTAATGATGTATTTTCCTAAAAAGCACATCGATTATTCTTCCCGCACGCTTATCAAAAATCTCAAAGAAGGTCAGACAACAAGCGTTTTCGGATACATAAAATCTGTTTCGGCATTCAATACAAGAAATAATTTATCTGTTATAAGAGTTGTTATTCAAGACGAAAGCGGAAAATTTGAATTAAGCTTTTTTCAGGCAAAAGGAAACAAATATCTTCTTGAACGCACCAAGACTCAATTTCCTGTAAATGCGGGGATTATGGTCTCAGGAACAGTAAAATTTAATTCCTACAACAATCAATTAACAATGGATAAACCGACATATTCAATTATGAGCGGTGAATTTATGGAGGATTCGGATACCCAAAACCTGAACGTTGCAAGAATTGTACCGATTTACACAGTTTGCGAAGGCTTAAGTATAAAAACTCTGCGCCGTGCAATTTTTAACGCTATTGAGCTTTACAAAAACGACATAGTAAACATTATTCCTGAACAAATTCAAGAACGCCTCGGAATTTTAAATAAAAAGGACTCTGTTCAGCAAATCCATTTTCCTGAATCAATAAATAATTTGGAACACGCAAGATTTTCACTTATCTTTGAAGAACTTTTCCTTGTACAGTTAAAACTAATCAGATTACGAGAAAACACTGCCAAAAATACATCTTCATATGCCTTAAAAGTTCATAAAGATGGACTTGTACAGCAATTTATAAATAATCTTCCGTTTGAATTAACATCAGGTCAAAAACAGGCAGTAAATGAGATTCTAAACGATATGGATTCTGATACCCCAATGCAAAGACTTCTTCAAGGGGATGTCGGAAGTGGAAAAACCGTTGTTGCAACAATTATGCTTCTTGCCGCAATTGAAAACGGATATCAGGGTGCACTTATGGCGCCGACAGAAATCCTTGCACAACAACATTACAACAATCTTGTTGAATGGCTTACACCAATGGGTTTAAGTGTAGGCTTATTCCTCGGAAGCCACGGAAAAAAAATAAGACAAAAATTTGAAACCGATCTTAAAAACGGACAAACACATATTGCTGTCGGAACTCACGCTCTGATTCAGGAAAATGTTGAATTTAATAACCTTGGAGCAATTGTTGTTGATGAACAGCACAGATTCGGAGTAAAACAGCGTAATGTATTAAAGAAAAAATCGCAAAACCCGCAAATGCTTACAATGACAGCAACACCAATTCCACGAACTTTAGCCTTAACCGTTCACGGGGATTTGGACTTAACAGTAATAAATGAACTTCCAAAAGGCAGAAAACCTATAAAAACAACACTTACAGGCTCTCATAAAGCCGTGTGGGATTTAATAAAACAGGAAGTGGATTCAGAACGCCAAGCCTACATTGTTTATCCGCTGATTGACGAAAGCGAAACTCTTTCTGCCAAAGCCGCAACAATTGAAGCTGAAAGACTTCAAAATGAGGTATTTCCACAATATAAAATCGGACTTTTACACGGAAAACTTAAAAACGATGAAAAAGACGAAGTTATGAAAGAATTTAAAGAAGGTAAATTCGATATTCTTGTATCAACAACAGTAGTAGAAGTCGGAGTTGATGTACCAAACGCTACAGTTATGGTGATAGAAAACGCCGAACGTTTCGGACTTTCACAGCTTCATCAGCTAAGAGGGCGTGTAGGCAGAAATTCGCTCCAATCTTATTGCGTCCTGATAACATCTTCCCGTTCGCAAGAAACCAGAGAACGCCTTGGAATTATGACCGAAACAAACGATGGGTTCGTTATCGCAGAAAAAGACTTACAGCTAAGAGGGCCGGGAGAATTCTTAGGAACACGACAAAGCGGTCTGCCTGATTTAATTATTTCTGATATCGTACGTGACGCTAAAATCCTTGAAATTGCACGTAATGAAGCTATTGATTTTGTAAATAACTATGACATTGAACAATATCCTGCACTAAAAAATGTAACTTCTCTTGAAATGTTCACAGGATTGGATATTTAATTAATTTTATATTTTTAAATTGACAACTCACAAAAATCCATTAAAAGATTGATGTAATCATACCAAATATGTAATATTGTAGTTATGGGGAATATTGTCTGATATTCCGGGGATAAGTCAAGGGATAGTTGTTATGGAAGATAAATTACAAAATTCAATATCCACAAAACAGTTGTTTAAAGAATACAACTGGTTTCAAAATGTCTTTCCTGCAATGATTCAGGAATCTTATGACGAATTCTTTAACCCTAATTTTAAACTTGAACTTATCGGAATAAGCAAAAATATCAACTGTCTTATGGATAACGAATCCTGCTTTGTAACAAAAATCAGAATCGATGAAGAATATGATATGTTCTTTAGGCTTACTGATAAAGCTATTGCAATCATATTAAATAAGGTTTTGGGAGAATCAAAAAATAAGTTTAATATCAATAAAATATCAGAACTTGAAGCTAAAGTTATAACTTCATTTAACGATTTTATGTTTGAGCATTTAAAATCTGTTCTACAAGAACCACCTCAAGCAGAGCTTAAGCGTAGTAATTTTGACCTTATTCATTTAACATTTTTAATTAAAGAAATTGAAGAATACAACAAAAAAACAGGTAAAGTAATTATAACCCTACCTTTAGCTTTACTTAATCCGGAAGAAATCACATCATCAGGTGAAAAATTTTCTCAAAACAGTTTTCCGACATCTGAAACTCTGGCAAAAGTCTATGTCGGCAACACAAGATTTTCACTTTATGATTTAAAAAATTTAGAAAATGATGATGTTGTTGTGTTTGAAAACAGTAACATCGAAAATCTTACATTATCAATAAACGGGGGAAATTTGCCCGTAAAACTCAATCCTAATATGGATTTACTGATACCTGAAGAAAATGACGGAGGAGATAATATGAGTGAAACTCATCAAAATATATGGGACAGCATTGAAGTCGAAATGTATGCAGAATTTGATGCTGTAAAAATAAGCCTCGGAGAATTAAAAGATATCGAAGACGGACTTGTCGTTGATTTAACTTCTCTTTATAACAATAACGTAACCCTAAAAGTAGAAGGAAAACCTATCGCAAGCGGTTCACTTGTTATCGTAAATGACCGATACGGAGTAAAAATCAACAACATAATCGCAGAAGGCAGCGGCGGGATTTCTTCAAATGGTTCTGAAGAAAATTACGAAGAAGAATCTTACAATAATGAGGGGATTTCAGACGAATACAGTGATGAAAACTCTGAATATGAAGAATCAAATGAATCTTACAGCGAACAAGATAATGAAATTTCAAATGATGAAGAAGAATTTGATTACAGCGACTTTGAACTTGAAGATGAAAATATTTAATAATTAAAATAATTATTAAGTAAGGGGAGATACAAGACTTATGGGCGGATATATAGCAAATTTCACAGTATATACAATGGCAATGACAGGATTAATCTGTTTTGCGGTATTTGTGTACAAAAAATTCACAGACGGTTCTATGCGAAAAGGTGAAACAAACTTCTTAAGCGTAGAAGAATCTATGAGCCTGAATCCACGAAAAACACTTCACGTTGTAAGAGCAGGAAACGAAAAATTTCTTATAGCATCAGATGTTGACAGGACAACACTTATCTCCCGTCTTGACAATAACACAAGACACAACCCTGTAGAAAGCCTTGAAAGATTCAGAAATATTGAACTTGAACAGCCTGTTTTTCATGCAGAAGAAATTGAGATTCCTCAAAAAGAACCAAAACAACAGGTTCATCTTGAACCAATTAACGTAAACAAACCTACTTTAGACAGACGTGCAGGAGAAAGAAAACCTTCAAAATCAGTTACACTTGATTTTGACACTCCAAAAAGCCGCGGATTTTCTACAATGAAAGAAATGGCTATGAAAATTAACGAATTATAAAGGGTAAATGTTATTACCGACAGCTTTAAATTTGATTAGTTTTGACAGGGGACACCCTGACTCTCAATAGAGAAAACAACAATAAGGAAAACTATATGGACCAATTACAAAACTTAAATCCTGTTTTACAAATGCTTGTAGTAATGTCATTATTCTCATTACTACCGTTTGTTTTTTGCTGTATGACAAGTTTTTTGAGATTCGTTGTCGTATTTGCAATGCTTAAAACCGCGATGGGCACACAACAAGTTCCTCCGGCAATTGTAATTATCGGTTTATCAATTATTTTAACTTTCTATACAATGGGACCGACATTCCAAAGAATGTACGATATGGGTTCTGTTCCGTATCAAAAAAATCACGATATGATTGCAGCAATTCAGGAAGGCTCAAAACCTTTAAAAGAATTTATGCTTAAACAAACCCGCGAAAGCGATTTGACATTCTTTGTCGAGCTTGCCCACAAAACAAAACCTCAATCACCGGATGAGATTTCAATCTGGGAAGTTGCACCGGCTTATATCATAAGTGAATTAAAAACATCATTTGAAATAAGTTTTATAATCTTTGTACCGTTTATCATTTTAGACCTTGTTGTCGCAAATATTTTGCTGGCACTCGGGATGTTTATGCTGTCGCCTACGATTATTTCAATGCCGTTTAAGCTCTTAATATTTATCGCAGTAGACGGATGGGCACTGATTGTACAGGGACTTGTTTCAAGTTACAACTAAAGGAAATAAAAAATGGAAATTTTACTGGAATACTTAGCTAAAGGTTTTTTAATAATGTTATCAATTTCGATGCCTTGCGTACTTGTGGCAGCAGGTATCGGTCTTGTTGTCGGGATTTTGCAGGCAGTAACACAGGTTCAGGAGCAAACAATTGCAGCTGCACCGAAAATCTTAGGGGTATTTCTGGTAATTATTATCGGCGGGGTCGGGTTTATTAAACTTTTAACTAACCTGTTTACAGAAGGTATGGTGCTTGCTTTTAACACCGTTCCAAAAAGTGAGCAGTTTGTTCTTGATTCAAACTATTACAAGTACACTACACCTTTTGAACACGAAATGAAAGATAAATTTAAAAACATTGATAACATTAATGAAATAATGAAAAATCCGGGCAAAGTTCCGTATATTGACCAAAATCAACGTGCAAAATATACACCAGCACCAAAAACTGCAATGCCAAAACCAAATCTTGTTGAAACTAAAAAAATCCTCGGAAGATAATAAATGAACGATATTTATACAGCAATAATGCAAATGTTTCCTAAGATAAACACCTACCTTATGGCAGGTGCGTTAGTTTTTGCGAGAATGATAGGTTTTTTCAGATTCTGCCCTATTTTTAACAGAAAAGATATCCCATCCCTTGTAAAAATTCCGCTTGCACTAATTGTAACTATTTTTATTGTTCCTTTTTTGTCTCCTGAAAAAGTTTTAACTCATTGTGATTCATTTATGCTGTCTTTACTATTAAACGTTGTAGTCGGCGCTATGATAGGTTATATGGCGCAATTAGTTACAATTGCAATTGATTGCGGCGCGGAAATGATTAATATGCAAATGGGTTTATCTTCTGCTACAGCTCTTGATCCGACAACTTCTGCGCAGGTTTCAATTCTTACCAAAATGATTTCGCTGATGGGGATTTTGATATTCATCCATCTTGGTGGAATTTATTGGCTTTTTAAGGCATTGGTTCGAAGTTTTGAAATTTTTCCGCTGTATTCAGCTCAAGTTCCGCTTTCACAGCTTGTAAAAATGGATTTACTTATAAAAATGTCATCAAATACTTTATATATGGGACTTCAAATAGCATCTCCCATATTATTGGCAACATTAGCGCAAGACATTATTCTTGGTGTAATTTCAAGAACAGCACCGCAAGTAAACGTATTCCAATTAAGCTTCCTGTTCAAACCTGTACTTGGAGCAGCTATTTTAGTCTGGATTCTTCCTATGCTTATGAATATTATTGAAGAATACTTCCTGAGTTTTGCAAATATTATATAATTATTCGGTAAGTGCTTTTAAAATTTTATAAAAATCCTGTAATTTTTCAGGATACTCATCCAATAATCTTTCAATTTCCGCTCTTAAAATATCCTCATCCTGATATTTTTCAAATGTAAAAACATCTTTAAAAGAAGAATCTAAAACATTTAATAATTTTTCGAGGTTTTGTATAGACGGATAATTATAACCATTTTCAACATTACTTATAGAATTAGAGCTTTCAAAACCTACCATCTCAGCCAACTGTTCCTGACTCAGTTTTTTACGTTTTCGTAATTCTTTAATACGTTTTCCCAGAAGATGCTTAGTATCCATATAAACCTCACTGTTTTATATAAAAATACTAAAGTAAAACCCATAAATTTTACACACAATATTTCTGTGATAATATTGACTTTTAACAGTATTAACTGTAATAATTATAATTAAGAATGTAATTTTAATATAAAAACACAGTATAGATGGAGAATATATGAAAAATGTAAATCACTTCCTAACTTCCTTACCTACTAACTTACTTACATTAAAACCTGCTTTTACACTTGCTGAAACATTGATTACTTTAGGTATAATCGGAGTTGTTGCAGCAATTACAATACCCGGTTTAATAAACAATTTTAAAGCACATCAGCTGCGTTCCAGGTTATTAAAATCTTATTCCACAATTCAACAAGCAGCTAAAAGAATGGAAGGTGATGATATTTCACTGGATGTAAATTCGTATGGCAGCGGCGGTTCATTCGTCAAAACATTTGCGAAATATTTAACTGGCACAACTAACTGTAATTCAAGTAATGCAAATTGCGGTATTAATGTAAGTAAATACCCTATTAAAAGTATACTTGATGATGGAATATTACTTCTGAATGATGGTACATTATTTCTATTTGAAAATCCACCAGGAAGCACAAATAGGGTATATATCACTGTTGATTTAAACGGGTATTACAAAAAACCAAACAGATTTGGACATGATTTATTTACATTCCAGCTTGTTGACGGGCAATTCAAGGCTATGGGGCAACTGGGTACACAATATACACTATGTAATTTTAAGGGCAATGATGACAGCAGAGTAGGCTGTACAAATAAAGCAATATCTAATACTGATTATTTCATAAAAGCTATTAAAGATATTAAATAAATTTATCTTGTATATTTACGTCCAACAAGTTCATCAGGCAAAAACTGCTGTTCAAATTCAGGAGCGTCATGTGAATATACATACCCGATCCCAAAACCGTATTTAGAAGCGTCTTTATAATGAGAATCTCTTAAATGCATTGGCGGAGGGAAATCTTTACCATTTGCGATATCTGCCATAGCCTCCCCTATCGCACAAACCGCTTCATTAGATTTTGGAGCTTTTGCTACATAAATTACAGCCTGTGCAAGCGGGATTCTGCCTTCCGGAAGCCCGAGAAGTTCAACCGCTTTATAAGCATTAACCGCAACATTCAATGCATTCGTATCAGCATTTCCGACATCTTCTGATGCACAGACAATAAGCCTGCGCGCAATAAATCTTGGATCTTCACCTGCTGTAATCATTTTTGCAAGATAATATATCGCCGCATCAGGATCTGATCCTCTTAAGCTTTTTTGAAAGGCTGAAGCACAGTCATAATGTTCCTGACGTGAATATCTTGTATTACGCTGCTGACAGATTTCTTCAATCGTTTTAACTGTTAAAAGTCTTTTATTATCACGTAAATCACTTGCAAAATATGCGTTTTCAGTAATGTTTAAAGCGTACCTGGCATCTCCACGGGCAAGATTTATAATAAAATCTAAGACTCCGCTTTCACATTCCATCAATGTATAATTTGTCGCAAGATACGAAAACCCTTTTTTAATAATTTTTGTCATACTATCATCATCAATAGAATTCAGACGGATTACCTGAAGACGGGATAAAAGCGCAGGAACAACCTGAAAAGACGGATTTTCGGTAGTTGAACCTATCATAAACAATGTTCCGTTTTCCAAATGAGGCAAAAGCGCATCTTGTTGAGTTTTAGAATATCTGTGAATTTCATCTATAAATAAAATTGTTTTCTGACCGGAACGAAGATTTTCTTTTGCTTTATCTACAGCATCTTTAATATCTTTTACACCGGATGTAACAGCAGAAAGTTCAATAAATGCAGCATTGGTTTTTGTAGCAATAAGTCTTGCAAGTGTTGTTTTTCCACATCCCGGAGTTCCCCACAAAATTAACGAAAATAATCTGTTGGTCTTTAACAAATTCAACAGCGGACTGCGAGAAGATATTACATTACTTTGCCCTAAAAAATCTTCCAAGGTTTTAGGTCTTAAAATTTCCGCTAAAGGAATTTGTTTATTTTGGTTTTCAAGTTCTGTAAATAAATTATTCATAGTATAATTATAGCAGGGGTAAATATTTTTACAAATAATTGTGAAGTTAACATAAAGGAAACAATATTTTGAACAGAAATTTTTGGATAACAATTTTAACCGCAGTAATTTTAATTACAGGTACTTATTTTATATTTAAAAATAAGCCGCAAGAACAGTTAAAAAATAACGAAGTGGTTTTCTGGACTTTGCAAATGAACGATTTTGCACCATACATTAACGGTGTAATTGAAGAATTTGAGACTCAAAATCCTGAAATTAAAATAAAATGGGTTGATGTACCGTTTTCAGAAGGCGAAAAACGAACACTGGCTTCAGTCTTAAGCGATAATCCGCCGGATTTAGTTAACCTTAATCCTGATTTTTCAGCAACTCTGGCGCATAAAGGCGCGCTTTATGAAATCCCAGAAGAAAGTACCGAACAATTTTACAAAGAAATTTTAAATTCACTAAAATACAACGGAAAAATTTATTCAATTCCATGGTATGCAACAAGCGCTATTACGATATTTAACAAGGATTTAATTTCTAAATCAGGGATTCCTGTTCCAAAAACATATATGGAAATTGCACAATATGCACATATCGTAAAAATGAAAACAAACGCATATATCCTTCTGCCAAATCTTACAGAAAACGATACAATGCTAAAAATTCTAAATAAATTCGAAGCATCTTCATCAAAACTTTTAACTTCAGAAACTGCTATTAATGTTTTTGATATGTTCAAATACCTGTATTCTAACGGTTTAATACCAAAAGAAACTGTGACAATGACACTTCAGGAATCATTAGAAAAATATATGTCAGGAAATATTGTAATGCTTGGAGCAGGAGCAAACTTCTTAAATATGATAAAAGAAAATGCTCCATCAACTTATGCAAAAACAGACATAGCTCCGCAACTTACAGGAACAATCGGACAATACGATTTTTCACTGATGAATTTTGTAATACCGCTTCGCGCAAAACACAAAGACGAAGCCCTAAAATTTGCACTATTTTTGACAAATGATAAAAACCAGCTTGAACTGGCAAAACTTACTAATGTTTTAGCCGTTAATAAAACAACACTTCAAAACGAATTTTACACAAAATATGACAAAGATGATTTAATGGCAAAAGCCCGAGTAATCAGCGCAAAACAATTAAATAAAGTTCAACCGGTATACAAAACCCAAAAGAATCAAAAAGAAATCAATAATATTATAAATGCGGCAACACAAGAAATACTTCTTGATAAAGCTTCAACAGAAGAAATTTTAAATAAAGCCGCACAGGATTGGAAAAAACTTGAAGAATAAGGAGAAAATAATGAAAGCTGTAGTATTTGATAAAGAACTGAAACTTGTAAACGATTACGAAAAACCTGTTCCACAAAAAGGAGAAGCATTGGTTCGTGTAACAATGGCAGGAATTTGTAATACCGATTACGAAATAACAAAAGGTTATATGGGTTACGTAGGAATCTTAGGACACGAAGCTGTCGGCATTGTTGAAGAAGTAAACGGAGAAGATAAATCACTTATCGGAAAACGTGTAGTACCTGAAATCAGCTACGGTTGTAAAGATCCGAATTGTTCCTGGTGTGCTCAAAAACTTTACCGTCACTGCCCTAACCGCCACACTTTAGGAATATGGAGAAAAGACGGAGTATTTGGTGAATATTTCACAATGCCAACTGAAGTGCTTTTTGAAGTTCCTGCAAATGTTCCGGATACTCAAGCTGTGTTTGTAGAACCGCTTGCCGCAGCCTTAGAAATTACCGAACAGCACCATATTAAACCGTTTGAAAAAGTTATTGTTCTTGGTGATGGTAAACTAGGACTAATTACAGCACTAGCACTTAATGCACAAAACCTTGATGTAACACTAGTCGGTAAACACCAAAATAAACTTGACATAGCAAAAGAACAAGGAGTTAAAACATCTTTACTAAATGATTTTGCAATCGAGAAAAAATATGATGTTGTAGTAGAAGCAACAGGTTCAATTTCCGGATTTGAAACTGCTTTAGCACTTACAAAACCGCGCGGTGTTCTTGTTCTAAAAAGTACAGTTGCAGCATCTAAAGAATTTAATCTTGCCCCGATTGTTATTGATGAAATAACAGTTCTTGGCTCTCGCTGCGGACAATTTTCACCGGCACTAAGACTTTTAGAATCAGGGAAAGTTGATTTTTCAAAACTTATTTCAGGAACATATTCTTTTAATGATACTTTAGAAGCATTTGAAAAGAATAAAGAAAAAGATACTTTGAAAATTTTGTTGAAGAATTAATTACTCGTTGAGGTAGAAACCCCAACCTACAATTCTTAAAGTTCAGGGGAACATGTTCTTACATTTACCCCCTAGACGGAATGTAAAAAATACGTTATAATAAATGTATAAATTTATAGATAATTGAGGATTGGAATTTATAGTGTTTGGTTTAAATTTAAATAAAAAATCAGGGTTTACTCTAGCAGAAATTATGGTAACACTCGGACTTATCGGAGCAATTTCAGCTATTACAATTCCGACACTTGCATATAATTACAGAGCAAAAGTTTTAGAAGAACAGTTTCGTTCAACCTACAGTGACATAAAGCAAATCGGTACAATGATAAACTACCAAAAAGGTGATGTCGGTGAATATGCTAATAGTTTAACACCAGTCAACTTTGATGGAAATAAATTTCTTAAATGGCAAACAGAATTTATGTCAATGCTCAACGGCGGAAATAGATTTGAAACAAACCAGGGCGTAGGTGCTATAGCAAACCAATTAGCAAATATCTACAAAAATGGCGGCGGAAGCCCAGGACCTTATCGTTTTGCCCTAAATGGTGCCGGTAATTTGCAAAAACTTGCCGGAACTAATTATTTATGTGATAACGGACAGATTTGGTCAGATTCAAAAGGCCGTATTTGGACTTTCAATTATGAAAATGCTGTTATCTGTGTTGATATTAATGGGTCTGCAAACCCTAATCGATATAATATAGATATTTTTGCTTTTACTCCAATGAATTCAAAAATGGTTGCAAAGTGGCTTTATAATGATGAAGATCATCCAAATAATTATTCAGGTCAAATAGTTCTTTGTAATATTGATGCTATGCATGACAATAATTTAGGTAACTCACGTCCTACCTGGGATGCTGCAACACAAAAATATACTAATGCGAAATCTGCACTGGACAACTGTCCGTGGAATTTCCCTGTAGATAATATCGCTCCAGGAGGAAAATCAGCTAAAGGTAAAAATGTAACATCTTCTGATACTTACTGGAAAAAATATATCGAATACAAATAAAATTATAAAACTAACTGCGTTGCTAATATAATTTTATGACTGTCATGCCTGTTTTGACTATCGCAAAATACATAGTTTAGCATAACCTTTAATGCTTGACCTTTTATAAACCAATTAATCCCGACAGTATATTCATTACGCAAGTCATTTGAAACACTTCTATTTGGATCAAACTGGTCTATACGACCAATCAACTGAAAATGCGGATTAAATTTCCAACCTAAAGTCGCAGCCCACCCACCGGCTTTATTTTTACTGATACCATTTGAACCACTATAACCATCCGCAACAGAAGCTTCGAAATTTGTCCACAGTTTTTTATGGTGATATCCGATATAACCCGTTGCTACAGCATAATCAATTCGGTTATGTCCACCGTTAAAACCGCCGCCAACAACAAGTTTACCGAATTTTTTACTTCTATTCCCAAATGGTTTTACATTTACCCAGCCGTTAAATTCTGCCCCCGGCAAACCACTTGAAATATATCTTCCGGCACTTCCTAAAGATAAGTTATAATCCAAATATTGGTAGTTTCCAATAGCCTTTAGTGATAAGGATTTTACATTACTAAAATTTCTTGCAATCTGAGATCTGGCAACAAAAGGTAATACATAAGTTGAAGCACCACCTTCTACACTTGTTTGAACCCTTGAATATCCGGCAACAAACTGATGGTTAGGAAGACTTGTATTTACGACATAAGCATCTGATACAAACCTGTCTATATAACTTAAACCTTTTCTTGGAATAGGATTTGCAGCAAACTTAAATTTATAATCAGGATTTTTTAATGAACCATACACCCCAAATTGAGTTGTATTATTATCATAATCTGTTGAATAATTTGAATCCCACATCATGTTTAATGCACCGCGATATGCACCGTACATGTGAATTTTACTAACAGGACCTTTTTCATAATTAAATGTTAAATCATCTTGAAGTAAAAATGTCATAACGTCAGTTCTTGTTATATCACTGTTTACAATCTTTCCAAATAATGTTTCTTCACTTATAGTTTTTTCTTTGTCAAAAATTTTAAAAATCTCAAAGTCAAAATCCGCATTATCCATTGAACCATCGTCATCATCATCAAAATCAAAATTAAATAACCGTTTCTTCTGACTTTTTTCTAGAATCTCATCTTCTTTAACTAATGAGGTTTCATTATTCTCATCATTAGCAAGAGTAAGAAAAATTTCATCTTTATGTTTTTGCTCAAACAACTCATCCGCAATCTCATCAAAAGCAATAGCCTTTGGTGTAATTACAGAACATATTAAAAAAATCATTAAAACTTTTATGAAATTTTCCATATGTTAAGATTATAACATAATTTTATCGTTTTTTTTATTTTTTGTAGTATATTTTTATTATGCCGAACAAAATTAAAATAGAAAAACATACTAAAATTAAAGCCCCGATTGTTGAAGCTCTAAAATCAGCTTATAACAATCCTACATATCAATTTCATATCCCAGGTCATACAAAAGGACTTGGAACTTTACCTGACTTTCGCAAACTCATCGGCAAAAAAGCACTTATGGTAGATACTACAGATGAATTTGATAACCTCGGGACTCTCACTCCGGCAACAGGATCTATTAAAGAAGCAGAAATACTTGCGGCACAAGCTTTTGGTGCTAAAAAAACATTCTTTTTGTTAAATGGTTCAACTATAGGAAACCTTGCAATCGCAATGGGTTTAACAAAAAAAGGTCAAAAAATTATTGTTAACAGAAATTGCCACCGCTCAATTTTAACAGGACTTATAATCTCCGGAGCAGAACCACTTTGGGTTGTTCCTGAAAAACTTAATGACTGGGGTATTTGGGGTAATATTAACGCAAAATCTATTGAAGATTTATTAAAAGAAAACGATGATGTTTCTATGGTTTGGATTACTAACCCTACCTATGAAGGTGTAGTATCTGATATTGAATCTATAGCAAAAATTTGTAAACAATATAATGTACCATTAATTGTAGATGAAGCTCACGGATGCTTATGGAATTTCAACAGCAAACTTCCGACAACATCATTGAAACTCGGCGCTGATATTGTTGTTCATTCACTTCATAAAACAGGTGGTTCAATGAGCCAGTCTTCAATGCTTCATATCAGCGAAAACTCTAAAATCAATGCAGAAGATGTTGAACGCGCTTTAATGCTTTTACATACAACAAGTCCGTCATTAATGCTTCTTGGCAGTTTAGATGCAGCAAGAGCTAACCTTCAAAGCCAACGCGGACAAAAACAACTTTCTAAAGCAATTACCAACGCAAAATACCTGCGTTCGGAAATTGATAAAATGCAAACAATTCACCATCTAAAACCAGGCTTTGGATTCAAAACTGATGTAACAAAGGTATTTATTAAAGCTGATGGTTTATCAGGTAAAAGGCTTGAATCTATATTGGAAATAGATTTTGGAATCGAAGTTGAAAGTGCTTCAGATGAAGGTATTTTATTACTTTGCAATATAGGTAATAAGCGTTCCGATTTTGAATATCTTGTAAAATGTCTCAATAAAATTGATACACATGATTACAAAGATATTTACTATCTCGAAAACAAAAAACATATGCCAATGTTGACACCGATTATTAAAAAAAGTCTTCGTGAAGCATATTTTTCTGAAAAAGAAATTATTCCAAAATCAGAAGCCATCGGAAGATTATCCGGTGAAGTTGTAGCAGAATGCCCGCCGGGAATTTCAATATTGCTTCCGGGAGAACTTATTACAGAAGCTCATCTTCCTTATCTCGCAGATTATGATGTAATTGAAGTATTGAAGTAAGCAATTAGTAGCGGTATGCCCCATGCGGTCAAGCACTAGTTAGAGAACATTGCAAATGTCTTTTCAATACTTTTTGATATCAACGATTTTACTGTATCATATTCCGTTGACAAAGATGAAATTTCTGCATCAAGCTTTTTAGTCTTCATATCAATAGAATCTTCTTTATAAGTTAATTCAGCTTTTTTAGACGTAAACTCTGCTTCTGCTCTTGCTATCGCATCAGTATCTGAAACTTCAACAATATAACCGGTTTCATTATATCTTGTTTGATAATAATATCCGTCATTATTTAATGAACTCATTGAATAACGTCCATCTTTTATTGCACTTTCAAGATACTCACTATCATCAATTGCAGTATCTTCTCTCCAACCGTGCTCTAATATATTGTTATATAATTCATCATAAAAATCCACAGACTTCTTATGAACTTGTTTTACAGAATTTGGATCACCTTGAGCAACATAACAATAACCGGAATAATCAGTTACATAATTAGATGTTTCTGTAGTTTTACCAACAACAAAATTTGAATCCGCGCCGTTTAAAGCATTATCATAATAAGTCAAGAAAGAACTCAACATATTTGTTAAACTTACTGCATAATACTGTTGAGAATCATCTGTACCAATTCTATTGCTTGTTGCCGCATTAGTATAAGCACTGTTTTCAGTCATTGAGTGATCATTTTTTCTTGAACCGATATTTGACATATCAGTTGTTCTTAAAAATGTATTTTTAACCATTGTATATGCAAATTTCAAGGCTTTTGCAGAAGCATCATCAACATTTAAACCTGTACCGCTTAAATCTTTAGTATTTGAATAACCAAAAACAGCAGCAAATGAATCTAATAATTTCACCATTTGATCTGCAAATTTTTTCTCGCTGCCATTACCTGTACCGCCAGCATTAGACATAATTACAACATCGCCGGCTAAAATATCTCCGATTGTAATATTGGTAATTTCATCTTTATAATGGTTAATAACACCACTTTGTACAATCGAAAATTCCTTACCACCATTTTTATCGCTATTTAAAGAGTTAGCAGAAGTATTAAATTTTGAATCAATACTTACAGCTGAAACACTTTCATTAAATGAGTCAAGATCTTTTTGTAACTGAGCTTGAATACTTAAAATTATTTGTTTCTGCTCATCACTATCCTTTATATTTGATATATTTTCTGCTTTATTAATTAATGATTCTAATCTTGCACATTCATCTTTATATTTCTGATCGTTAGTATCTCCTGTGTAGTTATTTTTATAGTTATTCAAATCACGTTTTAACTGATTAATAACATCACTTGTAATCCCTCTAACACCTTGATTGGCTGAAGTAACCAACTTGTTAAGACGAGATTTTTCATTATTAAACTCTTTTTCTGTATACTGTCCGTCACCTACAAACATTTTTGCCCAGTCAACAGTTTGTAAACCCATAGATTCACTCAAACATAGGTCTGCAAATGACATAACATTAGCAGATTTATTTAACGGATCTCTTCCCATACCTGCTGAAGGATCCCAGTCTACTCCCGTAGTACCAATTGTACCGGAAGATTCATCCAATTCTAAGTTATTACCATTAAGCTTATATTCATAATCATTTAATGTAATTGCTTTTGCAGTATCTTCAGTAATTAGACCGTAAGGAACTAACGCAGAAATAAACTTATCTCTGCTTTCTTGAGAACCAATTCCGCCTGATTTTGAAATACCGGCAGCTTTTGCTGCGGCAGCATAAGGACCGTTTAATACAATAGCCCCTGATGATGTTGTTATCATATAAGGGTTAAAATCATTTGCAGCTGAAGGCATCATCATTAAACTGTATGTCATTCCATAACTACCATTAACTGCATCATTTGACCACATCAATTTTGTAGCATTCATTGCATTAGAATACTCATTAGAAATAGCACCCAACTGCTTGGTTATATCCAGTTTTTGCTGAGCAAGTTCAGTTGATTTGTATTCACAATCAGCTTTTCGTGCTGTTATACATAAAAATCTAGCTTGTGAAGCTGCCAATCCCATTTTTCGTAATCCTTTCGACATGTAGTCATTCGTTTGCTTAATCATGTTTACGGCATTTTCTTACTAAACTTTAGGATTTACAGCAGATTTTGTAATATTTCGTAATAATTAATTTAATTTTTTATATCGACAATTGAATAAGCATTTAAATCTATTGAACCATATATGATTTTTATTTTATCTTCTCCCTCTAAAAGCCACTTCGCAAAAGTTATTGTTTCCTCATCAAAATCATCATCTGTTTCAATTGCAGGTAACTCCGCCATCATATACTGTGCCTGATATAATCTTAAAACGACATTATTATCATCTGTTTTTTCACCTTTCAACTGATAGTGACCAACAGGAAGTACTCCATCTTTTAATATAATTTCAACAGGTATTGTTACAACAGGTAAAGTATCTTTATCAGCTTGTTCATTAATTATTTCTGTTTCATTTGATTGATTAAATTCTTCACCTTTTGGTATCTGCTTCTTCTTTAATCTGTCTACCCATCTGTTTTTTTTACTTTTAAGGCTATCAATTGCTTTATCAAAATCTTCATCTGAAACATTTTTATCATTCCCATAAAAATTTTGTTCCGCACCCCAATTATCCCATAAATCACCGGTTGCAGGCAAATCAACATCATCTCCCAAGACAGGAGTCATAATAAAAAAACAAGATAAACAGACAATTAAAAACTTTTTCATATTATTTATCATAATGAATTTACTAAAAAAGTAAACCCCGCATTTATATGAAATTCTTATTCTGCCTGAATGCTTTCTGCCGGTTCTTCTTTAACAATTAAAAGTTTTGTAATTCTTGCACCATCAATTTCTTTAACTGTAAAAACAAATTCGTGGTATTTTACAACATCATCTAATTGCGCCAATCGTCCAAGCTCTTTAACAACAAGACCAGCAATTGTATCAACATCTTCATCTTCCAGCCTTTCTGCCGGAACATCGAAATAATTAGCCAATTCATCAAGTCTCATCATTCCATTAGCTAAGTAATGATTTGGTTTAATTTCTCTTATATCGAATTCTGCTTCTTCATCAAATTCATCTTGAACATCGCCGAAAATTTCTTCCAAAACATCTTCCAAAGTAATAATACCGGAAGTTCCGCCGAATTCATCAACAACAATCGCCATTTGACCTTTATTTTTCTTGAATTCTCTAACCAAATTATCCATTGTAATAGTTTCAGGAACAAGCATTACTGTGCGTTGAACTTTTTCAATAGGACAAACTTCATCTTTTAGAGCAAGAGAATATAAATCTTTAACATGGATTAAACCGGTAATATGGTCAATATCACCATCATAAACAGGATATCTTGTATACTGATTTTCAGTTGCGACTTTATTAAGTTCATCAAGTGTCATATCTAACGGTACACAAACCATATCAGTACGAGGAATCATAACCTCTCTTGCGGTTAAATCAGAAAACTTAAATACGTTATGAATCATATCTTTTTCTGTTTCGTTTAGGACACCTTCATCATAACTTGTATCAACAAGTAAGTCTAAATCTTCGATAGTATGAACAACACGAGCTGTACTTACAGGAACTCTTAAAAGTTTCAAGATTCCATTACATACAACATTCAAAAACCATACAAACGGTCTTGAAACCGTCATGAATAAATCCATAGGTTTTGCTACATATAATGAAATTTTTTCAGGATATTGAAGAGCAATACACTTTGGAACTTGTTCACCCAAGACAACATGTAATAAAGTTACTGTTAAAAATGCAATAACTGCAGTCAAAGGAGCAAGGTAAACATGAGCAGACGGGAATTCATCAAGTAACGGTTTTAACATCATCTCAATAGTCGGAGAACCAAACCAACCAATACCGATACTTGCAATCGTAATACCTAACTGAACAGCTGCAATAAAGAAATTCATATCTTCAAGAGCTTTAAGAGCAAGTTTTGCATCGACATTACCATCTTTAGTAAGTTGTTCAATTTTAGTTCTTCTAGCTCTAACAATAGCAAATTCTGCGGCTACAAAAAAACCGTTAACAAGTAACAGTACAAAAACTATCAACCAATTGGAAATAATTATTCCCAGACTCGACTCACTCATCCTTTTATTATCCTCTTTTTACAAACTCAATTATAATATCATGACAAAAAAAAAGCAAGCAGGACAGAATAAAAAACAGCAGAGGTAAATACCTCTGCCATAAAATTTTACCTTGAGCGATAATGACCGCGAACCTCAACTCCGTCACTTCTGGTATATGGTGCAACATACACTGTTCCACCGGAATTTTGCATATCATTATTGGTCGGAATTCCTATACTGTTCATCTGAGCATTGATTGCAGGTTCATGATGACTAAACTCTGCACTCGAAAAAGCTCCGATATCTTCTGCGGTATAAATTCGGTTATCTCCGGAGTGTGAATTCTGATAACCGCCAAAATCTCTTGATGCAGATTGATTAAAGCCGCCATTTTGTAATTGGTGCATTATAGAAGATTCGTTTTTATCAAACTCTTCTCGACTCATTTTTCCTATTTGTTCAGGAGTAAATGTTGCTTGCTGCGCTGAAGATTGCGTTATTGGTGCTGCGGGTGTATAATAGAATTTTGTTTTAGTTTCGATGCAGGATTTAATAAATTATTTAAGACATTAAAATTTGAATTTTGATTTACTTCTTTATTCATATATTGCTGATGTATATTTGGTTTTGGTGTTGATTGGGGATTAGGATGGGTAATTGTAGAAACATCATAATCTTTAAATAATTCTAAATATTCTGTTACCGGAACACCATTCCCATCTTTTTCTATAACTTTACCATCACTTTTTAAATATTTAATAACTTTATCATGTCCCATTTGAGCTGCACCTAACATCCCAGATTCTGTAATATCAATTCCCCCTATAGATTTACCTGCATACTTCTGTACATCTTTCATATAATTCCATTGTCGTTTTTTATATTCACCAATAGCATTATCTTGTATTTTAGGATTATTTAAAAACTCGTTTATGTTTTTAATTCCACTCTTTTCTGTAAAATGACCTTGATTCCAGTTGTTATTATATATATTACTACCAGAATTCGCCTTATAATAACCTATATCAGCCAAAGCTGGTACACCCATCTGATAACATCCTTTATATCCCAGAGGATTTGCGGCTTTATAATTACCACTTGCTTCTCTTTGACAAAGTGCTTTCAAAAATTCTTCGTATGTTTTCATTATTTTTCTCCTTTATAATAATTTTCATGTCACATTAATAAGTAATTATTCATTACTTATTTTTTAGGATTCATCACATATAAAGTAAAAATATTTACAAAACTATTTATCAAGACATTCATAAAAATAAAATTTAAAACTTTTTTGTCTTTTATCATATTTTATTAAATGTTTTGGCTCGGATTGTCCTTTTCTCCTAAATTGCATATGATGATATCCGTTTGTTTTTTCTTTTAAAATGACTATCTTGTCTTCAAATGTATATATCAAGTGATTTTCTATTTTTTTATATTCATTATTCTTTTTTTGCAAAATAATAATTTCGCCGCCCAAAGGTCCAAAATAATAAATTATTCCAGGAGGTAGTCCTATTATTTCATTTATACCATCATCATTTAAATCATATTCAAACGCATTAACAGAAAATTCTTTTATAAGATTTTGTAATCTGTTCAACTCTTTTTCATCATCGATATTTTTTTCTAAGTCTTTGTATACAAAATCTTCCATTATTTTACTTGCTTTAGGTTCTGAATAATTCAAAATATCATAAGTTTTTAAAACAGTATTTGTGCCTGTACATTTTTCTAACATTATTTCCGAATTATAATTTTCAAATTCCATATTATTTTTTATGTATAAATCTTTCATTGGAATTTTTTCTTTTTCAAAATCAGATATTTTATATCTTATTTCTGATTCAGGTATTTTATAACCCAAAGACAGGAACATTGCACAAACTATTGAAAATAATAATAAACCTATTACTAATTTAAAATTTTCCATACTATTTTTAGTTTCTAATAATTTTAACTTTTCGTCAAGATAGTCAAGTAGCTATTTTTATTTCGGTTTCATAAGTTTCTCCTTTCGGTTTTTGATGCGGAAGCGGTTTCCCGCTTCCGCAAAAGTGTTATTGTAATATCAGACAATCATAGATTTTATCTATTTTGTCTTTCATCTCTGTTATTTGCCCTTTTAAATCTTCGCAGCTGTCTATAGTTGCAAATCGCTTTTCAACATCTTTTATAATTTCACGGTGTTTACGCTCTAGCTGTTCAGGGGTTACAAAAATTCTTTCCTGAATTAAAAACGCCAAAACAACAACTATTATCGGAGCATACGTTACTAAATTATCCATAAACTTTTCCTTTCATTTTTCTAAAGTACAATCGGCCAGTAAAAATCAACAAGATATGATGCAGCATCAAAGGGATGAGATAAAAATTTCAACTCTTTTGTCTGCTTAATCTGGGTATAAGTCGGTACATCAATTTTTGACGAACCTTCTTGATAGCGCAGATTATAAATGTTATACAAAAGTTTTTCACATTTCGGAGAAATATATAAACTGACATTGCCGTCTGCATTTTTAACTTTTGCATTAAAGGCTGCTATCCTGTTTTTTATCGGCGGATTAAAACTTTTTATTTTTATATCCACATCGTAACCAAAAGATTCCAGCTTCTTTTTGATAATAACGTAATTTGTGTATTCACTTGTACAACTTCTGTTATCACCTGACGCATCACCATTTATGATAATTTTTCCTCTATGTTCGGGATATCTTGCATAAAACTCATCACAGGTTTTTGAAGTTGTAGTGTTTTCCAATACAAGTTCATCGAAATAAAAAACCTTGTCTTCTGTTTTATGAGCAAGAACCCACGCCATAGGATCAACGTTAAAGTCACAGCTTATATGAATATCTAAATCCTTTTGATATTGGATTTCCCTGACATTTTCATCAGTAAAATCTTTCACAACAAGGTTTGTACTGTAATCTCCGGCTTTCC
The DNA here is from genome assembly GCA_950022695.1 of uncultured bacterium. GTDB lineage: Bacteria > Cyanobacteriota > Vampirovibrionia > Gastranaerophilales > Gastranaerophilaceae > Zag111. The sequence goes on along the minus strand of CATLLN010000001.1, from coordinate 185,038 downwards.
CCATAACAAAAATCTCATAATAACTTTTGTCATAAAGTTTTTTAAGCTCATCACAAAAGCCTTCCGGAAGATATGTATTTTGAGTAGTTGGAGCACATATAAGCCTGTAATTTGGCGGCGGATTATCGTAAAAAGTTTTATAAATCCAGCCTTTTTGAACCTCTGGGTTAGTGTGTCCAAATATACGGTAAGTGAAATTATGCCACTTCGGATGTTTTCTTTGCCGCATTCGGGCTAAAAGCATTTTAAAAGTGTCATACGGAACATCTGACATTTCTTCGATTTCAACAAAACCAAGGTTCAAAGATTTAAGCTTATTTGGTTCATCAAAATGTCTAAAAAGGATTTGAGAGCCGTTATGAAAAACCAATTTTTGCTCGGCACTTACCCATTTATAATCGACTTTATCTACAAAACCTATATTATCAAGATGTTCAAAATAAGTTTTCAATGTTGTATCACGCACAAGCGTGTAAGTTTGAGCACCGACAAGACCTGTAATTCCGGGGAACTTTACGGCAAGCAAAATCCCCAGCAAGGCTCCGGCAAAAGTTTTGCCGGAGCCATAGCCGCCCTGGTATACAGCAACGTCCAGGGAAAATTCATGTGGAATTTCTAAAAATCTTCTCTGTGCATCTAATAATTTATATTTCATATTGATACCTCAAAGATTCTATTAAGTTTATATTACTCGCAGCAGCCTATTGCATATTTATCTGTGGAATATTTGGAACTACTGCTTGCTCCTGTGGGGGGTTATTTTGTTCGTTTTCTTCTGTTAAAAAATTATTCGCGTTTTCAATACCATACTGTTCCATTGCAAATTTGAAACATTCTAACCAATCAATACGCTGTGCGACAGTATCAATTTTCAAGAATGATTGAACAACTTCGAAGAGTTCTTTTAATCTGGCTTTACGTTCAAATGTTGCTTTCCTGTCTCCGTAACGATATACATAATTAGATTTTCGAACATTATCATCAATTTCGACAAGGAAAATTTTGCCTCTATCATTTGCAAGAACAGATTCTTTACCCAATTTGAAATTTGAAATAATTTCTGCAGTTTTTTCAACCATCGGAACAATTACTTTTCTGTTTATTGATTCAAGAATCATATTTAACCTTGCTTCCTGACCATCAACTGAATAATTAAGTTCAGTTGCAGTTCTTTGAGCTGCTTGAAGATTCCCTGCCATATTTTTGAAAATACCTGTCGCACTTTCAATTGTAGATTTAAAGTAATTCAAGAATTCCCATCCTTGCATAGCTTTATCAAATGAAATTGGAGTTGGCGGAGATGTCATTAAAGTAGCATCATACTCTACAATTTTACCCGGATGAATATCCTGTTCGCCTTTAAAGCAGCCTTTTGGTGCAAGATATGGAGGATTCATCATCAAAGCAAGAGCATCAAGCTGTTTGTTCAAAATTGTTGATGATATATTATTCAAAATTAATGCAACTCTTAACGGTGAAATTCCGCGTCCTGTTGCAGGATTTTCAATAATATTTGCATGAATAAACGGATTAATAATAAACGGATTATCTTCAAACCTTATAAGAACACTTCTTCCGGCTATGACAATTAATTTATTTTTTAAAACTTCACCATTTTGAAGTTCAATATCACCCCAATATTCCAACACTTCAATTTTTCTTTCATAAGTCGTTAATTTATTATTACTTTTTCGTGATTTTTTCGCCACCACTCCTTTCAATATTTCCAGTTTTTCTACATTCAATAAATTATTTGACTTGTTAGACTTAATTTCGTCTAAAGTTTGATAAGTCCTGTAAATTTTTGCACAGGAATCCCAATTATCACTTTCTGTTCTGTCAAAAACAAAATCCTCATAACTGATAAATTTAACTTTTGCATTGTCGTAAACAACTTTATCTTCAATTACAAAATTTTTATCAGTATTACGTTCAAGCTGCTCGCGCATAGAAATTGCACGTCTTGTTTTTCTGGTTTTGGTTTCCCAGCCCACAAAAAGTGTTACTTCACCTGTTTCAACAACAGAATCCACAATTTTTTCCATTTCATCTTCAAGCTTCATTGCTTCAAATGTATTTACGAGCATTGCTTTTTGCATATTTGCAAATTTTTGTGTTTCGTAATCCGTTCCTTCTACATCAAACATACTGTCAGGATGTGAATATAAATTCTGAGTAATGTGTGATTTTAAAGTTTGAGCTAATTCATAAATATCCGGTAATTGAACCGTACAATCCCATGCATTTACTTTTGGGATAGAAGCATCATATATAGCATGCCGAACAAGCCTGTTATCAGCCAGTTGAGCAGTCCTAGAATCCTCGTAATAATCATATTTTTCGATTATATTTCCCAAAAGATACTGTTCTTCAATATAATCTAATGATTTTTTATCTTTTTTAGTATTTTCCATATTTACCTCGCAGTTTTGTAATAATAGTTTCTGTATAACGAATAAACCTCAATATCCTGTGGTTTTCCGTTTCTTAGTGTTTCATTTTTCAAAGTCGATTCATACTCAAAGCCGCAATCCTTTAAAAGATTTCTGATACGAAAATTATCAGGATAAATCTGAGCCTTTATTTTAAATAAGCCAAATTCATCAAAACATTTTTTTAAAAAAATTTTTGCACTATACCGGGTATAACTACCCCAAGCCTTTCTGTCAAAACACGTTGTAAGCTCTGCACTGAATAATTTTTCATCGTTTCCTACAAAATTATCCAGAAACACAAACCCCATAAAATTGTCCGAATAATCCAGAATAATCCAAAAATTTGGATAACTACTTAAAATATCTAAACTATTATCTCTAATAAAGTCATCCTGAAAATATTTAGAAAATTTACGGTAACATTTTTCAACTGAAGGAATATAGTGCAAAAAAGAAAGGAGGGTATGAGCATTGTCTACTTTAAGAAATTTACACATAATAATTATATTTTAACTTTTACAAACTTTACAAAATTACTGCCACATATGAAAGAATCCGTTTTTCCTTCTAAAAGTTTTATTCGATCAGAATTTTTGGCACCTAAGTAACCTTCTGCCTGAACTCCATTTATAAAAGATTTTGTTTTACTGTTTTTATTAATAACTTCATATGTTGCAGATTTTGTAAAAAGCTTTTCTTTCGGAACTTTTTTTATATCTGTTATAACTTTATTTCGCGTATTTTTTGCGAATGCAAGTTCTTGTTTAAATTCTCGCTCAATTTTGGATTTAACCATTTTTTCATAAGCAGAATCATTTAATAATATTTTTTCGATATCTTTATTCTCTTTCATAGAATATACCTTTCATAATTAAATTTTTTCATCATCAAGATTCGCAATCGTAATAATTTTTGCCTCACGGTATTCATCATCACTCTGCACGGTACTAAATCCCAGATACTTACAAAGCCCTTCCAGAGCCTTTAACCCGGCTGAAGAATCACGTAATTTTTTCTTTCCGGTCGGATTTCCGTCTTTATCTAAAATATCTTCCTGTTCTAAGGAGAACTCAGCTATTTGCAAAAGTTTTTGAATTACATAACCTTTTTGTACGCTTAATGATTCAATCTGAAGTTTTAATTGATCTTTAATTTCACGGATTATATAATCTTTTGCAAGCAGGCTTTGTGCAAAACTTTTTAAGTCTTTACACTTGTATCCGGCTTTTTTAACCGCCAATTCACCGTCAAGTGCTTTTATATATTCGATTACGAACTTTTTTTGCTGCTGTGTTAGTTGTTTCATCTTGTTACATTTCTTATTATAATTTGTATTTTTCTTTAATAGTTTGTATAATGAACATGCTATTTATATTTCGGCTAGTGTAAATCTTAACAGGGGGGAATGAAAAGGACTTCCTGTTTTTTTTGCCCTTAATTCCTGAAAAGCTTTACTACCGGAGCATTTAAATATGATGCAGAAGTCTTGGATTTTAAATTTGCAAGCGCTTCTTTATACATGCTCATCCAATAGGAAAATTTGTAATATTGCGGATTTGCCTTCAATCTCAAACAGGTACCGTAAACTAATAATTGTTCGACAAACGGCATCGGTATAACTGATTTATCTTTCTCATTAATTAAATCAATTTTTTCTAAACCATCAATATCTATTACGCAATTTTTTGTGTAATAAATTATGTCGATTTTCTTGTCTTTATCAAATTTTGGAAAAATCAACTTATCCGAAAAACTTGAATATGTACCGGATTTTGCATTTCCTGCTATAAATGATTCCACATCATCAACAAAATTATACTTATTTCCGTCAATAAATAAATATAAAATTCTACCGTTAACAGTGTTATCAACTTCGGTTTCACCTGCTTTGAGCGTCAAAGTTTCTCTTTTTAAAAGGAAATTCCATCCTTCAACACTGCAGATTTCTTTGTTAATAAGATTCATAATCGTTTTTATACGTTTATGATCATTTTTAATAAGCTCAGAAAATGCGTTAACCTGCCTATAATTTAGTTCAAGCAAACATTTATTAATAAGTTCTAAAAAATTCATTTTATCTCCTTTTTAAAAATCCGAACGGAATAAAATTATCCCGCTCGGATAATACCAATGGAAGAATTACAATTTTATTTGATTAAGCCATTTTTTAATTGATTCATAATCATTTTTTCATTTTTAGTAAATTCTTCTCCACTCATTCTGCCGATTTCCTCACGAGTAAAAATCCTGTTAAAATTCTGGTCTCCAGGTGCATTTTGAGCATATGCCGTTAATTTACTTTTTGCCAGTGCGTTTTCGTCATTTAATGATTTCTCGTAAGCGGATTTTTTCAAATATTTATCAACTGCTGAATTTTCCAGACCTTCAACAAGTTGAGCAATTCGAAGTATTTCATCTTTGTCCATATCAAACCCTTTGATGTAATTTAATACATCACCTCTGCCCTCAGCATCGAAAAATCCCGGACGTTCTTGATTAAATAAATCCATAGGATTCAGAGCTTGTGGCATAGCTTGAGCTGGATTATTAACAATTCCTGCAGGGTTAGCATTAATTTGTTGTGAATTTTTATACATGTTCAGTTTTTGAGCTTTACCGACTAGCTGTGTCAACAGATTATGTCCTTGCTGTTGTGTGATTAAGCCTTGTTGTACTAAATTTTTCACTTGACTAACTTCTGCACCAATTGATTGTTCCATTTGATAAAAAATATCATTATATCCCATATTAGGGTTTGCCTGCGGACTTACGGCAGGTGATGAAATACCATTTTGTAAATTTTGCGGAATAGCACCGCCAATTTGATTTTGCATAAGATTATTCTCCTTCTTTTGCTGGTAATGATTTCATGTAAGATACTGAGATTTCTATTACATCATCAATGAAGCTTGATAAAAGTACGGAAATTATAGTCTTCACAAAAATTGGTAATGGAAGATTTCTTACAATATAATCAATAGCCAATTTCTTCTTTTCCTGCCCTTTACCTGAGCCAAGCTGTGATTCTGCAATAAAAACTGCTTTTCTTGCTAATTCTTTTATTTTCAATTTAAGATTTTTAAACATCCCTATTCTCCCTTTGGGTTAAGTGCACCCCGAATCTAAAGATTCGGGATACACTAGTCAAATTTAAACGGTTTCTTTGCCGCCGGTTTCTCCACCGGTTTCGCCTTCTGTACCGCCATTTTCGGCTTCACCACCATCAACAGGAGGTTCTTTCGAGTCATCTAAAGGCGGAACAACTGTTTCATCAGTTGCTGATACAATCATTTTTGCTAAAGCTTTAGGTTGAACAGTTTTAGCACCATATAAATACAAACCTCTGACTAAATCTGAGAAGCTGTCTTTATCTCTTAAGCTTTCAATTTTTGCCAATTGTGATGCAAATGTAATAGCATCATTTGTACCTGCTAAAACGTAGTACTTATCATCAACATCTGTTAAGTTTGTACTTACTAAAACATCCATGCCTGCAATTCTACCAATTGAACCTTCTCTTAAGGTTTGATCACCAACTTTATATGCTGAAATAAATTCAGGAGATTGTAGTAAATAAGCTTCAATATTAGGGTTAATAACTACCCAAGGTTTTACACCTGAGTAAACTGCATCTGAATTTTTTAATGCCAAAGATAATTTCACAAATTGTTCATAAATTGTATTTTTGTTTAATGTAATCGGAGATTCTTCTGAACCTACAGTATTAGCTTCGGTTACATCTGTATGAAGAGATAATAAGTAAGCATCTTGAACTTCTTCAATTGCTTTTTTTGCATTTGTAAGATGGGCTTCCATAATATCTGAATTTGCTTGAACTTGAGCAACATCATCAATTTTAAAAGCAAAGAATTTTTTCTGATCAATTACAAGATCTTGTGATGTAGGGGTTAATGCAGAATATTCAATATTATCAGATGTCAAAGTAGAAACAGTAACATCAGCAGGTGTAATAATTTTTACAGTATCACCTTGATTTTTAATTTCACCTTCCCAATTTCTGTTAACACATTGCAGCATTACACAGTTTTTGTCTAACATCTGGTTCAACTTTTGGCTCCACACTTGTGGAATAAAAGCCGAATAAGTAGATTTTGTTAAGTCTGTCATTTCTTTTTCCTTTCGTTTTTTCAAAACTATTAACTATATAATGAGTGGTTGGTATTTTTATTAGTCATCGTTATAAATTTCTCTAAATTGAAGCCCGATAATAGCACAGTTATCAGCGATATCATCACCTTCAATGCAAAGCTGAACAGAATAATTACTGCCGCATATTTCAGCTTTCTCCATTGCATTTGTTGTAACAGGCCAAACCGGAGTTTCCGATTCTTCATCATTCCAGCAATATTCTTTTTCATCAGGAGTGTCATCTCCGGACCACATAAAATGATTAAAATGCTTACAGTATATGAGTTCTATATCATCTTTATACTCACTGTCATAGTCTTTGTATATAGAAAACTTGAATTTATTATCGTGTATATCATCTAATACAAAATAGAACTCATCTATGAGTTTTCTATGCAAAACATTACCAAGCGATAAAAAAGGTGATTTCCACATGAATTTTATCGCTTTTCCATCAAATGTTGTTCCATAGTCTTCTATATAAATTTTTCCGGAATCATCCGCACTTAAAACATTCAATTTATATATACAAGCAGTTGTTATATTTTGTGGAATTACGCGTTTATACCAAGCATAATTAACATAATCATTTATCCAAACGGTATGATAATAATCGTCATCCAAATACGGGAAGAAATACCAAACTTGATGGAAATTTTTGTAATGTACAACAAAAGCTTCATTGATTCTTGCATTATCAAATTTATTAAATTCCTCTTTTATGTTTTGGGAAATTTCTGAACCAAGTCTGATTTGATTAAGTTCACCGACTTGTTCCAGTGAATAAATTCCATTACTCAAGAAAAACTGTTTATTATCTACATTTACGATAGTATCCTTTGAATATGCTCCTTTATCAGCAAAAGGAGTTATTACAAAATTATTAGGGTTAGAACCGGACAACAGAAAAACTTTTTCCCGTTTATATATTGCAAGATAATCCTTGTAAGTATTTATTGTCACAATATCATCAGTATCGGTATGGAAATCACTGATATAACCAGCATCTTCTTCTGTCTTATAATCATCGTAAGTTCCAAGCGCCGAATAATATATTGTAGAATCTTTACAACACCATACCCTGCCTTTATAAACAGTAATACAATCCGGATAACAAACATTACCGCCTTTATCTTTAAACTTACAATCAACAACCTCAAAACTACTATTATCTTTTATATAAAACATTTCATCAGATTCTGTTGCAACAACAACACCTCTGAGAAACTTAGCAAAAAGCACCTTTTTTCCTGTAAGTGTTTTTTCTAAAGTTGTCAAAGAATCATTTTTTTCGTTATATACGTAAATTTTACCTGAAATTGTTGTAATTATGAGTTTGAAATCACCATCAGACTCCATTTCGCACAAACCTGTTACCATTTCAGCTTCAGGCAGTTCCAAAAACAAAGTATTTCCTTTTTGCTTTTTGATACCTTTATTATTGTAAATTTCAATATTTTCAGAATCTGTCCAATAAATCTTTTTAGGATTTAAACCCAGCTCCGTTTTGGTGGAAGCTTGATTGATTCCACCGGATAAATCAAAATAATTAACATCCATAAATTAACCTCTTATATATTTCTCTTTGTACCAACGAACTTTTGAACGAATAAAATCTCCAGCTTCTTTTTTGGTTACCCAAGGATAAGAAGGGATATAAGTAATATCTATTTTTCCGTAGCTTGTAGTATTCGGATTATTTTGTCCGAATTCATAATGCGTAAAGACTGTATTTTTATTTATTTCTAATCCGTATTTTTCACAAAGTTCAGCTACAAATTTCATACACGCCTCAAATTGAACCGCTTTTATAGGAAATTCTCCACAATATGTTTTTGATTTATAACCATACATTCCACACATGCAGACTCCTATAGAACCGGTGTTACCTCCTCCGGTATGAGCTGCATATCTTCCATCATTACAATTGTCATTATCTTCAGGTTTATAAAAACCTTGATACACTTTTCCTTCTGCATCAATTAGATAATGATAATGATTTTTTTCAAATTCCGTAGGGTAATACCTTCCGGCGCTCCAGTGTAATACAATTCGTTTAACCATAAATACCTCATAATAATTTAGCTTCCGGGTTTTTGTGCATATATAAAGCAACAGCATTAACCCTATTTCGTGCGTTTAGTGATAAAACAATTGAGGAAATGTGTGTTTGTATCGTTCTTGTTGAGATCTGTAACTTCTGGGAGATTTCTTTATCCGTAAAACCTTGAGCTAATAAACTTAAGATTCTAATTTTTTTCGGGGATAGTCTCATTGAAACACCTCTGTCAGATAGTTTAGTAATTTAATATTAACTTAAGCCCTTGTCGTATTTGTTAATAATAACTCCGAAACAAAAGAAGGGGAAAGCCTGAAAGGCAAGCCAATTAAGCTATCCCCTCGTGTGGGTAGATAGATTGAGAGTTATATGTCCATATGATTTAGGAATTAAAAATTACTTCCAAAAGCCTAAGATTTTATATTATAACGAATAGAAAACATATCCCATTAATACACTTCCTCTTTATTGTGTTAACCGATATACAAAACTTTTAAAAGTTAAGCTCTAACCGATTACATACTTAGTATAAACGTATTTTTTTCAAAATAACAGTCCGTAGTTTTACTTAAGTAAAACTACGGACTTGACAACAGGTAAAACTATTCTCTGGCTTTTATTTTTAGAACTTTTTAACCTAAACGATTTACAAAATTTTACATACAATTTATATAAAATTTCACACAAAAATTTTAATAACTTGCCAAAAATTTTACTTATCATAAAATTTAAAGTATGGGGAATATTTTATTAATTTCAGAAAATACTGACATTTATAACAAATTTAAAAGTTTATTGAACAAAGAATTTAATAACTTCAATTTTTGCTGCAACAATACTTCTATTTTTGATTTAATTGAAATTTCACCTATTGATATAGTGATTATCGATAATAATTTAACGGATATAAACCTTTGTTTAGTTATAAAAAAAATAAAATCAAAAATCGAAAATGTTCAAATTTTGCTTTTGACAGATGAAACAGGTATCACCGAAGACATTTCAAAACTAATCAGCGGAATCATTTTGAAAAATTATTCAGATGAACTAATACAAACAACCGTTAACTCCCACATCAGAAATAAAGAAAAACTTGACAATCTTTCCGGAAAAAACAAAGATCTTGCAGACAGTTTATACAGATTAAATGTTTTATATAACACAAGTTCTCAATTCGCAGGAACTCTAGATACCAAAAAACTATTAATGTACATGATTGAAGGTTTAGATAAATCTTTAAGCTTTGATTTAACCTGTACAATATCATTCGGTTTTGAACAAGAACCTGTTTTAATTATCAATTCGCTTTACGATATATCGGAAGAATTGATGAGCGCATTAAAACTTCGTGCCATTCTTAATTACAAATCACTGTTCAAAAACCGTGAAATTCCTTTTGAAATTGATGATAAGAACTTGAAAATAGTTAAATATATTAAAAACCCGACAGGCAAGCTAACATTTAATATTTTCCAATACGACAATATGTTTGCACCAATTGATTTAGGCGACAACTTTTTCGGATGTATTGAAATTTTTAAGGAAAATCCTTTTTCTACAGATGATGCAACATACTTTCAAACAATTGTACAACAGGTCTCATTACCTTTAAAAAGTGCAGGTTTATATAAAGAAATCATTGAAAAAAACGAAGAACTTGAAAAACTTGAACGAATAAAATCAGAATTTATCTCAATAGTTTCACACGAATTAAGAACTCCGCTTACACCTATAAAAAATGCATTAAGCATTCTTTCTAGCGGAAGATGCGGAACTTTAGGCGAAAACGCAAACAAATTTATTGACATGGCAAAACGAAATGTCGAAAACCTTACAAGTATTATCAACGATATTCTTGATATCAACAAAATTGAAGCCGGTAAAATGGATTTCAATTACAAGTTAATGAATATTCACTCTGTTATTGAAAATGTAAAAACAAACTTTGACTGCGTTGCAAAAGAACACGAAATCACATTCAGTACAAATGAGCAGGAAAACCTTCCGGATATTTACGCGGATTCACAGCGCCTTGGACAGGTTTTAACGAACCTTGTATCAAACGCTATAAAATTTACTCCGCGCGGAAAATCTATCACTATACACTCTGAACTCAAAAATGCTCAAGATATCAATACAAATAGTTGCTTTGACAGCGAACTAAAAACACTAAACGGGAATTATATTGTTGTAAGTGTAGTAGATGAAGGCATCGGAATCAAAGAAGAAAACCTTTTAAAAGCATTTGATAAATTTACCCAAATTGAGAATTCATTATCAAGAAAAGTTGGCGGTACAGGTTTAGGGCTTCCGATTGCAAAGCAGCTAATTAAAGCTCACAAAGGTACAATTTGGTGCGATAGTGAAGAAAACAAAGGATCAAGCTTCCGTTTTGCACTTCCGGTAACAACAGAACCCGCAGATAACAAAACAATTGAAAAAGAACTTTTGTAATATAATAAAATTATGGATAAAAAAATTAAGATAAGCATACTGGGTTCAACCGGTTCAATAGGCACACAGGCTCTTGAAGTAATAGAAAAGCTTCAGGATAAATTTGAAATAATTGCACTAACCGGCGGCTCTAATATTGACTTACTACAACAGCAAGCGCTTAAATTTCGACCAAAATATGTATGCTCAAATAAAGAAATAAAAATTGAAGGTATAAAAACACTTTTTGGCACAGAAGGCTTAGAAGAAATTTGTTCGAATAAAGAAAATGACATTATTCTCGTTGCAGTATCCGGAAAAATCGGGCTTAAACCAACCTTAAAGGCTATAGAAAACGGTATAAATATTGCACTTGCCAATAAAGAAACCCTTGTTATGGCAGGCGATATTGTAATGCAAAAATCAAAAGAATCAGGAGTAAAAATTATTCCTGTAGACAGCGAACACTGTGCAATCCATCAATGTATAAAAAATCTATCTCAAGTTGAAAAGCTTATAATCACAGCAAGCGGCGGTCCGTTTTTACATAAAACAATTGAAGATATGAAAAACGCCACAGTTGATGAGGCTTTAGCACATCCAAGATGGAATATGGGTCGCAAAATTACAGTTGACTCCGCTACACTGATGAACAAAGGTTTAGAAATTATCGAAGCGCATCATTTATTTAACATGCCATATGAAAAAATTGATGTTGTAGTTCATCCGCAAAGCATTGTGCATTCTGCAATCGAATACAAAGACGGAAGCGTAATTGCGCAATTAGGACTTCCGAGCATGCATATTCCTATTCAGTATGCAATAACATATCCTGAAAAATTTGAAGGGATAAAATCAAAAAGCTTCAGTTTCTCAGAAATCGCTCGTCTTGATTTTGAAAAACCTGATTTTGAAAAATTTCCTTCATTAAACATGGCATATTCAGCAGGCAAAGAAGGTGGAAGCGCAACTGCTTGCTTGAATGCGGCAAACGAAGAAGCAGTATTTGCATTCCTTGATGGGAAAATCAAACTTTACGACATTTACTCAATTACAGAAAAAATGATGAACAGCCACAAAGTAATCAAAACTCCTTCAATTGATGAAATTTTCGTAATAGATGAAGAAATCCGAATTAAAACAAAAGAATTAATTAACCATTTTTAAAATATTGCCCAACCCCAAAATGTATGATATACTGTAAATACAAATATTTTTACTGATTAGGGGATAGTATGAAGAAAATTCTTATTGTAGATGATGAGCAGGATATTGTAGAAAGTCTTAAATTTGTATTGGAAAACTGCGATTACACCTGTTATTGCGCATATAACGGCGAAGACGGGTTAAAACTTGCACGCGAAATTATTCCTGATTTAATAATTTTGGATGTTATGATGCCACGAATTAACGGGTTCAAAATCAGCAGACTGTTAAAATTTGATGAGAAATACAAAAACATTCCGATTTTAATGGTAACAGCGCGTTCACAGGAAGAAGACAAGCTAATCGGTGAAGAAACCGGCGCTGACGAATATATCACAAAACCATTTGACCTTGATGATGTTGTCAAAACCGTTCAAAAATACTTGGGATAAGCAAGATGAATATAATTACAAACAAAACACTTGAAACATTAAAATACGATTTAGTAAGAGAAGGACTTGTGCAATATGAAGTAGTTGAACAAGCAGAAGAAATTGCTAATGCTCAAAATATCAACATAGGGCAAGCACTTATAAATTCAGGATTCTTAACAGAAGAGCAATTAATTAAGTTTTTGGAGTCTAAACTTCATACACCATTTGTTGATTTAAATAATTATCAACTTGATCAAAAATGTCTGAAATATATAAATTATTCAGATGCAAGAAGATATAAAATCATTCCGCTGTTTAAAATTGAAAACACACTAACAGTAGCAATGGCAGACCCAAGAGATTTGTTTGCAATTGATAAAATTATGGAAAGCGCAGAATGCGAAATTGACCCTGTTTTATCATCAGAAGAAAGTATTTTAAAAAAGATTGATGAGTCATACAAAATTGATGTAACTGTCGGAAATATATCAACTGACCAGGATTTAACATACGACTGGCAAGACGAACTTCATAAAGAAGACTTGAGCGATAATCATATCCAAAAAATTATCCGTGCAATCTTGAAACAAGCAATTCTTGAAGGCATTCATGAAGTAACTTTCCAAGGCGAAGAAGAAGGACTTGGCGTAAACTTCAAAAAACATGGCGAACTTTCAAATAAGGGAATAATTCCGACAGCTCTTGTAACCTCATTTGCAGCGAAATTAAAAACCCTGTCAGAACTTGATCCATCTGTATCAGAAGTTCCACAGCTTGGAAAACTATGCTTCAAGGTGGATAATATTATTGTACTTGCAAGCGTTTCCACCTTCCCTACAATTATGGGAGAAAGAATTTTCCTAAAAATTTACAAACCGCCAACAGCACTTGATAAAATTATCACATCAAAAACCGGACTTGCTGAAATAAAACAAGCACTTGATAAACCCGGAATAATTCTTGTTTGCGGTTCTTCTTTAAGCGGCAAAACTCACGTTATTTATTCACTTCTTTTAGAAGGCGCTAAATCAAAATGTAAAAACATAATGACTCTTGAAAGTATTTCAAAATACGAACTCAAAGGGGTTAACCAATGCGAATTTAACGAAAACGTAGGCTTCAACATGGATAAAGCCGCAAGATTTATCGAGTTCCAAAACCCTGATATAATCTATCTTGAAGGTATAAAATCAAAAGAATCATTTGATTATTTTTCAAGCCTTGTTTACAACGATAAAACTATTATCATGGAATTTCTTGCAAACAACATGGAAGACCTTCGTAACAAAATGGCATTTTCTGACTTTGACACACTAAAATCAATAATTTCAGGAATGGTATTTATCCACTCGCAAAACAGCGTAGAAGTTTTCAACCGCGAAACCCTTCAAAAATACCTCGGCTAAGGGGATGGTAAATATTGTTATCAATTGTTTCCAAGTCATTTCAGAGGTTTAGGGGTTCTCACTGCACGGAGAATTATGTTGCCGACTATTTCCTAGTCATTCCGACAATTAAAGGAGTAAACTTTTATTAACAATTATTTTTAAATCTTTCTCCGATATTATTCTTGTAGTATGATAATATTCATACACTGGTAGAAGGAATTAAATATGTCAAAACAAAAAGCAAATATTGCAATTTTAGGCGCTACAGGCGTTGTTGGAAGAGAGATTACAAAGATTGTTGATGAATTAAAAATTGATTTTAATTCAATAAAATTTTTATCAAGCGCAAGAAGCGCAGGTTCAAAAATTGAATTTCAAGGCAAAGAATACACAGTGGAAGAAGCTACACCGGAAAGTTTTGACGGTGTCAATATTGTTTTAGCTTCAGCCGGCGGCTCAACTTCTCAAAAATTTGCTCCTGAAATCGTAAAACGCGGCGGAGTTTTAATTGATAATTCTTCAGCATTCAGAATGGAAAAAGATGTTCCGTTAGTTATTGCTTACGTTAACGACGAAGACTTAAGAAAACATAAAGGTATTATTGCAAACCCAAATTGTTCAACATCACAATTAATGCTTGTTTTAAAACCACTACACGAAAAATTCACAATAAAAAGACTTATTGTTTCAACATATCAAGCAGTTTCAGGTGCGGGATTAAAAGCTATTAATGAATTAACTGATAACACAAAGGCAGCATTAAATCACGAGGAATTTACCCCTGATGCATTTAAAAAACCGATTGCTTTTAACGTTTTACCGCAAATCGATGTATTCTGCGAAAACGGTTACACAAAAGAAGAAATGAAAGTTGCCAATGAAACTAAAAAAATTCTTCATCTTCCGGCAGACTTGCCAATTTCTTGTACAGCCGCAAGAGTTCCTGTTTATAACGGACACTCAGAAGCTGTCGATATCGAATTTGAAAAACCTATTACACCGGAAGAAGTTCGTGAAATTATGCAAAATTCATTCGGCGTAAAAGTTATTGACAACCCGGACAATTTTGAATATCCGACAACATATGATGCCTCAGGTGTCGACCCTGTATTTGTAGGCAGAATCAGAAAAAATCTTGCTTTTGATAACGGAATTTCACTATGGTGTGTTGCAGACAATATCAGAATCGGTGCGGCATTAAACACCGTAAGAATCTGTCAAAAAGTTATTGAAATGGAACTTTACTAAATAAAACAAAAATTAAATATTTAATAAAAATGAGCCAAATGGCTCATTTTTATTACTTTTTGTTAAAAATCAGATTAAAATACTTGTGTTTATTGTATAATTAAGGAATTAGAGGGTATATTAATGGGACAAGTTCTTAGAAGAGAAAACGTAGCAGACTTTGTCAACAAACTGCATCAAAGCGGCAAAACAGTTGTTACAACAAACGGTTGTTTTGATATTTTGCATGTTGGCCATGTTCGTTATCTGCAAAAAACAAAATCTTTTGCAGATTATAGTATCGTGCTTTTAAACTCAGATAAATCCGTACGTTCAATAAAAGGACCGGAACGTCCTATAAACAATGAACAAGATAGAGCGGAAATTTTATGTGCATTATCTTGTGTTGATTATGTTGTAATGTTTGATGAGGATTCACCGGCAGCACTTCTGGACGAAATCAAACCTGATGTTTATACTAAAGGTGCTGATTATACTATGGAAACCCTACCGGAAGCAGATATTATGCGTAAAAACAATACAAAAGTTGAATTCATAACTTTTGTCGAAGGAAAATCTACAACAAATACCATAAATAAAATGAAGAATAACTGATAAGGAGATAAGATAATGAAATCATTTACAGTAGATGAAATTACACAAATTGTAGGCGGTATGTTAACCAAGGTGGAATCACCAGAAATTACACATATTGCTCCGCCTCTATTAAGTGATGAAAACACTCTAGCTCTTGCTTTAGGTGAAGAAGAAATTGCAAACCTTGCAAAATCAAAAGCCAAAGCTGCGCTTGTTCCACTTGGCGTTCAAATTAACGGTTTCACTACTATTGAGGTTGAAAGACCAAGACTGGCAATGATGAAATTATTGAACCTTTTCTATGTTCCACCGGTTGTAAATAAAGACATCCACCCGACTGCAACTGTTGATCCATCTGCAAAACTTGGTCAAAATGTTTGTATCGGACCAAATGTTGTGGTTTCTCCAAATGCTGTAATAGGCGATAATACAAAGATTTTAGCAAATGCCTACATCGGAAGTAACGCAAAAATCGGTAATAACTGCTTCTTTCATGCCAGCGTAAATATTGGAGACAGAGTTCAAGTTGGAAACGATGTAATTCTTCATCACGGAGTTTCACTTGGCGCTGACGGTTTCAGTTTTGTTACTGAAAATCCTAACAATATTGAAAACGCAAGACAAGATGGCGAAATCAAAGAAGGCGATGTTGAACAAGTTATCTTCAAAATTCCTTCAATTGGTTCAGTTGTTATAGGGAATAATGTTGAAATCGGTGCAAACACTGCAATTGACCGCGGAACAATTGAAAACACTGTGATCGGTGATAATACAAAAATTGATGACCTTGTTATGATTGGTCACAACTGCCGAATCGGCAAAGGATGTTTAATTGTATCACAAGTAGGTATTGCAGGAAGCTGCGTAATCGGTGATAGAGTAGTAATCGCAGGTCAAGCAGGTCTTGCTGATCACATTGAAATCGGTTCTGATACAATTATTACAGCTAAAGCCGGTGTTACTAAATCATTCCCTGCAAAATCTATTATTGTAGGTATTCCGGCAGTTCCTAGAAAAGATTTCATCAAACAATTGAAAACTATGAAAGACGCTCAAGAAATCTTTGCAAAATTCAGAAAATTTGAACCAATGCTAAAAGCATTTGAAGAAGCACACCAAGAGGAAGTATAATGGTAACTTTAAAAAAAGAAGTTAAAATATCCGGCAACGGTTTGATGAAAAACAAACCTTGCGAAGTTACATTATTTCCTTCAACTTCCGGTCAGATAAGATATTTTGTGAAAGACAAAGATTCTTTTACTGCTGATGTTGATAATGTTCTGGCAACAGATCATTGTGTTGTAATGGGAACAAAAAAAGCCCGCGCAATGCTTACAGAACACTTATCTGCGGCTTTAGCTTTTTGTCATATTGATTCTGTTGATATCTGCATGACAGAAGAAGAAGTTCCAATTCTTGACGGAAGTTCACTTCAATGGGTTGAAGCTTTTAAGCAAGCAGGCATTGATAAACCGCTTCTTGCAAGAGAAAAATTCTACACAGTAAGCGAACCGGTTTATTATATTAACGGTAAAACAAGTCTTGTAATCCTGCCAAGTGACAATTTATTTATGTCTTATGCAGTAAATTACGACCATCCGGATTTAACAAGAAAATTCGTAAACTTCAATCCTAAAAATAAATATGAAGTAATTGAAGCACGAACTTTCGGCTTTTACCGTGACTTGAAAAAATATCAGATGCTTGGATTTGCTCAAGGTGTAACTCAGGAAAACACCGTAGGCTTAACTGATGAAGGCGGATATACAACCGAGCTTCGTTCAGAAAATGAACAAATTAAACATAAAATGCTTGATTTAATCGGTGACCTATACTTAACAGGTGTAAACCCGCTTAACTTAAGATGCCAAATACTTGCCAAAGAAGCAGGGCATGCGGTTCACGTTAAAACAGCAAAAATGTTAAAAGAGAAATTGATAGAAATATAAGGAGAAAATTAAATGACAGAAGAAATTAAAGAAGAAGTTATCTCTATGGATATTCAGCAAATTATGGAAATGCTTCCTCACAGATATCCGTTCTTATTAGTAGACAGAATCACAGAATGTGTACCAGGAAAATACTCTAAAGGTTATAAAAATATGACTATGAATGAAGGATTTTTCCAAGGTCATTTCCCGGGTAACCCAATTATGCCTGGCGTATTACAGCTTGAAGCATTAGCACAATGTTCAGCACCAGTACTTCTTTCATTACCTCAAAACAAAGGTAAATTAGCACTTTATGCAGGCGTAGACGGTGTAAGATTCAAAAATATCGTAAGACCTGGCGACAAATTCGATATGGAAATTGAATTAACAAAAATTAAAGGACCTATCTGCAAAGCTCACGGTATCGGCAGAGTAGACGGAAAAGTTTGTGTTGAAGCTGATATGACATTTGCTTTAACATAAAATAAAAACAAACTAAATATATTAAAATAAACCTCTTTCATTGCGAAAGAGGTTTATTAATTTTTGTAACGAAAATAACCAACCTTGAAATTAGATAAAGAATATATACTTTATATATATGTAAACATTAAATAAAGACGAGAGATATTAAGAGAAAACTAAAGAGAGATTTCAAATTCCGTTTAAATATAAGTAAAGAGAGATTTATTCCTATTCCTAATTCCTAGAAAAGTTTTTACCCCGCACCTGCGGGGTTTTTATTTGTCGCGCTCGATTTATCCGAGCGCGACATTAAATTATAAAATATTTTCGAGCCCGTAGATAAAATCTTTTTTATCAAAAACGTGTTTTACAGCAAGTAAAACTCCGCCCATATAACATTTTCTATCCATAGAGTCGTGGCGAATTTTAAAAATTTGACCTGAAGATCCGAAAATTACTTCTTGAGAAGCTATATAACCAGGCATTCTTACAGAATGTATTTGAATATCAGAATATGATGTGCCGCCGCGAGAACCTTCAATAGTTTCAGTTTCAGGGCAATTATCTTTTTTAAATGTTTCTTTTGCTTGAGACATCATCAAAGCTGTTTTAATTGCAGTACCTGATGGAGCATCTTTTTTCTGATTATGGTGAAGTTCAATTATTTCAGCATTGTCAAAATATTTTGCCGCCATTTGAGAAAACATCATCATCAAAACAGCACCTGTTGAAAAATTCGGAGCAATCAGACATCCTGTTTTATTATCTGTAGAAAGTTTTTTCAAAAATTCAATTTCTTCATCCTTAAGTCCTGTTGTTCCAATAACGATATTTATTCCGTTATTCAAGCAGAATTTCGCATTCTCATAAATTGATTTAGGTTGTGTAAAATCAACAAGAACATCTATATCACAAGCTTTTTTAGCTTCTTCAATTGTTCTATACGCATCTCCTTGAATATCTATTTTGGCAGCTAAAGTCATTGAAGCATCATTTTCAACAGCTTCACAAACTTCTTTCCCCATTTTTCCATATGCACCGCATACTGCAACTTTAATCATTATTAATAATCCTCCATAGAAACATCTTCATCATCTTTTAATGAAGATAAATCATCACGACAAGCCATATCAAAACCTTCCGGAAGCATATCATCATCAGGCCAAATGGTGTCGCTGTCATAGCGTGCAGAATTTAAATTTTCTGCAGCAGATAAATCTGAACTTGTAAGATTTGTTTCAGATAAAACAGTTCCTGCCATATCACAGTCTGTAAAATTACAATATGTCATTTCAGCATAACTGCAATCTGCACCTGTTAATATACTTTCAGAAAAATCGCATTCGGTAACAACAGCTCTTGTAAAATCAACAGCAGTTAAATCGGCACCATAAAAACTTACTAATGATAGATTACAATCAGAAAAAGAACTCGAATTTAAATCAACATCTGCAAAATCAACTTCTTTTATAATCATATTAGAAAAATCAACTTCACTTAAATCTACATCATCTCTGTCTTTTTTCCATTCATTAAATTTTTCCGGGGTACATTGAATTAAAGACAATAATTCTTCTTTAGTATAATCTAGCATTCATATCTCCTTAAATATTTTTATTAATCTTTATTTAAATTCATTTGTAAAGCAACAAGCACAGCTTGTGTTCGGGTTTTAACATTCAATTTCTTAAAAATACCGCTCATGTGGGATTTTACAGTATACGGTGTTACAGACATTTTATCAGCAATTTCCTGATTATTAAAGCCCTGTGTAACTAATAATAAAACATCTTTTTCCCTATCAGTCAAGAATATCTCTTTATTTTTTTGACTATTTGTAACATTAGAAATTAAAGGTTTATTTTCAATACGTTTTGCTCGTCTTAAAACAGCTTCAATACGGGCTAAAAGGTTTGGAAGGATAAATGGTTTGACAATATAATCATCAGCGCCGATTTTCAGTCCGGAAATCATTTTTTGATCTTCCGATACAGCAGTCACCATAATCACCGGGATATCTTTATAAGAAGGGGATTTTCTTATTGCTTTTAGGGTTTCCCAACCGTTCATCTCAGGCATCATAACATCAAGCAATACAAGATCAAACAATTCTCCGGAATCAAGTTTTTCTAATGCCTGCTTTCCGTTATAGGCACAGACTACTTCATATCCGTAAAACGGAAGAACATCTTCGATATACTTTGGATTATCATCAACTAATAATATCTTAGTTAAATCAGACATATCGAATTCCTTATACAATTTTATATTTCAAAGCTTTTAGTGCTGCTTGCAATCTGTCATCTACTTCAAGTTTTTGCAAAATACTTGCAACGTGTGCTTTTGTGGTATTAACACTGATAACAAGATTTTGCGCGATTTCCATATTGCTGTGTCCTTCTGTCATAAGCTTTAATATCTGAGCTTCACGTGCAGTTAAATCATAATCTTTATAGTTAAGATTAGGTTCTTTACCGATTTCAGAGTTTGCTGTAGCTTGAAGTACAATATGTGCAATACTGGGGTCAAACCACGCCGCCCCATCTGCAACAGACTGAACGACCTGAACAAGTCTTTGTAAATTAATTTCTTTAGAACAGTAAGCATTCGCTCCGGCTTTTAAACTGTTTAAAACTTCTTTTTCATCATTATGGGAAGTTAAAATAATGATTTTTGTATCTTTATTTAATTCATGAATTGCCTGAGTTGCATCAATTCCGTTCATATTAGGCAAACCTAAATCCATAATCACGATATCAATAGAGTTATTTTTAAATATTTCCAATGCATCTTCTGCTGATGATGCTTCATAAATAACATCAACAAAATCAACGTCTTCAAAAGTAGTCTTTAACCCGAATCGGGTAAGCTCGTGATCTTCTACAATTAAAATATTTTTCTTCATATTTTTAATTCCTCTTTTGCCAAACTGTAATTAGGATTCAGATTCAAACTTTTTTCAAAATTTTTATCAGCTTCTGCAACAAGCCCTTTGTTTTTCAAAACAAGTCCGAGATAATAATAATACCTATAATCATTTTCGTCAATATACTTCGCAACACCAAGATAAGATAAAGCCTGCTCGTAAGACTCTTTATTTATCTCTATACGTGCCAAATCTATCCATCCATCTTTAAAATTCGGATTAATTGCAATCGTTTTTTTCAAATAAGCTTCTTCGCGGTCTTTTTCTAAAAGCGCCATCTGGTAATATGCTTCATAGGCTTTAGAACTTACGCGTAAAACTTTTGAATAAATATCTTTAGCCTTTTTAATATTATTAGATTTCAAATAAACTTCTGCCAGCTTAATTTCTGCAATATGTGATGAATCTCCTGAAACAGCTTTTTTAAAATAGGATTCTGCGGCTTTATAATCTTCATTTCGAAGTGCAATATTTCCCATCACAATCAAAGCTTCTGAATGCCCCTGATCAATATCTAACGCTTTTAGAGCATAATCCTGAGCTTTTTCAAATTCTTTCATATCAAAGTAAACTTTTGCGGTTAATGCAAATACATCTTTATTAATATTTTTCTTACCTGAGATTGATGTTTGAAGAACACGTAAAGCTTTATTCAATTCATTTTCATCATAGTAATAATATGCAAGGTGATATTTTTTCCAATAATCGTTTTTTGCCGCCTTATAAAGAATATATTGACCTGAAGAATGTAATTCTTTATCAAAAATTATGGTATTAATATCATTGTTATTTATTGCATTTAGATATTTAACCCCATCCTGCGGTTTGGAAGATAATGAATAAATTTCTGCTTTTAATCTTTTATAATTCAAATTTTTAGGATTTTTAGAAATTGCAGATTCGATAGATTTTTCTGCCTGTTTAATGTCGCCGTTTTTCATACTTCCAAAAGCTGCAAGATAATTTGCATAATCAGAATCTGAAAGCAGAGAATTTTGTTTTAGCAATTCTCCTGTAGCTTCGCGGCTCTGATTATTATACATAATATTGGAAAATATTTCAGCCAAATACATCTGGTCTTTATGTGTATGATGGTAATTCGGAAAATAATAATTTTTCACATCTTCTTCTAAAAGAGCTGAAATCTTATTATCCTGAATTTTTGACATAGAAAGTTCAGCCAGTGAAAAGAATCCTATTGCCGCCATTTCTTTTGTCAAACGCATATATATATAATCATTTGGAACAACATTATCAATAAGAATTTTAAAATCCTGATAAGATGAGCGGACATTACTTTGCATAAACTTATCCATCGCAATTGTATACTGATTTTTAATTGCATTTCGTGTTAAAGTTCCGCGCTTGAGTTCAAAAGACGGCTGATTAACAACTTCTTGATAAGTAGCAGGATTGTTATCTAACGGATTTACCGGTTTTAATATTCCCATATCAAACGCCAAAGCTGAATTTAGCGAAAAAGAAGATATTAAAATTGAAACTGCAATGATTTTTTTCATAATTATTTATCCTCTCCTTTTTCAAATATTGAACCGGTATAATATGCATTGAACAATTCTAAAATTTTCATTTCATCATCTGACACGGATTCTGCGGTGCCAAACTTGTGAATTGCAGATAAACCATATTTTTCAAGAAGTTTTTCATCTTGAGGAGTAATTTTACCATTAGATTCTGACAAAAATACTTTTATAATCTTAGTTACAGGTATTGATAAAAACATATCTACAAGAGTTTTTTCAAAGTGTGAACCGGCACCTTTTAGAAGAATATCAATAACATTCACAATCGGCATTTTATCACGATAGTGACGTTTAGAAGTTATCGCATCAAATACATCCGCTACAGCAAGAATTCTTCCGCCAAGAGTAATTTCTTCTCCTTTTAAGTGCCTGTAATAACCTGAACCATCCCATTTTTCGTGATGCGAACAAGCCATTTCGGTAATAATTCTAAAATCCTGCGACATATAAATACGGTTAAGAATATTATGTGTAATTCTTACGTGTTCCTGAATATGTTTATATTCTTCATCAGTCAATTTGCCGTCCTTTTGTAAAACAGAATCTCTGATACCGATTTTTCCGATATCATGAAGGATTGCAGCTTTTTCCAAAAGTGCAACATCTTTAGAATCCATCCCGATTTCTTTAGCAAGCAAAGTTGAATACATTCTGACACGTGTTGAATGACCGGCTGTAATCTTATCCCTTGCATCAATAGACATCGCTAAAGTATCAATAAAACTGTCAAATAAAAGTTTCTGTTCGTGATACATTTGAAGCTGCTTATCAAATAGCTGTGCATTTTCAAGAGCAATACTTGCACTGCCACCGATTGCAATAAGCAAGTCTTCATCATTTTTGGTAAATACACCGTCAATTTTATTTAAAACTTGAAAAGCCCCGATAATTTCACGATTATTGTTCATAATCGGCATACATAGAATCGTTTTTGTTTTATAACCAGTTTTAAGGTCAACTTCGGGGTTAAATCTTGAATCCTGATAAGCATCTACAATATTCAAGTATTCTCCGTTTTTTACAACATAACCGGCAAGCCCTTTATCTGCCGGGAATCGAATTTCTTTACTTGAATCTAATCCTAATGCTACTTTTGACCACAATTCATCAGTATCTTTATCCCATAGGAAAACAGTACATCTGTCTGCTTGAATCGCATTTTTTGTTTCTTCTGCTATTACCTTTAAAAGTTCATCAATATCGGTTAATGCAGTAATCGAACGGCTAATTTTCACAAGAGAAACAAGAGGATCGCTTTTTGTAGGAAGCGAATAGTCCATATTATTTTGAAGCTGCCTTATACGTGTATTGATATTATCCGAAAGCAAATATTTATCATACTCAGATGCAAGTTTTAAAGCATTGTTATAATGAATTAATGCTACATCTTTATTAGATTCAGCGAAATTTATATTTCCCCAGGAAAGTTCATTTATTAAAATTGCAGTTTTACTTCCGGAACGCTGCGCCATAAACATTCCATCGTGCATTAAAGAAGCC
The DNA here is from genome assembly GCA_950022695.1 of uncultured bacterium. Lineage (GTDB taxonomy): Bacteria > Cyanobacteriota > Vampirovibrionia > Gastranaerophilales > Gastranaerophilaceae > Zag111. The sequence continues at coordinate 160,804 of CATLLN010000001.1, read as the reverse complement.
GTTTGTTCATATTTTGTTTTATCCTCAGAATAATCCAAAAATGCCATTAAACTAAGACAAATTGAGATTCCTTCATAAGAATTTTCTTCTTTAAAAATCTCATAAGCCTGTTTCACATAAACTTGCGCTACTTCATAGTCTTTTTCATCAACTGCACCAAGCACCTGACCAATTAATCTTTCTGCCTCTTCTGTTTTAACAATATACTCTGCCATTTTCCTACCTTTATGTATATTGTACAATAATATATTCAATAATACAAAAATTTAACAAAATTCACCCAAAATAATTTACCTGTATGATGAGTGATAAATAGCATTATTGTATACTAAATTAGGTGAATAAAATTATAGCGAGGAAATTATGGCTGATACATTAAAACAACTAACCTGCCCTGCCTGCGGCAAAGAAATGGAAAAGGTATTTATCCCATCTGAAGGAATAAATCTTGATATCTGCACCCAGGGCTGCGGCGGAATATATTTCGATAACCGTGAATTTGATAAATTTGACGAAAAAAACGAAGATATTTCAACAATTCTTCAAAAATTAGAAGGTAAAAATTTCACAAAACCAAGTGAAAACCTAACAAGAATCTGCCCGAACTGCGGCTCAAAAATGGTTAAAAATCATTCAAGTATTCTTCAAGAAATTGAAATTGATGACTGCTACAACTGCGGCGGAAAATTCCTTGATAATTCTGAACTTATTAAAATCAGAGAAGAATATGATAACAATGAGCAACGCGATGAAGATATCCTGCGCTATGTATACCAGCAAGTAGGACAAGAATTAGCAGAACAAGAAAGAGCATACGCTGAGCGTCCGCAGCAAAAAACATACATCCGTAAATTATTTAACAAATTAACCGGACTTTAATACATATTTATAACTTCACGCAATTCCGGATAATAACCGGAATCCAAAAGTTTTATAAATCTTTCATAAGTTTGAGGGGCTGCCATTTTAACTCTTTCAGGGTCTAAATACAGCCCTTCTATAAATCTTGCAAATAATTCTGTCGGCTTTGAATAATATTTCTGCAATCTATTAATTTTTGAACTTATTCTGCTTTGCCTTTTTTGACAGGATTTTAAACGAATATATGCAGCAAACTCACAAGGCATATCTGTAAAATCTTTTTCAATATTATCAATCGTAAAAACTTCCACTTTTTTAAATAACAAGCCGGATACAAGTTTTATCCTGTCATGTTTGAGAAGATATTTAGCCTTGGAATTCTTAATATACTTATCAAATTCTTTGAATTTTTTGGAACGCATAAACTTCGGATAACGATTTTTTATAATTTTCTCGTAATCAAGAATTTTTTCTTTAATAAGTTTTTTGTGATATTTTAACTTTTCACATCTTGATTGATTATCAACAAAACTTGTTACAGCCAAAAGTTCAGATTCAATAATTTCAATATTATCCGTATTAAAAAGCACTTCTAATGTTCCGCTGTTTCGTTCAATAAAAGGCTCAATACGAGAATGAACATAATGCGCAAATTCATGCAGAAGAGTCGGAATTACTCTATCTTGTGGGATATTTTTAGAAATATCAATCCGACGTTTCATATAAAACCCCTGATGACCGCGAGCTTTTGTTGTCGTATATACCTCAAGCCCAATAGATCTAAAATACTTTATAAGTTCTTCTGCTTCCATAAACACATTATACTATAAGAAAACACGCCCGATGGATAAACCATCGGGCGTGTTTCAGAACATTTAAGATTAGTCTTCTTTTTCAAATTGATCTTTACCAACTGAACAAAGCGGACAAGTATAATCATCCGGTAAAGCTTCAAAAGCTACACCATCATTTTCTGCCGGATCATAAACATAACCACATACTGTACAAACCCATTTTTCCATAGTTAACTTTCCTTTCTCTTTTTACATTCACTGCATATACCATGAAATACTATATCATGACTTATTATATCAAAACCTGTAGCCTCCCGGGTATTTTTTACAACAGAAGGAGCTACGCTTGATGGTATATCAAAAACTTTCCCGCACTCTTTACATATAAAATGATAATGTTCAAAAGTATTGTGATCAAAATGCGCCGAAGCTTCCAATCCATCAATTTTTTTAATCATACCGGCAGATGCCATTTGATTTAAATTCCGATAAAGAGTAGTTAATCCCACATTAGAATTTTCACATTTTAAGAATTCTAATAATTCATCTGCCGTCGGATGAATCGGATTATTAGTTAAAACATCAAGTATTTTTTCTCTTTGCTTAGAATAATTCATACTTTTTCCAAATTGATAACTATTGTCATTTTAGCTTAAAAAGCCTTTTATGTCAATTAGTTTTAATTTCCTTTTTCAAACTGTTTTTCTATATCTTTTCTAACCTGATAGTCTGAACCTGTACCAAATTTTCTTGATATAAGCATAACCGCAGGTGCTAAAATTCCAAGTGCTCCAATACAAGATCCGATGTTTTTCAAGATTGCACCTTTCTTAAGACTTCTTACTGACTTAAAGAATTCATCCAAAGTATCACCTGATTTTTCATATTGACCAAGAAGTTTTTCAAGCTTCTGACCAACTCCTCTTAAATTACCAAGATCAATGTATCTTCTTGTATCAACTTTATTGGAATCTTTTACAAGCTCAATAATATCTGATTGTTTTGCAAATTCTACCACAAGATTTTTGTTTTCAGGTTTAACCGCAAATTTGTAAACATCTGCATCTGACAAATCTGCCGCTTTAAATTCATCTAAATGAGCTTTAATTGAACCGTCTTTAAATGCTTCTTTAAGTTTTTCGTTAAAGATAACTCTTGCATCCAAATCAATTGATTTTCCTTTTTTGTCTGCCGCTTTCTCTAACGCCTTTGCAATTAATGGTCCCGCTAAGTACATAAAAGCCCAGAAACTGCCTTCTTTTACGACATATCCGAAAAAGTCCTGAGGATTTTTAGCGTGTGAAAGTCTTTCCCCTGTGATAATACCGTCGACTATCATAAGGTTTTTCACCGGATCAAATATAAAATCTTGCATTCCTCCGGTAAATGACAATTGTGCCGGATTACTATTTACATTATGCACGCTTGAAAAAGCAGAAGAAAACGGTACTTGTTGTGAAGATATTTTTGCAAAACTGTCCTTATTAAGTTTGTGCTTATTTGCTATATCTTGTCTAATTTGATTTTCAGTATAATTATGTCTGAATTTAGTTAATCCAAGATATGACAATGCTGTTAAGCCTGTAGAAAGCGCAAACTTTGTTAAATTCAAGCCTTTAGTAAGTTTTTGATGAGCTCCGACTTGTTCTAAACTGTTTAAAATAGCTTTTGTTGGTGCGAATTCCTTAGCTGCTTTAAATATTTCAGGATTTTTAAGAATTCTCACATCAACCATCGGGTCAATTTTTGCAGGTTTATACATAGCAAAATCAAGAATCTTTTGATATGCAGGAATCCCCCACAACCAAATAGCCTGTGTGCCGAATTCATCAATAAATCTGTCTTTTCCCTCTGCCTTGTCCCCTGACATATATGAAGCCGCTGTTAAACCGCAGCTGTTAGCAATATCTTTTATTGCTAATGGAACTTTTGAACTATTATTACCTAATGTAGAGTAAATTGTACTTGCTGTTAATTTTGTTATCATTTTACTTATCCTATAGGTAAATATATTTTAAAATACATTTACCCCCTCAACTTGTAGTATTACAAGCCCCAAATTAAATTCATTAATTTCACGATTGGAGCATTCGCTTTAACTGTTGAGTTTTTTCGAATATTATGTTTTTTCATAACTTTAACCTTCACTTTTCTTTTAAGTTCTATCAATATTATTAATTGCCTTTTTTACAATCATTTTTAACATTTATTAAAAAAACAAGACCTTGATTATTTTCAAGGTCTTGTTCTAAACTTTATTTACCGACACGCAAATGTTCTCGTTTTGTTTAAAACAAGCCTTTCATAATACGTTTGCTGCGTCGGATAACCATAATCATTATTATTATTCCTTTATTCCTACGAAAAATAAATTACCACAAGCCTAAAAAAAAATCAACTGCCGCACAAATGTAACAAATTCTGACATCTGAAAAAATATTTATTATAATAAATCTGGCACAAGTTTTGAAAAAAGGAAAATATTATGAGAGATGATGAAAACAATAAACCTAAGAAAGAAATTACCCTTGAAGAATTTGTAAACCAAACAAGCAAAGACAAAATAAAAGTAGAACGAAAAGAAACCAAAAAAGTTACGATTCACAAACGTGAAAACAATTCCGGAATGGGCGAACCTGCACCATATACTATTTCGCGTCAATTCAACTGGGGTGCATTTTTATTTAACTGGATATGGGGTATTAAATATAAAAGATGGTCCTTATTAATTATTCCGATTTTACTATTTATCCCTTACGGATTTTTAATATCTATTATTGCAAGCATCTGGGCAGGTACAAAAGGAAACCAATGGGCATGGGAAGAAATTGAATATAAAGACGAAGAAGATTTTCATCACGCTCAAAAAGCCTGGGTTAAAGCAGGTTTTATAATAGGTTTAATATGTCTTTTAGCGGTTTCTCCTATAATTATTTCAAAAATAAAATCTTTAGAATTACAAAAAGATATTGATTTAGGTATTAGTTATCATAAGTTTTTAAGTACAACAGAATTATCAATTCCACGGGATGTAATAATTCAAACAGACAGCTCAGATAACAACTCTGATATACTTACATCTGATAAATTTATCATATATTGGTTAAGACCATCAAATGAAAGAACACTAAAAGCATTAAGTTTCATCCAAACACAATTTAACAAAAATAAAGATACACTTGAAGACAAATTTGTTCTTCGCCCGGATATAAAAACTCTTTCTGATGAATACTCGCACATCGTACGTCTTGAACTTGAGCCAAAGTGTAAAAATGAAGTGTGTATAAATACTTGGCTATACAAAAAATGTAATAATGGTTTTTGTATAATTAATCCTAAGAAACAAACATATTACAAGGTTCGAACCAAAGAAAACATTATTCCAAAAGCATTGAGCTTAAAGAAAAAATGGCACTAAAAAAACACCCTCCTGGGTGTTTTTTACATTAAGTCTATCATATTGTTAATTCTAATAAGCTTATCTAGGTTACAGTTACATAATTTATTATTAATTAGTTCTCTTACTTTGTCCAAATTTGCCTGCGGTTCAGGCAACAACAATTCAACAGGCTGGATATTAAATACTTCACAGATTTTATCTATTGTTTCTGCAGTTGGTAAATATCGATTATGCTCAATATTTCTGTAACCTTGTACACTCATACTAATTTTTTCTGCAAATTGTTCTTGAGTAAGTCTATTTTCTGTCCTCAAGCGCCTAATTCCATTTGTTATTATTTCTTTGTAACTCATAGGTATGATTGTCACTTATCTTAAGATAAATTAAAACTAATTAAGTAGACATGTTTATACTATATTTATTACTATATTAAATCTATAAAGTTGTTTATTTTAATTAGCTTGTCTAAATCACAATTACAAAGCTTAGTGTCAATTAGCTTTCGTAATCTATCTGAATCTTCTTGTGGTTCAGGCAATAGAAGTTCTACAGGTTGGATATTAAACACTTCACAAATTTTATCTACAGTTTCAGCAGTTGGCAGATATCTACTATGTTCAATATTGCGATACCCCTGAACGCTCATACTTATTTTCTCTGCAAACTGTTCTTGAGTGAGTTTGTATTTTTTCCGTAAACGCTTAACCCCATTAGTTATTAGTTTTTTATAACTCATAACTATTATTGTTACTTATTTTATAATAAATTTAAACTAATTAAATAGACATGTTTGTGTTATATTTAGTTATTATGATTAACAAAGCGTGTTTCTTTATAGGTAGTAGACATACCCCAAATAGCATTAAACAACAACTGACAGAAATCATTGAAAAACATATCACAGAGTACGGTGTTACTACTTTTACAGTTGGGCATTATGGCGCGTTTGATAATTTAGTACAAGAAGTCCTGCAAGAAAAAAAGAACCAACATACTAATATTGAATTATATTTACTTGCGCCATACGCATTGGACAAAAAAATAGAAACCCCGAAGAACTTTGACGGAACTTTTTACCCCGAGAGCTTGGAAACAGTACCAAAGCATTATGCAATTGTTCAAGCCAATCGTTACATGATACAGCATAGCGACTACTTAATCGCATATGCACCCGGTGTTGGTAACTCCCGAAACTTTGTAAAATACGCTCAACAAAGAGAGAAAAAGGGGTTAATTAAAATTACTTTATTATAGTAATGTAACAAGTTCTGTGACAAAATTCATAACGTTGTTATTTGTGAGCATATATAAAAAAAGCACCCGCAGGTGCTTTTATTTTTATGGTACCCCCAAGCGAATTCGAATCGCTGTCTACACCGTGAAAGGGTGTTGTCCTAGGCCTCTAGACGATGGGGGCTAGTGCCATTTAGGCTTACGAATGTTATTTTAACTTGAACAAATTTAAATGTCAACTACTTTTTTTTAAAATTTTTAAAAATCCATTACCCGACTTTCGCTATTTCTGATTTCATCAATAATTTCAATAATTTCAGATGTTATATCCTCTTGCGATTTTATATTTCTTTTTACCATTTTAGCAAATTCAACTTTTTTAAATTCATGCATTCCACGATTTTTAAAAACTTCTTCCAATATTTTTACGCGGGAAATTTCTGCATTAAACATCTCCTGTTCAATTATTGATATATTACTTAATTCATCATCAAGCGTTCTTTTTACAAGCTCAAGCGGAAGCAAGTCCTCAAATTCTCCACACTCAAGAAGGTGAATCTTATCAATTGAACGTAATTTCGGTTTAATTTCTTCAAGATTTTCTTCCGCATCCTTATCCAAAAGTACAAATATCGGAAGCTTTAAAGTTTCTACAAGTTTATAATACAGTTTTACAACCTGATTTTTGCCACCTGCAGACAGAATATAAACACCTTCTTTATCAAAGTCATAACCGCAGCGTTTCGCAAATTCAGGAAGTAAAGTTTCTTCTGTTGCACCTTCTGCTATTACAACTTTTCGTACAGGGAATCGCAAAGAATCCTGCTTACGCTTTTGTTCAATATCCGAAACTTCCGACAATGCTTTTAACCAGCGCAGGTTTTTCGTCGAATTCTCATCAACAAACTGCAAAAATGCTTTATAATTAATCCTATTTTTCAATAATTCTTCTACCTGTCCGTTAAAACAAAAAACAGACTTTTCATAATCCAAAAGCCTTTGGTTAATAAGAAAATCATCCTCAATAACACATCCTAAAGCTTCTAACGAATAATTTATAACAAATTCTGCCAACTCTTTTAATGTTTTATAATCCATTTCTTCCAAATCGGATTTTTTATATTTCGGATAAATAAGATTACCTGTTAAAATTTCGCGAAAAACTCTTAAATACTTAGCTTCCGTATTCTTAAATCTTGTAAGTCTGTCAATTGAAATAATTAACTGTTCTTTGGTTAATGATTTGACTTTTGAGTTTTTCAATGTTACCCTTCTTTAATATTTATTTACATTTTTGGCAAATTTTTATAAATTTGTTTTTTATTATATATGTGGAGTTATCATGGTAGAAAAAATTAATTCTTATACCCGACAATATAATTATAACACAATCAACAGTGTTACAAATTCCGTAAAGCCTAAAATGGTTAATACACCTGTATTTAAACCGTCATTTACGGCTTCTGGGGTATTACTCACTCCGCAAACCGGTAATATTGAATTAAGAACCACACTTTCAGGTAAAGAAGAAAAAGAAAAATATACAACAATTCTTTCTCATCTTGATAAAACTGGAAGAAAAGTTACTGAAAACTTATTAAAAACAGGAGTTTTATTAAATTCTAACTCAAATGATAACAGCACTGTTCTGGATAACTTATATAAAATAGTTACAGAACCGAGAGCAGAAGGCTTAAATGCTTCAACAATGCTTAAAGATACAATTGCAACAATTGCTTATCCATACTTGATTACCCAACAATTTGGTGATATTCCTGCTGAATACCGCGATAATGTTGTAAAAGCAAATACCGAAGGAAAAACTAATTTATTTGAAATCCAACAGGCAACCCACGATATCAACGTAACCCATTCAGGAACTTGTGTTGCGGCAAGTACAGAATTTAAACTGGCAAAACAAATGCCTGCCGAATTTGCAAGATTTGCACAAGAATTAAGTTCTCCAAAACTTTCTGTTGATAAAAAAATCGGGCTTAAAAACCTTGCAGATGAAACCTTAAATGCAATATGGCTTTTGAATGCATTTGAAGTTCCTTACGAATCCAAAGATTTTGACTCTGCAGTTTTAAAATTTGCACCGGATAAAAATGCAATTTTAAGAGCACAAATTCAAACAACAAATAAAGATCCGTACGAAAGAACTCCGCTTGATGTTTTGATGCAATCAACATTTATGCAGGTAGGTTCACAACAATCTTATAATACATTAACCGACAAACGTGCAGGAAAATTTAACCAAAACGATAAAGGCTTAATCGAATTTGAAAAAACATTCACCGAATCTGTTGTATTTGATAAAAATATTTTATCAGTAACTTATCAAACAGTAGACGAAAATGCCCGCTTAATTGGTTATGAAACGGATTTAGGCACAATGAAACGCCATTTGATAGATGCCCTAAATGAAGGCGAAACAGTAATAATCGGCTACACTCAAACAGATAGCAACAATATTATTGTAAACGGTCATGAAATAACCATCGTAGATTATAAAACAGACAGCCGCGGCAAAGTAACATTCATCTGTAACGATACAGACGATAATATTCCGCGTGCAATTGAATACTCTGAAGACTATCTGTTGCCAAAAATTCATCATGCAGCATTGCCCCAACATATTGTAGAAAATGACTTAAACATCGTTCCAAACTGGATCGAAGGTATTGATGTTTATAAGCAAATGAAAAATGCAGCATAATATTAAATTTTCTTAATAATTTAAGATTATAGGGCAAAAAATATTTTCAGAAGTTTTTATCATAGTGAAGTGTAAAAGGTAGAATATATGTTAAACTCACCAAATATTAATCAATCCGCAATGATAAACAAACCGGTCTCAAAACCTGTTCAAGCACAATCTCAAACTCCGGCAGTATCGAGCGTCCAACAACAGCAAGTTCCACAATATACAACAAATATTTATCCCACAGAAACCGTTCCTGTTTATACCAAAACAGCAACACCGACACCAACATTTAGCGATCCTGCATCAACCGTAAAAGCAAGTATTTTTTATATAAATGATTTACACGGTCAAAATATAAGAATGGAAAGACTTTTTAATGCAGTAAATCAATTTGATAATTCTGTTAAAAAAGATACAGACAAAATGAAATTTGCTTCAGGCGATATTATGCTTGGAGAAGATGAAAAACACGTAAAAGTTGCAGATACTTTTTTAAATATGGCAGGCTTTTTAGCATTAACAATGGGAAATCACGAATGTGACTTGCCTACAAAAGATTTTGTCGAATTAATTAATGATAAAAAATATAAATTACTTGGATTAAACTTAAACCCTACTAAAGATAATCCAATACATAATTACATTGAAAAATCATATGTTCAAGAAATAAACGGACACAAATACGGTATTATAGGACTTGTTCCGCCGGATTTACATATACACGTAAAACTTCAAGACCATTTAAAGGATTTAAATATAGAGCAAGACTTTAAAAAATCAATACCTGAAGTACAAAAAGAAGTTGATAAATTGCAAGCTCAGGGCATAAATAAAATTATTGTCCTTTCTCATTCAGGATATCGTCAAGATGTACAACTTGCAAAAAATGTAAAAGGTATTGACGTAATTCTTGGCGCACATACTCATACCTTACTTGAGGGAATTGAAGAAAATAAAAATTTATTCTATTCATCAACAGGTGAACCTATTATTATTACTCAAGCCGGACGTGATGGTAAAAACTTCGGTGTATTAAATGTAGAATTTGATAAAAACGGAGTAATAACAAAAGTTCAAAATAATATTGGTACAACAGATCAATACAACCGAAATCTTGTTGCAAGAGATGCTTTTGAAAACATTTTAGGCAAACCTGAAAAAGTAGGAACCCTTAAGTATGTAGAAAAATATCCTGAAGACGCTTTGGGACATGAAAACCCGCATTGTGACTTTATAGTGGATGCTTTACGAAGCGAACTAAATACTGACATTGCAATTATGAACTCAGCAAACATAAGAGGTCAATTTGAAGAAGGCAGAATTGATACAAGAGATTTAGCAATAATTTCGCCATTTGCAAATAAAGTTGTAGTAATTCAAGCAACAGAAGAAGAAATTGTTAACGGCATCAAAAACAGAGCCAAAGCTTCTATGAGTTCAAATTCTCATAGACCTGGTATTGTTCAGGTTTCAGGATTAAAATACACATTTAACAAAGTTGGAGATGTTTTATCAATGTCATTTGTTGACAAGCAAGGCAAAGAAACACCAATTGATATTAATAACCCAAGCAAAGAAAAAATGTATACAATAGCATCAGACGATTTTTGTATTGGAAACACTGATGGCGGCGGAGTAAATTTACCGCACAGACTGGAAACCGCCTTGAAAAAATTTGATTTTGACAAAGACATAATTGTCGGAGAATACATTAAACATGCCAAAGAACCAATAGAAATTAAATCAGACGGCAGAATTGTAAAAGTCGATTAATAACCGTATTGTTCGTGCGCGTTAAGGTATTCTCGGACTGTGTTTAACGAAGATTGCACAATACGCGTAACTCGTGACGGAGATAAACCAATTTGTGTTGCAATATCTTTAACCTGCATATTACGGTAGAAACGGTATTCAACAACTGTTCTTTCTTTTGCAGGAAGTTTCGAAATCGCAGCCCTTATCATTTTACCCATCTCGGTAATTTCTGCATTTTCATCAGGCATAGCGTGAGGATCTTTTACAAAGTCAAACGGTGAATCATTATCACTTGCTGCAGCGGCTAAACCATCTATAGACAGAATCGTTTCGTAAATAGCTTCACGAACTTTAGCCTGCTTCATATCCATACCTTCTACTGCTTCTTCATCATCATATTCATCTTCTTTTTTATGTTTTAATGAATACCATTTATATCTTATTCTTAATTCGTTACGAATCGCCCAACGCACAGCTGTTGCAATATATGCTGAATTATACTTTGCCAATTGTTCAGGTGTTTTGTTTTTAATCATCACCTGAATAGCAATAATCCCGATTGAAAGCAGTTCTTCATACTCGACCATATGTGACGGAATACGTCTATGCTCAACACGGGCAACCTTTTGCACGATTTCTATATAATGTTGTAAATTTGTTTTATCTTCGTTAGCCATAATTTTACACATCAATAATACTACAATAAATTAATTTCGCGGTCGTTTATTTGAAGGATTTTTCATTTTATAAACGAACATCAAAATTTCTGCAACTGCTTTATAAAGTTCCGGCGGAATTGACTGGTTAATATCAACCATTTTAAACAATGCTCTTGCTACTGGCGGGTTTTCGATTACAGGTACGTTATGTTCTTTTGCAATATCAATAATTTTTTTTGCAATAAGCTCTGTCCCTTTTGCAATGAGCATCGGAGAATCCATTTCTTCTGCAACATATTTAAGAGCACACGCAACGTGAGTTGGATTTGTAACAACAAAATCCGCTGTCGGAACAGCATCCATTGCACCTTGTTGAAGCATTTGCATACGACGTTGACGAAGCTGAGCTTTAACATTCGGATCGCCTTCGGAGTTTTTGTATTCATCCTTAATCTCTTTAAAAGACATCTTTTGGTCTTTCAGAAACTTCCATTTTGTAACCCCGTAATCAGCCGCCGCGATAACCAAAAACGCAATACACGCTTTAAAAATAAACTCCGTAATCAATTTCCCGAATTCAATCATAACAGCAAAATTATTATCGACAGAAGCCAGCATCAAAATTGATTCAATATGATCTTTATAAACCATCCAGCCAATATAACCTAAGATTATAACCTTTACAATGTTTTTGAATAATTCAAAAAGGGTTTTGATTGACATAATATTTTTAAAATACTTTGTAGGGTTAAGTTTATCAAGTTTTGGCATTAAAGGAGCAGTCGCAACAAGCGGTCCTACCTGAATAAAATCAGCCATAATTGCTACAAACCATGCAATCGCAAGAATCGGTCCTATAATTAAAACTGCTCCTTTTGTTGCAACTAAAAGAACATACATATATCCTATTTTTTCAACATGCGCATTTGGAATCTGTTCGTACAAAAGCGTAAAAACCTGTACAATCTGATCCCAGATAAAAGGAGCTAAACCAAAAATCACAGAAAACAAAATAAGCAGCGAAACAGCAGTTGAAAAGTCTTTTGACTTAACAACCTGTCCTTCTTTTCTAGCCTGTTCCAGCTTCCTGGGGGTGGCGTCGAACTGCTTATCTTCATCACCCATTTGAGATAGTTCCTTTCCGAGTGACTACATTATAGCATGGATAATAATGAAATTTTATAAATTTTCTATTCGACTATTTTGACACCTGAACTTGTGCCCAGACGTTCAGCTCCGGCATCAAGCATTGCAATTGCTGTTTCTTTATCGCGAATTCCGCCTGAGGCTTTAACCTGAAGACCAGATGAAGATACAGTTTCATTCATAAGTTTAACATCCTCAACTTTTGCACCAACTCCATTTTTTACAAAACCTGTTGATGTTTTTACAAAATCTGCACCGGCTTTTACACATAATTCGCAGGCAAGTTTTATTTCTTCTTTTGTTAATAAATCTGTTTCCAATATAACTTTTAAATTCTTACCCTGACAAGCAGCTTTTATTCCACGAATTTCGTTAACAATAAAATCATCTTCACGATCTTTTAGTTTGGTAACATTTATTACCATATCGATTTCATCTGCACCATCGCGCACTGCATTAATTGTTTCAAAAATCTTGGTCTCTGTAGTATTTGCACCAAGAGGAAATCCAATTACCGTAACGATTTTCACATCAGAACCTTTAATATTTTCTTTTGCAAGACTTACATAGCAAGGATTTATACACACTCCAAAAAAATCATGTTCTTTAGCTTCTTCAAAAAGTTTAATCAAATCTTCTTTTTTGGCATCTTGTTTTAATAAAGTATGCTCAATATGTTTATTTAAATTTTCCATAACTAACTCCTTTCACAATTTCATTTATAAAATCCAAATTTTCATCAATATTATTAAAATGAAGCCCGTAAAAACCGGTTTCAAGTAATTCACAGCACTTAACCTGATTTGCTTCAGTAGTTGGTATTACAGGAACATTTACCCCTATTTTTCTTATTAAATCAACATATGAAAAAAACTTTTTATTATCTGAAAAATTTTCGGTAAAAATAACTGAAGCACCAGCATTTATTTTATTTTTAAGATTTCCAAGTGCAGATATATTTTCAATATTTTCTCTGATTCCGATTGACAGCGTAGATTTTTGATGAATAAAATCAACTAGCGCGCAAGTATCTTTAAAATCAACGGAAGGCAAACCTTCTGTTACCAAAATATTTTCGATCCCGAGATTTTCAATCCTTGTAATATAATGTTCTACAAGCTCTTTAGACAAATTAGATGTTGAAATATTTGGTAAAACATTAAATTCTAAATCCTGAACCATTTGCAAAAACTCAATTAAAAGCCCTTGCATTTGATTATTATTACCGACAGACAGAGAAATTAAAACCGGATTATATTTTTTTAAAGCTCTCAATTTTTCAAAAAGTTCTGATGCATCACCATTTTCAGGCACAACAGCTTCAAAGGAAATCCTCGGTAATTTTGCGCCAACACCGCTATTATATGAATAAATTTCTCTTAAATCCATACACTGATTATAACACAGAAAGCAAAGTTGACTTCAACGAATATATTATAAAATTATCGTTGAAATTAATTTTCACAAGCTTTACATTTTTAAATTACTTTCGCCGCTCAATCGAGCTTTCAAGCGAGCTTCTGCTCTTGCAATTGCAGCCTCTGCACGTTTTGCATCCATTCTTGCTTCAGCATTTCGAAGGTTTTTACGCGCACGTTCTAAAGCTTCACGAGCACGTGCTTCATCTATTTCCTCTCCCGGTTCTGCAAGTGTTGTTAATATTAGACACTCCTCATCCTTGAACTGTAAAATACCGCCCATCGTTGTAAATTTTTTAATTTCATCTCCGATATAAGCACGGGTTACTCCGATATCAAGTGCTGTCATCACAGGGATGTGACCTTTTAACAAACCGAACTCTCCGTCAATACCTTTTGTATAAACAGAATCTACTTCATGTTCAAAAACAACTTTTTCTTGTGTAATAATTTTTAATTTCATAAATTATAAACCTTTATTCAGTATTAGAATAGGAATTTACATATCGCCCTATTCATCCTGCATACTTTTTGCTTTTTCTACGGCTTCTTCAATTGTTCCTACCATATAGAAAGCTTGTTCTGGAAGTTCATCATGTTTACCTTCGATAATTTCTTTAAATCCTCGAATTGTGTCTTCAATTTTAACGTATTTACCTTTGATGCCTGAGAATTGTTCAGCTACAAAGAACGGCTGCGATAAGAATTTCTGAATTTTTCTTGCGCGGTTAACTGTTTCTTTATCTTCTTCAGATAATTCATCCATACCCAAAATTGCAATAATATCCTGTAACTCTTTATATTTTTGAAGAATTTCAAGAACTTTTCTTGTTACATTATAATGTTCTTCACCAATAATATGAGGGTCTAACGCTCTTGAATTTGATTCAAGCGGATCTACAGCCGGATAAATACCCAAAGATGCAATATTTCTTGATAATACCGTAGATGCATCAAGGTGAGAGAACGTTGTAGCAGGTGCCGGATCAGTAAGGTCATCGGCAGGCACATAAATTGCTTGAACTGATGTAATTGAACCATCCTTAGTTGATGTAATTCTTTCCTGCAATTCACCCATTTCAGTTGCAAGTGTCGGCTGATAACCAACTGCAGAAGGTACACGCCCTAATAACGCTGATACTTCTGAACCTGCTTGAGTAAATCTGAAAATATTATCAATAAATAACAATACATCTTGTTTTGAATAGTCTCTAAAATATTCAGCAGCAGTCAATGCCGATAAACCAACCCTCATTCTGGCTCCAGGCGGTTCGTTCATCTGACCGTAAATCAAACCTACTTTATCTAAAACACCGCTTTCTTTGAACTCATTCCAAAGATCGTTTCCTTCACGTGTTCTTTCCCCAACACCGCCAAATACTGAAACTCCATTATGAGCCATAGCGATATTATGGATTAATTCCTGAATTAAAACAGTCTTACCAACACCTGCACCGCCAAACAAGCCAATCTTACCACCTTTTTGATACGGCTGTAAAAGGTCAATCGCCTTAATTCCTGTTTCAAGGATTTCAATATCAGTGTTTTGCTCTACAAGTTTTGGAGACTCTCTGTGAATAGGCAAATATGTATCGGTTTCAATTTTACCTTCATTATCAACAGGCTCGCCAATTACGTTTAAAATTCTGCCCAAAATTGCCTTCCCTACAGGAATTTTAATCGGTTCATTTGTATTTACAACTTTCATACCGCGTCTTAAACCATCTGTTGAAGACATAGCAACTGTTCTGACCTTATTTGACCCAAGCATCTGTTGAACCTCTGCCACAACAGTGGTACCGTCATCTTGTAAAATATTCAGTGCTGTATAAATTTCAGGAAGATTACCCGGCTGAAACTCAACATCAATTACCGGACCGATAACTTTAGTTATTACACCATTTGCAGCAGTTAATGTTTCCATATTGCCCCCTCTTTTATAAAAATGTCTGTTAATTTCTTCTTACCCAATCATTATACAACAAGAATATTTTTTATATAATACACTAAGGTTATAAAAATTAATAATTTCTAAAACTACTAGCAAAAAAGTTTTTTCTCATGTATTATATTGTGCATACTCAAAATTATGGAAAAGAACATGCAGCTAGTAATTGGAAAAGAATTAAATTCTAACGATAAAATCTACAAGCCGGATTTTAATTCCAAGTCAGGCAGAGAATTGTTAGCATTTTACCTTCAAACAAAGTTTAAACAGATATTTCTGTACGACAAAAAACAACAAAATCCTATAATAAACAACATCAACCCCGATTTTGTAAACAAATTTTCAAAACGTTTAATAAATAAACCTTCCAAACGTCTTTTAATAGGTGTTACAGGGGAGTCTGCATCAGGTAAATCAACAATATGCCACGAAATTAAAAACGTAATCGAACAGCTTTCCATGCCGGTAACAATTTTGAGTACAGACAATTATTTTAATGATATTTCTGCATTAATTAACAAATATGGAACTTTTGATAATCTTAGAGATAACGGATATGACGTAGATGCGCCGACAAGTTTCCAACTTGAAACTCTTCGTTCAGACCTTGAAGACCTTTCTGACGGACTTGATATTAAAGCGCCAATGTACCTTCCTAACGGAACAGGAATTTCTATGCCAAAAGCAATTGATGTTCCATCACAAAAAATTATTGTTGTTGAAGGTATAGCAACGATGTATGATGCAGTTAAAGATGTGTTTGACATAAAAATCTACGTGGAAACAGAAAACGAATTGAGAAAAAGCCGTTTTATGAACCGTGCAGTTGAAGAAAGAAACCAAAGTGAAGAAAACGCATTAAAACACTGGAGCTATATTGCAGATGCAGGCGAAAAATATGTTAAACCGTTCAGAAAAGAAGCAGACTTAGTAATCAACGGTAACTCTGATTTAAAATACTTTGCCCAAATGCTTGAATACATCCACGAAATTACCAACAACTTCCAAGGGGCGTAGGGGTAAATTTATTCTCCCGATTGTTTCCAAGTCATCTCAAATGTTCTGAAAAGCGAAAAGCTGCAACATATTCGCATTCAGGCTCTGAGTAATATAAGTTACTTAAACGGATATCCGTTTGGTATTTTCCATCCGTTTTCTCTGATTAAAGTTGCACAATACATTCCTGTACCGGTTTTTGAACAATCTTTTCTGATTTCTTCTTTTGTTTTATCTAAACCATAAGGAACTATAGAATCAGATTCCTCGATACGATATAAGAAAAATACATCTTTTCCAAATTGATTTGGACCTTGATAACTGTTTATATCAATAATTATTGTTTTATCATTATCAAATTCACTTTCGCCGCCATCATTGAGAAAGTTAAAAGTATAAACAATTCCATCCATAGCAAGTATAGGTGTTCGCCCTCTATGGTTAGCTGATGAATAAGCACCATAACTACCATTCATATTTTTCCAAGTCGAACTATTACGCGTTTTATATCCACAATCTGTTATCGGATTACAAAGCTGCATAATCTTCATATAAGGCCTGAAATAACGGTTAATAAATTCCTTGTGCTGAAGAGTTTTATCCCAATTTTCCATTTGACCATTTTCATCTTCAGAAAGTCTAATAACCTGATTTAAAGATGATACAGCTTTCTCAAGTTTAGTTTCCACAACATGCTTTTGATACGCTGTCATTAATCCCGGAATTGTAAGTGCTGCAACAACACCAATTATACCCAGAGTAATTAATACTTCGGCTAACGTGAAACCATTAATATAATTATGTTTTTGAGGCGATAGCTGAAACCCTTTAGAATCAACCTTTAAACAGTTACCCCCCCCCGTTTTTCTAATTTATAATTAACTTTCATGCTATTCCTCCTTAATTTATTATTGATTATCATAGTATATATATTATAAATTTGTCAATCTTAGTAAATTATTTGAATATTAACCTGTCTTGCACGAGCTTTATTATCAAAATCAACCAATACAATCTGCTGCCATTGACCAAGCTGTAAAACTCCATCAATTAATGGCACATGAGTAGAATTTCCGACAATTGATGCTCTAACATGTGCATAACCGTTTCCGTCATGCCACATTTCATCATGGTGATAATTTGAGTTCACCGGTGCAATTCTTTCTAAAGCTTCCGGTAAATCAACCAGCAGACCGGGCTCAAACTCAATATTTGTAATTGATACCGTACTGCCTTGAGCATATACAAATACAACTGCATTTTGTAGTTGATGGTTATAAACCACATTTCTAATCTGCGGGGTAATATCTATTATATCAGTATTCCCCTTGGTATGAACCGTAAAAACATCATTAATTATTGTCAAAACACTTACCCCTTAAACTTTTTATTAATTTTATAAAGAAAACCTGTCAATTGCAAGGTTATAACTTTATAATTATTAAGTTTCGTGTTAATTTTTCATCAAGCGGTAAGTCATACTCTATAATTTCTACAATTTCTGCTTTATATTTTTTCAAAATAGTTTTAGCTTCTTCGATTTCTTCAGGAGTTTTTCGTGATTTATACGCAACAAAATAACCGCCTTTTTTAAGTTTTGGCAAAGCGTATTCACATATATTTTTTAAAGAAGAAACCGCGCGGGATGTTACTATATCAAATTTCCCGTTAAGATTTTCAACTCTTGTACAAACTGCATTAAGATTTTTCAGTCCAAGGTTGTCACTGATTGCCTGAACAGCTCTAATCTTTTTAGCAATACTATCAACTGCTGTCACTTGGATTTCAGGATATGTAAGCGCTACAGGCAATGCCGGAAACCCTCCGCCTGTTCCAATGTCAAGAAGGGTTTTACCCTTACCGTATTTTTCAAAAAATGCACTTATTGAAATTGAATCAAAAACGTGTTTTTCCCACAAAAATTTCTCATCGTTTTTTGAAATCAAATTCACCTTAGAATTTTCTTCTAAAAACAGTTCCATATAGTGTTTATAAAAATCTTTATTTTCCATATTTTTCCTGAAATTTCACAAAATCTTCTTCTTTAACCCGTTTTTTAACATCTTCTATACGGGAAGTTATTTTAAACAAATTATCGCTTGTAAATGAATTTTTTGCAACCGTATATGCTCCGACAAAATACCTGTAAGCTTGTTCAAAATTTCTGCGCAGATAATAAAAATCACCGATTTCTAAAGAAGCTCCCGCAATATAAAACGGTTCTTTAAGCAATTTCGCATACTCTAGTGCTTTATTCATATATTCTAAGGATTTTTCATCATTGCCTGATGCGTAAATTTCAGCAAGATGAATGGCTGAATAATACAAGCCATTATAATTTTTCATAATGGTATCAACTTTAATACTTTCGTTATAATATTTTACCGCAAGTTTAGTCGAACCTGCTTCATCATAAAGCTCGGCAAGGTTAGATAATGCCATCGATAAATATGTATTATGCTTTGGATTTGAATCAATATCTATACATTTTTTATAGAACTCTGCAGCTGTGCGCGGGTCATCTTTTTCATCACTTGCAACAGCATACTTATAGTAAAGCTCAGAAACAACAGCTTTATCTGTTGTTAGTTCCACAAGCGGCAATGACTTTTTGTAGTATCCGTACTCAAGTTTTACATCATCACAAATTTTTGCAACTGCAAGATTAACTTTTATCAAAAGTTCTTTTGGCATATCTTGAGCTTTTTCAAGTTCTGATAATATGTATTTCGCGTTTTCGTGCTTATACATTGCATAATAAACATTTGCTATCTCAAGCTTAATTTCATAAAATTTATCTTTATTAGAGGTATTAAAATAAAAATCCTGCGCCTGAGTATAGTATTCTAATGCCTCATACCAGTCAGAAAGATTTTGATAAGCCTTTGCAAGTTTTGTATAAATTAACGGCAAGAATGTATAAAAATCATCATCGTCAGTTTTTCCTAACGCGCTTTGATAAAGCATTATAACACGTTTGTAATTATAATTCTGTTCTTCTTTTTTCGCAGCATTTATAATCTGAGCCAGATTCATCCCCAAACTGTCTTTTTCCAGCTTGGAATCCTGTGCGGTTGTAACAATAAAATCTTTAATAGAATCCGCAATATTATCTAATACAGCTTCATCTTCAATAATAAAGCTGATTTTATCAATTTTTTCTTCTTTTGAAATTTCTGTTTCTACCGGTTTTTCTTCTGTTTTTATCGGTTCAGAAAGAACAGACTTCTCAACAAGCATTGGCTGAACAACTTTTGAGTTTAGAACAGGCTTTTTCGGAATAAACATACTGTGATATTCAATTTCATTGCGCATAGTCTGACGTGAAAGCATCAAATCTCTTTCAAGCGGCTTTAGCGGTAGCTGCGTATTATACAAATCAATACAAGCACTATGAAGCTTTATCATAACGTTTTCAGGAATCTGATTTTCCAGAACTTCCCGGAATGTATCTTTCAAATACAAACACTCTCCATCTACTGACAGTATTGAATTCTGAACAAAAAACATCACTCTGCTTTCATCATATAAATGCAAAGACTTTAACAGGTTTACATGAATCGGAATCCTCATAACCGTCAGCAATCTAAATAAATGCGCACTTACAGGATCAACAAGCGACAGTGCTTCTCTTATAATAAATTCCGGGAATGACATATAACTTTTTGAATAAAGTTCCAAAAAGTTTACTAAAGAGTACTGCCTTAAATTAATGATATTAACAGAAAGTTGCAAATAATTGTAATATCCTTTTGAAAGCTTATACAATTCATTTGACAAAACTCCAATTTGTTTAATTCCGTTATCCTTCAAAAATTTTTCAAAAATCTTTTGCGAAAAAGCTAAAAGCGTAACCTTATCGTAATCAACATCAGAAAAATCATCCGTTGAAAAGGTTTTAGAAATCAAAACAACTTTAACATTTCGGAATTTTATAAGATGTTTTACAAAATTCAAAACTTCTGTTTTATTTTCTTTTACAATAGCGTCAAATGAATCTAAAACAATCAAAACCGGCTGATTTATTGTATTAAAATAAGAATTAATTTTCTGCGTAAAGTTTTCCACCTTAATTTTTGGCGGAGTAATTTTTCCAAGCAGAGTGTAATTTCTAAAAGTTTCAAAAAAACTCAACAGCATATCATCAAGAATTGTAGTTTCCAAACAGGTATAATGAACCAAAATTGAATCAGGATTCAAAAACCCTGTTATAAAATTAACAATCTGGGATTTCCCGCTGCCTTTAAATCCGCAAACCTGCAGTAAACGTTTATCGCCAACTAAAAAATCACAAATTTGCCCAATCTGCTTTTCGTTATTTTCAATCAAACACATATTTGCAGGAATATCTTTTGGCAAATCTTTTATATTTATAGGTTTATCGATAAAATTTTTCATACTTTTATTTAATTAACCCGGTTTCTTCCGTTTTCTTTTGCGTTATATAATCTTTTATCTGCGGATTCAATAATTGTTGCAGGAGTTTCGCCGTCTGCGCCGAAAGTCGAAACTCCAAGACTTATTGTAACATTGCTTTCTCTGCCATTACTTAATTTACATTTTTTCTCTGCAACAAGCGAACAAAGTTTATTTGCAATTGAAACGGCTTCCTCATATTTTGTATTCGGCAGGATAATACTCATTTCTTCTCCGCCGTATCTACATACTATATCGGTCGAACGAACATTTTTCTTTAATATAAAAGCAACCTGTCTTAACACAGCGTCTCCTGACTGGTGACCATATGTATCATTAAACTTTTTAAAATAGTCAATATCAACAATTATAAGAGATAACGGAACCTCATAACGTTTAGCGTGCGAAACCTGATTTTGCATTTGTTCCTGAAAATATCTGTGGTTATAAAGCTCAGTCAAGCCGTCAGTTGTAGCAAGTTTATACTGAGCATCAAAATCCCGGGATTTAATAAGATATTTAACAATCACGGCAATAATAAACGCAAACAATGAAAAAGCAAGCGGAGAAACAATTTCCACCCAACGATTATAAAGATTCATCATTTCATACGCTATCATTACATAAATCGTATAAACAGTCACAGACATACCAAAAGCTACAGGCATTGAAGGAATCCCACGAACAATAATAATAGTTAAAATTGCAAGTATCAAAGTGATTAAAACATTTACCACTATAGGACATTTTCTAATAAAACTTCCATCAATAATATTATTTACATAAGTTGCCTGAACCTCAACACCGGGATAAACCTTATCAACCGGAACAGTTTTTATATCGAACAAACTTGCCGCAGTTGCACCGAAATATACAACTTTACCGTTAAAATCGTAATCCAGTTTATCCTGTCCTTCAATCGCTTTCAACAATTTATACATTGGAATATTATCAAAAGTTCCGGCAGGCCCGTACCAGTTAAGAATTACACTTGCATTATCATCCGGGTGAACATTATCCACTAACTTTTTATCAGTATATTTTTGCAAATAATCTTTTCCGACAAGAAACCCTAATTGTGGATAAATTTTATCTTGATATTTTAAATACAATGGCATACTTCTCAAAACACCATCATCAGAACGTGCAACATTAATCATTCCGATATTTTTTGTAGCGTTTAATATCCCGTCTAATATGACCCTGCAATTTGAATATTCCATTGGATGGCTATCCACATCAAACGGTAACATCACAAGCTTTTCCGGCAGCACTGGCGGGATTCTTAAATCTTTAGGCTGATTATCGAGATTCATTGCAGCATAAACATTATCATATTTTTTAAACACATCAACAAGCTTTGAATCTGCATCTGCACTACTTTTCATAGATTTCACAAACATCATGTCAAACGCAATACTTTTAGGCTTCTGTGCCTGAATATAATCAACAGATTTCGCATAAATATCACGACGCAAAGGCCACTCACCATATTTACCCAAAATATATTCATAACTTGCATCATCAATTGCAACAATTACGATGTCTCTGTTATGCTGACGTTTTTGAGAATTTGCAAGAATATTCTGCCGAATATCAAAAGTATGATTTTCCATAGAATTTATAAACGACACAAAGCTTCCGTTCTGCAGGCTGAAACCCAATAATATCGAAAGCACAGAAACCCACAAAATATATAAAAACTTTTTTATCATAAATCCAACCTTTTTTTATTCCCTGGCAGACCGATTCTTATACATCGACATTTACAGGCAATTGGTATCACTTACCCCTTCAGTATAGTTTAACAAAGACCCGTTGGCAAGAATATTTTTCACAACAAATTTATGTTCCAGAATTTTGTTGTTCAACTTCAGAATTTCTGTAGCATATGAAAGCTCATCAGGATAAGTCAAATAACGCAGTAAACATTGCTCGTGTAAATTCATCTCAGATAATTCCTATAACGGTGATAACTATTTTATTATTTCAAATATTAATAAAAATTAAATCAACCTTTTAAAGAGTTTCACAAAATTTTTCTAATACGAATATATGAATAAACTTTATAGTCAAAGCGGGATAATTTTTGTTATAATAGATTTGCTGACAGAAAGTTCCGAATTGTAAGGCGCAAATAGCTGCCATCTTTGGAAAACAATCTATGGAGTAGCGTATGACCTCCGAGCAGCTTTAGGATGGTAAAAAAAGGCGGCGAGCAAAATTGCCCGCCGCCTTTTTTATATAATTTCATTTTTATTTTGTTACAACATATGTTCCGTTTGAAAGCTGCTGTGCAACTTCAATTGCCTTTTTCAGTTGAACATCATCTTTATTTTTTACATTTTCTTCTGTTAATTCAACAAGAACATCCGGTGTTATACCTTTTTTATGAATATCTGTTCCGCTTGGTGTTAAATACTTTTGAATTGTAATATTTATCCCTGCGCCATTTGGAAGTCTGTTAATTTCTTGTACCAATCCTTTACCGAAAGACTGTGTACCAACAATTATACCTCTTTTGTTATCTTTTATTGCGCCTGAGAAAATTTCACTAGCAGAAGCTGAGCCTTTATCAACCAGAACAACAACAGGTTTTGTTGTCAAAACTCCGCGGGATGCTTTTGTTGTATCTTTATAACCGTCACGATCAACAGTACTTACAATTGAACCGCCGTTTAAGAACATATCGGATATATAAATCGCATTTGTCAAAAGCCCGCCCGGATTTGAACGCAAATCAATAATTATCGCTTTCTTATCAGGATTATTGGTAAGTATGTCCGAAACCTCTTTTGAAACGTTTCTGCTGATAAAAGAACTTAATCTGATATATTCAATATCTTTAGGCATTTTAATATTTTCAGGCACTTTTTGAGAAACTGATTTTATTTCAATTTCCTTACGTGTAATAGTATAAGATTTTGGTTCTGAATCTTTACGTTTTACAACAAGCGTAACACTTGTTCCTTCTTCTCCGCGTATTTGGTCTGCGGCTTTATCAACAGTGATACCTTTTGTGCTTTTTCCGTCAATTGAAAGAATCTCATCACCTGCAAGCAAACCTGCTTTTTCTGCCGGAGTATCTTCAATTGGCGCAATAACCATTAATTTACCGTCCTGAACACCAATTTGAATACCAATCCCTTTTAACGAACCTTTGATAGAACTGGTTTCCTCTGAAAATTCTTTCGGATCAAGAAACTTTGTATATGGATCATTCAAACTTGCAACCATTGTTTCGATTGCAACATAAGCATCTTCGTTTGTTTTAATTACATTATCATATTTGTGACGCCATTTTGACCAATCCTGTTCATTATTAGTTTGGTCAACATATTTGGAATTAATTAAGCGCCAAACATTATCATACAATTCGATAGGAGTCGATGCGTGTACATTTGAGCGTATAACCCATCCAAATAGGAATAGGAACACTCCCATAAATATAATACTTTTTTTCATTAGTTTTCTCATTCTTATCTACACCTCCAATAATCCCTTCCCTTACATTAGACGCAAAACCTTTTAAAAAGTTTCCATCCATTGAAAAGATTATTATATAGTGTTCATATTACCACATATAAAAAAAAATGTGAAATTTTAAATCCCACATTTATTTCATTATTGTATATGTTATTTTTTATTAAACTGTAAAAGCTTTAACCCTAATGCTTTCGATTTAGCCTTAACATCCGGTAATTCATAACACTTAATACATCTTGCTTCATAAGTTTCGTCTCCTCCAATCATAATTAAAGGTGAATTTTTATCTGCAGGATGTCCATCTATTAAGCGCTGGGTTCTTGTTGCATGCTCACATCCGCACTTCATACAAACTGCATGCAATTTATCAACTTTTGTTGCAATACACATCAACTCGGGCATTGAGCCAAACGGTTCAGCTTTAAAATCAAGTTCCAAACCTGTACCAATAACCTTTTTACCTTCGTTCATAAGCTGTGTTATAACTTTTGTAATATTAGAATCAAAAAACTGTAATTCATCAATAGCAACAACTTCAGCATCTTTTACAAAGCTCAGAATTTGTACTGAATGCTTAACTTTCACAGCATCAAGCCATAAACCGTTTCTTGATTCAATATAATCACCTTTTGCTCTTGTATCAACATCAGGTGATATAACTTTAACTTTTTTCTTTGCAATAATACAGCGTCTGATTCTTCTCAAGAGTTCTTCGGTTTTTCCGCAGCTCATCGGACCTGTAATCAATTCAAAACTATATCCGCTCATTTTCCCTATTCCCAAAATACATGCTTTAACATAATTAATTATAATATTTCCAAAGAAATTTTAAAAGTAAATTTTAATTAACATTAATTAATAGATTCATCGTTCTGCTCAGAATGATTTTAATTTACCCCTTTCAACTCTTGAAGTAATTGTTATCCCCTAGTGAATATTGTAAGCGGACCTTTTATCAAGAATTTTTTCTTTAAGTTTCCTAAAGCCTGAGCCATAAAAATATCTTAACTGTTCAGGGAAGTGTTCATAAATGTCAAGTAAATACATATCATGCACAACAAATTCTTTTAACAAAAATGCGACATCATCGTTTTTTGTCCACACAACTTTAGATTCAACATGCCCGAAAACTGATTCAAGGTTATCAGACAATAGATAAATAAGTCTTCCGCCGTGTGCATTTTCAATTTCCTTGCCACCTTCGTGGGGATAAACTAAACCGAAGATAGTTTTCAAATTATTATATCCTACGATTTTAATATCAACTCCGCGGTCATATGCATCTGTCAAGACATCTTCAAGATTTTTAAAATCCTCTTGCCAGATTTCAAGATATAGTGAATATTTGGTATTTTTAATAACTTCTTTTAACTTATCCAAAATATTTTCTGTACCAAAGACATTATGAATAGGTTCATTGTAGTCCTCTTTTACGGCAGGGAGCTTCTTTTCCAGATAATCTATAGTAGAATTTATCCTGCGTTTGAACCTTTGTGTAAGTTCTTTCGGGGCAATAGGTGTAAACTTTTGAGGTTTTTCATTTGTTGAAAACACAATACTTTCGGATTCTAATGACTTTAATGCATCATAAGCCCTTGATTGCGGAATATCCGCAATTTGAGAGATTTCATACCCTGTTGCGGGATATTTTTTCAAAAGCGCAAGATAGACCTTTGCTTCATATGAATTAAACCCAAGTTCTTTTAATTTTTCAATAACATCACTCATACAAAAGATTTTAGCAAATTTTATCAATAGTTGCAATAAGAAACAGACGGACTAGTTATAGTCCGTCTGTTCTGTTTTCATTTGTTATTTAATTTTTAAAATTTAACTAAATGAAGGTCTTACTGTTACACCGATAGATCTCAGGTATGCATTCAATTCGTATGTCGTTCTGCATTTATCCATTTCTTTTTGTTCTGCTTCTGATAAATCTCTGCCTGCATTTTTACATGCATTTTTTGCATTTTCAATATCATCAGCTATAGTAGTACCAAATCTAGGTGTTTGGTTAAGTGAAATTGTTACCGGTTTATGTGGAGCTCCACCGTTACCCATTATTGGCCCGCCCTGTTTTCTGCAGGTGCAGCCGGTTTGTTGTATTGTGGTAATTGACCAGCTTTTGGTACATCTGTTGCCGGATGGGTCTTATAGTGTCTGTCAACCCATGAACCATCCTTACGCATAGTTCTTACATCCGGTAGTGCTACGAATTTACCATTATCGCCTTTTCTGTAGTGCATTTTATGTGCATCATCATAGTATATACCTGCACGATCGGTTGAGCGTAATACTGCACCGTTAGCTAATTTCATTGTTTTTGCTGGGGTAGCATCCTTGGCTGGTGTAGCATCCTTAGCTGGTGTAGCATCCTTGGCTGGTGTAGCATCCTTGGCTGGTGTAGCATCCTTAGCTGGAGCTGCTTTCTTAGTTGGTGCTGCTTTCTTAGCTTTGGTTGCTTTTTTGACTGGTGCTGTACCTTTTGCATTACTATTGATATTAACACTTCGGTCTTTATAACCATTCATGCCTTCGTATTGCTCCAAACGATAATCATAAGTTTTATTGTCATCAGATTTTTGAAGTTCAAGTTGTTTTACTTCAACAGTATTTCTCTTAATGTTGTTGCCTTTATCGTCTTTAGCTTCTGTCATCAAATAGAACGGACCTTTTTTGCCTTCAAGACCTGTAAGTTTTGTACCGTCAGCTAATTGACCTTTTGCAACTTCTTCATCAGTTACTTTTCTATATGAGAATGTATTTTCGCGACCGTCTGTCTTATCTTTAATTTCGATAGTATCAGGTTGTTCATAATCACCGGTAACTTTTGTATCACCAATAATTATTTGTACATTCTTTTTGCCATTAGGGTTAGATTCAATACCCTTTTTGCCGTGTTTTTCCAACAATCCGTGGTCTCTATCCCAGCCTACAGTTTTTTCCGGTTTTGTTGGTTCCGGTGGAGTAGGTGGAGTAGGAGGTGTTGGAGGTGTTGGAGGTGTCGGAGGTGTCGGAGGTTCTTGTATATTATCTTCAATTTTACCGATGGTATCCTTTGTTGCTTCTAAATCAGATAGTGCACTTTGTAATTCTCTTAAGTTACATGCGCTTGTATCTTCACCGATTGAAGCCTTAATTACAGCGGCTTTAATGGCAGCATCACGTTTTGGATCACCTGTAATTTCCATATCTCTAATTTGTTTTAAGACAGGCTGAGCTTCATCTTTAGCTACACCAATGTTTTCAAGAACTTTTTCAGGATTAGCTCCTGCAAATACATCATCAGTTACGCCTTTAGTCAGTAAGAATGCTGTTGTACCTGCGAGTACCGGACCTACTAATTGTCCAATAACAGGAATTTTTGCACAAGCATCGGCAACTACGCTAACTGCAGCATCTCCGCCTTTTGCTTCATAAAATTTATAGAATTCTTCGCCGTTAGATGCAATCCAGCTAACTTCACCTTGAACTGTTTCACCTTTAGCTGATGCTGATGCTTCTGCAGTTTTGTGGCTGTGAGTTTTACCAAATATTGCACCGATAGCATTACCTGCAAGCGCTGAACCTGCTGCAATACCTGCGGCTTTAAATTTAGCCGGTAACTGGCTTTCTGTTCCAAAACCGAATTCTTTTACTAAGTGCTTAACTTGTCCTTTTTTCAAGCCTAAATCTCTTGACATAACATCAACTTCATCAAGGTTAAAGTTTTGATCGCCGCCTGATTTATCTACTAAAATGTTCTGTACATTTCTAGTGTTAATTTTGTTGACCTGCGGATTTCCATCATCGTCTTTCTCAAAGATTCCAACATAATCATCATATTTTGCATGAGCTTCTTTAATTGCAGCATCATCTCCTGATTCTTCAGCCTTTTTAATTTCATCAACACCTCTATAATATAAGGTTGTCAATGCTCTTAAATCATTTTCATTAACAACTGCTGCTTTTTGACCAGGGTGTTCTTTTTCCCAGGCTTTTGCATCATCTTTATCTAAAAATGCTTCAACAACATCTTGAGTTTTTTCATATTGTTCTACGTTTTGACGAGCTGCTTTTTCGTATTTCTTAGCAAATTTGCTACTGTTACCTGTTCTATCTGCTTCAATATCAACCATTTCTTTTTGTAACTGAGCTACTTCTGCAGACTTAGCCTGAATTTTTTCATTAAGTTCTCTTTGAGCTGTATTGAAAGCTTTAGGATCATTCTTGTCAAATTTTACTTTACCAAGTTGTTTATATAAATCTTTCAATTCATTTTTAGATTTTTTGAGTTGTTTTTTCTTTGCTTTATATGCATCATCATCAAGAGCTTCTTTACCAAATTTTTCTTTTACATTTTGATGAGCTTGTTCTTTACCAACTTCTTTTTTATTGTATTGTTTTAAATCATCAATCTTATCTTGATTGGCAATTTTGTTATTTTGAGTAAATCCCATTTCTTCAGAAATGTTCAATTCACCGCCAGTCGTTTCAACTTTGCCTTCGTTTTTCAAGAGTTCACCAATTTTGGCTGCATACTCCTTAATTTTTTTCAAATCTTCCGGATTTTTTCTATCAAGCTTTTGAATAGCTGTTTGGTAATCCGCAATGGTTCTTAGTTCCACTCCACTCATTTTCATTTGTCCTTTCTTTTCTTATAGAAAACTTGTATTAACTTTCACTATGTTTTAATAAACGTTTTTTGTAATTGAAAATTTACAAAATTTATTTACTTTGTATATACTTTGTATCTACTTTTAATATATAACTGGCATTCAGCTAATTAAGAAATGTTAAGATACCTTGATTTTTCACTTATCCGGGCTTACCTCTTGCCGTTTTAAAAAACATTTTTTGATGTCCTTTCTACACAAAACATGCACAATCATTCTTTCACTGTTCATCATGTCGGCATTCGCTATTATAATCTTTAAGAACTTTTGAAGTAAACAAGCAATAAAGCGCCAAAACTATTATAATAAAAGAGTTTTGGTGCTTTACAAAAGTTCACATTATATATGTTTTACACCTTCTGTTATTGTCAATATATTATTTCTAACCCAATAATCCTTTTCCGCTTCGAAATTTTCTACTAGCGAAAAATAGGTTGACCCTGACCCTGTCATTATAGCAGAAGGATACTTTTCTTTAATATATCGAAGAGGTTCATAATCATCAATTACTGCCCATTCCAAATCATTTACAAAATCAGAGCGCTTTTCATCAGAGATTTCGTGTTTTTCAGAAAACTTCGTATATGCTTCTTTTGCTGAAATCCCAAGATTTATAGGTTTTATAAGACTTACATTACACTCATTATAAGGACTTTGGCTAATTTTTTCTCCTCTTCCGGTACACATTAAACAGCCGCCCTTTAAACAAACATTTAAATCCGAGCCAAGCCGCGATGCCATCTCGTGAAGCTCTGTATCACTTAAATTATCGTTATATAACTTATTCAAACCATATAACGTACCTGCCGCATCAGTACTTCCGCCCGCAAGCCCTGCTGATATCGGAATATTTTTTTCAATATATATTTCTACTTTTTGAGGTGTTTTAACATTTTCTTCCAAAAACATTTTTGCAGCTTTGTAAACCAAATTTCTTTCATCATAAGGAATTTCATCACTGTTTCCGCTTAAAGAAATAATAGTCCTATCAGATTCTATCACTGAAATAGACAAATAATCATACAAACTTATAGTCTGCATAACACTTTCGATATTGTGAAACCCGTCATCGCGTTTTCCGGTAACTTTGAGACTCAAATTAATTTTTGCAGGACATTGAACTTTAATACTTTTCATTACTTGCCAAGCAATCCTTCTGAAAGCTTACCAAACATTTCTATTGACAGCTTTTCGCCTCTTGTATTTTCATCAATACCAAGATTTGCAAGAGTTGATGTAACATTCTCTTTTAGGAATCCGCCATTTAAAAGGCAATTTTTAATATTTTTTCTGCGCTGTGCAAAACCGGCTTTGATTGTCTTTCTAAAATGAGAATAATCAGACAGTTGAAGCTTAGGTTCTTTTCTTACATCAAGTTTTACAAGTGCTGAATTTACTTTTGGTGCAGGATAAAATGATTTTCTGCCGACAAGCCGTAAAATTTTCACATCAGCCCAGAACTGAGATAATATTGTCAAAAGTCCATACTGTTTTGATGGTGAGTTTTCATTTGCAACCATTCTTCTTGCAACTTCCTCTTGAACCATAAGGATAATATCTTTAATCTTATTTCGGTTTTTATTATTTAAATCATCAATTTCACCAAGCAGATGAGCAATAATAGGACTTGTAATATAATACGGAATATTTGCAACAACTTTGAATTCACCATCACAAAGAGTTGATAAATCTGTTTTTAAAACATCATTGTGAATAATTTCCAAGTTAGGCGCATCAAGTTTTTTTAATTCGCGAATTGCTTCTTCATCAAGTTCTATTGCAATAACTTTTTTGGCATATTTCACAAGCTGTTCGGTTACAAACCCAACCCCCGGACCGATTTCCACAATCGTATCATCAGGCGAAATTTGCGCAAATTCAATAATATCCTGAATAACCTCCCCATTAACAAGGAAATTTTGTCCAAGACGCTTCTTAGTTCTAAAAAATTTTGCCCGTTCAAAATAATTCATCATACTAACATATTAACACAAATATAACCCTCTCCCCATGAGAGGGAAAATAATCTCATCCCAATGGGTAAATGTTTACAAAATATTATTTGATATTTTAGATAATGTTATAATAATAATTACAAAAAGGGGTAGGCATGTATAAATTAGAGAACAAAGTTTCAAAGGAAGATATACTAAAGCTTTATACAAAAGGTTTTAAAACACCATCAGAATACAAAATCGGTATGGAATACGAAAGACTCCCGATTTCATCCAGTTCTTTTAAAACTGTGGATTATTGGAGCGATTACGGAATAAAAAATTTCCTTGAAATCTTTGCAAAAGAAGAAACCTGGGATTATATAACAGATAACAAAAACATTATCGGTTTAAAAAATAAGCATGACACAATAACACTGGAACCGGGATGCCAGGTTGAAATCAGTACAAAACCGGAACGTACAATTTTTGAACTTAAAGACAAAATAAATAAGCTTAATTCGGCAATAAAACCAATTACCGATAAGATGAATATTACTCTTTTAAATTACGGGGTTTCGCCATATACAACACACAAAGCAATAAATTTAATACCGAAAAAAAGATATAAAATTATGGCAAGATATCTGTGGGGAATTCTGTCTGACGTTATGATGAGAGAAACAGCAGGAATCCAATGCTGTATTGATTTCAGTTCAGAAGAAGATGCTATGCGTAAATTCAAACTTGCAAACAAATTGACTCCGTTTATGACCGCAATGTTTGCAAATTCACCAATCAGAGGCGGTGTAGATACCGGATATAAGTCATTCCGTGCGTTAAGCTGGCTTAATACCGATAATGACAGATGCGGTTTTTGCGGAAAAATCAGCGAAGAATTTTCTTTTGAAGAATACATTGACTGCATTTTAAAAACTCCGATGATTTTCATCCAGAGAGAAAATCTTCCGTTTGAAATCAATGGTGACATTACATTTGAAGAATTTCTGACCAACGGTTGGGAAGGTGCTCAGGCTACTCTTGCAGATTACGAACTTCAGGCAAATTTATATTTTCCGGAAGTCAGAATGAGAAATTTCATAGAAATAAGAAACCATGACTGTGTTGGTGGGGATTTAAAATATGCTATTTTAGCAATTTATAAAGGAATTTTATACAATAATACTGCAATGGACGAATGTGAAGAGTTATTTAAACATCTTCAATACAAGGATTTTTCAGAACTAAGATTTAATGTTCCAAAACAAACTCTTCAAGCTTCTGTAAAAAAAGCTAAAGTTTTGGATTACGCCAAAGAAATCCTTACAATTGCCGAAAAATCTCTCAAAACAAGTCAAACAGGAGAAGAAATATTCTTAGATTCTATTAAAGAATATACTTTAAAAGGTCTGACTCCTGCTGATATTCTAATCAAAAACTGGAACGGTTCATGGAATAAAAACATGAAAAAACTTATAAAATACCTTTCTGAATTTGATTAATTTTGAAAAAAGTGTATAATAATCAAATACGAAAAGAGGTCTTTTTTATGAAAAAATTTTTATTATCTGCAGGGTTAGTAATTGCTGTTACTGGAATTTGTATTGCTTCAGAAGGAATATTTTATTCTGAGACATATATAAACAAATTTGCAGAATGCTTACCCCACACAGAAAGTTACGATACTGATATACCAACACAGGATGAAAATACACCAATTATTCATCTAAAATCTACAGAAACCATTATTGGTATGCAAGCCGGAAAATGTGCAACAAAATCACAGGTTTACAGTGAAGACTTAAAACAAGACATTATAACAGTAAATTGCACATTTACAAATGACCAAAGAGTATCTCTTGCTGAAAAGATGAAAAAAGCTAAAACAGATCCTCAAGCAGCACAAGAATTTCAAAACATAGTAGCTGATTATGTTCAAAACAGACCTGAAATCTGCACTATGAACAATCTTCTTGCTAATTAAAATGCGTCAAATGCCTGATCAATAGGGTTTTTGAATTTTGTAATATTGCCTTGGAATAACAATTTAACTGTTCCAACAGGACCATTTCTGTGTTTTGCAATAATAACTTCAGATAAACCTTTAGAAGAAGCTTTCACGTTTTCTTCCTCTTCAGATTCACCTTTGTTATAGTAATCTTCACGATAAATAAACATTACAATATCCGCGTCCTGCTCAATTGAACCGGATTCACGAAGGTCAGAAAGCATCGGACGTTTATCATTACGTGATTCTACAGCACGGGAAAGCTGAGACAATGTAATAATAGGTACATCAAGTTCTTTTGCAAGGATTTTCAAACCTCTTGATATAGCAGAAATCTGCTGTAAACGGTCATCTTTTCCACCGCCTTCCATAAGCTGCAAGTAGTCGATTACAATAAGTCCAAGGTCTTTTTGCTGTGTTTTCAACCTGCGACATTTTGTACGAATATCAGTCAACGTACAGCCTGAAGTATCATCAATATAAATAGGCGCCTGTGAAAAATCATTCATTGCATCTGTAAGTTTTTCCCAATCCTGCTGAAGCATATTACCGGTTTTAAGACGCTGTGCATCAACTTCAGCATATGAGCACAACATACGCTGAACTAACTGGGAAGCTGACATTTCAAGAGAGAATATACAAACAGGAACTTTCTCTTTTATCGCAACATTTTGAGCTATGTTTAATGCAAAAGCGGTTTTACCCATCGCAGGACGTGCCGCAAGAATAATCAAGTCAGAACGATGCAGACCGCTCATCATCGAATCAAGTTCTGTAAAATCTGTACGAAGTCCTGAAAGTTCATCTTTATGATTATAACGGTATTCAATACTGTCCCAGGTATCCAATACAAGGTCTTTAACGTGTTTAAGGTCAGCAGTAGCTTTACTTGAACCGATTTCAAAAATCAGTTTTTCAGCTTGTTCTACAGACCTGTCACTTGGCTCTAAATCGTAACCTTTACTGACAATTTCTGAACCTGCATTAATCAATGCTCTTTTAACAGCTTTTTCCTGAATAATTTTTGCATAATAGGCAATATTTGATGTTGTAATTGTGTTTTCAACAAGATCATTAATATATGCTCTGCCTCCAACAGATTCAAGCTTCCCGCTATAACTCAACACATCAGATACAGATACAATATCAATATTGTCATTATTATTGAATAATTGAAGCATAGACTCGTATATATATCTGTGTGCAGGTTTATAAAAGCTTTGAGCAGTAAGAGAATCCGAAACTTTAGCTAATGTTTCAGGATTAACTAAAATCGCACCCAATACGGCTTCTTCTGCTTCTATATTTTGAGGGATTAAACTTTCATCTACTTTTTTTCTTGAATCTTTTGATATTGCAGGCATATTCTTCTCCTTGTTAATATGGTATTACACAAATAAAATGAAAAAAAGTAAAAGTTACAAAATTTAATTTTTATTATTTATTTTGGAAATCAGCATATCAATATAACTTACACTTTGATGATTACCGCGTTTTTCAAAAATTTCTCTAGCATTTATAAGTTTATTATAAGCATCTTGAGGGTGTTTCTTACGTGTCAATTTACCGATTTCTGTTTGTACATAAGCAAGCATATTTTCATAATCGCTGCGCGAAGCTGCATTTCTTACTACCGTTTGAAAAGATGCAATCGCAGATTCATAATGATTAGTCAGCTCTTTTAAACACTTTTCCTGCTTATACAAAACCTGAATATAATCATACAACTTATCATAATCACCCTGATAGACTTTGCGCAAATTATTCAATCTTGCCATCATATGAACATAATCACCATTCTTTTTAGCTATTTCATAACCTTTTTTGGCAAAACCTTCAAGCTGATCAGGTAAAAATTCTGTTATTTTACAAAGAGCACTCATAATAATACTTGCAAAATCATGATTTTCTGTTTCAAGTAGTTTTTGAGCTAATACATCCGCTTCAGAACAAAATAAATCCTGTTGTTTATCTTTAAGATAAACTCTTTGAAGCTTACCAAACTCATCAGCAAAAACTCTTGGACTAATCTGTTTTTGATTATTCAAAACGAATACAGAAAATCTTTGTAATCCGGATACTGAACTAAATTGAGTAATTAATTTTTGAGGAATTGGAGTCATTTTTACCGCTTTCTGAGATAAAAAACGGCAGTAAAAAATAAAATTGCTAAAATTTTAAAAAACATTAAGATTTTTCAAATTCTTCCAAAAATTTAGCTGGAGTAGTGCCAAATGCGCGAGAAATATTTTCCAAAATATTAACCTTTATCCCCTGTTTAAGATTTTCAATACGACACTGGATTGCCGGATCAATTTCAGCAAGATTTGCAAACTTGTTCAAAGACAGCCCGGCTTGTTCTCTTTTTAATTTTATAAATTTCCCTAATTCTGAATATTGCATTTATTGCAATTATGCAATACAATAAAAATAAAGTCATTGAGATTTCTCAATAGAAAGGAAGATATGAAATTAAAAGCATTTACATTAGCTGAAACCCTAATTACTATTGGAATAATCGGTATTGTGGCTGCAATAAGTATTCCCGGATTAATTCAAAATTATAAATTACACGTTTTAAGAACCTCATTTCTTAAATCTGTTTCAATTATCCAAAACGCGATTTCTCTATCTATGGAAGAATATGGAATTGATTCATTAGAAGGAATGTCAAAAGAAGATTTCAATACATATTTTTTACCCATACTATTATCACATCTAAAAGTTTCGCATACATACACAAGCCCTAACAATAAAAATAGCACACGCTATAAAAAAATGAATTTTTCAAACACAACACTATTTAATACCTGCCTTAATAGTATAAACGAGAAAAGCTATGTTTTATTATCAGGAATGACAGTTTGCTTTATACAAAGCGGTAGTATAGGCAGTTATGGTAATCTTGGTTGGGTAGTAGATTTTGATGTAAACGGAGAGGGCAAACCTAACCGTGGCGGTTTTGATGTATGGGAACTGCAAATAAAACAAAATGCACAACCATATCATGCTAAAAAAGGAATGAATTATTGTTCATTAGAACCATCAAGTTATGAAGATGACTGGTACGATACGGGCGGCGGATATACACATCAGTCAAATGGACGCTACTGTGCTTACTATGCAATGAGTAATAAATGTCCTAATGGAAGTCACAAAGAATATTTTAAATGTTTACCAAAGTAAAAATGGCGGAGCCTTCGGCTCCGCCATTTTTACTTATTTAATAGCTTCAAGACAGTCGTCACAAATTCCGTCTTCATTCAACGAACGGTATTTCCAACATCTTGTACATTTTTCACCTTGAGCTTTAACAACCCATACGTTGTAGCCATCCTCTGTGTGTTCATTTAATACATCAGCAGGTTTAGAGTCTGTTAAAACTGCCTGAGAAACGATATAAATATCTGCCAAATCAGTTTCATTTGCTTTTAATACTGAGTTATCATCGGCTTTTATATAAACCGAAACTTCTAATGAACTTCCGACTTTTTTATCAGCTCTTAGCGGTTCAATTGCACGGGAAACGACTTCACGTGATTTAAGAATTTTAGAAAACTCCTCCTCTAGTTGTGGAGAATCCCACTTTTTATTTACCCCCGGCCAATCTGAAAGTAAAATACTGATTAAGCCGCCACGTTGACATTCTGGAATATTTTGCCAGATATCTTCTGCCTGATGAGGCATTACAGGAGCAAGCATTCTTACAAGCGCCATCAGGTTTTCATAAAGAACCGTTTGACAAGCGCGACGTGAAAATGATTTTTTACCTGCTGTATAAAGTCTGTCTTTTACGATATCAAGGTAGAATGAACTCAAGTCATTTGCCGCAAAATTTTGCAAGCATTGGAAATATTTGTAGAATTCGTAATTTTCAAAAGCTTCTGTTACTTCTGCAATAAGTTTATTTAACTTATGTAATGCGAACTTATCGATATTTTTAAGTTCGTCATATTCTACATAATCAACAGCAGGATCAAAATCAAACAGGTTACCGCTTAAAAATCTTGCAGTATTTCTTGTTTTTTTGAAGATTTCTGTCAACTGACCTACGATATTATTACCAATTTTTATATCGTTTCTGTAGTCAACTGATGCAGCCCAAAGTCTTAAGATATCAGCACCATAGTTTTTGATAATATCATCAGGTCTGATGTAATTACCTAAAGATTTAGACATTTTTCTGCCATCTTCACCAAATACAAACCCGTGAGTTAAAACTTCTTTATAAGGAGCTTTGCCCTGAGTTGCAATTGATGTTAATAATGAAGATTGGAACCATCCTCTGTGTTGATCTGAACCTTCAAGATACATATCAACAGGTGTATGACCTAATTCATCAGCGCGTTTTTCAACTACAGCACGCCAAGACACACCGGAATCAAACCAAACATCCATAATATCTTTTTCTTTTCTAAAGTGGTTTTTACCGCATTTAGGACATACAAAACCTTGCGGTAACAATTCTTCTGCTGAATATTTAACCCACGCATCAGAACTTTCTTTATCAAAGATTTTAGCAACATTTTCAATTGTTTCATCTGTACAAACTACTTCGCCGCAATCTTCGCAATAGAAAATCGGGATAGGAACACCCCACGCACGCTGACGTGAAATACACCAATCTGTACGGCTTTCAACCATATTACCGATTCTGTTTTCGCCGCTTGCAGGAATCCATTTTACATTATGAATTGCATCAAGTGTTTCTTTTCTGAATTTATCAACCTTAACAAACCATTGCGGTGTAGCACGGTAAATTACAGGTTTTTTACATCTCCAACAGTGAGGGTAACTGTGCTGAATATCTTGTTGTTTTAACAATGCTCCGCAGTCTTCAAGCATTTCAATAACCATTGAATTGCCTTTGTAATAAGGTACACCAACTAGTTCAGGAATTCCGACAACATCTGTCCAAACACCTGCACCATCTAAAGGTGAGAATACTTCAATATTATATCTGCATCCAACTTCGTAATCTTCCAGACCGTGACCCGGTGCTGTATGTACAGAACCTGTACCAGCGTCAAGAGTTACGTGTTCACCTAAAATTATCGGAGATTTTCTATCTACTAACGGATGTTTTGTATTTAAAAGTTCTAAATCCTGACCACTGCAAGTTCCCCAAATTTTAATATCAGCTTCATCCCACTCAACATCTTTCAAGAATGAACCCAAAAGATCAGTTGCGGCAACATAAACATCACCTTTATAGCTAAAGAAACTATATTCAAATCTCGGGTGCATAGAAATTGCCATGTTAGAAGGAATTGTCCAAGGAGTAGTTGTCCAGATAATTGCATATACATTGTTATTCGGCAAATCTACTAACTGCCCGATTTTATTAACCCCTTCGTCATCGAACTTAAATCTTACATAAATTGAGGTTGAAGTATGATCAGCGTATTCAACTTCAGCTTCTGCCAAAGCGGTTTCGCAAGATGCACACCAGTAAACCGGTTTCAAACCTTTTTCAATATAGCCTTTTTTGTACATTTCACCAAAAACACGAACCTGTTCAGCTTCGTATTCTGGGTTAATTGTCAAATACGGATTTTCCCAGTTACCTAAAACACCTAAGCGTTTGAATTCAGACTCCTGACCTTTAAGGTTTTTGTGAGCAAATTCTCTACACTTTGCACGCAATTCAACTTCTGTAATCGCATGGCGTCCGCCTTTAATATTTTTAACTACAGCGTTTTCAATCGGAAGACCGTGTCCGTCATAACCCGGTACATATGGCGCATAAAAACCTTGTTGAGATTTATATTTAATCAAAATATCTTTTAAAATTTTATTAAGAGCCGTTCCCACGTGAATTTTTTCTGAGCTCAAATACGGCGGACCGTCATGTAAAACAAACGAATTTGCTTTATCTCTTTGAGAAGTCATTTTTTCATAAATGTTATTTTCTTCCCAGAATTTTTGTATTTCTAATTCTCTAACAGTAGCATTTGCTCTCATCGCTAAAGTTGTTTGAGGCAAATTAAGAGTATTTTTATACTCGGTTTTAGTACTTTCTGCCATATTTTATCCCTCTGTTTTGTTAGTTACTTTTTCACAAATCTTTTTCAAACCGCCGAAGTTCCAATCCGAACGTTCTGCTTCAGTTTCTTTAATAAATAATTTCATTTTTTCATAATCAAAGGCGTTTTCCCAGCGCGCGATAACTACGGTTGCAAGGCAGTTACCGATTAGGTTAACAGTTGTTCTTCCCATATCAAGAATCTGGTCGATACCAAGCAAAATTGCAACCCCGATAATCGGAATATTAAAGCTTGATAAAGTTCCTGCAAGAACAACAAGAGAAACTCTCGGAACACCTGCAATACCTTTACTTGTAAGCATAAGTGCAAGCATCATCATCAATTGTTGATTAAGACTTAAATCAATTCCGCAAATTTGAGATGAGAAGATTACAGCCATTGCAAGGTATAATGTACTTCCGTCAAGGTTGAATGTATAGCCTGTCGGCATTACAAAACTTACAATATTTTGCGGCACACCGAACCTTTCCATAATCTCAATTGCTTTAGGGAAAGCAGCCTCTGAACTTGCTGTTGAAAATGCTAAAATCGCCGGTTCTTGAATAGCTTTTAACAAACTTCTGAATGAAATTCTTGCATATTTGCAAGCCACAAAAAATACGATTAACACAAATACTGCAAGCGCCGTGTATAATGAAAAAATAATTTTTGCATAATTTTTAAGGATAGACAATCCGTTCATTCCGACAGTTGAAGCAATTGCACCAAAAATACCTAAAGGAGCAAAATACATAACATATTCGGTAAATTTAAACATTATCTGAGAAACAGAATTCAAAACATCCATAACCGGCTGAGCTTTCTTTCCGATAGCACAAATTGCAACTGCCATAAATATTGAAAACACAACAATTTGAAGCAAATTACCTTCAGACATTGCCTGAACAATACTTGTCGGGAAGATATTTACAATCATCTCTGATATTGAAGTGTGAGGAGTTGTTACAGCCATCAATCCTGCTTCTTTTAAAAGCTCCGGATTAGCAACCGTACCTGACACAAAGCCTTTACCCGGGTTAAAAATATTACCCATGGTTAACCCGATTATAAGTGCCAAAGTAGTAACTATTTCAAAATAAATAATAGTCTTAACACCGATTTTACCAAGTTTTTTGGTATCACCATGCCCTGCAATCCCTGTTACAAGGGTTGCAAACAATAAAGGTGCAATAATCATTTTTACCATACGAAGGAAAATCAATGCGAAAGCACGCATTTTTATCGCAACATGCGGGGCAAAATGACCAACTACCACACCTAATATAAGCGCTATAAATATCAGTAATGTAAGTCTTGAATGTTTCAATTCTAACCTCTTGACTTAGATTATATTACAAACATGGCTAACCTTGTAGCAGTTAGCCAAGTTTTGTAAAAAAAATTAAACATCCTTACTATCGTCATCTATTTTGTCATCTTTATGGCTGTCATTTTCCAGTTTATCAATCTCTTCCAACATTTTATCAAGTTTTTTAATAATTTCATCTCTCATTTTTTGTTTTCTTTTAACATGGTCATGAACCATTTCATTAAAAACTAAAAATATTAATAATACTAAATTTGCTTTACGCCAGAAATCATTTTCGTTTGTAAAAAATTTAAATTTTTCAAGTAACTTCAGTTCTTCTTGATATTCTTCATTACGCTGAACATTTTTCTTGTTCAATTGAACTTTTTTACCATCACGAATTTGATACAAATCACCAAAATAATCTCTGCCAAACACATATTTTTTATTCTTATCCTTTATAAGAATCTTAAATTCATCCTTATTGTCATTTGGGAAGACAGCGGCATAATTTACAAAATTGCGTTCCCCAAGTTTGACTCTTCCGCGAATTGTATCTTTATTGTTTTTGTCCAAAGTCATTTCCATAATAACTTTTTGTTTATCAAGGTCAAATTCTAAAGAATAAGCATTTTTACCAAGAGCTTTTACTTTTGGTTGTTCAATGTCAGTAAGTTGACTTAAATGATAAAAAGCAGAACTTACACCTTTATCTTTAATAAGTTTACCATAATCGTGAACAAATTCAGTTTTATCTAATTCTTCTTGAGTAGGTTCATACGGATAAAGATAATTTTGCACTGCCGGATCATTTTTAACTGCAAAAAATACTAATGCTGCGAGCATACTTTTTCTTGCCCATTCCGGCAAAGGTTTGTTTTCACGATTTTTTGAATCTGAAGCATTATCATTTGAAACTTCCGGTTTTATGTTATTATTTGCTCTAAATTTAATTTGGTTATAAGAGCTTATAGAATTAATTGATTGTACTTTCATATAGGCATGAAAACCAAACAAAATTTTTTTGCTACTTAATTTGCTTGAAATAATATTTTATCCTTTCTATAATTCTTATAAAATTAATTATTATTTAAAGAAAGGAGAATTTATATGTGGGAAAAAGACATTAACATCAATGACATTCGTGAAATCCGTACAAGAACAAATGTATATTTCGGAGTCGGGGCAATCCAAAAAATTCATGACATTGCGCACGATATTAAAGAAAAAGGAATAGACAAAGTTATTGTTATGTCAGGAAGAAATGCATACAAAGCAACAGGAGCATGGGATGTTGTTGAAAAAGCATTAAAAGATAATCAAATTGGTTATATTAATTATGATCAGGTAACCCCAAATCCGACAACAGTTCATGTTAATGAAGCTGCAAAATTAGCAAAAGATTTTGGAGCAAAAGCAGTTATCGCAATTGGCGGCGGTTCTCCTACAGATGCGGGGAAATCAGTTGCAATTCTACTTGAATATCCTGATAAAACTGCAGAAGATATTTATGATTTTACATTTGCACCGATTAAAGCCGCTCCGATAATTTCAATAAATTTAACACACGGAACTGGTACAGAAACCAACAGATTTGCAGTTGTAACAAACCTTGAAAAAGATTTTAAACCTGCAATTGCATATGATTGTATTTATCCGATGTATGCAATAGATGACCCGCAATTAATGACAAAATTATCACCAAAACAAACCAGATATGTTTCAATTGATGCAGTCAACCACGTTATAGAAGCAGCAACATCTGCTGTTGCTTCTCCTTATTCAATTGAACTTGCAAAACAGGTAATCGCACTTGTTGTAAAATATCTTCCAAAAGCACTTGCAAATCCTGATGATTTAGAAGCAAGATATTTCCTAGCTTACGCTGCAATGATGGGCGGAGTTTGTTTTGATAACGGACTTTTACATTATACTCACGCACTTGAGCACCCGCTAAGTGCCGTAAAACCTGACCTTGCACATGGGTTAGGCTTAGCCATCCTTTTACCTGCAGTTGTAAAAACAATCTACAAAGACAGACCGGCAACTTTAGCAGAAATACTGACTCCAATTGTTCCTGATTTAACAGGCGACCCGTCAGAAGCAGAAAAAGCCGCAGAAGGGGTTTATAATTGGTTAAAATCAGTTGATGTTCCTGAAAAACTTACAGATATCGGATTCAGCGAAAACGATGTTGAAAGATTAACTGATTTAGCTTTTACAACTCCATCCCTTGACAGTTTGATAAATATCGGACCAAGCGGAAACTCAAGAGAAGTTGTTAGTAAAATTTATAAAGATTCTTTATAAGAAAACAAAAATCGGCGGGTTTTTCAAACCCGCCGATTTTTGTTGTAAATACCTTAGTCCTCTAATGATTCGTGACCTGATTTATGTGATTTTAGTAAAACTCCGCGTTTTGAAGTTTGAATAAAATCAATCATTTTTTCAATATATTCGTTCATTGGGATTTCAGCTTTAATTTTTTCGATTGCTTGAGATGTATTATAATCTTCGGAAATCAACAATTTGAAAGCTTCATTTGTTGCAGTTCTAACTTCTAACGGCACACCGCGGCGTTTAAGAGCAATAACATTAATTCCGCGCGGAACAGGAGGTCTGCCTTCGCCTTTTGAATATGGCAAAATATCCTGACGTGAAGCTGAAAATCCGCTTACAATAGCCATATCACCGATTCTGATATTTTGATGGAATACACTCATTCCGCCAACAAAAGCACCAAAACCAACATGAACGTGACCGCCAAGAGTTACAAGGTTAGCTAATATTACCTGATCGTCAAGCACGCAGTTATGAGCAATGTGCGAGCCAACCATTAGCAAGCATTTGTTACCAATTCTTGTTGTAAAATCTCCGCAAGCTGCAGCTCTGTGGATTGTTACGTTTTCTTTGATTATTGTTTCATCACCGATAATAACTTTTGTATCCTCACCTTTATAACCTAAATCCTGAGGTTCTGAACCAATTGTCGCAAAAGGTGAAATAGTACAATTTTTACCAATTTCGGCGTGTTCAATATGAGCATTAGAAATTACTCTTGTTCCGCTTCCGATTTTTACACCTTCGCCAATTACAACATATGGTCCTATAATTGCATCTTCTGCAATCTGTGCTGACGGATGGATTATTGCTGTTTTATCTATCATTTTTACCCTCTTTCTTACTGTCCGTTATGTCAATTATATTACAAACCGCGGCAATATTAAAAACCTTTATATTATTTTAATATTTACAACAAGGGAAAAATATTATATTATCTAAAAAAAGAAGAGAGGTAAATTATGCATAAAACAATTTGGGACAAATACGCACAAGTCCTTGTTGACTATTCAACAGACGTACAAAAAGGTGATTTGGTAATGATTAGCGCGCAATCTTTTGAAGCTCGCGACTTAGTTAAAGCAATTTATAAAAGAGTTTTGGAAAAAGGAGCAAACCCTATTGTAAAAGTATCATTAGGCGACCTGTCTGAAGTTTTCTTAAAAAACGCGACTGATGAACAATTAGATTACATTGACCCGATTACAAAACTTGAATATGAAACAGTGGATAAATTTATATCACTTGGCGCACCGTTAAACACTAAAAATATGGCACGCGCAGATCTTTCTAAACTTGCTCGCAGAGGAAAAGCAACAAAACAATTATCAGAAAAGCTTATGAAACGTTCTGCAGAAGGAACAGCAAAATGGGTTATCGCAGATGTTCCGACAAACGCACTCGCACAAGAAGCTAAAATGTCACTGTATGA
Organism: uncultured bacterium; assembly: GCA_950022695.1. Classification (GTDB taxonomy): domain Bacteria; phylum Cyanobacteriota; class Vampirovibrionia; order Gastranaerophilales; family Gastranaerophilaceae; genus Zag111. The sequence goes on along the minus strand of CATLLN010000001.1, from coordinate 116,281 downwards.
ATATGCAGAATTTCTATTCAAATCCTGCTACCTTGATTTAGACGATCCCGTTGCAAAATTAAAAGAACTTGATAAAAAACAAACCGAATGGGCAAATTACTTAAATGGTGTAAAATTACTCAGAATTACAGGTGAAAAAACAGATATTACATTTAACGTAGAAGGCAGAAAATGGATTAGCTGTTCAGGCTTGAACAACTATCCGGACGGTGAAGTATTCACTTCCCCTGTTGAAGACGGCATTAATGGCGAAATTTACTTTGATTACCCGCAAAACTACCGCGGGAACTCAGCTAAAGGAGTTCATCTATGGATTGAAAACGGACTTGTTGTAAAAGCAGAAGCAGAACAAGGCGAAGAATTCCTAAATGCAATGATTAATATGGATGAAGGCTCCCACGGAATCGGTGAAATCGCAATCGGCACAAACGATGAAATTCAGGAAATCACCGGAAACATACTGTTTGATGAAAAAATCGGCGGAGCAATACATATGGCAGTCGGAGCATCATATCCTGAAACAGGCGGTAAAAATGTCTCAGGACTCCATTGGGACTTAATCAAAAACATGAAAAATAGCGGGAAAATATACGCTGACGGAATTCTTATTTACGAAAACGGTAAAATGATTATTTAACTATATCAATTTTTTACTAATTATTTTTGCCACTTTGAATAAATGTTAAATTCATTTATTTAAAGTGGCAAAAATTTATTTTACAGGTTTTATAACTCATTAAAGAAAAAAATAGGAGATAATATGTTAATTTCTAAAATACAAAGCAATTATTTTACAAATTACAATAATCAAATACAAGCGGCGAAAAACCGGGCCAATAATTTAACAAGCGGCGAAAAACCATCTAAATCGGATTTTTATAAAGTTCCTGCCGGCTATCATTACGGTGCAGATATTCATTTTGGAGAATTCTTTAATCCTAACAGAACTGTTCCTCATATTGACTATGAAGAATATATGGCAATGAGCGATATTGCCAAAAAAAGATTTAGAAAAAGATACAAAAACTTTTTCAAAGATAATCTAATCGACACTAATGAAATGATTGATCAAAAATATCTAAATATGCCACTTCAATCAGAAACTACAATGGATGAATTTCTAAAAACATCAAGAATTTATACTAAATATAAAGATAATCCTATAATTTGTCTGGGGCGTAGTCCAAAATGGTTCTTAAATACAGTTCTTTGGATGAAAGATGGTATTAATGATTATAAATTTGTTGCATTCTCTAAAAACTGGTATAGGTCAGACTATTTTACAGGTGAAATAGAAAGAGTCGACAATATGGCACCAACCTTAAAAGAAGAAAAAGCTTACCGTAAATACTTAAAACGAATAAAAGCAGATCCGCAAACTATTGTTAATCATATGAAGGAAACCGGCAAAAAAACTGTTATTACAGATTACATAGATACAGGTAAAGGTGTTACATCTTTCCTTGATGTAATGTCTCATTATGCCGAGGATTTAGGTATTCTTGAAGAATTTTGCAAATCAATACATATCGTTGGAATTGGCTCACTTTATAATATAGAACAAAGAACAAAAAAAGAAACTACATATTCACCAAAAGTTACAATGCCTGACAGAATGCTTCCATTTGAAAAAAGCGGACTATGGAGTTACAACATAACTCAGGAATTTCATGACATGGAACATAATATGTTTAAAGAAATGCTTATTAATCAGAATACAAACGAATGCCGCTCAACTTATTATCCGCACGAAACCTGGACAATATACAAACCTGACAGATTCAAAACAGGCTTGATAACTGATATGAAAAAAGTAAAACAAATGCTAAAAGAACTAAGAGCAACTAATGCAAGAACAATGTCATCATTCACACCTGCAATGTTCGATTACAGAAATCTACTAAATTTTAGAATTCTTGATGCACTAAATGAACGTGGCTTATTAAAAGCAATACATAAATCAAAAATTTAAAAAATAAAAAAATATAATAAAAAAAGACCGCCCATTGGGCGGTCTTTTTGATAATTTGATATAAAGATTAACGTTTTGAGAATTGGAATCTCTTACGAGCTTTCTTTCTACCATATTTTTTACGTTCTTTAACACGTGGGTCACGAGTTAGTAAACCTTCAAGTTTAAGAACATTTTTGAATTCTTCGTTAGATTTTACAAGAGCTCTTGAAATACCGTGACGAATAGCGCCACATTGTGATACAACACCACCGCCTACTGCTTTAACTCTTACATCAAATCTGTCTTGAGTTTCAGTTAAAACAAGAGGTCTATATACTAACATTTCGATAGCAGGTCTGTTACCGATATAATCTGTTAATTTTTTACCGTTAACGAAAATTCTGCCGCTGCCTTTTACTAATTTTACAACTGCAATAGAGGTTTTTCTACGGCCTGTTGCTTTAATTTCATCTGCCATTATTTAGCCTCCTTTTCTAATACGATTGGTTTTTGTGCTGCGTGAGGATGTTCAGGACCAACATATACTTTCAATTTGTTGAACTGTTCTGCACCCAATGTATTGTGTTGTAACATACCGCGAACAGCATGTTCAATAACGATTCTAGGATCTTTTTCCATTAATTCTTTGAAACTTGCTGATTTCAAACCACCCGGATATCCTGTGTGGTGTAAATAAATCTTATCAGTTTCTTTTTTACCTGTAACTCTCACTTTATCAGCATTGATAACGATTACAAAATCGCCTGTATCAACGTGTGGAGTGTATTCAGGTTTGTTTTTACCTCTTAAAATGTTAGCAACTCTTACAGCTAAGCGACCTAAAATTTCGCCTTCTGCATCGATTACATACCATTTTCTTTCAACTTCTAGAGGTTTAGCTGAATATGTTTTCATTGCTTTTCTCCGTTTTATTATTCTAATACATTACTTTCATAAGTGTTAATCCATGTGGACTAACTGTCATTCCAGCCTTTCGGCGGTCTTTTGCATCCAGAACATCTTTCATATGTTCAGGCTGCAAGTTGTGTCCTTCTATAAAAAGAAGAGTTCCGACAATTGTTCTTACCATATTGTACAAAAATCTGTTTCCTACAATATCAATAATAACCTTGTCGCCGGCTTTTGAAACTTTCGCTTCGTATATTATGCAAATTTTGCTCGGGTTAAGCGTTCCGGAGCTTTTAAAACTGGAAAAATCGTGTTCTCCTAACAGATAATCCAAAGATTTTTGCATCCTGACTGCATCTGTCGGATATTTTACCCTCATCAAATCACCATCAAAAGCATTTTTACAGCGTCTGTTTATAAATTCAAACCTATAATGACGTTTTATTGCTGATTTTTGAGCGTGAAATGATTCATCCACTTCTCGTAAATCTGAAACTGATATATCATCTGGCAGAATTTCATTCATCTGATAGAGAAACTTTGAAGCAACAATTGTTTCATCTGTATCAAAATGAACAACCTGACCGAGTGAATTAACACCCTTATCAGTTCTTCCGGAAAAAATTGCACGTATTTGCCGGTTATTATTATATTTTGCGGGAGTATTGCTTTTGGCTTTACGCCCGCTTAATATCAAAGTTCGAAGTGCTTTTTCAAGTTCACCTTGTATTGTCGGAGCTTCTAATTCTTTACCGTTTTCAAATTGAATCTGGCTTCCGGAGTAGTTTTTTCCGATATACTGAACCGAAATTGCGTATCGCATCAGGAATTACACCAATTGAATAAGTGCCATTTCTGAAGCATCACCACGTCTTGGCGGTAAGTGGTAAATTCTTGTATATCCGCCTTTTTTCTCAGAATATTGTTTTCCGATAACTACGAACAATTTTCTAAGAACTGTTTGTGAAGCTAATTTTTTATCTGCTTGTTGAGTTTCAAATACTTCGCCTGAAGTTAGGTCGATGTATTTACCTGTTTCTTTATTGTAAATATATCTTGCAGCTTGGCGGATTGAGTGAAGGTCACCTTTTTTTGCAAGAGTGATAATCTTTTCAGCGTATGGTTTTAAAGCTTTTGCTCTAGCCATAGTTGTTGTGATTTCACCGTGTACAAAAAGTTCAGTAGCCAATGAACGCAACAAAGCCTTTCTTTGGTCTTGTGCTTTACCAAGCGTATGTTTTTTTGTTTGGTGTCTCATTTTTGTATCCTTTACTTATTAATTAATTGTATTGTCCATTAATTAACCGGAATTAACCGATTAAATCTTCTTCCACAGGGCTTGGAGCTAAGTCTAAACCGAAGTGGTGTAATCTTTCGATAACTTCATCTGATGATTTTTTACCGAAGTTTTTAATATTTAATAAATCATGTTCTGATTTTTTCAACAATTCTGACATTGAATTGATGCTTGCTCTTTTTAAGCAGTTATAAGCTCTTACAGAAAGTTCCAATTCTTCAATTGTCATTGTAGGAGCTTCTTCAACATCATCTACAGTTTCTTCAATTTGAATTGAAGGAGCTGCAACAGGCTGACCTGTAATTGAAGCAATTTGCATAAAGTGTTCAATTAATAAATTTGATGCTTGGCTTAAAGCATTTTGAACATCTACTGAACCATTTGACCAGATTTCAAGAGTTAATTTATCAAAGTCTAAAGCATCCCCTACACGAGCGCTTTCAACATTGTAGCTTACTCTTTTAATTGGCATAAATGTTGCATCAATAGGTAATACGTCAATTGAAGCATCTTTAGCATCTCTTGGAACATCATTTGGAACATATCCTTTTCCTGAATCAACGATTACATCAGCATGGAATGAACCGCCGTCAGCAACTGTACAAATTAACCAGTCAGGGTTAACAACTTTAACGCCTGCAGGCAATTGGATATCACTTGCTAAAACAGGACCAGGTTTATCAACGTCAATTCTTAAGTGTTGAGATTCTTTAGAATCAGTTTTAACAACTAAACCTTTAAGATTTAGCATAACGTCAATAACGTCTTCTAAAACACCCGGAATTGCTGTATATTCGTGAGTAATACCTTCGATTCTTGCACTTGTAACAGCTGTACCTTCAAGACTTGATAATAATACGCGTCTCAAAGAGTTACCGATAGTAGTACCGAATCCTCTTTCTAACGGTTCAATTACAAATTTACCGTATTGTGAACCGTCAGAGCTGGTTGCTGTATTAACACATTTAATTTTTAATTCCATTCTTTTATTCTCCTAGTTATAATCTACTTTGCTAGTTATATAAGCTAATGCTTAATTACCTACAATTCCTACTTAGAATAGTATTCGATTACAAGTTGTTCCTTGATTTCCGGATCTAATTCTTCTCTTTCAGGAATTCTGTCGAAAGTAATCTTCAATGCTTCTTTATCGATTGTCATCCAAGCTGGAGCACAAGCCATATCGATCATTCCGATTACATCGTTTAAGTACTTAGAGCTTTTTGATTTAACTGTAACTACATCACCCGCTTTAACTAAGTATGATGGAATATCAACTTTTTTACCGTTAACTAAAACGTGACCGTGGTTAACGATTTGTCTTGTTTGTTTACGAGTAATACCGAATCCTGCTCTGAATAAGATGTTATCAAGTCTTGATTCTAATAATTGTAAAAGAATTGTACCTGTAACGCCTTTTCTTCTAGCAGCTTCGTTATAGTATTTTACGAATTGTTTTTCACTTACTAAATATGTGAATCTGATTTTTTGTTTTTCTGCCAAATGAATAGCATATTCTGAAAGTTTTTTTCTAACAGCACCGTGTTGTCCTGATGCTGTTTGTCTCATAGAAGATGTTAATTTTCTATTTGACAAATCTTTAACTTTTTTATTTCTAAATAATTTATTAGTTGGTCCTGTATATCTTGACATTTTTTAATTTTCTCCTTTAACTTGTGCGGGGCATCTATGGTTTGCGTTTGGACTAATTCGCAAGCCCCCGCGATAACTACTTTTGTTGAATTTACCTTTGACTTATTCCGTAAATAATATTCTATCCGCAATGTCCATACTACGTTAGTGCTTGGGCATCGAGAAACGCATATTAAACACGTCTTTTCTTAGGTGGACGGCATCCGTTGTGAGGGATAGGAGTTACGTCTTTAATAAGAGTAATTTCTAAACCTGCAGCTTGGATTGCTCTGATTGCAGTTTCTCTACCTGAACCAGGTCCTTTGATATGAACTTCAACTTTTTTCATACCTTGATCGATTGATTTTTTAGCTACCATTTCAGCTGCTGATTGAGCTGCAAACGGAGTACCTTTTCTAGCTCCTTTGAAACCTGAAGCACCTGCTGTTGCCCAAGCAATAGCATTACCTTGAGTATCTGTAGAAGTTACAATTGTATTGTTGAAAGTTGACTGAATATGTACAACCCCTTGCAATACATTTTTCTTTTCTTTTCTTTTTGTTTTTTGTGGTCTTGCCATTTTTATTTCCTTTATTTTGTTACTTTATTTTATTTATCATTAAATCGCTTAAGATTTTTGCTTTATACAAAATCTATTATTTCTTTTTAGAAACTGGGCCAGTTTTTTTACCGCGTTGAGTTCTTGCGTTTGTTTTAGTTCTTTGACCGCGGCATGGAAGTTTACGTTTGTGACGCATTCCTCTGAATGAACCGATTTCTTGAAGACGTTTAATGTTCATTGTAATTTCACGTCTCAAATCACCTTCGATGTGATAGTTAGATAACTCGTTACGTAATAATTTAATATCTTCATCTGTTAAGTCGTCTGTTCTTAAGTCCGGTGAAATACCTGTAGCAGCTAAGATTTTTTTAGCTCTAGTCGGTCCTATACCGAAAATATAAGTTAATGCGATTTCCATTCTTTTGTTACGAGGTAGGTCTACCCCTACTAGTCTTGCCATTTTCTTTTTCTCCTTTTCTTGGCTTTTGTGCAACTTCGGAATTTTCAGTTTTGGAATTTTATTTTCCTATCATAGTAAGCGCCCTATAAAGGTAACTGCCCTATTTACTGCCACCCCTTATTGCACCGGGTGTTAGATTTTTTTTGGTATGAGGGATAAATACTTCCTCACCAGCCCCGTTTTTAGTCTTAGGCTCAGACTTCCAATTGTATTAGATTCTTGCTTCACGCTTCGCGGTCATTCACTTCATTTTATTTCATAAAATTTTCGTTCATTAGCTCCACGCTACTTCGAGTTTGCTCACTTACGTTCGCGCCACTCTACGCAAAATCTAACCCTGTCTTTGTTTGTGCTTAGGGTTTTCACAAATTACGGCAATTCTGCCTTTTCTTTTAATGCACTTACATTTGTCGCACATTTTTTTTACTGATGATCTTACTTTCATTTTGTTTTCCTTTATATATAAGTTTGTACGTGAGATTTTTTGTTATTTTAGCCTAAAGGTTATTCTTCCTCTGGTAAGGTCGTATGGAGTCATTTCGACTTTTACCTTATCACCAGGTAATATTCTGATGAAATTTTTTCTGATTTTACCTGATATATGTGCCAAAATTTCATGATCATTTTCGAGTTTCACCCTGAACATTGCATTTGGCATGGATTCAATAATCGTACCTTCTAGTTCTATTACGTCTTTTGCCATATTTTCCTCATTTTCGGCTTTGTAAATCTACCCACAATACATGGGCTATTTTAATTCTACTTGCAAAATATTTGATTGCAAGCGGTTTTGAATAGGATTTTAAGGATACTTAACATTATGGCTTATTTAATGTTTTTATAAAAATACAACACAACCACTCTGCGGCAGTTTCGTCAAAAAGTCTTTCAAAATGATAGCTTTACCATGTTTGTAAATTTTTATTAAGATTTTTAATGTGCAAAAATTTAATTAAACAACCAATCAGGATTGTAAACATTATTGCAACTGTAAAAAACTCGTGATAACATAAAATTATGCAAACTAATCTTGAAACTGTTATTATCAAAAGAATGACCCCTGAAGATATTGACGGGGTTATAAAGATCGAAGAATCCGCCTATGGTGATCACCATTGGTCAAAAGATTCTTTCTTAAATGAAGTTAATAACGAACTTGCAAGGTATTATACTCTTTACACACCTGATGGGATATTAGCAGGCTATGCCGGATGCTGGCACATATTAGAAGAAGCACACATAACAACAGTTGCTGTTGCCCCGGATTATCGCAGAAAAAATTACGGTCAATGTCTTTTAAAACAAATTATAGATGACTGTTACAACGAAAAAATAAAATATATTACCCTTGAAGTCAGAGTAAGCAATACAGCCGCTATTAATCTTTATACTAAATACGGATTTTCTTCATTTGGAACCAGAAAAGGTTACTACCAGAACAACAATGAAGATGCACTCATTATGTGGACAAAAAATATTTTCTTTGATGAGTTTAAAAACAACTATGAAAAAATTATAAAAGATTTGCAGGAAAAAATTATAATAAAATGAACCAGGATATTTTAATACCAAAAATGAAACGGATAGACAGAAATAAAAGAAGGATAAAAATCCCTCTTATTAATCTTGCCGCAATCTTTTTTTGCACTTTAATAATTATAGGCTCAACTTTTATAAATTTTAATATCAGACATTACATAATTCCGCCAGACATCTTCTCTAACAAAGTATTGTCAGCAGAAGATTTTGTATACAGTTTCTTTTTAATTCCGCAGATACCTATAGTAATGTTTGTTTGTTCTGTTTTAGGCCGCAAGCTTTCACTAACAAGTATTATGCTTTATATAATAATTGGTTTATTTTTAGCTCCAGTGTTCGGACTTGGCGGCGGAATAAAATATTTGGCTCAATATGGATTTGGCTACATCCTGGCATACATTCCGGCTGTATTGATAGCAGGAAGATTTTTAAGCAATAAATATTCATTTAAAAATATGATTCTTGCGGCAACAACAGGTGTATTAACAATCCATATCCTTGGAATCCTATATATGATTGTTATTGCGTTGATAAAACACGCAGGCGGAACTTTTATTTCCGGTTGGATCGAAGCTCAAAGCGGTTTAAAAATAATATACGACCTGATTGTAAGTTTTGTATTAATCCTTATCGGGAAATATTTACACAAAGGCTTAAAGTTCATTATAGACTAACTTATTGCCAGTTAATGCTTTCTATGCTACAATAACAGTCAAGGAAGGTGAATTTATGAACTTTTTAAATGTTATTTCAGATATACCGATTTTGATTGTAGTGGTAGTATTTATCTCTTCTACAATTTATTGTTTTTCAAAGTATCTGGCAACAGGAAAAAATCTTCAGTTAATAATAAATTACATGGAAGGCTTTAAGAAAAACGACTTAAACTTCAGATTCAAAGAAATTGATACCTGGATGAGCCAGAATCCTTATGTTTCAGCCGCCTGGATTGAATTTAAAAACACTCTTGTGTTTTCTGAATCCATCGCACTGAAATCCGGCAGCGACAACGTTAAATATCAAGATATATCATCAACAGTTCAAAATGTTCAAACAACATCTGACCCTTTGTATTATTTCAACGAAGAAACACTTGTTACATCAAAATTCAATTTCAAAATGATTCAAACAATACCGACAATTTTAACAGGTTTTGGTCCGTTGTTCACTTTTTTAAATATTGCAATTGCATTCGGAAAAATTGATTTTTCAACTCAGGAAAAAACAATCGCATCTGTTTCAAGCTTTATGACAAGTATGCAGACTGCAGCATTAGTATCTGTTATTGCGGTTGGTTCTTCACTTATATATTTGATGCTTGAAAGAATCATGTACAACAAACTTTGCAAAACTCCAATGATAAGAATTCAAGAAATTATGGGCGGATTGTTTGCAAGTATTTCAGCTGAAAAATTCTTATATGAACTTTTAAGAGAATCCAAAGTTCAAAACAACACCTCAAACAACCTTGTAACAGAAATTCCTGTACAATTTAAAACAGCATTTAACTCAAGTATGGCAACAAACCTTGTTCCATATCTTGAAAACCTGATTTTTGGGTTAAATCAACTTAATAAACAGCTCAAAGAATCAATGAAAGAAAAGAAAGCCGCAGATGTTGTGGATGAGTTATTTTAAAGGATAATAATGGGTATAAAATTCAGAGCACAACAGAATAATTCAGATTCGGAAGGTAATATCTCCTGGGTAACAATGGCAGACCTTTTATTAGGTTTGGCAATTATTTTTATTACACTGTTTGTGCTTGCGATGACAGGATTTTCACAGCAATCTGTTCAACAGCAAAAGGTTCAGATGGAAGTTTCTGAAAAAATCAGCAGTGAACTTGAGAAAGAAAATATTCAGGTTGATATTGATAAAATGACAGGAGACTTAAAAATCTCGGATGTAGAACTTTTTGAACTCTCCAGCTGGGAACTTTCTGAAAATGGGAAAAAACTTTTGGACAAAGTTGCTCCGATTTATATAAATTCAATCTTTGCAGATAAGGAACTGGCTGAACAAATTCAGTATATTTACATTCAAGGTCACACAGATTCTCAGATGTTTGCAGGCATAAACTCTAAAGATGAACAGTTCTTACGCAATATGGATTTAAGCTTAAAACGTGCTAATGCAGTTGCAAAGTACATTTTTAAAACAAATTATGATAAAAAATATTCTGAACAATTTAGAAAAATTATCGTTGTAGAAGGTAAAAGTTTTAATGAACCAATCTTAGTTAACGGAATTGAAGATTTTGACAAAAGCCGCCGTGTTGAGTTAAAATTAAAAGTCAAAGATTGGAATGTATCGACAGCCCTAGGATTAAAGAAAGATTAAATTATGCTAGATGAAAATAATATAATAGAAACCATAAATATGATTAAACTGTACAACCTTGATATCAGAACAGTTACATTAGCTTTGAGCTTAAGAGATTGTATTGCAGAAGATATTGATACAGTTTGCGAAAACATTTATAACAAGATAAAAAAATATGCAAAAAATCTTGTAGAATATGCAGATGAACTTGCTGACGAGTATTCTATACCGATTATTAATAAAAGAATCGCAGTTACTCCAATTTCATTTATCGGAGAATCCTGCAAAAATCCTGATTATGTAAAAATAGCAAAAACTCTTGATAAAGCGGCAGAAGAAGTCGGAGTAAACTTTATCGGCGGCTTTTCAGCACTGGTTGAAAAAGGCTGTACTAAAGGCGATAAACTTTTAATAGAAAGTATTCCAGAAGCTTTAGCTCAAACTGAAAGAGTTTGTTCATCAGTTAATCTGGCGACTTCAAAAGCCGGAATAAATATGGATGCTGTTTTAAAGATGTCTGAAATCATTAAAAAGGCTGCAGAAATTACAGCCGATCGCGACGGGATAGGTGCGGCAAAACTTGTAGTATTTTGTAATGTGCCGGGAGATAATCCGTTTATGGCAGGTGCTTTTTGCGGAATGGGAGAACCTGAATGCGCATTAAACGTCGGAGTTTCAGGTCCGGGTGTTGTAAGAGCCGCAGTCGAAGCATTACCAAAAGATGCAGATATGAGCGAACTGGCAAACAAAATTAAAGAAATTGCATATAAAATAACTTCAACCGGTGAACTGGTCGGAAGAAAACTTGCTAAAAAACTTGACATACCATTTGGTGTAATTGATCTTTCTTTAGCACCAACACCGGCTCCCGGAGATAGTGTTGCAGGGATTTTTCAGGCAATGGGCTTGGAGCACGCAGGAGCTCACGGCACTACAGCCGCTTTAGCAATGCTTAATGATGCGGTAAAAAAAGGCGGAATTATGGCAAGTTCACACGTTGGGGGATTATCAGGAGCATTTATTCCAGTATCGGAAGATGCCGGAATGATTGAAGCCGCAACAAAAGGATATCTTGTCTTTGATAAACTTGAAGCAATGACATCTGTTTGTTCTGTAGGTCTTGATATGATTGCAATCCCGGGTAAAACTCCGGCAAGCACAATTGCAGGTATAATAGCAGATGAAATGGCAATTGGTATGATTAACAAAAAAACAACCGCGGTAAGAATTATTCCTGCCTACGGAAAAGATGTCGGCGATAGAATTTCATACGGCGGACTTCTCGGAGAAGCTCCAATTATGCCTGTAAATGAACTTTCATCAGCAACTTTTGTACAACGCGGCGGCAGAATTCCTGCACCAATACACAGTCTTAATAACTAAAAGGAAATAAAAATGGCAAGAACTAGATCCATTTCAAAATTTGATAATTCATTAATTGAATTTTTAATAAAAGCAATGTCAGACAAATACGGGGATGCAAAAAGTCATGCATACAGATATAACAACCTGAAAGTATCTATGGATCCCAGAGCATTTTCTGACCCACATATTTTTGTTACTGTAGGCATATCTGAAGCTGTTTTTTCAATAATTGACGGGAAGAAAATGGAAGGCGGCTTAGGACCGGAAGACGGTTATGTAAAAAGATGGATTGAAAGAAATAACATCAATAAAGAATTAATGAGCCACTGGAAATTATTAAAAGATGCCATAACCGCCGAAGAATCCGAAGATCTTAATAAAAAAGCATCAGCTGCAGCAAGATTAAGACGGGCAGAATCTGCAAATGTAGACTTAGGCGTTGATATGACAGGTACAGGTATCAATACAACTAAACAAGAAGAACTTCAAAGAAAAAGAAACAGGTTAAAAGGTTTCAAAAAAGATATAGATAATAATAAGTAAATAAGGATTCATATATGAAAACACTTCACGAGCTTGTCACAAAGTTACAGCAATATATTATTAAATCCCAGCAAGATGCTCACAACTCTACAAACATGAACATAACAAAATATAATAACCTTAAATTAAGAATGGAAACAAAACTCCATTATCCTAATGTTATTATCTCAATTGGGATTTCAGAAGCAACTTTTAACATCAAAGAAGGTACAAAAACCGATGGCAGCCTCGGACCGGATGAAAGATATGTAAAAAAATGGCTTGGAGGCAATTCTGTAATATCTGATTTGAGAGAAATTTATATTGCGATGAGTGATTTAATTAAAGCTGAAGATGAAAATAAAGCAATCGCTCTTGAAGGTGAAGCTGATGAAGCCAAAAAAGATACACCGCGCAAACAAAAATTCAGAGAACTTTTAAATGCTGCAATGCCAATAGCTGAAGAAACCGAAAGTGAAAACGAAGATAACGAAGAATTATTATCAGTAGAAGAAAGTCTTCATCATGAATCTGCTGTTGATGAAACAGTAGAAGATGAACCGGAAACAGTTGAACAGGTTAAAAAAGGCTTAAAAGATATGCTAAAATCAATGTTCCGAAGAAAATAATTTATTTTCCATCCTGACTGACAGCTTTTTTAGATCTTAATTTTCTGTGATATGTAATTGCAAACCTGTGCGCTTCATCTCTTATACGCTGAATTAAAAACAATGCACTGGATTCTCTGGGTAAAAGAATAGATTTAGACTGATGAGGAAGGAAAACTTCTTCCTGACGTTTTGCAAGACTGACAAAATCTATTCCGGAGACTCCCATATCCTCAACAATTTGCATAACACTTGATAACTGCCCTTTGCCACCGTCAATTATTATTAAATCAGGTTTTTCCCAACCTTTTTCACCAAGCCGAGAAAGTCTTCGGGTTAAAACTTCTTTCATTGAAAGAAAATCATCAGGCTTGCCTTCTGTTGTTTTAATTTTAAATTTACGGTAATCGGATTTTTTACTTAATCCGTTAACAAAAGTTACCATAGAAGCAACAGTATTTGTTCCCTGAATATGCGAAATATCGTAACATTCCATGCGATACGGGAAATTATTTAATTTTAATTTTTCTTTTAGATAAGAACCAATATTATTAAAATCCTCATTGATTTTGGACATTTTTTTCAGTTTAGCATTATCAAGAACAACACGGCAGTTTTTATCGGCTAATGTTTGAAGTTCTTTTCCTTGTGTTGATTTACCATAACTTATTTTAACCTTTTTCCCTGAAATTATATTCAGCCACTCTTCATACAAAGCTTTATCCCCAACAGCTTCTAATTCATTAGAAACGATTTTATCAGGAAATTCCAGAGTTAAAGTATTATAATATTCCTTGAAAAATGTAGCAAAAAATTCGGTTTTATCTTCTTCTTCTACATCATATGTAAAATCTTTTTTATCAATAAGCCGTCCTTCTCTAATCATCATAATAACAATAGCAAGGATTCCGTCCTCATGCGCCAAAGATATTATATCTTCATTAAGCTTGGTATTTTCATACACAACTTTTTGTTTTTCAAGTGTTTTTTTAAGGTCAAGATAGCTATCCCGAAGCTTTGCGGCTTTTTCAAACTGTTCGCTATCTGAATATCTTTGAATTTGTTCCATAAGCTGTTTCATAAGTTCAGATTGTTTACCTGATAAAAACAGTTCCGCCTGGTGAACAATAGCTTTATATTCTTCACTTGTCACAAGGTTTTGACAAGGTGCAAGGCATTTCCCGATATGATAATAAAGACACGGACGAGATTTAAACTTAGGTGACTTGCATTGCTTGAGCGGAAAAATCTTTTTTAAAAAATCCAGAGTGGAATGCATAGCGCGAACATCTGTGTAAGGTCCGTAATACTTTCCTTTTTCAGGATTCATATTACGTTTTCTGACAATGGAAATTCTCGGGAAATCCTCATTTGTAATAAGAAAATACGGATATTTTTTGTCATCCTTTAACAAAATATTATAACGGGGTTTGTGTTTTTTTATCAAATGACTTTCAAGAATTAAAGCTTCGACCTCAGTATTTGTAATTATATATTCGAAACGCTCAATCTGAGAGACCAGAACATTAACCTTTACGCTATCATGGTGCTTACGGTTAAAATAAGACATAACACGGCGTTTTAGAATTTTTGCTTTCCCAACGTAAATGATTTCGTTGTCGGAATTGTAATAAATATAACATCCCGGCAGAGACGGCAAAAGCTTTAAACTCTCTTTTAACTTATCATTCATACAAATATTATACCATAGGGTGATTTTTTCTGCTATTATAATATTATGACAACCAATATTTACGCAATAACAGATTCTCATCAGGAAAGCAGAAATCTAAGCAGACTTTTAAGCGGGATTTATAACATTGAAAAGGATTTGAATAGACCTTTTTTAATTCTTGATGCGGGTGATTTATTCAAAGGGATTTACGATAAAGATTTATCTGTTAACGCGTATTTGAAACTTAAAGAATTACTACCGCAGTCAGAGATTGTTATAACTTTAGGCAACAACGACTTTGGATTCAAAAAATCCGATTTTGAGTATTTAAAAGATACTGTTAAAAAATTCCAAAATACAGGAATAAAAGTTGTTTGCGCAAATCTTTCACCAAAATTTGTACCTGAATACGAAATTATCCACATAAACAGTGAAAAAATTCTCATCACAGGATTTTGTCTGAATAATTCTTGTGCTAAAAAATTCGGCTATGAACTAACGCCGCCAGAAGAAAGCTTCGAAAAACTAATTGAATCAATAAATGAAGAGTATGATAAAATTATCGTCCTAAATCATCATTGGTACACATACAGCAAAAATCTAAAAGATAAATTTCCACAAATTGATTTAATAATAGGCGGGCACGAACATTCCCCTATAGAACCGGATTTTGAAAGAAATATCTTTTACCCGTATTCGTTTGCCCGTTCAATGTGCAAAATCACATCAGAAAAAATTGAAAACATCCCGGCTGACTCACTGCAATTTATTCCGGAATTCGAAATCCCGATAATAGAATATGAACAAAAAACAAAATTAAAAGAACCTGTAATAAAACGAGTTTTAAATCTTACAAAAAAATACTCGGACACCTGTCCTTTAGGAACATTTATTTCAGATAAAATGAAAGAAGC
The DNA here is from genome assembly GCA_950022695.1 of uncultured bacterium. Lineage (GTDB taxonomy): Bacteria > Cyanobacteriota > Vampirovibrionia > Gastranaerophilales > Gastranaerophilaceae > Zag111. The sequence goes on along the minus strand of CATLLN010000001.1, from coordinate 100,519 downwards.
AGGAGAAACAGATATAGCGTTCCATTCTACGGGGTTTACTATGTATCCGTTAAGGCTTGAGGATAGTCCGTTTATAACAAAATATGACATAGAACGTGTAATTTGTGCCTCTACAAGTATTGAGAAAATAGAAATTACTGCAAAAGATTTAAAAAAAGTTTTTGAAAATGCTTTTTTATACAGAATGCTGAAAGATCGCGGAAATTCAAGATTTTTACAGTGTTCACAAAACATCTCAATCACAGGACAAGGTAACAAAAAAGACAACTCCTATAAAATACTTCAAATCACAATAAATGGGAAAAATCTGTTTGACCAAAATCAAAACTTGATAAATCCTGACCAAAAATTCACCTGTACAATTGACCGCTATATAGGAGCAGGAGAACAGGGGTTTGAGATTTTAAAAAACATACCAAAAACAACAATTATTAAAAACGGAAAAGAAATTGCTTTAAACGAATTATTCTATGAAGCCTTGAAACAAGCTGAAAAAAACTTTAACGGCAACAGCGAATATCCGAGTTTCAAAATTAATGAAAACTAAACAACCAAAGCTTTTACAACTTTATAAATATCAATAATCTTATTAGGATTTGAATCCATCATATCTATAATTAATTCTCGTAATTCATTATCCGGCTGAAGGTGTTCAAAATCAAAAATTTCTATATTTGAAGTATCTAAAGCTTTTATTAACTTTTCCAGAGTATCACAGGAAGGGAAACTGTTTCCTGTTTCAATTTTAACAAGCGAACGCACGCCTATACTTATCATTTCTGCAAGTTTTTCCTGTGTTAGCCCTTTACGTTTACGTATTTCTTTTACCCTTAAACCAAATTTTTGTTGAAAAGTCATACCCATGTTTTATATTATATCCGCCCAAACACTCTAATAAAAGGTATCATCAGTGCCGATTGACATAATAACAGGTATTGTTATATCATATATTAGGTATTAAAAGTTCAATAAATTAAATAATTAGGAATAGACAATTCACATATGGAAAAGAAAATAAGATTTTATAATGTAGATTTTTTAAGATTTTTATTAGCTGTCCAAATTGTTGTACGCCACCAAATTTGTAAATGGGCAGGGTTAGACGATTTTACTGCACTTGTATCTTCAAAATTTAATTTATGGTCAATAGCTGTTGAATTCTTTTTCATACTTGCAGGATTTTTCATGTTTCTAGGGATAAAAAAAGAAACTGATACTCTGGACTTTGCCAAGAAAAGATTCCTAAGACTTGCGCCTTTAGTGTGGTTTTTAGTAATTATTTCTGCAATAATTTCACCAGTAATTAATGTAAAATTTTCATATGACGGAAATATTTTAACAATACCGTTGATGCATTCGATTGGCTTTACACCAACAAGTATAACCGGCGGAACAATTAATGGTACAATATGGTTCGTTTCTGTATTATTTTGGTGCTCATTGTTCTACTTTTATATATATAAAATTTTTGATAAAAAATACCTTAATCTAATTATAGCCTCTATTATTGTATTTTGTTACGGAACAATACTCAACTTTAATCATTTTTCATATAACATCATTGTTAAAAATGTATTTTACTTCTGTAATACCGGTGTTCTTAGAGGACTTGCAGGACTGGGTGTCGGATACTTTATTGCAATGTTTTATAAATCAGGATTTTTACAGAATTGCACAAAAAAAGTTCAAGCATTCATATCTGTAATCGAATTCGGACTTGTAGGATTTTTTACATATTACCTGTTTTTCTCCCCTAAGCTGCCGGGAAAAACCGCAATGACTTATATTATTTGTTTTTCAACCTTATTTTATTTATTTTTAGTAAAACAAGGATTTATATCAAGATTACTGGATAACAAATACCTTGCAAAACTCGGACAGTATTCATACAGTATTTATGTGATGCATTCTGCAGTACTTTGCACAATCTTATATACAATATTCAAACCACATCTTGATTTTGTACAATCACATCTGGCACTTTGTTTCTGGGGTGAATTAGCTATCACAATTGTCATCGGAATCTTGACTTACTATTTTATCGAATCTCCGGTAAATAAATTCATCACCCAAAAGTTTTTAAAACATTAACAAAATAAAAATTTTATGATACAATCAGCTTATATTGTATTTTGAAGAGGAGAAAAAATATGCGTACAGAAGAAAGAACCTTTATCGCAGTAAAACCTGACGGTGTTCAAAGAGGTTTAATCGGTGAAATTGTTAAAAGATTTGAAACCAAAGGCTATAAAGTAATAGGGTTAAAAATGCTTCACGTTACAGATGAACAAGCAAAAGCTCATTACGCTGAACACGAAGGAAAACCTTTCTATCCTAGACTTATCAGATATATTCAAAGCGGTCCAATCGTTGCAATGGTAGTACAGGGCTATAATGCTGTAGCAGGTTCTCGTCATATTATGGGCTCAACAAACCCTGATACTGCAGAAGTAGGTACAATCAGAGCAGATTTTGCACAAGTTATGGAATATAATATTGTACACGGCTCTGATTCTGTTGAAAGCGCTGAAAGAGAAATCAAAATCTACTTCAACGAAAACGAGCTTTTCCCTGAAGGAAAATGTATGTCGGAACTTGTTATTGAAAGCTTAGACGCCGATTAGTCCTCGGCAGGACGGGGTATCATTGCGACTAATTATTTCCAAGTCATATCAATGATTCAGCTCCGCAAGGAAGTTTTAGGCAAGGCAAAGAAATACCATCATAAATTATGAACGAAAAAGATTATTTTAATTACGAATTAATACACGAAGATGCGCAAACAGGTGCACGTGCAGGAATCCTAACAACTCCGCACGGCAAAATCGAAACACCAATTTTCATGCCTGTAGGTACAAATTCTTCTGTAAAATCTTTAACCTGTGATCAGATTAAAGATACAGGCGCTCAAATTATTCTTTCTAATTCTTACCACCTTTATTTACGTGCAGGAACTAAAAGAATAAGAGATTTTGGCGGAATCCACGGGTGGATGAACTGGGATAAACCTGTTTTAACTGATTCCGGCGGATTTCAGGTATTTTCGCTTGCCCATTTAAGAAAAATAACAGAAGACGGTGTAGAATTCCGTGACCCTAAAGATGGTACAAAGCACTTTATTTCACCTGAAGTTTCAATGGAAATTCAGCAAGACATCGGTGCTGATATCATTATGGCATTTGACGAATGTGCTCCGTACCCTTGCGATTACGAAACAGCAAAAGCCGCAATGGAAAGAACTCACCGCTGGCTGGAACGATGCTTCAAAGCTAAAACTAACCCGAAGCAAGCTCTTTTCCCAATTGTTCAGGGTGCATTTTTTGATGATTTAAGGGAAGAAAGCGCACGTGTAATCTCAACCTTTGATGCTGTAGGTTATGCTATAGGCGGCTTAAGTGTTGGTGAATCTAAAGATATTATGAATCATTTTACAGAATTCACTGCTCCGCTTCTTCCTAAATTTAAACCGCGTTATCTGATGGGTGTAGGAACTCCTGAGGACTTGCTTAACGGTATAAAACACGGCATTGATATGTTTGACTGTGTTCTTCCAACAAGAAATGCTCGTCACGGTTCATTTTTCACCTGGAACGGAAAAGCAAATATTAAAAATGAGAAATTTAAAGATGATCACGCTCCGCTTGTTGAAGGATGCGACTGTTATGCCTGCCGTAACCATTCAAGAGCATACATAAGACATCTTTGGAAATGTCAGGAAGCTACAGCTTCAACTCTTTTATCTATTCATAACATAAAATTCCTGATAGATTTTGCAAAAAAATGTCGTCAAGCAATTTTAGAAGACAGATATTTAGATTTTTATAACGAACATTACAATAATTTAGTCAAATAAAAAACTTCCCTTTCGGGAAGTTTTTTCTGCTTAAAAGAATGATTTTGTACCTTTACCGCCGGCATTCCAATAAGAATTTCCCTGACTTCTTTGTTTTGTCTGAACCTTAACTTTTGGCTGACGTCTTTCAGGAACAGGTTTTCCTTCTGCTGCCGCATTTTGTGGAACCATATTCGGGTTTAACTGGCTTACAGGTGTGAAAGTTGCATCTGTAGCCCCGGGAACTGATACTTGTACACCATTTTTTGCATCCGGTGCAGGTATTGTAACAGGTTTTGTTCCTGATAAAACTGCAGGACTAAGCGGTTCTAGTAATAGAGGTTCTGCTGCAATCGCAGACACTGATGTTAACGAAATTAATGTTAGTAATAATGCTAATTTTTTCATTTAGTTACTCCTATTATATTTTATCCTGATAATATACTTATATAACTTAATCATATAAAAATCAAACATGAAAAAATTTGTTATATAATTATAAAAAACAAAAAGGAAATAAAAATGCGCGAAAGATTACCCGAATATTTAAAAAGACCGATAATTGACACAGATACAACAAGAAATGTAAGAAAAATCTTAAAACACAACTGCCTGAACACCGTCTGTGAAAATGCGAGATGTCCTAACAAAAACGAATGTTATACAAAAAATACAGCAACATTTTTGATTATGGGAAATGTCTGCACCAGAAACTGCCGCTACTGCAATATTTCCTGCGAAAAACCGCAGCCGCTTGATTCAAATGAGCCTGAACACATTGCAAAAGCAGTAAAGGATTTAGGATTAAAATATGCAGTAATCACATCTGTTACGCGTGATGATTTAGAAGACGGCGGGGCTGAACATTTTGCGCAGTGTATTTATCAAATCAGAAAAACTTTACCGAACACAAAAATCGAGATTCTTACACCTGATTTTAAAAATAACAAATCAGCACTTGATACAATAATAAACGCCCGTCCGGATGTTTTCAACCACAATATAGAAACAGTAAGAGCTATATTTAAAACAGCAAGACCTCAAGGGAATTATGATAATTCACTCGAAGTCTTGAAGTACATAAAGGAAAACAGCAAGATAGAAACAAAATCAGGACTTATGATAGGTTTAGGTGAAACTTTTGAACAAATAGAAGAAACTTTAAAAGACTTACAAACTTGCGGCTGTGATATTTTGACAATTGGTCAATATATTCAGCCGTCAAAAGCCCATCTTCCGGTTGCAAAATACTATAAACCGGAAGAGTATGATAAATTGAAGGAACTTGCCGCATCAGTCGGAATAACCCGTCATCAAATTGGGCCGCTTGTCAGAAGTTCTTATAATGCGGCAAGCCTTGCTTAATTTATTTCATCTTTTTAACCACGTTATCTGTGATATCTTCACCGCCGGAAATAACCATTCCTGTTGGTAATACAAGATTATAATTTGATTTCTGGGCTTCTTTATTTATGACATTTTTGATATTGTCATTAATTTTTGCGAGTTTAGAATTATATTTCTCGTCAATTTCTTTTTTCTTTGTTTCTATTTGCTTCCTGTATGCCGCTTCTTTTTGAAGAAGTTTAGATTTATCAGGTTCGTTCAATAATTCATTTTGGGCTTTTGAGATAAGAATATTTAATTCTTCCATATCTTTATCCTGCAAGCGTTTCAGCTCTTGAATTTCACTTGAATTTGACAAAACTGTCGGAACATCAATTACTGCGACTTTGTATTTCGGGAAAGAAACAGCAACATCGTTCATATTGTAACCAACGCAAAAAACAAGAACACACGCAATAATAAACCAAATATTATTTTTCATTTAATCCCCGTCCTTTCATTATCTGATTACCAATATGCTAAACTATTTGATAAAAAACTAAATCAGCCAACAGGCTAGGGGTAAATATAATTAAGCATTATTATGCGAAAATCCACAAGTTCTATAGCACGATAGAAATAATTAAACCCCTGCCCCGCTCTTTTATTTGCTCTACGCTCACAGAATTTCTCTAATAGTGCTTTGCACTTATTCACTCAATCTGTTCACTATCCGAATTCGCTTTGCTTCATCCATACTCAAAATCCAAAAAAAAATCTCCACGAGGGAGATAAATTTAGTAAACAAAAGGAAGGAAAATTAAATTTTTTATATTGAGAAATCTATATTATGCAAAAATACTTTTTAACGGTTCAACATCTTGTATTTCTTCTTTTTTAGCTGATTTACCCATTAGAAGTTCTCCGTTATAAAAAGGGTTTGAACCATCTTTATCTTTAGCTGTAGCTGCTGCAAAAATACTCATAAAACGAGAAGCTGATGTTGTTTCTGCAGCTTTTTGAGTTTCAGTAACAACTTCGTTAACAGCAGGCATATATTTGCCATCAAGTTTCTTTGAAACTGCAGCTTGAGAATTTAAATACTGAATAGAATTTAATGTTGCTTCATTTAATTGAAATTGTAAGGCATTATTCATTGCAATTTGTTTTTGAACAGAAATATCAATTTTACCTTGATATAAATCAATTCCTAATTCAACAGGTTTTGCAACTGAATGAACTTGTGCTGACACTGAAGAATTTGCATATTGGGAATTCTTTTGAGCAGCACGGCGTAAAATTTCATTAGAAACATCTTTTAATACAGATGTATCAATGCCGTTTTTGTATAATGAATTGTAATTCACGTTTAAACTCATTAGATGTATCCCTTTTGTTTCCTTACAAATATATATTCGGCATATCCTGTAAAAATCTTTAGAAAAACATCTTATTTTGTTAATTTTTTGTTACAAATATAATTTGACAAAAAAAACATTATTTTTACAACTAATAAACCTGCCGTGTCATAATAATTTCACCTGCAGCATTATAGCAATTTTTACCAACCCAGTGCGCAAGCAGTTTACCTGAAGGTGTATAAATATAAGTTTCAATTTCAGAAACCCGTAAACTTACATTTTCTAGCCTGCCGTCAGCTCTGTATTTATAAGCTTTATAAGGATATTCTAATGACTCTTTTATTTCTTTATGAGTAAGCCCGTCTTCTTTTGAGTAATACAAAACCTCCTTTGGAGAATCTTTATAACATATTCCGTAACTTCCGTCCGAAAACTGCGCGATAGTCCTGTCTTCAAGCTCTATAACTCCTGTACCATATTCAACCCCGCCTGTTATTACTTCTGCACTTACAGGTAGAATAATCAATAAATTTAAAATAACTATAAAAATATATTTCATATTAGTTTTATAATAATTTTTTTAAATATAGCTACTTTTCTATTTAAAAATAGTAATTAATTTGCTATAATATAGGCATATATAAGATTAGTTGGAAGAAGGATTTTACGATGAAAAAATTATTAATTTCACTTTTAGTTTTAGGGATTAGTGCACCTGTCTTTGCGATTAATGATGCACCAAAACTTAGCCGAAAATGCAGAAAACATCCTGAAAAATGTCAGGTTTTAACAACTCCGGTTCAAGAACAGCAAATGACACTTGGTATCGTTCAACGTGATATCAAAATCGGAACATCACAAACTGATGTAGCAATGGTTTTAGGTTCTCCAAACATTGTAACTCAAGATGCAGACGGTAAAGAAACTTGGATTTATGATAAAGTTTCTTCTATAACTTCTTACGGAAGCTCAGGGTTTGGTGTCGGAATCGGCGGCGGAGCAGGCGGTTTTGGTTCAGGCGCAGGCGGATTAGGACTTGTTAATATAGGACACAACAAACACGGCGGTACTGTTCAATCTAATCAAAAAACTTTAACTGTTGTCCTAAAATTTGATAATAATCATAATGTAGCATCATTCTCTTATCATATGAGTTCTTTCTAGGAGTTAAAATGCTAAAAAAAATATTATTGATATTATTTATTTTATGCCTGGCGCTACCTGTCAGTGCTAAAAAGCGAGTTCAGGAAGAAATCATAACTCCAATGACACAGTTGGAAAAACGACAATTCCAGACAAGAACTTATGAAACAATCGATAAACCGCTTGTTATGAAAGCTATGCTTAACGTTTTGCAAGATGAAGGATTCATTGTGTATAACGCGAATCCGCTTTTAGGCTTCATTTACGGGGTTAAGGATTTTGATACTGCTGACCCGAATATCGATATTTCTAAAGAATTCGGTCTATCTAAAGCAAGACTCAATTGGAGCGGTGTAAAAGTTGCAACAGTTGAAACAACTGCAAATGTTACCGAATACGGTAAGAGTATGCGAGTTAGGGTCAACTTTAAGCGTAAACTTTTAAACATTTACGGAAATGCACAGTTTATTGACGATATTAATGACGAAAATTATTACCAGGACTTTTTCTCAAAAGTTGATAAAGCAATTTTCCTTCAAAAACAAAAGATATGATGAAAAGACTTTTTACAATATTTTTAGCATTAGTAATTTTCGGACTTTCAGGAAACAGTGTTTACGCAAGGAAAGTCAAAGCTTTGTCGCAATTGGAGCGCAGAGAAGTTGAAACTCGTTTTTATGACACTGCTGACACTATGAAAGTTATGAAAGCAGCAGCAAATACCCTTCAAGACAGTGGGTTTGTAATTCAGGAAATAGAGCCTGAACTTGGCTATATGCGCGCGCAAAAAACATTTAAAAAACGTTTCATGAACAAAGGACGTGTTGTAGGTCAGTCATTTTTACTTGCTTTATATACAACATACACGGTATTTACTTATGGCTCAACAGCGTACTATATGGTAGATCCGTCAAGAAAACTTGCAAACGAAATCCAAGAAAAAACTGTCGTTGTGGATTCAAATGTTAATGTCGAAAAATTTGGTAAGAATAAAACAAAAGTCCGCTTTGTACTTGTTGAAAAAGTCTTACAAAATGCTGACGGATATTCATATGTAAAATCAGCTCCGGCAAGAATTATCAGAATTTATAAACCTGAAGTTTATCAGGAATTTTTCGCGCAATTAGATAAAAGTATTTTTTACGAAGGGATTTAATTTATGCAATATATTGCAATAAAAAAAGAAATTAAAGACGGAAAAGAAGTATTTGCAGTAAGTGCAATTCCGTTAAAAAACACTAATAAAGCAATTGTTCAAAGAATACCGCACCCGCTCGGTTCTGATATTTTAACATATGAAAATCTTGAAGAAGCAAAAGATGCCGTTACTTTAGCAGGATTTTCATATATTTTACCTGACGGTAAAAAAGGCTCTAAACAAACAGCCAAAAAAGTCATTACCAAAGATTCCAATAACTATGATCAAATGATTTTTGACACTATAAAAGAAAAAATAAACTCAACAAATTCCAATGTTTCAGCCGCCGCAATCCTTGCGATTTCTGAATTCCCGACAGAAGAAACCTTTGAAATTCTGTTTGATAAAATCGGAGAAGAAAACGATTTAATTAGAAAAAACGCAATTTCAGGAATTTGCAGATACGGAAAAATTCTTCAAAACAAAATTATTGAATCCCTAAAATCCTCAAACTGGGTTACCAGAAACTCTGCTTTGAGCTGTATTACAAACCTTGCAGAAAACGGCACGATAGAATTAGAGAGTTTCATAATTCCCTTATGCGAAATCTGCAACGATTCAAACACAATAGTCCAAGCCAATGCAATTCTGACATTAGCTAAAGTTTACCAGAGCTGTCAAAAAAATAAGAAAATTTAATAACTGCCTTTTCTCATTAAATCAGACAATTTCAACTCTTTTGGAGCCGGCATTGTTCTTTTTGGTTTTTCAACCGGAGTTGAAGTTTCCTTGAACGCTGAAAGTCCGACTTTTGAGCTGTTATCCTCTTTCATCATAAAGATTTCTTGTAAAATTGAAATAATATTACCCATAAAATTTCTCCTGCTACTATTATAGCTTAACTTTTCTACTGTATATCATACATTTAAACGATTATCCCCTCAAAAAACATTATACTTTATGTTATATTATCAGTACAGAAATAAAGAGGAATAAAATTTGAATAGCAGTTATTATGAAACTTTAGATGAAAATTTTACACAAGCCTTGAAATTATATGAACAGGAGTACACTCACTCTGAGCTAATTGAGCTTTTAAATTGCGGGAATATCGTCCAAAAACAAATTGCTGCATTAAGACTTGACGGAATATATTCAAATAACGATGCGCAGGTTTTAGTATCAAACTTAACTGGACAGGATGGAAAAATAAGAGAAGCCGTTTCTTTGAGGTTAAACGAATTCATGTCAGATTCTGATATGTTGAAATTTTTTCAATCTGCAGAAAATTATCAGGTATTTTTGGATGCAATAATTGATATCAACGCAAATATCTGTCGTAATGTAATCTCTGCAATATCAAATTTAAAAGCCGATTCAGAATTTTGTAATATATTTTGCCAAAAACTTACAGTACTTACTTTTGATTTACTTGAAAAAATAGAAAAATTCGACTTTCAAGATGGGAAATATAAAGTAAACAAAGAGGTTTTCAAATTATACTGGTGTCTCGAAACAATTTATGAATTTTACGACAAATTAAATTTTGAAGATTTAAAACAAATAATTTTGCGTGCAAAAGAGATAGACGAATACACAATACGAGAAAAAGCAGCAAAAATTTTGACTTATAAATTTGAAGATGAAGAACTGGCTGATGCCAAAATTGAACTACAGAATGATAAAAATTATTATGTCCGCAGGTTCAAATAAAAAGACGGAACTTTCGCTCCGCCATATATAGGAGTAAATTTTATTATAAACATTTCATTAAACATTTGCCTGTAATTGAGCCTGTATTTGTGGTTGAGCTTGAGGTTGAGCCACGGCATCTGCTTTTTGTGCTCGTTTTGAATTAATAAATCCGTCTAACAACCAACCGATACCAAGTCCTGCCACTGCAACTAACGGGCAAGAAACTAACAAATTTTTTGATTTAAATATATTTTTCAAATTTCCTGCTTTAAACAGTTCAAAACCTTTCACCGCAACAGGTGTACCTAAACCTACAGCAGCACCTAGTTTTGTTAATGTATAAGTTTTACGGTATGTATTTCCGTTTTCAGTCTGCACCAAATTTGGATCTCGCTGTACCAAACATCCATCAAGCTCTGATGTATTCACATTATCATTTCCGCTAAAAGATGGAATAACTTGCTCTTGTGCCTGTTGGTTTGGCACAATTGTTTGTGTTTGCGGTTGATTTTGTGCAGGAACTTGCGGAATCTGTCCGTTGCTTGCTTGCGGATAAATTCCTGCCGCCATCGCATTAAAATCTAAATTCTGCATCATAAAATCATTTGCATAATTATTTACTGGCGGATTAGACATATCAAATAAACTGTTTTTATTATTTGTAACGGAAGGATTACTTAACGGCGCTGCTGCCGGATAAGAATTATTTATTAAACCTTGATTTAAACCTACTTGACTTACCATAAATTTCCCCTAAAAAAATTAACCTACAACCTTTACATTTATATAAAGTATTTTTGAAATTAAAAATTGCTTAAACTATGAAAATATTAAATATTTTTAACACACAATAACATTTACGACCTATATTTTTTATGTTATACAATAAAGTTATGGACAAGAATTTTTACGGGATATTTAAAACATTTTTCAAAGTCGGAACACTTCTTCTTGGCGGTGGATACGTAATATTACCGTTGTTAACAAGTGAACTTGTTGATAAGAAAAAATGGATTACCTCGGAAGAACTCTGTGAATTTTACGCACTTGGCGCATCTTTACCTGGAATTATTGCAGCAAACACAGCCATTTTCACAGGCAGAAAACTCTTGGGAACAAAAGGCGCAATCGCAGCAACAGTCGGAATGGTTTTACCTGCATTTTTGGCAATCGTACTATTTGCATCAATTCTGTCTGAGCTTATCACAAAACCATCCATCCAGCATATTTTCTGGGGCGTAGGAATTGGTGTTATTGTCCTGTTATTTCTTGCAGTTAAAGAAATGTGGAAAAAATCAGTTACAGATGAATTTTCACTTTTAACTTATACTATTTGTCTTGCATTAGCACTTTCTGGAAAAATTCCTCCGTCAATTACAGTTATTTTTGCTTTATTTTTCGGAATTTTCTGGCAAAAAATCGAAGACAAAAAACAAAATAAAGGAGGCAAAGAAATATAATGAATCTTTATCTCCAATTATTCTTACAATTTTTCCATGTTGGTGTATTTTCTTTTGGCGGTGGGTATGCAACATTACCGTTTTTATACGATATCGCGGAAAAATTTCACTGGTACACTCCAAAACAATTAACTGATATGCTTGCAATATCTTCAATAACTCCCGGTCCTGTCGGAGTTAACGTTGCTACATTTGCAGGTTTCACAACCTCCGGAATCCTTGGAGCACTAATCGCCACAACCGCAGTAATTCTGCCGTCATTTATTATAGTTACAATAATTTCAAAAGCACTGGATAAATTCAAAACAAACAGAACAGTAAAAGGAGCAATAAGAGGATTAAAAGCCGCAGGTTGTGCGCTTTTGTCAGCTGTTGGTATAAAGCTTATATTTACATCAAATCTTCATCTTTTAGGAACACTTTTACTAATAGCATTACTCATTTCAGGCTTTTTCAAAAAACAAGACCCACTAATTTATCTTGGCTTATCTGCGCTAATCGGGTTAATCCTTGGACACTTCAACTGGATCGGCGTCTAGTCCTCGGCCGGACGGGGCATCATGCTACATATTGTTTCCAGGTCAGGGGTAAATAGCTAGAACCATAACCTAAAGTAAGCAAAATTTTTCAGCTCCACAGCGGTAAATGTTATAACTATCCCCTGCCAAAGATTAAGCGGTCAATATTTGCAAGATCTTTTAATACCTTTATTTCCTTGAACCCGTTTTTATCCATAATCTCGGCGACATCTCGGCTTTGCCCAAATCCGAGTTCAAACATCAAATATCCGCCCTCATTTAAAAATTTCTTAGCTCCCGATGTGATTTTTTCATAAAACTCTAACCCCTTTTCATCCGTTGTATAAAGCGCTAAATCAGGTTCAAAGGTGACCTCTTTTTGAATAGTTTCTTTAAATTTTGGCGGAATATACGGAGGATTTGAAACTATTATATCAAATTTTTCTTCCTCACGAATTTTTGAAAATAAATCAGATTTTCTGAAACTTGCCTTGTTAAAAAGCTCAAACTTTTCCATATTAGAAAACGCGACATGCAAAGCATCAGTTGAAACATCCGCCCCGATAACTTTAGCATCAGAAAGTTTAGCAATCATACAAGCGATACAACCAGATCCTGTACACATATCAAGCACTTGAGAAAATTTGTTCTGCTTGATAATTTCGACAGCCTGCCGAACCAGAAGCTCGGTTTCATCACGCGGAATCAATACCGAAGGATTTACAATAAACTTCTCACCCATAAAATCAGCCTGACCTATTATATATTGAATCGGCTGATGCGATTTTGCACGCAAAATCGCCTTTTCTTCAACGATTTTAAGCTTATCTTCAGTTAGTTTCTTACCCATCAAAATATCTGTAAGCGAAAATCCTGCAAAATGTTCTATCAAAAGTTTTACTTCTACATTTGCTTCATTAGGTTCAATACCTGAGTCGGTTAATATTTTCACTATATTTTGAATTAGCATTATTTATTCATCTTCCTCTAAATAATCATACTGTTTTGGAGCGTGTTCTGTAATGATTTTATCAATTTCATTACGAGCTTCAAGTTTTGAATTTAATTCAATTTTTTCTATATTATATTTTTTGCATAATCTGTCGTAATAGTAAAGCTGTTTTTTTGTCGGGGCTTCTTTTGACATTTTAACTTCCTGTAAGAATTTACGTTTTTTCTTTTCAAATTCTTTATTAGCTTCAATTATAGGACGCTGCTTTTCTTTGTAGTCATAATACTTTTTACATTCTTTCAGGTACTTTAGTGTATCAGTTTTAAACGAATCTTTATCAATAAGTTCAGTCAAAAACTCAAATCTTGAACAGTTTAATTCAAGATAATACTTTTCATCTGCGGCAAAACTTTCCCAAATTTCATCAACCGATAAATCCGGAGATTTTTTGACAAGTGCGCGCAAGTAATTACATAACGCTGATTTTTGGTTTTTTGATAAATCCAAATAAATTTGTTTTTTTATCTCATACATAATTCTACCTGACTAAACTCACACCGGCGGCGCTCTGTCCCCACCTGTCAAATCAAAGATTTGTCCGTTCCTTCCACTATCGTTTCAGTCACAACAGCGGCGATATAATGTTCGTCCCTGCTCGTCACACTCTCGTGTACCGACACCGGACTCACACCGGCTGCGCCCTGTTCCCGCATAGGGAAACGAAGTATAATCAGTTTTTCAGCTCCTCACAAACCGTACAACGTACGTATCGATCCTCATAAAACCGTGCTACGCGAGCCTATCGTGTGAACAAATCTTTGACTGAAAATCTGCGGGTTTTGTTAGACAAGCTAAAGTCCAGCAGCTTTCTTGCAATAGGATTCGTTTGGCGAGATTTCTGACGTTGATCAACAACTTCTTTTTCTCTCATCTCTTGAGTCGTTTCGATTACTTCTAAGTTTTGTTCAGACTTCTCAACCATGATTCTAATTATACCTCGTTATGTTATAATAAACAATTTTTGAAACAATAAATTGCGCGAATTTATATATTTTATATATATTCTTTACATATTGTTACAATTAAAAATACTTGAGGAGCTACAGAAAATCTTTAATACGAAAATAACAGTATCGCTTACTTTAGGCTACCGTTGGTAACAGTTATGCCCCGTCCGGCCGAGGACTTGAAATCAGCCCTATTTTGTCATAAATTAAAGATATGTATGAAGATTATCAAAATATTTTAGAGGAGCTGAAAACCCGCTCTCATTTTAGAAATTTGAAAGATTTTGAAAGAAAGGACGAAAAGTTTATTTACTATAAAGGTAAGAAACTTTTGAACCTTTCTTCCAACAATTATTTAAATTTCGCGGATAACAAAGCTATTACAAAAGAATTTTTAGAAACAGCAGGCAGCGAATACTCTTTTGGAAGCGCATCTGCAAGACTTTTGACAGGAACATTGCCTGTTTATAATGAATTGGAAGAACTTTTGGCAAATCTTTATCAAAAAGAGGGTGCTTTATTATTTAACAGTGGATACCACGCAAATGTCGGAATTTCAAGTGCACTTTGTCAAAAAGGTGATGTGATTTTTTCAGACAAATTAAACCATGCCAGTATAATTGACGGGATGAAATTGTCTGATGGCAAATTTTTCAGGTTTCCTCATAACGATATGACAGCACTAGAAAACTTACTTATCCGTGAAAGAGAAAATTTCAAAAATGCTTTCATAGTTTCTGAAAGTGTGTTTTCTATGGATGGAGATATAGAAGATTTAAAAAAACTTGTTGAATTAAAAATAAAATATAATTGTAATTTAATTATTGATGAAGCTCACGCTTTCGGGGTTTTCGGACAGAAGGGTCTGGGGGTTGCCGAAGAATTTGGAATAATTAATGATGTTGACTTACTTGTCGGGACTTTCGGTAAAGCAATCGGTTCTATGGGAGCTTTTGCTGTTGGTTCAAGAACTTTAATTGATTTTTTAATCAATAAATCACGTTCGTTTATTTTTTCTACAGCCCTGCCGCCGATAAACATTGCATTTACAAAGTGGATTATTGAAAATAAACTGCCGCAAACACTTCAAAAACGTAAAAAAATGCTTGAAATTGCTAAAAATTTTGGAAGCCAGAGCCATATTATACCTGTGGTAATCGGCGAAAACAAAGATACTGTTGATTTATGCGAAGTTCTATTCCATAACGGATATTTTACACTACCAA
The DNA here is from genome assembly GCA_950022695.1 of uncultured bacterium. Taxonomy (GTDB): domain Bacteria; phylum Cyanobacteriota; class Vampirovibrionia; order Gastranaerophilales; family Gastranaerophilaceae; genus Zag111. Next base: position 84,861 of record CATLLN010000001.1, on the reverse strand, counting down.
TAAGACCGCCGACCGTTCCGACAGGAACATCACGCCTGAGACTATCCTTAACCTGCGAAATTGAAGAAACAGAATTACAAATACTCAAGGAGAAAATCAATGAAAAGCTTCTGGCTGAATAAACAAAATAATAAAAATTTAATCGTATTTTTCACCGGCTGGAGTTTTGATTATCATCCCTTTGAACATTTAACTTGCGAAAATTATGATGTTTTATTTGTATATGATTACAACGATTTAACAGTTCCGCAAGACTTAAAAGAGCTTTCCAATTATGAAAATAAAAATCTTATAACCTGGTCAATGGGAGTTTTTGCAGCTTACCAACTAAAAGAATTATTTAAAGATTTTAACAGTAAACTTGCAATAAACGGAACAACAACTCCTGTTGATGATAATTTCGGAATACCCGTTAAAATGTTTGAATTAACACTCAAACACGCTCAAAAAGGTCTTGAAGGTAAATTTTATCAAAATATATTCCTGACTGAAAACGAATTTGAAAAATATAAAACACAACCTGTCAAACGCTCAATTGAAAACAGAGTAGCAGAACTTGAAAACTTATACAATTTTATTCGTAGTAAAATAGATATGGGATATGAAAACTTTTACGATTTTGCAATTGTAAGCGATTCTGATAAAATCATTCCACCTAAAAATCAAACAGCAAGCCACAAGAAAAATAATATTCCGGTAATTACATTACCGCACGGACATAATCCGTATTACAATTTTAACACCTGGAGCGAAATTCTAAAATGCCAACAGACTACAAACTAATAAAAAAACAATTTGAAAAAAGTATGAACGATTATGACAAAAACGCAACCGTTCAAGACTTAATGGCATCTAAATTACTTATTGAATTATCTAAAATTTCAACAGATTTTGAGAATATACTTGAACTTGGCTCCGGTACAGGTTTACTTACAAAACGCATTGCAAAAAATTTACATTTTAAATTGTTCACAGCTAACGACCTAATTGAAAAATCAAAATTTTACGTACAAAAAGCAATTCCGAATGCTAACTTTATCTGTGGAAACGCCTTAAAAATAAAACCTTCAAAAAAAATGGATTTAATTATATCAAATGCAATGTTTCAATGGTTTGAAAACCTCGAAAAAGCAATCTCAATAATAAAACTTTCATTAAAAAAAGACAGCTTATTAGCATTTTCTACATTTACACCCGAAAACTTTAAAGAAATCAAAGAAATTTCAGGGCTAACACTACAATATAAACAAAAAGACGAAATACTAAACATTCTTACCTCACAAGGATTTGAAATCCTATATTGCGAAGAATTTTACGAAGAAATAACATTTAAAACACCTTTAGAACTCCTTGCCCATATGAAAAAAACAGGAGTAAATTCACTTTCAACAAAAACCTGGACAGTAAAAGAAGTGAAAGATTTTTGCGATACTTTTAACAAAAATTTTAAAGAAACAAAACTTACATATTCACCATTATTAATTATCGCAAAATTAAAATAATTTTCTTATAATTTTAGGTCTGTTTTGTCTTTTTTCAACATCTTTCAAGACTTTTTTAAACGATATAATCGGTTCCATTTTATACCCGCAGTCTTCTGATAGAGTACCACCCATTGAAAAAAGCTCCTCCTGCGGATATCTTCTGCAAATCCCCGGACGCCAAAAATGAATCTTGCACCGCTTAGTTTCAGAATCCAAATTCTTACACTCAAAAATCAAACCTAATTCATCTTTTCCGATAATTTTTAAATCAGAATAAAACTTATGCAAATATTGCAATTTTTCAAACTCTTTTTCATCTTGCAAAACATGTTTAAAGTGTTTCACATAAATATGGGTACAGCACTGCCCGCATCCCTTACATTTACCTGTACGGTAATAGTGTTTTTTCAATACTTTTGAGAGTATAAATTTTCTAAATCTTTCCCACATAACACCATGATAGTACAACCTTGCCCAATTTCTGTTAAGAATTGTAAATCTTTAAAACAAAAAAAGCAAAACAAAATCTTGAGGGTAATTTATCCAAATGTAAGAAAAAACAAATTACCCCAAAGATATTTATAAAAATTATTTACCCTTAACCTTAAAATATTTAACCTATATACAGTTTTTAACTGACATAATACTATAACATAACCAAAAATAACCAACCTTGACCTCCCCATCCGGAGGTCTTTTTTTACACAGCCAAGCAGAGGAATAAGCGTTAGCGAAAGACGAACACGCGTCAACGTAAACGTTGAGTTTTCGTTGCAAGTATGAGCGGTTCCGTTTTGTGCGAGGCTGGTCCTTGGCCGGACGCATTGTATCTTTAAATAAACCTACCCAAACCAAAGTTTTCCCAAATTTACCCCAAAATTATACTTTCAGACAATGAAACTTCCAGACACATCTTTTATATTAGTCATGTAGATATATTTAGGAGACTATACAATTATGAAAAAGATTATAATTTTAACAGCATTATTACTATCGTGCTTTACTTTACCCGTTTTCAGCGCTTGCAAAATAGAAGAATTAGGTGCGTGTAAAGCTGACATAGGAGCTGGGATAAATGACAGACTACAAGATAAAATTCTGCCAAATAACATAGAAAATATGAAGCAGCCGAAAAATACTTTTGAAAACAGAACACAGCTAGGACAACCGCAAATTCCTGATAACATAAATATGGAACCAAATCAGGAAGAAAATACTCAGCCTTATGATGCTAACTGCCAGTTCGGAAACTGTATGAACAGAAGTAATTCCGGAGCTGATAAAATGAACAAATAAAAAAAGAGGCGCAGCCGATTCTCGGCTGCGCCTCTTTTATTTTAAAATAAACTTATCTTGCACAGATTGTTCTTGCAACGTGAACCCCTGAAGCTGACGCTTGCAGTAATCCTCTTGTAACACCTGCGCCGTCACCTATAGTGAACAGATTTTTTACGCCTTCGGTTTCAAGCTCGTTAGTCAATTTAACTCTTGCTGAGTAGAATTTAACTTCGATACCGTAAAGAAGTGTATAGCGAGATGCTGTACCAGGTGCAATTTTATCAAGTGCCTGAAGCATTTCAATAATACTTGTCATTTGTCTGTATGGAATAACAAGACTTAAGTCACCCGGAGTTGCACAAGATAGAGTTGGTGTAATCACGCTTGATTTAATTCTTTCCGGAGTAGAACGTCTGCCTTCAAGAAGATCACCGAATCTTTGAACAAGGATTCCGCCGCCAAGCATGTTTGCAAGTCTTGCGATATGCTGACCGTATTGGATAGGTTCTTTAAACGGTTCTGTGAACTTTTCACTTACAAGAAGTGCAAAGTTTGTATTAGGAGTCTTGTAATTTGCATAACTGTGACCGTTAACTGTTGCAATACCGTTATAATTTTCCTGAACAACTTCACCGTTCGGATTCATGCAGAAAGTTCTGACTTCATCTCCGAATGTTGGTGAATGATAAATTAATTTAGATTCATAAAGTTTTGATGTTAACGGTTCAAATACAGGAGCTGGAAGTTCTACCCTAACCCCGATATCTACAGCATTGTTAACCATACCGATTTTATGCTGCGCAAATTCTTGAGTAAGCCAATCAGCACCTTCTCTGCCCGGTGCAATAATTGTATACTCAGCAGAAATAACTTCACCGTTATCAAGTTTAATACCTTTGACTTGTTCACACTCAACAATTAAAGATTGAGCAGAAACATTATTCAGGATTGTAATTCGTTCATCAAGATAATCCTGCATATTTTTAAGTACATCCAAGCTTCTTTCAGTACCCAAATGTCTTACAGGAGAGTGTACAAGTTTTAGTTCAGCAAGTACAGCCTGATGTTCAATTTCTTCAAAAACCTTCATATCAGTTCCGAAAACCTCATCAGTTGCACCATATTGAAGGTATAACTCATCTGCATAACCAATTAGATCTTCAGCTTGTTTTCTTGTCATATAATCAACAAGATGTCCACCTACATCAGGTGTTAATGTTAATTTCCCGTCAGAAAAAGCGCCTGCTCCGCCCCATCCGCATAATAAACCGCATCTTCTGCAATTTACACACTTTGGAGAACCTTCACGAATAGGACATTTTCTTTTTTCAATTTTTTGTCCTTTTTCAATTAAAACAACCTTCCAATCAGGTTTTAACTTCATTATCTCTAATGCCGCAAAAATTCCCGCAGGACCGGCACCGATTATTGCTACGTTATACATCTTTTTACATCTCCGTTTTTGTCAACCGTTTAAGTATAAAACGAACAAGAATTATTTTAAAGGCTTTGTAAAGATTTTTGTTTTAAATAATTTATAACACTTCGCATTAACCGGTATTACAAAATTTCATTTAATATTTTATAAATAAGTTGAAATTTATCTTCACTTGTTGTTTGGAGTTTCATTGTAAAATTTTTTATTAGCTCTTCTCTTGATTGTAAATGCTCAATAATGAAAAAATCAGCTATAGATTTATCTAAAATTTTAGCGATTTTACTAAGCAAATCAAAAGAAGGAAAACACCTTCCACATTCAAGTTTACTCATATGTTTTGAATCAATACCAACAAGTTCCGCTAACTCTGACTGTTTTAATCCTTTAAGTTTACGTAGTTCTTTTATTCTTGCCCCTATATATTTCTTCGTATCTTCCATATGTCTCTCCAATTCTAAGAGTATGTTATTTTACGTTAAAGTTAAACCATCTTTTTTGCGACTTATTGACAAAAGTATGCAAACAATGCATAATTTAGTTATAATACATGGAAGTTATACTTGAAAGGATTTTAAATTATGAAAAAAAGTGCTGCATTTACACTGGCAGAAGTGTTAATTACTTTAGGAATAATCGGTGTAGTTGCCGCAATGACTATACCTACTCTAATTGCAAATATAAAAGGTGCTAGAATAAGAACTCAATTAAAAAAAGGGATTTCAACACTTAACCAAGCTGCAAGATTAAATCTTGCCAATAACGACTGGGATTTCGGCACAGTCAATTACAGTGATCCAACAATGAAAATGACTACTTTACTTGATGAAAATCTTTCAGGTAAAACTTTTCTAGGAAATTATGAATACGACAGAAACAAACACGGTTACGTTATTAAAAGTTTTGAAGACGAAGTAACATGGAATGATTTTTTAGGTTCTTCAGCATGGTATATTTTATATCAACTTTCAGATGGTATGATTATTGGAATGACTCAGACCCCGCAAGATTGTACAATAGAAAGTTACAGAAAAGATAAAAATGCGTATGGTCTTAGATGTAGCGGTTTTATTGATGTTAACGGGAAACAGCTTCCAAATTCTTTAATAGAATGTTCTAATCCGGATGATACAAAACCTATATGGAGTGATAATTATAAAGAATGCACAGTAAAAATAACCGGTAATACAGGTGATATATTCCCAATAATGTTTTATGATAGCACTGTTGTTCCATCATCAAATGCCGGAAAATATATTTTGAATACTTCTAAATAAATATGTTAGATATAAATAAAGAGCTAGAAAATTTTAATTTACTTATAAAAAATATTGAGTCAAAGAAATTTGATGACTTTTATGATTTAGAATGTGAATACTGTAAAATAATTAATTTAGGAAATAGTATAAGAAATTATATAATACAAAATCCTTCTCTTTGCAGTGAACAATCAATTAAGGTTCTTACTAATCAGACAAATGATTTATCTTTACTGGAAGACAAATACAAATCTCTGTTAAATATTATTTATTTAACTAAAAGTTTATTTGACAAATATTCAATATATGTTGAACAGCTCAAAAACGAACAAAAATATGAAGAAGCAATAAATATTTATGAACAAATGTTCAAATTTTCCAAAGATTACAAATACTTACAATATATTGCAAATATTAAATTCGCAATTTTTCACGAAGTACAAGAATGTTTTGACATATATAAAGATATTGAAATACATTTGTATAACGATAAGGATTTTTGGTGGCAATTTTCTGACGTATATAATGCGAAACAAGATATTTTTAATCAAGTTTTATGTATTCAAAAAGCTCTAAATCTGGAGGAAACTTAATATATGCCTGATGTATCAATAGTTTTACCAATTTATAATGTTGAAAAATACATAAAAAAATGTTTGGAAAGTATCACTGCACAAAATTTCAAAAATTTTGAAGTGTTGTGCATTGACGATTGCGGTACTGACAATTCAATAAAAATAACACAAGAATTTGTGCAAAAAGATTCTCGTTTTAAAATTATAAAACACGAAAACAATCGTGGATTATCTGCTGCCAGAAATACCGGTATTGATAATGCAACAGGGAAATATATTTTATTTATTGACTCAGACGATTGGATTGAAAATAATTTACTGGAACAAATAGTTATCGCTTTTGAACAAAATAAAACAGATAGTGTATGGTTCAATTCGTATATTTATAACCAAAAAACCGGACAAACTTATTTTTTAACAGATAATTTAAAAGAAAGTACAAAAATCTATCTTACTCCGGATAATATAAATAATTTTGCATCATATGCTTGGAATAAAGCCTTTAAACTATCAAAATTAAAAAGTTTAAACATCAAATTCCCTGAAGGTCTTTACTTTGAAGATTCAGAATTTTACTTGAAAATCTTTTCAAATATTTCAGAAATTTATCTTATTACTCAACCACTTTATCATTATCAATTAAGAGAAAATTCAATAGTAACAAGTTCCGATAATGTTGAAAAAAAATTAAATGATATATTCCAAATTACTATAAACTTATATAAATATTTCTTATCCAATAATACATTTAAGCAAAACAAAAAAATAATTTTACGTTACTTTGCTCAAAATATTTTTTCGGTAAAAATAAATAAACAAAAAAAACACGTAATTACTCTTGCCAAAAAGGTTTTAAAAGAAATAGATTTCCCCAACAGTTATGAAGATCTTAACATTTAAAAAAACTTTTATACCCCCCTTGATATATATTTTTAAGTGATATAATATAATAGTTTAATTGATAGGGAGAGAATCTATGTCAAGTTCTTACGATAGATACAAAAGGCAGAGAGCCGCAAAAGATATTGCACGAGAAAATGTTTCCAGAAAAAAAGAAAATAAATTTTTCGCAAATTTAAAATTATTTGTACTAACAATGACCGCATTTATGCTTGCAGGTTTTGTGGCATTAAACCTATATTTGTCATCGCTGCCACCAATCGAAAACCTGGAAGATTACAAACCTAATATTGTAACAAAATTCTACTCTCAAGATGGTGAAGTTATAAAAACATTTACTGCTTACACTTATGACAGAGTAGATTTAAAAGATGTTCCCGAAGAACTTAAAAACGCACTTATCGCAACAGAAGATAAAAACTTTTACCGCCACAACGGATATGATATTATCGGTATTATAAGATCTTCTATCCAAAACGTTGTAGCACGCAGAGCCGTTCAAGGTGCAAGTACTCTAACACAACAGTTAGCAAGGATTTTATTCCTGTCTAATGAAAGAACTATAACCAGAAAAATTAAAGAACTTGAGGTTTCTGCAAGAATTGAAAAAACAATTTCTAAAGATCAAATCTTAGAAATGTACTTAAATAATGTATACCTTGGCGCCGGAGCATATGGTGTTTCTGCAGCTGCTAAAATATATTTTAATAAAAAGCTTAACCAGTTAACACTTCCAGAACTTGCTTTAATCGCAGGTTTGCCGCAAGCTCCGTCTGTATATAACCCTTACAACAGCAAAGATTTAGCTGTTCAAAGACGGAATCAGGTTTTGAAAAGAATGCTTACAATGAAGTATATTTCAAAAGAAGATTATGAAAAAGCTATTCAAGCTGATTTAAAATTAAGTACAGTTCCTCAAATATATACTACAAACAGAGCTCCATACTTTAGTGATTATGTTATTAAAGAAATGGAAAAACTGGGCTTTACAGAAACAGATATTATTCACGGCGGTTATAAAGTTATAACAACACTTGACTCAAAAGCTCAAGATACCGCAAATGAATCCATAATTAAAAACATGAAATCCTGGGGTTTAACAAATGCTTCACAACAAGCTGCAGTATTTTCGTTCAGTCCTATTGATGGCAGAATTTTAGTATATGCAGGCGGTAAAAACTATGGAGAAAGCCAGTTTGACCGTGTTACTCAGGCAATAAGACCGCCGGGTTCTGCATTTAAACCTATTCTTTACGCTGCGGCTATGGAAAAAGGTATTTCACCAAATGATTTAGTAGATGACAGCCCTATTACAATAGGAAACTGGTCACCACACAACTCAAGCCACAAATACAGAGGAAAAATCCCTGTTTATAAAGCACTAATGATATCATCAAACGTATGTGCGGCAAGAATAATTCAAGAAGTCGGAATTCGCTCTGTAATACAACTTGCAAAAGTTTTAGGAATATCAACTCCGCTTGAATACGATTATACAATATCTTTAGGCTCTAACGGTGTTAAAATGTTCGAATTTGTAAGAGCTTTCGGTGCCTTTGCAAACGGAGGTTATGTAGTACAGCCTTATGCAATCGAACGAATTGAAGATTCACGCGGAAGAGTTTTATACAGAGCCGGCAAAACTAAATCTTCACATCAATTAAGCTTAAAAACTGCCGCTGAAATGACTGCAATGATGAAAACAGTAATCCTCTCAGGTACAGGTACAGGCGCAAATATCGGTAAACCAGCTGCAGGTAAAACAGGTACTACAGATGACTATAAAGACGCTTACTTTGTAGGCTACACACCTGATATTGTAACAGGTGTATGGGTTGGCGATGATAATAATAAACGTATAAACGGACTTTACGGCGGAACACTTCCTGCTAAAATCTGGAAAGAAGTTATGACAGTTGCAACTCGTGATCTTGGTTCAAAAGATTTCGATTATCCTGAAATTGAACTTGAAAATTACAGCAGTGGTTACGGTAATGCAAAAGTCATAGGAGATGAAGAAAATCCATCTAATGAAGGTAAAGAAACAGTTCAACCGGAACCGGCAGCAGAAGAGCCTGTAAAACAGGAAGAAACTCCAGTCTCTGCTCAACCAAAAGAAACCACAGCTCCTGCCGAAAACAAACCGGCAACACCGGCTGCACCGGTTCCTGCTAAACCCGCTAACAAAATTACACCAATACCTATGGCTGTTCCGGAAAGTTTGAGGTAAGTTTCAAATGAGAAAAAGAATTCTTGCAATAAATTTTGGCGGTATCGGGGATGAAATATTTTTCCTCCCGACTCTTATATCTTTAAAAAAAGAATTCCCAGATTCCGAAATTACACTTGCCTTAGAACCACGAAGCAAAGGTGTTAAAGATTTAACAGACAAAATAGATAATTTTATACTAATTGATGTCAAAGGAAAAAATAAATACCTTGAAATGCTTAAACTTTTATTCAAAGCACAAAAAGGGAAGTATGATATCGTAGTTTCATCAGGCGGAAATAAACTTATAAGTATTTTACTGTTTTTAACAGGCATAAAAACACGCTGCGGCTATAATACAGGCTCATTAAGCCAAAAACTTTTAACATATGCCGTACCTCTTAATAAAAATCAGTATGCCTGCAAAATGTATCATGATTTAATTCGCCCGCTTACAAAGCATAACACCGAACTTCCCGAAATAAATATTGATAAAAAAGAAAAAATCGCTAATTCAGTTCTAATCCATCCCGGAGTCAGTAAATTAAGCGTTCAAAAAAAATGTATTAAAACCATTACTCCGGAGACTTGGGCAAATGTAATTGATTTACTTGTTTCAGAGGGTAAAAAAGTAATGCTTGTCGGCGGACCTGATGATAAAGAATGTATTGAAACAATTTTAAAAACAGTTCGTACCCAAAATTTTGAAAACCTTTACGATACAACAAAAAATCTAAAAGAACTGGCAGAACTGGTTTCATCAGCCGATAAGTTTTTATGTTCTGATTCAGCCCCATTACATGCGGCAGTTGCATTAGGAGTAAAAACTTATGTAATTTTCGGTCCAACAGATGTAAACGCACTTATCCCGAAATGTGAAAATGTTACACCAATTATGGCAAATGACAATTGCAAACTCAAACCTTGTCTTTGGGCAAGGCGACAAACTACCTGCGATAAATTAGACTGTCTGAAAATTACTGCAGAACAAGTTGCTAAAACAGTTTGTGAAAAAGATTAAAAATTGTAAACTTTTTATTACCTTTTGCAATTTTACACAAGAAAAATACTTTATATAAATGTAGGTTATAGTGTGAAAAGGTATATTGTTTTATGGCATACAGTAATGTAGCAACAGCTTTATTTTCTGTGAGAAATGCAGATAAAACCACTTCCGGAGACATCGGGAGATTACCTGTTACTGTCGGACAAGGTGCTGCTGCCGTAAAAGCTGCCGCACAAATGAATAATCCGATTTCAAAAGCTTTGAGTCAAGGTTTAGATATAGCAAAAAGCGATAAAGTGGTAAGTAAATTAGGCAAAGTTGTTAAATTCGCAAGCGATAATATTAACCCTTTAATTGTCGCATCAAGCGGTCTAAAAGTAGTATTAGCTGATAAAGGAGAAAGAAAAAATACTATAATCACTGAATCTGGATGTTTAGCCGGTATGTTTCTTGGCGAAGGCTTGATGAAAAAACATCTTGATAAAATTTTAGAAAAATTACCTGTAAATAAAAAATGGATTCCGATAATTAAAGGTATTGTATTTGTTACGGGTTCAATAGGTTCTTCAACAGTCGGACAAAAAATCGGTAAAAAAGCTGCCGAATATTGGGATAAACCGCTTGTAAATGAAGAAAAACAAGAACAAAAAGTTTACGAACCAATGAATTATAAAAGTTAAATTTGTGTTATAATCTACCCCAGAGGTGAATTATGACAACAATTAACATAACAAAAATGCAAGGCTGCGGTAATGATTTTGTAGTACTTGATTATTCAGAATACGAAAAAACAAATATGACAATGAGCGATTTAGCCGTAAAACTTTGCGACAGACATTTTGGAATCGGCGCAGACGGAATGATTATTCCTGATACAAAACCAAATGATGAAACAGATATCGCGTGGTATTTTTATAATTCTGACGGTTCGACCGCTCAAATGTGCGGAAACGGCATGAGATGTTTTGCAAAATACGTTTATGACAAAAAACTTGTTGATAAAAAACAATTCAGTGTAAAAACACTCGCCGGCGTAATAAAACCTGAGATTCAAGATAATGGCACTGTAAAAGTTAATATGGGAACACCAATTCTTGAAGATGCTAAAATCCCATTCAAAGGAGAGCGAACTGTTCAAATCCGCGACAAAAAATTTGATTTAACACCGGTATCAATGGGAAATCCGCACTGTATAATATTTACACAGGAAGATCCGATGCATCTAGCTCAGAATTACGGACCTGATATGGAAAAACACCCATACTTCCCTGAAAAAACCAACACTGAATTTGTTAAAATCCTTTCTCGCAATGAAATAGATATGAGAGTATACGAGCGCGGATGCGGAATAACTCTTGCCTGCGGAACAGGAGCTTGTGCAAGTGTCGTTGCCTGTGTTTTAAATAACTTAACAGAACAAAACGTAAAAGTTAACCTCTTAGGCGGGTCTGTAAACGTTGAATGGAGCGGGAATCAGGAAAATCCAAACAAAGATATTTTCTTAATCGGACCGGCTGAATACAGCTTCGATGCACAGTACATGTTGTAAAAATTTCTTTTTTCATGGTAAGATTTAACCATACACTAGAAAAATAGTAAAAGGAGAAAATTTAAATGAAAACTTATGAATTAATGACTATATTCAAACCAAACTTAGATGCTGAAGAAGTTGATAAAGTTATTGAAAAAATCAACTCAGTTATTACTGAATTCGGCGGAAACGTTGTTTCTACAGATAAAGGCGGCAGAAAAAAATTAGCTTATGAAATCCAAAACTTCAGAGACGGTTTCTTTGCTACAACAGTTTTATCTATTCCTGCTGAAAAAATCGCTGAATTCAAAAGACAATTAAGATTAAACGACAACATCTTAAGAACAATGTTTATGGAAGTTTCAGCAAAAGCTATGGCTTAATAAAAGCCAATAAATTATAGACCCTGAATCACGTTCAGGGTGACATATTAAATCAAGAAGGAAAAATAATGACATTAGCAAAAGCAGTAGTAACAGGTATAGTTTATAAAACACCTAAAACAGGGTTTACAGCAAACAATGTTGCAGTTTCATCATTCGTAATGAACGTTGGAACTCAAGAAGAAACCCTTGTTAGAGTAATTTCAAAAAGACAAGCTTTAGAAGAAGTTGTGTCAGGACTTTCAAAAAACCAAAAAGTATTAGTTGAAGGACGTTTACAAAACGGAATCAGCAAAATGGACGATGGTACAGAAAAGAAAGTTTTTGAAATTGAAGCCTCTACTATTGAGCTAATGGGCGGAAATTCATCATCATCATCTTCAAATGATGATGGCGATATCCTAACATTTGGTGAAATGGAATCATCACCTGAAGCTAACACCGATGTGTTAATGGATGACGAAGAAGTTCCGTTTTAAAAAGCCGTAAGCCGGTGTGAGTCCGGTGTGTGGCGAGCAGGGATGAACATTATATGACCGCCGTTGCGAATGTAAATGAGCGAAGCAATCTCTGATTGCACAGGCGGAAAAGTCCTCGAAATCAAAAAGAAATTAACAGTAAAACATAAGGCTAGAAAGGCAAATTAGAAAAATGGCAAGACAAGAAGATAAGAAAAAACGCAAAAATTGCAGTCTATGTGCTGACAAAGTTGAATCTATCGACTACAAAGATGCTGCTAAGTTAAAAAGATACTTAACAGAAGCAGGAAAAATCATTCCGCGCAGAATCACAGGCAACTGTGCAGCTCACCAAAGAATGATTGCTAAAGCAATTAAAAAAGCTAGAGAAGCTGCAATTATCAGCTACGTTTTTGACTAATAATTAAAAACAATTCAGACGGCGCAGATACAATTTTGTATCCGCGCCGTTTTTTCATGGTAAAAATTTACAACTTAGCTTTAACATATACTTATTTTTGATATAAATGTAAAAATTGCAAGAATAAAAAACTTTCACAAGACACATTAGCAATACTCTCCATATTTGAGCAGACCCACAATCGGTACATTTTAATATCATTTACCTTAACCCTAGTCAATATTTGCAATTGGATAGATTGATTTATAGTATTTTACAATTTCTAAATCCACATCTGCGAAAATCGCGGTTTGATCTTCTTTTGCAATTGCAAGAATTTGAGAAGTCGGCGCAACAATTACTGAATTTCCAATACCGCCGAATTCATTATTTACCTGACCTGTTTGATTACAAGAGACAAGATAAACCAGATTATCATAAGCTCGTGTTTTATTCATTGCAATCCAGGTATCCTGCGCAAAAGCTAAAGCTTCTTTATCTTGATAAACCTCATTTGGCACAATCCACGCAGTCGGCAAGACAATTATTTCTGCACCCATTTGTGTAAGCTTACGGTAATGCTGAGGATATCTCATATCAAAACAAATTGCCATTCCGACTTTTGCAAAATCAAACTGCGCAACCACATACCTCTCACCCGGTGTAATCCTATCGCCTTCTGTTCCGCCCATATAATTAAACAAGTGAATTTTACGATATTTTTCAATAATTTCACCGTTTCTATTTATCGCAAATGAAGTGTTATAAAGTTTTTCACCTGACTTTTCTATAACAGTTCCGGCAATAATATTGGTATTATATTTTTTTGCCAATTCACAAACCGCAGCAATCGTTTGTCCCCCGTTTTCATCTTCCGGCGCGTTTAAAAAAAATTCGTGATGAACACCTGTTGAGAAAAATTCCGGCAAGACTACTAAATCAAGTTTTTTATCAGAATATTTTTTGATAAAATGCTCAACTTTTTTAAGATTAATTTGCTTATCACCAAGAGTCGGTTTTAATTGTATATTTAAAATTCCTGCCATAATTTTCTCCTTTTCACTTATTTTATCATACGCACAATAAAATTGACACAGGACTTTGCCCGCGCTAATATCATATAAAAGGAGAATGGGATATGAATAGCACTACAAGTTACACAAAAGAAGATTTACTAAAATTATATAATTTACCCCTTGATGAACTATTAAAAGAATCATCAAAATATATGTCAAATAATATTGAATTTTGTTCATTAATCAACGCAAGAAACGGCAAATGTTCACAAAATTGCAAATACTGTGCACAAAGCTCTCATTACTGCACAAATATTGAATCATATCCATTAGTTGATACTGATGAAGTTATAAAAACGGCAAAAGAATCTAAAACAAACCACGTTTCCCGATTTGCAATTGTTACAAGCGGTAGAACACCTGATGAGGGACGTGATTTTGCAATTGAGCTTGAAATGATTAAAAAAATCAATGAAGAAGGATTAAATTCTTGCGCCTCAATCGGGATTTTAAATGAAGATCAGGCAAAACAGCTTGCAGATGCAGGCTTAAAAAGATTCCATCACAATATTAACACCTGCCGTTCATATTATCCGGAAGTTTGCACAACACATACATACGAGGACAGAATAAATACCTGTAAACTTGTTAAAAAATACGGAATGGAACTTTGCTGCGGTGTTATTTTAGGAATGGGCGAAAGCATTGAACAACGTATTGAAATGGCAATGGAACTTGCTGAAATTGAACCGGATTCAATCCCAATTAATATTTTAATGCCAATTCCTGAAACCCCGTTTGAAAATTACTATAATAAAATTGATGAAGAAAATATTTTAAGAACTATTGCAGTATTTAAGATTGCAAACCCGAAAGCCGTAATTCGTTTTTGCGGCGGAAGAATGAAACTGTCACAGGAAAACCAAGAACTTGCACTAAAAACTTGTGTAGAAGGAATTTTAATCGGGAATTACCTCACAACAATCGGAAAAGAACCGGAAGAAGATATTAAAACCATTGAAAAACTTGGTAAAAATTTATTATAACTAAATGGCGCCGGCATTAAAAATGCCGGCGCCATAATTATTAAAGATTTTCTAAAGCCGCAATTTTCATATCTTTAAAATCAGGAGTTTTTCCTGTCCAGATTTGTTCTGCGGCAAGTGCTTGATGAATAAACATATCAACACCATTAATTATTCTATATCCGTTTTTTTCTGCTAACTTTAACAGAACTGTTTTTTTCGGGTTATAGATTACATCATAAACAATCGCACCCATCGGAAGTGTTCTCAATTCTGGTTCTTCAACAGGAGTTAAATCAGCAGCGCGCCCTTGCATACCAATTGGTGTAGTATTTACCAGAATATTGACATCAGATAAATCTCTTATACGCTCAATTTGCAGAACTTCAAATTCAACAAGCGGAAATTTTGAACGCAAAAATGTCATAAGTTCCGAACAGTTCGGGATATTTCTTGTATAAACTTTAATTTTTCTCACTTGGGATTGAGCAAGTGCAGTAATTGCAGCACGCGCAGCCCCACCTGTTCCAAGCACACCGGCAACTTTTCCTGCTAGAATTATATCATCAGGAATTGCATTCCTAAACCCTATTACATCCGTATTATAGCCCTTCATTATTTTATCAGGATTAATCACGACAGTATTCACTGCACCTACAACATCAGCTGAAGAATCAACCTCATCCAAAAACAAAGTAACAGGCAGCTTCAATGGAATAGTTACATTAAAACCTGCAAAATTATTAGCTTTCAGATATTTAATCCTGTCAACAAGACTATCCGGCGGAGTTTCAAGAATATCATAAGTTGAATCTAAACCAAGACTTTTAAAGCCTGCTTTATGAATAAAAGTTGACAATGAATGTCCTAAAGGATAACCGATTAAACAATATTTTTCAGGACCATTATATACTTTTTTTTGCATCGCTTCAACCGGCTGAGATTCAATTACAGAAGCTGGAGTTTCAGTCTGCGCCGGAGCATCCCATGAGAAATTTGCGTTAAAATTATCTGAATATGTTGAATTTTGAACAGGTTCTGTTGAAATTTTTCCAGAATAAGATTCAGGCGTTGCAATTTGTTCTGTTTGCGAATAGTAAGAAGTTGTCCAAGTCGAAGATTGCGCCTGCGGTTCAGACTGAGAATTTAACGCACTAAAACCTGACCTTAATGGAACTTCAACAGTTGTTGCATTTGAGGTTTCAGCGATATTTACCCCTACCTCTTCCGGAGAGGAGTCCATTTGCTTTTTAAGCTCCATAAAAGTAATATTAACCCCTTGAGCCTTTAACTCTTTGTAACGCTTTAAAAGTTCCATCTTATCAACAGCCACAATTCTTACCTCATTTTATTTACTTATAATAATTATACAAAATTTCTTCCTTTTGTACAATAAAACTAATTCAGAATCTGAGAATTTCTGCCGATTTTTCTTAGACTTCTTCTGAAGCTGTTTCTTGCTCCGGTTCTACTTTATATGAGCATTTCATGCTAGAGCAAGCAATAACTGTACCTTTTTTAAGAACTTTTTTAACTAGCAGACTGCCGCAAGTCGGACAGGTTTCACCGGTAGGTTCATTCCAAAGTACAAAATCACAGTCAGGATATTTGTTACAGCCAAAAAATACTGTTCCGCGTTTTGATTTACGTTCAACAATATCACCATTTCCGCATTTCGGACAGGTGACACCTGTAGATTTACGATATGGTTTGCGGTGCTTACAATCTGCGTTTGTACATTCCATGTATTTGCCATACGGTCCAAGCTTAAATATCATATCAGAACCGCATTTTTCACATTTTTCTTCACAAATTTCTTGAGGTTTTTCAGATGATTCTTCATCATTTCCTCCTGCTTCCATCTCTTGTAAAACATTGAGTGACATTGTAGTTTTACAATCAGGGTAGCCTGAGCATCCTAAGAATTGCGAACCGGTTTTGCTTGAGCGAAGAACCATTGGTTTGCCGCAGTTTGGACAATTAATTTTTGTTTCTATGGTAACTTTTTGCGCAGTTTTCATTACAGAATTAACTTCTTCCATAAACGGAGTATAAAAATCTTGCAAAACTTTTACCCATATAGCTTGTTTTTCTGCAATTTTATCAAGTTTTTCTTCCATGCCTGCCGTAAACTTGTAATCCATAATATCAGAGAACTGACTTACCAATTGTTTTGAAACAGTTCTGCCTAAAAGTGTCGGATGAAGCGCTTTATCTTTCTTTTCAACATATTTACGGGTTTGAATTACAGTAATAATTGTAGCATACGTTGACGGACGCCCGATTCCGTATTCTTCCAGTGCCTTAACTAGAGATGCTTCATTGTATCTTGGAGGCGGCTGAGTGAAGTGTTGTTTTGGTGTAATTTTCTTACAAACAACTTTGTCACCTTTTTCTAAATCAGGAATCTTAGCGTCTGTTGCTTTATCTTCGTCATCTTCCGCATCGTTATAAAGTGTCAGGAAACCGTCAAACATAACTTTGCTTGTACCTGCACGAAGCGTGTAATCACCTGATTGAATTTCAATTGTTTTGTTTGCAATTTCAGCAGGCGCCATTTGAGATGACATAAATTTTTCCCAAATAAGTTTATAAAGTTTATACTGGTCATTATCCAGATACTGTTTAATACTTTCCGGTGTTCTTTCAGGGTATGACGGACGGATAGCTTCGTGCGCGTCTTGAACATTTTGCTTGCCTTTTACGTAAATATTAGGTTTTTCAGGATAATATTTTTCACCGTAATTCTGCAAGATAAATTCTTGCGCCATACCTTGCGCGTCATCTGAAATACGAACAGAGTCTGTTCTCATATAGGTAATCAAACCGACAGGTGTTCCATCAATTTCAATACCTTCATAAAGTTTTTGAGCAACCTGCATTGTTTTGGATACCCCAAAACCAAGCTTAGAAGAAGCCGCACGCTGCATGGTTGATGTGATAAACGGAGCAGTCGGCTTACGTTTTGTTGTTTTTTTAGTAACCTTTGAAACCTCGTATTGAGTTTCAGGATTTAATAAATAATCAACAATTTTCTGTGCTTCATCTTTATTTTTAATAGTTTTTTCAACCGCTTTGCCTTTAATCTTTGATAATTCAGCTTCAAACATTTTGCCGTCTTTATCAAGGTTCGCGTGAATTGACCAGTATTCCTGCGGAATAAATTTTTCGATTTCTTCTTCGCGCTCACATATCATACGAAGCGCAACAGATTGCACGCGGCCTGCAGAAAGATTACGATTACCAATTTGTTTCCACAACACAGGACTTAATTTAAAACCTACAAGTTTATCCAAAATCTGACGGGTTTGCTGTGCTTGCACCATATCCATATCAATTGTACGCGGATTTGCAACTGAATGTTTTACGGCTTTTGGTGTAATTTCGTTAAATACAATACGGTAAATCTTTTCATCCGGCACTTTCAAAACCTGTCTAACGTGCCATGCAATAGCTTCTCCCTCACGGTCGGGGTCGGAAGCAAGATAAATTTTATCAACTTTTTTTGCTAAATCATTTAATTTTTTTACAACCTGTTGTTTACCCGGAATTACTTCAAATTTCGGTTCAAAATTGTTATTAACATCAAACCCGAGGTTATCAGTTGCAGAATCTTTTGTCGGCAAATTACGAATATGACCATAACTTGCTTCTATTTGAAACTCTCCCCCGAGAATTTTTTTAATTGTTTTTGATTTTGCCGGTGACTCGACTATAACTAACGATTTTTCTTTGGATTTACTTTTTGTTTCTGCCATTTATCTTCTCTTATACCTTTTTATATCTATCCCCGCCGCTCTGTTTTATTATGCCTTTAAGCTCCATCGTTGTCAAGTTTATCAATAAATCGTCAAGCTTTAATTTTGTTAAAGCCAACAATTCATCCACTCCTTTTTCTTCAATTTCCAGATTTTTATAAATTTTTTCTTCATCAGGAGTCAGCATTGGAAGCGTAAGCTGTTCACCTTGTGCTTCTGTTTTAATCTCCCAGTTCAGAGCATTTAAAATATCTGCGCTTTCAGTAACAAGGGTTGCACCATTTTTTAAAAGTTTATAAATTCCTTCAGTATTCGGGTTTGAAATAAGCCCCGGGATACACATCAACTCACGTCCCTGCTCCAGTGTTAAATTCGCGGTTATCAATGCTCCGCTTTTTAATGAAGCTTCTGCAACAAGTGTTCCGTAAGACAAGCCTGAAACAATTCGATTTCTTTGAGGAAAACGGAATTTTATAGGCTCAAATGTCGGATAATATTCGCTCAATATAGCGCCATATCCGTTTTCTATATTTTGATAAAGTGTTTTGTTGCTTGCAGGATAAGTGAAATCAAAACCGCTTGCAATTACACCTATTGTTTTCAGATTATTTTCGATTGCACAAGTGTGAGCTACAGTATCAATCCCTGATGCCAATCCTGATACTATACAAATATCAGTTCCTGCAAGTTCAGATAAAATCTTTTTTAAATCTCCTCTGCCATGCATACTTGCTCTTCGTGAACCAACAACAGCAAGAGTTTTATCCAGATTACATTCAAAAAGCTTGCCCTTATAATACAAAACAGCAGGCGGGTTTGAAATTTGTCTTAACATTTTCGGATAATTTTCATCCTCAAGAGTCAAAAAATTTATCCCGCGAGTTTCAACATCCGTAAAGGTTCTGTCTATATCAACCTTATCACGGTATTTTAAAAAGTTTTCGCATTTTTTAACACTTATACCGTCAATTTGCTTCAACTGCGCAATTGAAGCATTAAATGCTGTTTCTATATCACCAAAATGTTCATACAGCTTTTGAATAAAGCTGCTGTCAATCTGTTCTATAGAAGAAAATGCTATCCAATACTTCCTTTTCATTTAGCCGTTCATCTTACCTTTAATATTCTGAATTAAGCCGTTAACACTTTGTTTTTCTTCATCAGGAATCTCAAAATTCAAATAATCTTCCAGATATTCAATTGCATCCGCGTAATCCCCGCGTGCCATAAATAAAATTGCAGCTTTTTTATATGCAGGATGAAATTTATTATTCGCTGCAATTGCTTTTAAGAAATTGGACAAAGCTTTGTCAATCTCATCATTTGCCTGATAAGCTTCTGCAAGGTAATAGTAAATCAATTCGTTATCCTGTTTGAATTCCAGAACATTTTCTAAATTTTCAATTGCAGAATCATAATTCCCGAATTCAAAATAAATTTTTGCTAAATCATAATAAGCATCATAATTTTCCGGCTGTTTTTCCAGAATATAAACAAGCTCATCAATTGCAAGATCGCCTTTTGCATCTTCCATATAAAAACGAGCAAGATAATGTCTGAAAATAATATCATCAGGAAGCATATCAATCGCGTAAGATAAAATATTTATCCCTTCGCCAAGACGCCTTTGAGTGTAATATAAATCCACAAGATTAATATAACACTGTGGAATTTGCGGATTATGTTCAATACATTTTAAGTAGTTTTTCTCAGCTTTTTCAACATCTCCAACGTTTGCATAACACAAACCTAAGTTGTTATAAATTTCAGCATTATCAGTTTCAACTTCCAGAATTGATGTAAATAAATCAATTGCACCATTCCAGTCTTTTTTCTTAAAACATTCTATCGCTTTATCAATCTTTTCCTGCATTGCCAATTCCCTATAAACCTAATGTTACATTATCGTCTGAACCTGAACCGATATTTTTAATAACAGTTCTTGTGTTGCCTTGAGCATCAAAACTTTTTGGAGTCATTGTCATTTTAATTTTGTCAGCATAGATTGTACGAACACCTTGAGTTATACTTGAACGTCCTGTAAAATATGCTTCGTTAGGTTTAGTTGAGCCCGGTGTCGGGTACAATGTAACCTTAGGTCCTGCCGCATAGTAATCCTGATACCAGATTCTTACATTACCGCTTGCATTAAATATTGATTTTTTCTGGTTGTATTCCTGATAGCTTGATTTTAGAACCAATTTTGAACCGTCATCCATCACAGCATTTGATGTTGTATTACCATACGCTGTAAGGTTACCGGTTGAAGCTTCATAAACAAATTTATCAGCATATGATTCGTTATTTTCTTGCTTAACTTTAGCATTACCTGTCAATACAAGACGTTTTAAATCACCGTTTTTATCAGTTGTAATTTGTGCTCCGTTTGAGAAAGTTTCAATATCTTTATAAAGCATAGTAACAGCACCGGTTGCAGTCATAACCCCGGTTTTTGTATCGTATTCCTGAACATCCGCGTTGATTACAACAACAGGAGTCTTACCTTCAAATACAATTGATTGAGTGTCACCTTCCGCTCTGATAATCTTTGTAATCAAAGAAACTTTCAAAATATTTGCTTTAACTTCTCTTTTTTTATTTTTCTTAATTTCAAAAGCATAAGGTTTATCATAAAAAGTTGCAGTATCAAGTTTTTGATCGTTTGTAACATTAACATCCGCACTGTCACCAACAACCTTTAAATCATCAACAGTAACTTTTACATTCCCGTTAAATTTAATTTTATTATCAGATTCGTTAAACGATTGGTTTTTAGATTCAATAATTAAATCAGAAGCCTGAACACCAAGCCCCGCCAATAACATTAACGATACAAATCCCAGTAATATCTTTTTCATACTATTTTTTATCCTCATAAACTTTTGAAACAGTGTTTCCGATTATTTTAAAACTGTCATACTCCGGACTGATTACGATTTTATCCGCAGTTGAAAGTAATTCTTTTCCTTTTTGAATTTTAACATGCCCTTCCGCAACAATAGGCGTGTGCGAATTTATCCAATGAAGGTTATCGGCATTTAATGTAATCCCGTCTTTTAAGACAATAAAAGTATCTTCATGAAGAGTTATATCACCTTCTTTTGAATTATAAGTACCTTTTGAAGATTCAAAACTCATCGAAACTTCATTATCTTTATAGAAATTTCCGATAACTTTATTTAACTGAGCTACCCCGTTTGAGCTGTCCCATTTTCCGGTTTCACCGTATATTTCCCAGTATTTTTGGTCATCTTTTGTTTCAGTCAAAATTATACCGTTCACAACAGCTTCCTGCTCATCTCCACGGGATTCCAGCTGCTTACGGTTAAAATCATGTGTAATAATACCGGCAGTAATAAAAGCCCAGGCTAATACCCCTCCGATAGTCAATAATGCAGCTGCATATAACCTTTTTTTCTTCGGTAAATCATTCCATTTCATATTCAAAATTTTAACACAAAAGATTACAAAATAAAATTTTCTGCCGTAATAATTAAATATCTTAATATTTACACACTATTATTACTTTTGTACTATAATTAATGTGTTATAGATTAGGGAAGAGGATATATATATGGCACTAAGATATGATTGCGGAGAGGTTATTACAGCTATGGTAACGCCTATGGAAAAATCAGGCGCTATTGATTACGATAAAGTAGAATCTCTTGCAGCACATTTAATCAGTTCCGGAAGTGATGCTATTCTTGTTGCCGGAACCACAGGAGAATCTCCTACATTAACTAACGAAGAAGAAATTGAACTGGTAAATTCCGTAAAAAGAGCGGTTGCAAATAAAGCTAAAATTATTCTTGGCGCAGGCTCAAATTCTACAGCTTCTGCTATTGAATACACAAAATTTGCACAAAAAGAAGAAGTGGATGCAATTTTATCAGTTGTACCATACTATAACAAACCGAACCAGAAAGGTATGATTGAACACTTTTCAGCTATTGCAGAAAGCACTGATTTACCAATTATTTTATACAATATTCCAGGTAGAACAGGGGTTAATATGCTTCCTGAAACAGTCGCATTTTTGGCAGAAAAATATAATAACATCGTAGGTTTAAAACAAAGCTTCCCTGATATGGATAAAGTAACAGAGTTAAAAATGCTATGTCCTGAAAACTTTGTTATATATTCAGGTGATGACAGCTTAACACTTCCGATGTTGTCATTAGGCGCTCACGGAGTTATCTCTGTTGCATCTCACATTTTCGGTTCTGAAATTAAATCAATGATTAGAAACTTTAAATCAGGTGAATTAATTGCAGCAAGAAATATGCACAAAAAACTTTATCCGGTATTCAGAAAATTATTTATGGCGCCTAATCCGGTTCCTGTTAAGTCAGCATTGGCTTATAAAGGGTTAATACACGATTATGTAAGAAAACCATTAGCCGTGTTATCAGACGAAGAAAAAATCGAATTATTCAAAATAATTGATAGTGTTAAAGCAGAATTAAGCGAAGAGGGCTAGTTCATTTTTATCAACTTTGACTTATCATCATAATAAAAACAGTAAAAGTAGTACATATAAGAGGGTAAAAAATTGAAAAACAAGATTATTATGTTTTGGGTAATTGTAGCAATTGTCATAGCATGTGTCTTTACAATCTACAAAAAACCAACAAAACTCGGACTTGATCTTGTAGGCGGTTCAAGAATTATGCTTGAAGCAAAAACTACAGACTCAGTCAGAAAAATTACTCCTGAAGTTATGAATCGTTTACAATATGCAATCGAAAGCCGTGTAAACAAATTAGGGGTATCCGAAACAAGCGTTGCTCAAGTCGGCGACAAAAGACTTATTGTCGAAATTCCTAACGTAACAGACCTTAAAGAAGCTGAAGCATTTTTAGGTAAAACTGCACAGTTAGAATTCAAACAGCCCGTATTTGATGCTAATAAAAAACCGGCAAGAGACGAAAAAGGTTTGCTATTATGGGAATCTACAGGTTTAACCGGTGAAGACTTAAAATCAGCATCAATCGGTTCTGATCAAACAGGTCAGTGGACAGTTTCTCTTGAATTCAACGGAAAAGGTGCTACAAAATTTGCCGAACTAACCCAAAAATTAGTTGGTGAACAAATGGCAATTTTCTTTGACGGCGAAGAAATCTCAGCACCGGTAATCAGAGAAGCAATTTTTGGCGGACGTGCTGAAATTTCCGGCGGTTCTTCCGGTTTTGCATACGAAGAAGCAGAAAGAATGGTTAACCTCCTTAATGCTGGAGCACTTCCTGTACCATCTGATATTATTCAAGAAAACACTGTTGGACCAACACTAGGTGCTGACAGTATAGAAAAATCCAAATTTGCAGGTCTTTTAGGTATCGGACTTGTTATGATATTTATGGTATTTTACTACAGATTACCGGGCTTCATTGCTGACATTGCACTTGTAATCTATGCTTTAATACTTTTTGCACTATTCAAAATTATTCCGGTTACATTAACACTGGCTGGTATTGCAGGTTTCATTCTGTCTGTCGGTATGGCTGTTGATGCTAACATCCTGATTTTTGAAAGAACAAAAGAAGAATTGAAAGCAGGCAGAAACTTATTTACTGCAATAAATTCAGGTTTTGACAGAGCCTTCACAAGTATTTTCGATTCAAACATGACAACCGTTCTTGCTTGTGTAATCCTGTATTTCTTAGGAACAAGCGTTGTTAAAGGTTTTGCCTTAACACTTGCTCTTGGTGTAATTGTTTCAATGTTCACAGCAATTACCGTTACTAAAAACTTCATGCACTTAATCTTTGGTACAGGAGAATTAAAATATCCTGCATTATTCGGTCTATCTAAAGACGAAATCGGAAAAGGTTATGAAGTACAAGAAACCAAACGTGAAAAAGCACGTTTCGGGGTTTTAGACTAGGAAAGTTGAGGTAAATATAAAATGTTTAATTTCAATAAAACAGTGCATGTTGTAAAATACAGAGTTCTTTGGATGATATTATCCGCATGCTTACTTTTACCGGGAATTGCAGCTATGATTTATTCAATGGTGACATACCCGACACACGCTCCTGTTAAAGTTGGTATCGACTACACAGGCGGAACAATTCTTCAATACGGTGTTCCGGAAACAATAGATAACGAAGCAGTATCTAAAACAAGAGAAGATTTAGATAAAATAGGTGTTCAAAACCCTTACATCCAAATTCTTAATGTTAACCCGACTGCTGAAAATAACAATATTAAATCAGTAATTTCTATCAGAACTAAATTTATTGATGAAGGTTCTGAAACAGCTGAACAAATTACAAACACAGTAAAAAGTGAATATAAAGATGCCGAACTTATTCAAGTATCATCTGTCGGTCCGACTCTTGGTAAAGAATTGTTCAAAATGTCTTTAATTGCCTTAGCACTTGCAATTTTAGGTATGATTGTTTATATTTCATTAAGATTCAAATTTGAATACGCGGTTGCGGCAATACTAGGACTTGTACACGATGTCTTATTTGTAACAGGGGTATTTTCATTACTTGGAATATTCTGTGATGTACAAATTGATGGATTATTCCTTACTGCTATCTTAACAATTATCGGTTTTTCAATTAACGATACTATCGTAACATTCGACAGAATCCGTGAAAACTTAAGATATTACGGTAAGAAAATGACATTTGGAGAAATCGTTGACGCATCAGTTAACCAAACACTTGCAAGAAGTATAAATACTTCATTGACAGTATTTATAACACTTGCAGCATTATACTTCTTTGGCGGAGTAACTACAAAAGACTTCGTTTTAGCTATGATGTTAGGCGTAATTGTCGGTGTTTATTCAAGTATTTTCTTCTGCAGTATGATTGTTGATTTCTGGGAAGAAAGAAAAGGTAAAAAAGCTCAACCTGCAGCTTAGTTTACCACATACAAAATTTCAGGCTACGGACATTATCCGTAGCCTGTTTTTTATTTATAATTCATCTGCTTCCGACGGATCTTCCATGCAGGAAAGCTTTTGTAGAATTTTATATATTGTTATTCCGAAATGTAAATATTATCTGATAAGAAATTTTTATATTCGATATAATCAATATATTTATTTCCGTCTAAATCATATTTATCAAATTCATCAGATAATTCACGAATCTTTGTCATAAGAGAATCCGGTCCATCTTTTTCTAAAGATGATAAATCATTACCCAATAATTTTATAAAATTCAACATCCATTCATTTTTTGAAATGAAATAACTTTTATCAACATCCATTTTCAAAAAATCTTTTGCGATCTCTTCATCTGTAAGATTACGAAATCCAGCCGGTACATTGTTTCTTTCCTGAGTAATAATATAACGCATAAGCTATTCTCCTATATTGCCAGAATTACATTTTTTATATTTTCATCAACAACAGAATTTAAAGCAGTATTTTTATCATCTGATGTTAAGGATTCGAATTGCTTTAAAACCTCAAGAGCCTTAATTACAATTGCAGGATTTGAGGATTTTAAAAGCATTCTTATACTTTCTTCGTTTTCAGTAAATTCCAGTGCAGTAAATATAAATTCACTTTTTTCATTTAATTCTTCATCTATCAATCCGTACAAAACACTCATAGCAATTCCGGATAAAAGCTTTTTGATATCATGAATTTCTTGTTTTGTTTCTTTTGTTTCATCAAACAAATACTCATCATTTTCAGTCAGTGTTTCAAACTTATCTGCGGCATTTAGTAAAACTGCGGCAGAAGAAGAGGTTTTTGGTGATTTTATAACCATTTCTAAAAATTCATAAAGCTGAAAATCGAAAACCTGAGCAAGTCCTAAGATTTCACCAAGTCCGTTTATAATAAGATTTGCAATATATAATCCTTCGCGTTGATTATTTTTATAAACAGTAAATAAGTCTGTCAAATATAGTAATTCACCTGCCATATTTTCAGCCATAGAGGACTTTTTAATTGCGGAAATTATCGTTGGAACTGCGTTTTTATTACCGTAAGAGACGAGAAATTTTGCTCCATCTAAGCGAATAAATTCATCATCAGAATCCAACATTAAAATTGCTTTATTATAAGACTCAACATCATTTAAGATTCCTAATGTAGAGGCACAATTAGAAGCAAGTGCTGAATTTTGACTATACGCATTTTCTTTCAAAAAATCCAGCGAAAGCGGGTCTTGAATATATGAAAAATATTTTGCGCAGTAAGTTTTTTCATCATCTGTACCGTTTTCAAACAATTCAAGCATTTTATCTGTTAAATCTTCATCAGCGTACTTTACAAGTGTCGATATTATAAAATCTTCGTACGAGGGAGAATAATATTTTAAAAAATTTAACAAATTAAGGTAATTTAATTCATTACAAACTTTTTCAAGCCTTGATGCGACATTTTGTTTTACAAAATCAAAAAGGAAATCGTCTTTTTCAACGAGTTCACAAAAAAGATCTACATCAGGATTATTTATAAGACTATAAGCTACAGGCTCAAAATCATTAGGATTTTTGCCTGTCAATTTCTTTAATTTATCACTCATAAAGAAAACCTGATTAATCTAAGTAAAATACTGTAATAACTTTATGACCTTCTTCAGCGTATTGAACTGCGTTATGAAGAGTTTTACTTGTATGAGAAAGGAAACAGATTAACTGATTACATTCATCAATAATTTCTCTGTTACAAACGCGTGAAGCATCAGCTAAAGTCATCATAGCGCGATCAGAATGTTCAATAATATTAGGAACACCGATTAACTGATCTTGCACATCAGACGGCTGCTGACCGATAGTTTGCGGCAGAATAACACATAATTTATCAGGATTAGCTTTCATAGCACCGCGGATTGCAGCTGCGTTTGTACCTGAAGAGCCACCGGATGTAATGATTGTATTACCTTGCATAACAAGAGCTGTAGATAAAGTTTCAATCATTTGCTGATGTGTGATAGGAAGATTACGGCTTCCGATAATTGCGATTTTTTTTGCTGATTGTTTAATAGTTGCAAGTTCCATTGCAAGCTCATCAACAGTATTTGGAGAATCTGATTTTACTGTATCCATTTCATCATCAATAGGAACAATAATCTTTTGTACATCTCCGCTGTTTTCGTCTGCGCTTAATAAAATTTCCATATCACTTTCTGTCATTTTTTGTTTACCTTCTAATTGCATTAATTACATTTTTCAACTATGCTGTATTATATCATATTTTTTTTGATTTGGGAAGAGGTCATGGAAAATCTATTAGAAAATCTTAATAAGGAACAAAAGGAAGCTGTACAAACAACACAAGGTCCGCTATTGATTTTAGCAGGCGCAGGCTCAGGTAAAACAAAGGTTTTAACAACAAGAATCGCATACATGATTCGTCAGGGTGTAAGACCAAGAAACATTTTAGCCGTAACATTTACGAACAAAGCAGCTAAAGAAATGAAAGAACGTATCGGTAAAATCATCGGAGAAGATACGGTTAAATATATGTGGGTCGGTACATTCCACGGAATCTGCGGAAGAATTTTACGCGAAAATATCGACAAATATAATACTGCAACAGGCAAAAACTTAGATAAAAATTTCACAATCTATGATGATTCAGATACCAATCAAATAATTACAAGAGCAATCAAAAAACTTAATCTTGATGAAAAAGTTTATCCGACAAAGCTTGTTAAAACAGTAATTTCAAATGCGAAAAATAAAATGCAGGATGCAACAACTTTTGCAACTTACGCAAGAGATTTTAAATCCCAAAGAATCGCATCCATTTACGAAGAATACGAAAAAGCATTAAACAATAATAACGCTATCGACTTTGATGATATGTTGATGCTGACAGTTAAATTATTAGAACAAAACGAAGAAGTCCGTCGTCAGTATTACGAAAGATTCCAGCATATTATGGTCGATGAGTATCAGGACACTAACCTTGCACAGTATAATCTTGTCAATATGCTTTATACAAATCTGTCAAAAGATGTTCCGGATGAACGTTCATTATGTGTTGTAGGTGATGTCGACCAGTCAATTTACTCTTGGCGCGGAGCTGATTTTACAATCATTATGAATTTTCAAAAGGATTACCCTAAAACAAAACTGATTAAACTCGAACAGAATTACCGTTCAACAGCTTGTATCCTTAACGCCGCAAACGCAGTTATTGAAAACAACGACGAACGTGTTGAAAAAGTTCTGTATTCAAACAAAGGTGAAGGTGAAAAATTAAGCTATTACATCGCCGCAGATGAAACAGATGAAGCAAATTACATTGTTTCAAATATTAAACGCACCGCAAAAGGTAACTATAATCAATTTGCAATTCTATATAGAACCAACAACCAGTCCCGTGCATTAGAAGAAGCTTGTATGGCTACAGGTGTACCATATAGAATCTATGGCGGTACAAAATTCTACGACCGCGCAGAGGTTAAAACAGTAATTTGCTATTTAAAATTAATCAATAACACAGATGACTCACAAAGCTTACGCCGCGTAATAAATATTCCAAAACGCGGAATCGGCGACACCACAGTAAAAAATCTGTCTGACTTTGCAAATTCAAAAGACATAAGCCTGTTTGAGGCAATTAAAATCTGCGAAGATTCTGAAATTGCACCAAAAACACGTTCAAAATTAAAAGATTTTGCAAGCTTAATTCAAAAATTTAAAGACGCTCAAAGCGCATACAGCCTGAAAGATTTTGTAACCCTTGTTATTGAAAAATCAGGCTACTTAGCGGAATTACAATCAAAAGCCGCAACGAATCCGGATTTTCAGGATGATATAAATAACTTGCAGGAACTTGTAAACGTAGCAGAAGAATTTGTCCCTGAAGAAGAAGATAATTTGCTTGGCGAATTCTTACAGCAAGTTGCACTTGTATCTGACCTTGATTCAATGGAAAACGAAACAAATAACATTACAATGATGACCCTCCACGCGGCAAAAGGTCTGGAATTTCCGACCGTATTTATTGCAGGAATGGATGAAGGGATTTTCCCGAGCCAGCGTACGCTTCAATCAAATTCCGAAGTCGAAGAAGAACGCCGACTTATGTATGTAGGTGTAACTCGTGCTGAAGAAAAGTTATACTTAATATCAGCAAAACGCCGCCAAACCTGGGGAGAATACCGCTACTACAACCCGTCAAGATTTATTGAAGAAATTCCTGCAAATCTGATTGAGTCAATGGAGTCAGAAGGTAGATTGAGCCGTGAATCAACATTCAGAAGCGCTGTAACAACCGCTAAAGCAAAATCAGATTCTGACGGTTATATTAAACCTTCAACAGGATTTGGCTCAAACTTTGTAGCTCCTCAAAGACGCGGACTTGCATCATCGACTTCAACAAATTCAAGCCGTCCGACATATCAAAAGCCTGCTTCAAACCGCACACCGCAGCGTACAATTTTGGTTAAATCTGCAATCAATAAAAAACGTGAGCAGGAAAAAATTGATGCGTTTATGAAAGATAACGCAATTAAGCGTATGGCGGAAGAACGCCGCAGACAGCAAGAAGCTCAACGACTTGAAGCCGAACAAAAAGAACGCGAAAGAGAGCAGAGCAAATTTGTAGATGATACTTTTGAAGTCGGTCAACGCGTTTTCCACGACAAGATGGGAATCGGTCATATCACAGATGTTTTGAATGTCGGTGACAGCGTAATGTACACAATCGACTTTGGCAAACTTGGTAAAAAAGCCATGGACGCATCATATGCGAAGTTAAAGAAATTCTAGATTATGTAAACATTTTTGAAATCACTAAATCACCAAGTAAGAACAGAAAATTACGCTCACGCTATTTTCTTGTCAATTCAGAGTGACGTTATATTTTTCCTTGTCATTCCGGGTCTGATTCGGAATCTATAAAATATCCAGCGGATCGACATCGATTGTCATTTTAATATCTTTTGGCGCGGTAATCTTATTCAAAAAGCTTGAAACAAACTGATGTCCTTTATCTTCCAGTTTATTTTTAATAAGAATTTGGAATCTGTAATAACCATTTATGCGCTCAATTACGCAAGGTGTCGGTCCAAGCACTTCAATCCGTTCGCCAAACCCAAATTTTTCAATCATAGTACATAGCCTTAGTGCAATTTCCTGCGCAGCTTTTTCTGCACGGAAGTTGTTTTGTGAACTCAAAATTAATCTGATAATCTGGCTGAACGGCGGATAATCGAAATCCTCACGCGATTTAATTTCTTTTTCGTAAAACTCTGAATAATTTTGAGATTTTGCACTTTCAAGCGCATAGTATTCGGGATTGTAAGTCTGGAAAAGCACACGTCCTTTGAATTCTCCGCGTCCTGCACGTCCTGCAACCTGTGTTAAAAGCTGAAAACCTCGCTCGGATGCTCTAAAATCCGGCAGATTAAAACTTGCATCCGCAGAAATTACCCCGACAAGTGTAACGTTAGGATTATCCAAACCTTTTGCAATCATCTGAGTTCCGACCAGAATATCAATATCACCGCGCTGAAAACGTTCCAGAAGCCTGATGTGTTCACCTTTTCGGGTTAAAACATCACTATCAATCCGCTCAACATTATACCCTTGATACAAATCTTTTATGTATTGCTCAATTTTTTGTGTACCAGTGCCAGAGTTTTTCAACCCGTCAAACCCGCAATTCGGACAGGAATCAGGAAAATACTCAACATGGTTGCAGTAGTGGCATTTTAACATATTGTCTTTCGCGTGCCATATCATCGGAATCGCACAATTCGGACACTCAATTACGTGTCCACAGCCCTGACACTGGGTATAGGTCGAAAACCCACGGCGATTTATCAGCAAAATTACTTGCTGTTTATTATCAAGAGTTTCTTTTATTGCTGTCTGCAAAGGCTTTGAAATCAAGCTTTTATAAGCCGCACGTCCATATTCTTGCATATTAATAACCGTAACCGGCGCAACTTTCGCGTTATTGTAGCGTTTAAGCATCTCGTATAGGTGGTTTGAGTTAACTGCACGGTAATAGCTTGAAATATCAGGTGTAGCCGAACCCAAAATCAGCGGACAGGAATTAAATTCTGCAAGTTTTCTTGCCACAAGCCGCGCATCATAACGGGGAGCTGGCGAGGTTTGTTTGTATGCTCCTTCATGCTCCTCATCAATAATTATAAGTCCTACATTTTTAAGCGGCGCAAACACAGCAGAACGGGCGCCTGCAAGGATTTTTATCTCATCATTATAAAGTTTTTGCCAAACATCGTACCGCTCACCCTCTGAAATACTGCTGTGCCATATCGCAACATCTTTTGTGCCAAATTTCCGTGCTAAACGCTTTGTTAATTGAGACGCAAGTGCAATTTCAGGCGCTAAAAACAAAACATTCTTACCTGATTTTATTGTATCGTCAATCACTTTGAAGTATACTTCTGTCTTGCCGCTAGCCGTAATCCCGTGAAGTAAAATTTGCGGAGAAACTTCCTCTTTTATCTGCGCCGAAATTCCTTCATAAACCTTTTGCTGGGTTTCTGATAATTCATACAATTCTTCTTTTTTATCAATTTTTAGAATATCAAGCGGGTTACGGTAAACCTGTTCTGTCACAAGCTTTACACACCCAAGAGCTTCAAGTTTTTTCACTGTTGCACGGGTTGTTTTTGCCAGTTTTTCAAACTCAATTAATGGCATTTTACCCTGTGCTTGTAATACCTCTAAAACCTGTAATTGCCGCTTTGTCGCGCCGTCTGTTTTAACAAAAATTATTGATTGTTCGGTTTTCAGTGATTTTTCAATGAGTTTTAACGGAATTGCAGTATTCAAAACTGTAATCAAATCTGTACAATAATAATTTGCGACCCATTCCAGAAGTTTTAAATATGCCACAGAAAACAGCGGGGTTTCATCAAGAATTTTTGCAACCCGTTTTGCCTTAATCTCAGGCGGCAGGTAATCCGAAAACCCTACACAAAACGCATTGATAAGCCCCTGTCTGCCAAAAGGGACAAGTAAAGCCTGACCAATTTTGATTTTGTCACTCATTTCAGGCGGAATAATATAGCTAAAAGTCTTGACCCCAAGCGCTTTAACATTCACCAGGCATACGGCATAAGTATGTTCATGCATAAGAGAAGCCGGCTCATGCTTTTTTAACGTAAGCTTGCGAGCCGGTAATTTAAATAATTTGTTTTGTACAGTTTCTTCTGTCACGTGACAGCTCCTACGCTTCCTCAGCTGCCATAAATTCTTGTTTAGCTTCTTCAATAGCTTCTGTTAACAAATCCAACTGGTCTGGTGAGAAAGTCACACCTTTTTTAGTAGGAAGCCAAGTTGCACCTTCATCAGTTGTGTAAAATATTCTCATATTAAGATAGCTTCTGCCTTTATATTCACTAACAGAAATTTGTAATTGTTCTGTATCACTTCTTTCGATTGTTGCTAAAATTTTCGCATCTGCCATATTTTTCTCTCCTTATTAACTATGCCAGAACATATTAACATAAATCAAACCGTGCGTAAAGAATATATTACCTTTTTAAAATTTTTTCAAATAAAAAATTTCACAAAAAAGAAGGTGGCTTTAACTTAAGTCACCTTCCTCATTATTAAATTAACTTTTTAATTTTCATCAAGCAAGCTGGTCTGCTGAATATCTTCTGCTGGAGCAGATTCTGTTGATTCAGAAGGTGCTGCTTTTATTGTCACATCATCATCGTCAGGATTAATGATTTTATTAACAGAACAAACCATATCGTTATCGTTCAGGTTCTGAGCTCTTACACCTGTTGCAGGACGTCCTTGCTGTGAAATTGAACCGGCATTCAAACGAGTTACAACACCATTTGCAGTAACCATCATAATATCATCTGAATCTCTTACGATAGTCAATGCTACAAGTCTTGAAGCACTTGATTTAAATTTAGTCGCAATCAATCCGATTCCGCCTCTGTTTTGTGTTCTGAATTCAGATAATTTTGTACGTTTTCCAAAACCGTCTGATGTCACTACAAGCAAGTCAGCATCGTAATCTTGCGGAACAATGTCGCAGCCTACAATTTCATCACCTGTACGTAATTTCATTGAAATTACACCACGTGCACTTCTGCCTAGAGGTCTTAAATCCTGAATTGGGAATCTGATTGCCATACCGCAAGATGTACCGATAATGATTTCATCTTTTGCAGTTGCAAGTTTTACCCAGCATAAGCTGTCGCCTTCATCCAAACCAATCGCAATAATACCGTTACGTCTGATATTTGAGAAGTTATCAAGTTCAATACGTTTGATATTACCTTTTTTAGTAAGCATAATAAGATTCAAGTCTTTAGAGAATGAACTTACAGGAACAACTGCTGTTATTTTTTCATCCTGATCAATCGGAAGAACGTTTACAATAGGCAAGCCTTTAGCCTGACGTCCACCTTCCGGGAAGTCATATACATTTAAGCTATAAACCGTACCTTTTGATGAGAAGAACAACACTTTATCATGCATCATTGCAGTAAAGAAATGTTGAATATCATCATCATCTTTTGTTTTCATACCTGATTTACCACGTGTTGCACGGTTTTGACGTTCAAATGTATCAAGTGAAATACGTTTCAAATATCCTTGATGAGTAATAAATACAGCCATCGGAGTATTCGGAGTTAAGTCTTCAATTGTAACTTCACCCTGTTCCGGCAGAATTTGAGTTTTTCTGTCATCCCCGTATTTTTCTTTATCTTCAAGAAGTTCTGCTTTGATGATGTCAAGGATTTTTTGACGGCTTGCAAGAATTGATTCATATTCGGCAATCTTTTTCAACAATTCATCGTATTCAGCCTTAACTTTATCTTGTTCCAAACCTGTCAAACGTCTTAATTGCATTTCTAATATTGCATTTGACTGATCAACATCAAGCCCGAATCTGCTCATCAAACCTTCGCGCGCATCATCAGTTGTTTTTGATTTTTTGATAAGTTCAATAACTTCATCAATTGAACCAAGTGCAATAATTAAACCTGCTAAAATATGAGCTCTGATTTTTGCTTTTTTCAGGAAGAAAATAGTTCTTCTTGTAACGATTTCAATTCTGTGTTCAACAAACTCGTTTAATACTTCGTATAAGTTCATCAAACGAGGCTGTTTACCGCAAAGCGCAACCATGTTTACACCGAATGTCGTTGCTAGCTGAGTATATTTAAACAAGTTATTTTTAACAACATCAGGTTTAGCATCACGTTTAAGCTCAATAACGATTCTCATACCTTCACGGTCAGATTCGTCACGGATATCAGAGATACCGTTAATTCTTTGTTCCTTAACCAAATCAGCAATTTTTTCGATTAAGTAAGCCTTGTTAACCTGATAAGGAATTTCAGTTACTACAATTGCTGTTCTGGATTGGCGTCCGCCACCGCCTGCGATTTCTTCAAAACCAGCAACTGCTGACATTTTAATTGAGCCTCTACCTGTTTCATAAGCCTGTTTAATATCATTTAAGCCGATAATTGTAGCCGCTGTAGGGAAATCAGGTCCTTTAATGTGTTCCATAAGTTCAGGAATAGTAATTTTCGGATTATCAATCAACGCAATAGTACCGTCAACGACTTCGCAAAGGTTATGAGGCGGAATATTTGTTGCCATACCAACCGCAATACCTGAAACACCGTTTAATAACAACATCGGAAGCCTTACAGGAAGAACTGCCGGCTCTTGTAGGGATCCATCGAAGTTAGGTTCAAACTCAACTGTTTCACAATCAATATCAGCAAGCATTGATTGAGTAATTTTATGCATACGAGCTTCCGTATAACGCATCGCAGCAGCGCCGTCACCATCAACCGAACCAAAGTTACCATGCCCGTCAACCATCAAATAACGTGTTGAGAAGTCTTGCGCCATACGAACAAGAGCTTCGTATACTGAACTGTCGCCGTGCGGGTGATATTTACCAAGAACTTCACCGACAATACGAGCACATTTCTTAAACGGTTTATCAGGATACATTCCCAATTCATTCATAGCGTATAAAATACGTCTGTGAACAGGTTTTAAACCATCTCTAACATCCGGTAATGCACGTCCGACAATTACACTCATTGCGTAATCAATATACGAACGCTTCATCTCTTCTCTTATATTTACAGGAACGATTTTCCCGTGATCGAACATATTTTGCTGAGTCAATACTCTTCCCTCCAGTCTATACTCCTTGATAACAGTATAGCATAAACATAAAGTTTATGGCTAAATCTTAACAAGCGGTAAAGATTTATTACTATCAAGCCGGCATAAAACTACAGGGAAAGTACTCTACATAATCCATTTCACATTTTCTTTTTTTACAACCGCAGGATTGCCAGCAACCATAGTATTTGGCGGAACATCTTTTGTCACAACCGAACCTGCCGCAATTATTGCACCGTTACCTATTGTAACACCTTTTAATATTACAGCGCCCTGACCAATCCATACTCTATCACCTATAACAACAGGTTTAGCGGGGTTTAAACATTTTCCATCGTTATTAATTATCGTATGGAAATCAGAATCTGCAATATAACAATTAAATGAAATTGCTACATTTCTGCCAATTGTAATACTATTTTCACAATGAATAATTGTTCCCTGATTTACATAACCTGAACCCAAATTTACTACGGCATTTTTTCTCAATCTTAATTGAGTATCAGGATATAACCTGAATTCACCTTCTACATTCACAGTAGAATTATCTCCTAAAGCCACAATACATTCAGCATTAGAACCAGGTATTAATTTTTGGTTTAATATCAGTTTGCCGCCTCCGGTAATTCGTCCTGTGTTTGATTTATCCCGAATAATTGTGTTTCCGTATTTTACAATCTTTGCGGTATATCGTTCACTATCGTTACTTGATGAAAAACCGGCAACTAAATTAGTATCGGGATTGGCATATGCCGGAATTTCTTCGAAACTTTTTGTAATAAATTCAGCATCTGCTGAGCATAAATAACTGCCGTTTTCAGAAATAATTATTCCTTCAGGCTTTGCTTTTTTCATCAATCTAAGAGCAAGTTCTCTCATTTTCGGAGTTAACGGTTTAAATAAGTCACTTGAAATAGTTATTCTTTTACATCCCACGGATTTTGCTATTTCAAAAAATCCATCAATATCAGCTTCATTATCATTTATATCTTCAAGGAAAATGTATTTCAAAATAAAATTGACATCTTTATACGGATATTTTTTCATATTTTCGACAACTCTTTCAAAAGCATCCACCTGCTTAACTTTTTTATAAGTTTCACGGGTACCTGCATCCAAAGATGTTTGAACTTTTATAACTCTGCCTGTTTTTAAAAATTCCGCAAATTTTTCTCTGTAAATAGAACCGTTAGTGATAAATGAAACTCTCCATTTTGTTTTTAACAAAATATCAAAAATTGCATCACAATCTTTATTTGCACAAAATTCACCGTTAGAAAGGTTAATATTAAAATCAGAATTATCTAATTCTGGCATTTCTGACAATTGCTTGATAATTTCATAAGTAGTAAAGCCGTCCTCATCATCTTTTAAGTGTTTTAACTGGCTTTCTGCAAAGCAATAAATACATTTAAAATTACAAACATCACCCGGCTGGTTTGTACCAAAACTTACAGTATCTAATTTTACTTTCTTTGACCAAAATCCGGGCTGCAAGTGAGGACATTTAGAACAAGCGTTTTCCTTACCCTGCCTGATATCTTCAATAAGTTCGGTTGAGTATTTTGTCCAATGGCCAATTCTTTCTTTTATTGTTCCTGATGTCGGAATAATCGGGTATTGCTTAACAATACAACACGGTGAAAAATTATGTTTTCTGTAACTGATAAAATGCCCGAGATATTTACAGCCGTGTCTGTATTCTAAATCAGCTTCAAAAAAGTGAATTCTTTCAGGAGCCATTTTTGATAACAAAATTTTAGCAGTATTTGTTGCAACCCTGTATGTTACCCAAACATCAGCATCCGGATATCTTTCTAACGCTTCATCTATTGAAACAACCTCATACTTATCCAAAAGCTTTTTATTAGTATATTTATATAATTCTTTATCTTTATCTACAAATAAAACAGGTTCCCCTGTCATTGAAATATATTCATCAATTTTTTTGGGAATACTATTTGTAACTCCATAATAAATAATCGGTCTATTATTTTCTTGTTCCATTATATATACCTCTTTTATCAATTATTCATAATTAAATTCAATTCGTATCAAATCTGATGATGAATCAATTATGATATTATCTTTCACACTTGTATCATATTCTGTCAATAAATCAATAAATTTATCCAATTCATCTTTCCTTAATAATCTTGTAACCGGATTAAAAGAATGGTTATCCATATATATCGGATATATATTTATCTTTGAATGAATATCATTATCTGTTTCGAAAAATTTCAATTCGGCAACCATATTATACGGTTCTGTTTTAGCGCTAAAATTAGCAGGGAAAATGAAATTGCCAAGACCGTATAAAATAGGTTTACCCTTATAAATCTCAATTGAATTCATATAATGCGGGCCGTGACCAATTACAAAATCTGCTCCATAATCAATAAATTGATGGGCATACTCTATTTGTAAATTAGTGTTTTTCATCAAATCATACCCGAAATGCGGAAACATAATTACTTTTGAATCCTTATCATTTTCTTTGATTGTCTTGATTAAATTTTCAACGCTTTCCGGAGTTAATAAAAACGCACCACATTTAGTTTCTTTTGCATAAAAATCATATTCTTTGTCATAATCTTTGTGGTATTTGTATCCGCCGATAACGTACAAATTTATATTTCTTTCATAAAGCGAAATTCGCTTAATAAGCGGCATACTTGCTCTGTCTAAATTTACCCCCGCGCCGAAAAATCCGATTCCTGCACTCTTTAAAGCATTTTGAGTATCCAAAAGCCCCTGCATATCATAATCTAATATATGATTATTCCCCAGCGAAACCGCTGATACCTTATATTTATTAAGCAACTGCGGGACAATTTCTTTATCAGCCCAATGCAAAACCCTTTTCTTTTGAGCAATACTTGAAGTCGTTATATCAGTCAAGGGAGTTTCTAAATTAACTATATTAAAATCAAACCTGTTTAAAAATATTTCAACATTTTCAAACAGTACATCATAGCCTTTTTGTCTTAATATATTAATCCTTGCATTACGGTCATACTTGGTCTGATAATTTTCACCTGTGGTTAAATCACCGAAGAATCCAATACTGTATTCACTCATAACTTCACTGCCTTAACTATTTATAAACCGTACATATTATATTAAAATTTCAATTCAGCTTCAATCCTCTTAAATAATGAGAATCATTCGTGAAACGAACGTTCTGTAATCTCCATCCACTTTGCCTGATTATAATTATCATAGCTTTTTGCAAATTTTATAAGTGCACTAACCAAAACCCTGCCGCTGTCAGATTTTCCAACAATCAGATAATCCCCATTCTTATTTTCACAATACAGAATCTCTTTATGTACAATTTTATCAATATTATTTTTCGGATTTTTATTAATTACAGCACGAAGCCACTCGTGTAAAAGCCTCAATGGTGTGGTTTTACGAGTAAGAAGTTCCTCGTTATGTTCCTGTAAGTATTTTGAAAATTCGGCTATTATCATTGTATGTACCCTCGCCCTAACCCTTGCTCAAGCGCAGAGGAAAGCTTATATATATTTACCCCTACCCCCAAGGCGTTGTTGTAGCAAAACAAGTTATATCATAAATACCAACATTATTAAACTCTTTTATCATCTCTTCAAATGTTGAACCCGTTGTACAAATATCATCAATAATAAGGATTTCTTTATCAGGTAGAAGTTTTACGGAGTTAACCTCAAAAGCCTTTGCCAAATTTGCCATCCGCTCAACCTTTTTCAATTTATACTGAGGTTTTGTATCTTTAATACGTTTTATAAGCTCAAAATTAACCTCGTAACCTGAGAGTTTTGCAAATTCAATTGCCACAAGTTCCATATGATTATATTTACGCTGCTTTTTGCGCTTTGGAAAAATCGGTACGGGAACAATTTGAAAATCCTCTTCAAAACCCAAACGCTGCCAATACTGCCACATGAATTTTGCCTGATAATACGCTAAATCTTGCTGCCTGTGATACTTTAGCCCTCGAATCATTTTTTGCAGATTTTTAGAATAAACCCCTGCACAATAAACTTCAGCCTTAAAGACTTTTCTGTTAACTTCAACAGGCAAAAATTCAAGTTCATCATAGCATTTTGAGCACATTTTCACGGATTCTTTTGAACTTTTACAAAAATAGCACCGCTTCTTATAAATCCAATCTAATAATCCAACAAAAAATTCTTTCATAACAAGATTTTAACATAAAGAACTACTTATTAACACGTTTTAAAAAACTGCAAAATAAATATTATTATGTTAAAATCTTTAATATGAAAAAGATTTTATTAACTATTTTAGCAATTTTAACACTACAGCTTGCTGTACCTGCACAAGACACCAATCTTACTTTTTTATACATTAATGGTTCAAACAACAACGATAAAAAAATGAAAGACTGGTACATCAAAGGGGTTAATAAACTTCACCCTGTGATGAAAAAGAAATTCGAAAAAAATTCAGCAATAAAAAAATGGACAAAAGAAAATAAACTTGTTATTGAAGAAACTCCGCAGATATTTTTCTGGGGTTACAACAGCAAAACAGACCTGGATTTTGTAAAAGACAGACTAAATATTTCAAAAGCAATAAGTTCAACTTTAGCATATGAAGTAAGAAGCCTGTTAACCCAATTTATGCACGATGCCATATGGGTTCAAAAATCTCATAATATGCTGCCTATTCTTGATGAACTTAACGAAAAAGTAAAAGAAGAAGCCGCAAGAAATCAAAATGTAATACTTTACGGATATTCTGCAGGAACTTTTGTAACTTATCAGTATATGCTTTATAAACTTCCATATATAAATACAGAAGAATTATTTACAGCGCTAAAATCTGATGAAGAAACAATGAATTTCGTAAAAGACAATCCGAGAAAAGATACATGCCTGTCTGCTATTGCACATGATAAAGGCAACCTTGGTGCCATAACCAACACAGGACATCTTGTATTAAACCAAAATTCTGAAAAACTTAAAGAAAACTATTTAAATCTTGATGAAATGACTGATAAGTACTGTGCTCCTTCAGGTTATGTACGCGGTGTGGTAAACTTCGCAAGCCCGATTCCATTGTTTTACTCGGATTTAGCAGACAAAAACTACGAGCTTAATTTTTATAACAAATATATGATTAAATATATTCTTGAAAACGGAATCTACTTTCTAACTGTTAACTTTAAGGAAGATCCGCTTGGATTTCCTTCAAGCAGAAACCTTACAACTGAACAAATGGAAGAACGGATGAATATAAAAGTAGAAAATCCGACCGGTGTGATTTACGATAATTCAAGTGTCTGGTCAAAACGTTCTGCACTTTTTGCTCACACTTCATACTGGTCAGCAAGAGGAACATTTGCAAATGGTGTTGTAAAAAGTTTCGTTAACGGAACAAAATTCCAATATGATAAAAATTATCAAGATAAAATCTTAAAACGTAAAAACAAAAAATCAGAGGTGTTATAAAAAATGACAGAATCAGTATTATTTGACCCGGGATATGCCCAGCATACAACAATATTATCTATAAGCGCAGAATACCTGTACGCGAGTATTAACCAATTCAAAAATCTCGGACAGCGAAAAATGAAATTCAAAATGCTTTATCCGCAAATTACAAGAATGGTTGATAATAACGTAGGTTTCTGTCTTGGCAGTTTACTCTGGGCAGTATATATAAAATCTCTTGGGAATATCCAAATTGACGGTAATCCTTGTATCGGCGGAACATACGATAAAGAAGAAACCATTGAAGAAGCAGATTATTCAATCGAATTTTTTACCCGTCTAAAAAAAGATGTTAAATATTACCTTGGCACTGATTACCAAATAAATCCGCTTCATATAAAAATTCTGGAACTATATAAAGAGTTTTTAACCCTAAACTGCGGTTTTGTTGGTACAAAAACAACCGATGACGTAAAGCTTCCGACTGAATTTAAAACTCCATCCGCTCAGGAATCAGAAAAAATTCACGATAAGATTCAAGAAGTTATAAAATCCGGTAATCTTCTTGATTTAACAGAAGTTTTCGAATTTGTTTACGAAGGTTAAGATGACAGAATTAAAAGAAAAATTATATCAAATGTTTATTCTCGGGCTTGAAGGCGGGAATTACAAACAAGCCTTGAAAGAAGGGCTTGGCGGAGTAATATTTTTTACAAAAGATATTCAATCAACCGAACAATTTAAAAACCTGACAAAAGAAATTAAAAATCAGGCTAAAACCCCTGTGTTTTTATCAATAGACCAAGAAGGCGGAAGGGTTGAAAGAACAGAAAATATTCATAACGGCAAAAAATATTTATCTGCAAAGTTTGCCTGTGAAAAAGGTGAAGAATTCCTAACCGAACAAACCGAACAAATCGCAAAAGAATTACTTTCGTACGGTATAAATTTAAACTTTGCACCCTGTATTGATACCAACACAAACCCGAATAACCCGATAATTGGAGAA
Organism: uncultured bacterium; assembly: GCA_950022695.1. Taxonomy (GTDB): domain Bacteria; phylum Cyanobacteriota; class Vampirovibrionia; order Gastranaerophilales; family Gastranaerophilaceae; genus Zag111. Next base: position 42,603 of record CATLLN010000001.1, on the reverse strand, counting down.
CGCGCATTCTCATCAAATCCTGACGAGGTTATAAAATGTGAAAAAATCGTTTCAGAGATTTATCGCAAAAATAAAATTATTCCTTGCTGCAAGCACTTCCCGGGACACGGTGATGCGAATGCTGACAGTCATCTTACCCTGCCAAAAATTGATTTAACCCTTCAAGAAATGGAAAAAACTCATATAAAACCATTTAAATCTGCAATAAATAACGGGATAGAAATGATTATGGCTGCACATCTTCATTGCACGTGTTTTGAAAAAAATCCGATTCCAACCTCCCTTAGCAAAAATGCTTTATTATATTTGCGTGACAGGCTAGGCTTTAATGGGGTAATAATTTCTGATGACATGGTTATGAAAGGTGTTTCAGCTTTTGGTGAAGTTGAAGCTTGCGAAATGGCAATTAAAGCTGGAGTAAATTTGTTTATATACAGATTTTCTGATGACAAAACAATTAAAATAATTGAAAAAATTTACCAAAAAGCTATAATTGATGATGAGTTAAAAGAAAATATAGAATTTTCTTATAATAAAATTGTGGAATTAAAAAATAAATTCTTAAAAATGGAGAGCTAAATGAAGTTAAACAAATATGAAAAAATCATAACAGGAATTATTGCAATAATAATATTGTACAGCGGGCTATTAGCATTTAACAGATATAAATCATTCAAACGATTCAACGATTTTAATACTTTAGTTTACGTAACAGAAGAACATAACATGCCATCTGATATTCCGGAACTTTCAAAAAAATATCAGGCTTACGAAAATATTTATAATTCTGATGAACCAATATTTCTTTACGGATATAATACTCATACCTTTGATAAAAAAGATGGACTGATTTTTCATGATAAATTAACAAAAAAGCTCGAAAATGAAACTATTAATTATAAAGTAATTCCTTTAAAGAATTGGGAAGATCTGCATGAAGAGTTAAGAGTTAAACATGATCCGGAATCCGAAGGCTGCACAATGGAATCACCTGATCAGGCTGAATTAAATAAAGTTCTAAAACTAACATCCAATTGTTTAATGAATTCTTGTATTATAGATTCAAAAGCAAAAAAATATTACGTCATCTCTCGTGACACAGATTATATAGTTAATGTACTTAAAGAATCTTATCCGCCTGAAGCTGATAAAATCGAAGAATAAGCCCAAGATTAACAAACTTGCGCAAATAGTATTATAAAGTATAATTAAGAATAAAAAGGGAGAGTGTATGAATTTAGAAAATATAAAACAAACAGACCCGCAAGTTGCGCAGCAAATAGAATTAGAACTTAAAAGACAACAAGAAAATATTGAACTTATTGCAAGTGAAAACTTCACATCACTTGCAGTTATGGAAGCATGCGGAAGCGTTTTAACCAATAAATACGCAGAAGGCAAACCGCACAAAAGATATTATAACGGATGCGAACACATTGATGTAATTGAAGAAATTGCACAAAAAAGAGCATGCGAACTTTTCCATATGGATCATGCTAACGTACAGCCGCACAGCGGAGCTCAGGCTAATATGGCAGTCTTTATGGCAACAATGAAACCCGGCGACAGAGTTTTAAGTATGGATTTATCTAACGGCGGTCACCTTTCTCACGGTTCTCCCGTTAATTTTTCAGGCTTATATTACGATGTTAAAAGCTATGGAATTAACGAAAACGGCGAAATCGACTACGAAAATGTTCGCCAAATGGCACTTGAGCATAAACCTAAATTAATTATTTGCGGTGCAAGTAATTATTCTAAAATTATTGATTTTAAAAAGTTCAAAGAAATTGCAGATGAAGTCGGAGCTTTATTATTAGCTGATATCGCTCATATCGCAGGACTTGTTGCAGCCGGAATTCACCCGTCACCTGCACCGTATTGCGATTTTGTCACAACAACAACTCATAAATCTCTTCGCGGACCTCGCGGCGGAATAATTATGTGCAAAGAAGAATTTGCAACAGCAATTGACAAAGCAGTATTTCCGGGACTTCAAGGCGGACCGTTAGAACATATTATTGCAGGTAAAGCAGTTGCATTATTAGAAGCTTCAAAACCTGAATTCAAAGAATACGCGCAACAAATTGTTAAAAACGCTCAAGCTTTAGCTCAAGGTTTACTTGATGAAGGACTTGATATCGTAGGCGGAATGACTGAAAACCACCTAATGACATTAGACCTTAGAAGAACAGGCAAAACAGGTAAAGACATTGCTAATGTTTTAGAAGCTGTCGGAATTACTGCAAATAAAAACACAGTACCTAATGACCCGCAAAGTCCTTTTGTTACAAGCGGTATCAGACTAGGTACACCTGCAGTTACAACAAGAGGCTTCAAAGAAGAAGATATGACAGAAATTGCAAAAATTATTGCATCTGCAGTATTTTCATCAGATAATGAAATTGCGTTAAATAATTTAAGAGAACGTTCTCTTAAATTATGTCAAAAACACCCGCTATACAACTAAAATTCAAATATAAAGGAGACACATCATAATTATTAAGTTAGCACACTCACAAATAATCGGAACAATTATAGCCTATATTTTCGGGGTATTTCTTGTTCCTATGGTTATAAGTTTTTCAAAAAAAGAAGGACTTGTTGATGTTCCAAATGAAAGAAAAATTCACACAAAACCAATATCCAGAATCGGCGGGGTCGCAATCTGGGCAAGTACTATGCTGACTTTTTTATGTCTTGTTTTAATGAGTTATTATCCATACGGTAAACTTATGTCAGGTATACTTCTTGGAAGTTCATTGATGTTTCTGCTTGGACTTATTGATGATGTTTACGGTCTTGGAGCTAAATTTAAACTGCTTATTCAGGTATCTATCGCAACAATTGTTTATCTGTTGGGTGTTCAAATAAATACTATTCCGTTTTTGGAAATAGATTTAGGATGGTTTTCATATCCTATTACGCTTTTATGGATTGTCGGAATTTCAAATGCAGTAAACTTTATTGATGGTGTTGACGGTCTTGCAGGTTCTGTTGTTACAGTTAATGCAATTACACTTGCAGTTCTTGCTATTACTTTATCTCCGCCAAATCCTATTAGTGCTTTGATTGGTTTTATTCTTGCAGGTTCAATGCTTGCATTTTTAACCTTCAACTTTAATCCTGCAAAAATCTTTATGGGTGACAGCGGTGCATTATTTGCCGGATTTTTGCTTGCAACAATATCTATCACAGGGGTTATGAAAGTTGCAACATTATCAATTCTTCTGCCATTTGTGGTTTTGGCTGTTCCTATTATTGATATAACTTACGCGAGCTTAAGAAGAATCAGTAAAGGACAATCACCGTTTGTAGCTGATGCAGAACACATTCACCACAAACTTCTTCATGCCGGTTTTTCTCAAAAGAAAACTGTCGTAATCCTAACGTCTGTTGCAATATTAGCCGGTGGATTAGCTTGTTTATTTGCAAGTCATAACGCTATAAAATACTACTTTTACCTGACTTTGGCACTTATAGGGATTATGATTTTGTTGAATCTAGGCAGAGTCTTGACAAAGAAATAACTTTAATTTATAATGCACTACATAAAAACGAGGGTTTGATTACTCAGTTTTATTCAGATAATTTTTTCTGCAGTCTGAATAGAATATTTAAGTGCAAGTCCTTTCATAGTTTTTAATTAAGTTAGAAAACTTAGTTAAATGCCGTATTGTATCAAAAATCAAAAAAGGATTTAAATTAACATGAAAGTAGATGCCATACAGGGAAACGATAAAAGACATGGTGTGCTGACTCAAATTACAAAAGGAGCAGTAATAGGTGCTGCTTCAGGTATTGTTTTCCAATATACTTACCCGCTTACCCAGGAAGAAAAAACTGTAGATGAATATATTCACACTACAAAAAAAATTAACAACCAAAAAACTGAATATAGCTTCAGAACTAAAAAATATATTGATTCCATTAAATCAAAAGAGCCAAAATCACTTGCAAAAGACGAATTTGTACAATTATTTGATAGTTTAAAAGATGGCGAACATGTCTCAAAATCAAAAATTCGCAGTTCAATTGAAACTATAAAAGATAAAAAGCCAAGCGATTTATTTGAGTTCAAAAAATTATGTAAAACATCTTCTGAAATAGCCGAAAAATCAGCAAGAAAAGTAATTCGTGCCTATAATTTACTAACAAAACATAATAGACCTACGGGATTTTTCCTTGTAACAGGAGCTGTAATAGGTGCAATTATTGCAATGGTAAATAACATTATCAAAATAGAAAATTAAACAAAGTATTTTTATTAATTGAGTCTAATAAAAATAAGACAAGGCGGGATACCTTGTCTTTTCTTTTTATTCAGTAAACAAATTAAACCTGATTTGAGCCATATTTTCTTGTGCTTTTTGCTCATATTCAAGAAGTTTTTTGTTCAATTCTTTATCCGGCTTTGGAAACAACTTAAACAACTGTTCCAAATCAAATAAACATAATGCAATTTCTGGCATATAATCATCCTCATATAGACTTCACTTATATATAAAGTTTTTTATAGAAATTAAATTGCTCAAAATAACAACTTTATGAAGTTATATAAAGAATATATATTATTTTTTATCTGAAAAACTGCGACATAATACGAATAAAACCCCTACAAGACCTATAATAAATAAGATAATTGAAACTACTTCAGCAATCGGAATGTTTCCGAGATTCAAAGCACTATCAATTCGAATCTGTTCAATAAAAAATCTTATCACGGCATAAATAATTAAATAAATAAAAAATGTAAGACCTTTATATTTTTTACCAAATTTCAACATAATAAACAAAAGAAATATAAACCCTGCCAGATTTAAACTACTTTCATACAGAAAAGCCGGATGAAACAGGTTAAAATCTGTATAACCTGCAGCTCTATTTGCTTCGGGTATCAATAAACCCCAATTCTGACTTTTTACAGGCAGTCCGTAAGCTTCAGAATTAAAATAGTTTCCCCACCTGCCTATTACTTGACCGCAAAGAACTGCACAAGCCATCCCGTCAAGAATACTTAAAAGAAACACTTTTGTCTTTTTAGCCATAAAAATAATGCTTAAAATTCCAAAAATTATAGCACCGTGAATAGATAATCCGCCTTCTCTAATATCAAGTATTTCAAGCGGATGAGAAAAGTAATATCCCGGATTCAGCATACAAAAATATAATCTGGCACCTAAAATTCCTGAAATAATAATCATCGGTGCGTATTCAATAATAATATCACGACGAGAATCAGCATTTACGATATTAAAAACTTTATTCCCGACAAGCATACCGATAAAAATTGCAAATGCCATAATTATACCGTACCAGTAAATTGGCAGCCCGAACAGATTAAAGGCAACAGGAGTTGGCGCCGGAATTACAAACATTAGTCAATTGCCTGCTTTCTATTTGGATTTTGAGCTTCCTGAATCTTTTGGATATTTGTCTCTACTTCTTGTTTATCATCAGCATTAGGATTTAATTCTAGATATTTTTGGTAATTTGCAATTGCAGAATCATAAAGTTCTTTTACAAGATTTTTTTCTTTTTCCGTCAATTCATCTGTAAGCTCAATTGTAGTTTCTCCGCTTTGATTTGGGGTAAAAAGAGTATCATCAATATTCATACGGACTTTAAGCTGTTCAATATCAACAGCTAAGTTATTCTCAGCAACAGCAAGAGAGTAATACGAATCCGCATTATCAGGTTTCATTTCAATAACTTTCTTATATTCTTCAATAGCATTAATATAATCTTCCGCCTTGGTATAAACAACAGCAAGGTTATAATGAGTTTCAAACACCGAAGGATCTAAATCAATACTTGATTTTAACCTTTCAATTGCCTGAACATAATCTCCTTTATCTGCGTATATCTTAGCTTTATTATTTAAGTCCTGAACCGCTAAATTGTTAATACAAGCAGTGGATGCAACTGCCACAAATAAAATGCTTGCAATTAAAAGTACTTTTCTCATTTATACCCCTCTTCAAACATGTTAAGCTGATGTTAAACTAATTATAATTTAATAATAAAAATATAGCAAATTTCATTAATTTAAGTTACAATAAAAAATGTAAAAAAGGAGAATTATATGTCAGACGATAAAGTAGTCAGCTTAGGCGCTAAAAAAAAGGCTATTACTGACGAAAAACAACAGGATGAAAACAAAGTTTGTGAACCTGTTTATTGCAGTTTCTGCGGCAGACCTAACACTCAGGTAATAAAAATGGTAAAAGGTCCGGGGGTAAATATTTGTTCTGAATGCGCAATGATAGCAGTTCAATACTTAATTTTGCAGGACAGAATGCCATCAGCTGAGGCTCAGCATATTCTGGATGCGTTCTGGGGAAAGGCAAGATAATCAGATTATGACAGGTGCTAAATTTAAACAACTAAACCCGTTTGAACTAAAATCGGCAATTACTGAATTGTTAGGAAAAATAAATTCGGTAAATGATATCCAAAATTGTCTTGCAGATTTTGATATGCTCGACTCACAGGAAGATAAAAAACTTATCTCAAAAGTGTTGTTTAAAGAACTTGTCAACGCAAATCCGGAAAAAATCCCTGTTCTTTGTTTTCTGTTAGAACATTTTGTACCTAAAGACGAACTTATAAATAAATTGTGGGAAACTCTTAAAAACCAGAACCTTCAAACAGAAGTTAAAATTACAATTTTAAATCTTCTGCGCGAACTTGATGCTGATTGGTCATACGAAACCTGCGAAGAATATCTTGATGATGCACAAAGCCTTCTTGATGCCAATACAAAACAGCTTTTAAACACTGCTGTTATCAATCCTGAAGTTCAAATAGATTTTATGGATTTTCTGGCATCAATTAGAGTACAAGATAAAATTACATTATTAAATTCATTTGCAGATGATTTTGATTCAGATGTTCTTGCAAATATCTTGATTCCCGTATTTGTCTCAGAACCAAACAGCCCTACAGGCAAAGAAGCTTTAAAACTTTTGGGAAATACAAAATCACAGCTTGCACTTCATGTACTTGATGAAATGCAACATCTTGCAACAGGTGAACTTCTGCAAGAAATTAAACGAAGCTTGTCTACTATAAAAATTTCCGGAATGCGCCAAGATAACACCAAAGAATTTTATAAAGAAGTTCTATCTGACAGCAAGCCGTATAAATTTTACCTGACATATCCTGACGGTCACGGCGATATGGCGCTAATTTTTACAAGAATTACACAGGATGAAAAAATCCGCTTTGTATCAATTGTTATAAATATTGAAACCGGTATAAAAGACTGTTTCGGCTTTTTCGAAATCTCTAAATTTGAATGCAGCAAAATTCTTGAAAGATTTTTACGGGATGAAAAAACAGTTGATATCGACCCCGAATCATTCAAAACAATCCTATATAATGCCGAAATTACAACAATTAAAAACAGTCACAACAACTGGAAATTGCCTTATGAGTATGTTTGCTGGAAAAATCTTTTAATTGATATTGATTTTGACAGTGAGCAGATTGAAACTATTTTATCAGAACAAATTGTACCGGCAAAAGTAGATCGGGAAATTATCACAGAACTTGATGATATGAAAATTTCAGCTCACTGGTTTTTGGATTGCAACTATAGTGATGAATTTACTATATTGTTAAAAGAACTAAAAGACTGCCAAAACTTAAATGAACTTATAGAAAATAACCTTGAAAAGGTTTTCTACAATGAAGAAAAAACTGCATGGAATCAAAAATTACTAATGGCTGCTTATATAAAATTTGTAATAGGAAAAGAAGAAGATGCTCAAAAAATTTATGGACTTTTCAAAGATGAAGAAATCAAACAAGAACTTTATAAAAGCATCTTAAAACGCAGTATTTATGAGTATTTAATGGTCATTAAGTACGACAAAAGTGTAGAAAATAACGGTCTTACAATAGAAGAAATCGACGATAAAATCAAATTTATCGAAGAAATATGGGTAAAATAATAATGTACAAAGTAATGGCACTTGATATCGGCACAAAAAGGATTGGAATCGCACTAAGCGACTATCTTTTAATGCTTTCAAACGGTCATTCATACATTCCGCGCGAGCCTGAAGATAAAGCGCTTGAAACTATTTACAAAATTGCAAAAGAAAACAATGTTAAGAAAATTGTAGTAGGGCTTCCGCTCAATATGGACGGGACAAAAGGCTTTCAGGCAGAAAATTGTGAAAATTTTGCCGCAAAAATTAAAAATTACGAGGTTTTATTTGAAGACGAAAGGTTAACTTCTGATACAGCAGAAGAAAATCTTCGTAATAAAAAAATAGACTTCCGAAAAGATAAAGGATTAGTTGATATTGAAAGTGCTTGTATTATACTGGAACAATACCTGTCACGCAAAAATTAAGGAGAAAAAACTATGGCAATTAACGAAGAAAATATCATTGAAATCACAGATGATGACGGTACTGTAATCAAATGTGAATTGTATGATATCATTGAATTTGAGGGAAAACAATACGCGCTTTTAATCGAAGCTGATACACAAGATGAAGATCCTGAAGTTGTGCTTATGAGATATACAGAAGAAGGCGAAGAAGTTTTCTTTGAAACAATCGACAATGATGATGAATTCGATAAAGTTCAGGAATATATTGAAAGTCTTGAACCAATCGATGAAGATGAAGAAGATATTGAAGAATAATAAGGAAAGAAATCTTGTTTGAAAAATTTACTGAAAAAGCAGTCAACGTAATAGTAGAAGCTCAAAATATCGCCATTTATGACCACTCAGATAAGGTTTTGGCTGAACATTTGCTTCTTGCTCTTGTCAAAGAAACAAAAGGTTTTGTTGCAAAAATCTTTAAAACTTACGATATAACATACGAAAGACTGGCAGAAGAAATATATCTTAGCCTGAATATTGAAGAATCTGATATGAATTCTGCAATACCATTCAGTGAAGATTTCAAACGGATTTTAACCAATACTATGGATTTGATTGAAAAATCAGGAAACCCTACTGTACATTATGAACACCTGGTTTTAGCAGCAATCAATGATAAGTATTCCAAAATTCGAGAATATCTGGAACACCTTGATTTTGATATTGAAAAGTCAAAACCGCTAATTGAAAAACTTGTACAACGTAAAGCAAAAAAAGATTTTCACCCTGAACTTGATGAAAACAAAGAACAGGAAGTTAATTTAACACAGGAAACCGACTCTCTTTTTGATAACGAAAAATCATCAAAAATATTTGAACGTGCGGTTTCTAAACTTTCAACATCAAACTACGAAATCCTTGGTACAGAACAAATTATTTCATCTATATTGGAAGATAAAGACTCTGATTTAGCTAAAATTCTTTCAGATTTCGGAATTACTGATGAGATTTTTGAAGAAAAATTGTCTCATATAGATTCTCGTCAGGCTGAGTATGAAGGACGCCAAATTGTGTTTACTCCAAACGCATTTATCGCAATGAGTCTGGCGCTTCAAACAGCTAAAGAACTCGGTTCTTCAGAGGTTCTGCCGGAACATATGATTTTGGGGCTTTTAAAAACCAAAAAAGGTGTTGCGTATAATATTTTTAAAGAATTAAATATTAATGACGATGACCTTGCCCACGGAATTATCAAACCAATCGAAAAACAAATGCCTGAAACACTTACAATCCTTCGCCTTGCAAAACAAGAAGCGCGAAGAATCGGCAGAGGCGTTGTTGGTACTGAAATGTTTTTGCTTGGTATAATTGGTGAAGCAACAGGAATTGGTGCAGTTGTATTAAATGAACTCGAAATCAATATCCGTGATGCACGTATTATAATTGAACAGATTATTGGCTATGGCAATGAATACTTTGAAAACGAAATGGTATTCACTAAACGTGCAAAACGTGTTCTGGAAACAGCCTGGGAATACGCAAAAAAACAAAATAAAACAAAAATTGAATCATCTGACTTGCTTTATGCTATAACAACTGAACCCGATTCACTTGCGATGCAGGCATTAGAGCAGCTTGGAACAGATGTTGTGGAAATTAGAGAAGGCATTAAAAAACATATCGCAAAAGCACAGTAATTATGAGCAAAATTCGCGAAACAATTAAATCTTTTTTGCAAAAACACGATTTAGATAAACCGGATTTAGTTTATCTTGCAGCATTTTCAGGCGGATATGATTCAATGTGTCTTTTAGATGCTTTACATCACAGTACAAAAAACAAAATCATTGCAATCCACGTAAACCACAAATGGCGCGGGGAAGAAAGCGATAACGAAGAAATTAACTGTAAAAATTTCTGTGAATCTCTTGGTATCGAATTCTACAGTGAAAATTTAGCATCAAATGTTCCAAAAACAGAAACAGCAGCAAGAGATGCAAGGTATGATTTTTTTAAACACTGTGCAAAAAAATTTAACAGCCAAATAGTTTTTACAGCACACAACAAAAACGATAATGCTGAGACCTTAATATACAGGATTGCAACAGGGACAGGTATTTCCGGCTTACAGGGAATAAACGAAAGACGCGGAATATTTTACCGCCCTTTGCTTGACATCACAAGAAATGAAATCGAAACATACTGTCAAAAACATCACCTAAATCCAAATAACGACAGCTCAAATTCTAATACCAAATATAAAAGGAATTTCATCCGAGCAAACATTATGCCTGCGCTTCAAAAAGTTAATTCAAACGCTGTAGATTCAATAAATTCACTATCCGAAATTGCAAAAGAAGAAACAGAAATTATAGAAGAATATTTAAACCAAATTTTAAACAAAATATCTGTTAATAATAAGATTTCAACAAAAAAATTTTTAAATCTATCAACATCTGTTCAAAAACGTATTATTTATAACATGTTTATTAAATATAACCTTGATTATGACAGGAAAAAGATTTTTAATATTTTAGAATTTATAAAAGAAAACTCAAGTTCAAAATCCGGTAAAACCTGTTCATTGACAAGCGATTTATGGATTTTTACAAGTGATAAATTTATTGAAATCATTACACAAAAAACTCCGTTAAGTCCTTTCATTCGTATTACAAAAGAAGGAAGCTACAAATTTGACGGATATGTATTTGAGCTTGAAAAATTTGATAAAGAAGTTAAAAAGTTTCCGAAAGACAGCGAAAAAATAGCATATGTTCAACTGTCAGAACCTATTGATTTTGACTTAAGAACACGGCTTGAAGGCGATATAATAAAACCTTTCGGACTCAAAGGCACTCAAAAACTAAAAAAATACTTAAACGAGAAAAAAATTCCCAACCACGAAAAAGATAATTTATTTTTCCTTGCCTTTGATAATGAAATCTTATGGGCAATCGGGCTTGGAATAAGCGATAAGATTAAAATAACAAAAAAAGCAACACACAGAATGAAATTTTATAAAGAGGGCGAAAATGGAAATTAAAATCGAAGATTTAAAAGTATTATTCAGCGAAGAACAGCTTCAATCAAGAATCAAAGAGCTGGCTGATGAAATGAACAAATTTTATAACGGGGAAGAAGTTATAGCGATCTGTGTTTTAAAAGGTGCTGTAATGTTTGCAACTGACCTTGTAAAAAATCTTGATATGCCTTTAAAGATGGAATTTATCAGACTATCAAGCTATGGTTCTGCTACAACTACATCCGGCAAAGTTAACGCCGTAGATATCAAGCTTCCTGACCTTAACGGGAAAAACGTTCTTATTATCGAAGACATCGTTGATACAGGGTTAACTGCAAAATTCCTTATTGATTTTATGGGAATAAATTTCAACGTAAAATCTTTGAAATTCTGTTCACTTCTGGATAAAAAAATTACAAGAAAAGTGAATATCGAACCGGATTATTACGGGTTTGAAGTTGATGATAAATTTGTTGTAGGCTACGGTTTAGACTATGACGGATATTACAGAAACCTTAGATACATCGGTTACAAAGAGGTTTAATTGTTCAAAAACGCAGTAGAAAAAATTAATAAATTCTACGAACTTGATTTAAATAAAAATTCCCACGCAGATGAAATATTTGATGTACTGAATGAAATAATCAGGTTTGATTCTGCTGCAATTTTTTATGTTACACCTGAGCGATTAACCCTTGAATTCGGGAAAAATTATGAGATTTATGAAGATATAAAACTTGATGAAAAGACCTCAAAAAATTTATACAACCTTCAAGAACCTCCGATTTTTCCTGGTGAAAATAATCTTTGCAGACGCTTATTAGTTAAAGACACTGTTTTTGGGCTACTTGTAATCTTTCGTGATAAAAAAAACTTTACCCCTAATTTTACACCTGATGAAAAACTTATTTTTAAGACCTGTTCTCAAATTATTTCTAACCTGATAAAAGATTTGGAACTTTCAAAAGTTTTGCAAATGCAGGTTAAGGCACTTGAAGAAGGTATAATTGAAACTCAGCAGGCTTATGAAACAATAAAAAAACAAAATAAAAAAATAAAAGCCAACGAAAAACTTCAAAACCAATTTATTGCAAATATTTCGCACGACTTGCGTACACCTTTGAATTCAATAATCGGATTTTCAGAGATTCTGGGAAACAGGATATTTGGCGAACTTACTCAAAAGCAAGCTGAATATATTGATGATATAAGAATTGCAGGGGTTCGCCTGTTAGGAATGATTAACGAAATTCTTGATATTTCAAAACTTGAATCAAATACAGTTAAATTAAATATTTCATCTGTTGATATTAATATCTTAATAGAAGAAGTCTGTAATATACTAAAACCACTTTATCAAAAAAAAGGGGTAAAAGTAGTTAAAGATGTTGATGAAAACCTGAATTTGAGCGGTGATTATATAAAACTTCAACAGGTAATTTTTAACCTTCTTGGAAACGCAATAAAGTTTTCTCCACAGAATTCTGAAATACATATAAAAGCCGGGAAAAAAGATAACTCTGTTTATATTTCAATCAAAGATGAAGGAATCGGAATTGATAAAAAATATCATAAAAAAATATTTAATAAGTTTTTCCAGATTGCAGATTCACTATCAAAATCCGAAACTTCAACCGGACTCGGGCTTACTATTGCAAAAGAATTTGTAAAACTTCACAACGGTAAAATCGATATCATAAGTAAACCTGCAAACGGAACAACTTTTATAATAACATTACCCAATAATTCCCCGTGCGGCGAGTACCCCTATTTCCAAGGATAATCGCGGCTGATTTTCCAACCGTCTTTGAAAATTAAAGCCGCACATGCTGAACCGGCACCTGTTCGACCTCCGCCATCAGGTGCTACATCTTTGTTACAAGCACGAAGCAATTTATTTGGTGCTAAAATTTCTTCTCTTGAAAAAATAACATGAGGGACACCACAATTATCAAAACTTCCAGGATAAATTCCGTTTTTAATCATTTTAGCTTTATCTTTGTTATAACCGGCACACAAGGCTTCACTGTTAAACGGATAAAATACAAATACATCTTTACCCATAATATTTCTTCTACCCTGACCATTAATATCTACAATTATTGAATGAAGATTATAACCATGAATTTTACCAAATCCGAGTATCATACCATTATTTAGCACAAGACTGTATTTAATAGTGTCAGTTTTGCGGTTCATTCCTAAATCGTAATAACCGTAAAAGTTTTCAGTTTTCCAACAACCGTCAGACATGTTTTCACAAACTCTTGCGACTTTCAAATACGGTTCAAAATATTTTTGGGCAAACGCTTTTGAATCCAAACTTGTGTCAAAATCCCCTGTACCTTCTTCATCAGATTCATAAGAATACATTTTAACCGCTTGATTTAAAATAGATTGCGCTTCCTGAAGTCCTGATACAACAGATTTTTTCTGCGCATTAGCAATTAAATTCGGAATGGTCATAGCAGCAACAACACCAATTATGCCTAAAGTAATCAAAACTTCGGCTAAAGTAAATGCTTTTCTAGGAGATAGCTGAAACCCGCTTAAATTAAGCCTTAAACAGTTACCCCCCCCCGATTTTTAAAGATATTGTTAAATTTCATACACTTTCTCCTTTTCAATATACATAAATTATTATACATAACCTTACGTATTTTTACAATATATTTTTTGTAGTATAATAATAAAAAAAGGAGAGCCATATGGATCAGGAAACTTATATGAAAATAATGGGCTATGTGCCTACAGTTATTGAAGCTTCTTCACGCGGAGAGCGTTCATTTGATATCTTTTCAAGACTTTTAAGAGAAAGAATTATTTTCTTGGGGACAGAAATCAATGATGAAGTCGCAAATTCAATTGTTGCACAGCTTTTGCTTTTAGACAGTGAAAATTCAGAAAAAGATATTATGCTTTATATTAATAGCCCTGGCGGTGTAATCACAGCAGGTATGGCGATTTATGACACAATGAACCTTATTAAATCAGATGTTTCTACAATCTGTCTTGGTGATGCGGCTTCTATGGGTGCGTTTTTGCTATGTTCAGGCGCTAAAGGTAAAAGACTTGCTCTTCCAAATGCAAGAGTTATGATTCACCAGCCTTTAGGCGGTGCTCAAGGTCAAGCAACAGATATTGAACTTGAAGCAAAAGAAATTCGCAGAATGAAAGATATGTTAATCGGAATTATGGCAGAAAATTCAGGTCAGCCATTTGACAAAGTAAAAGATGACTGTGAACGTGACCACTTCCTAACTGCATATGAAGCAATGGAATACGGACTTATCGATAAAGTTGTAGAACGTACTTCAAAATAACAATTGTTAAGAAAACTTAATATATACCCAAAAACATGCAATAACTTGATATTGCATGTTTTTATATAGATGTAGGTTAAAAAAGGTTAGTTATTAAAATTAAAAAGGTAGGGTTAGTACAATGGGCATTCTAATGTTTACAGCTCGAGTGCACGATTTGATTTATCAAAGAAGTAATGTCGAATATCGTCTCATCAAGCTGACAAAAAAATTAAGAGATTTACAACAGTATGCAGCAACAATTGCAAGCGGCGGGATTTCAATAGGCGAAATGCTTAATACCCCTGGCTCAATGATGGGCAGAACAATGAATTATCTGTCATTTGCACATAATAGTTCATTACAATATATGCAGCAAAATGCTCCTTATATGCAGCAGATGTACATGCAGCAAATGCAAGGTCAACAACAAAACGCTCAACAACAGCAACAATACCAAGCATTCATAATGAGAAAACTTTATGAACAAGGCAGAGACCGCGCAATGCAAATTGAAACAAGAAACCTGAAAGTCGAAGAAGAACGAATTACTCAGGAAAAAGAAAAACTTGAAGCTTTAGGAAAATCAATCGAAGCAGAACTTCAAGCAGCTAAAGAAGGCCGAGACAAAGGCATAAAAGATATGGCTCCTAAATATACATTCGCCTAAATAACACAATACCCGAAAATAAACTAACCCGACAAACACTAAAACGACCCGCTATCAGCGGGTCGTTTTAAATTAGAAACTTATTACAAAATCCACAGGGATATCAAAATCATCACGCGGCAGCTCTTCAATTACCAATTCTTCAGGCAGCGCACAAATTGTTTTTACACTTGAACTAAGCTTGTCAAGCAGCCTATCGTAATATCCGCCACCATAACCAAGTCTATACCCCTTTTTATCAACCATAAGCGCAGGAACAATTATTAAATCCAAAATACTTGCATCAACAGGTTCACTGCAAGGCTCTAATATATTAAAACAGGATTTTTCTAATCTGTCCCCAACTATATAAGGACAAATTAAAAGATTTTCATCTTTTACACGCGGAAAATAAAAATTCTTATCATCCCCAAGCAGACCACGCAAATCAACCTCGTATTTAGTCGGATAAAAAAGCATAACATTTTTTGATTCAATATAAGCGGCATGATTTCGCACCAACTTTATTAATTTTTCAGAAATTTCACAAATCGGTAAGCTTTTTCGAATATCTTTTGCTCTAATCCTTAAATCCGTTTTCATATTCATAATTTTAATATATAATAAATGGGAAATATGGTAAACTGCAACAACAATTTAATAAATCCTAACTGGGCACAGCACGGTTATATTCAAGTCTACACAGGAAACGGCAAAGGCAAAACCACCGCCTCTTTAGGGCTTGCAATGCGCGCACTTGGCAGATGTTGGAAAGTGCTTATTGTTATGTTTACAAAAGGTGGAAATGATTACGGCGAACTGAATTCTTTCCGCGAGCTTTCACCTGAAATATCAGAAAATCTTAAAATCGTTCAAGCCGGACTTGACAGAATCATATATAAAGACAATCAAAATGACAAAGACAAAGAAGAAATAAAAAAAGGCTGGGAAATCGCAAAACAAGCAATCCAAAACCACGAATACCAGCTTATAATCCTTGATGAAGCAAATATCGCAATCGATCTTGGAATTCTTGATGTAGATGAAGTTGTTGATGTTTTAAAAAACAAACCCGATGAAATGGAAATTGTTTTAACAGGAAGAAATGCGCACCCGAAAATTGTAGAAATTGCACACCTTGTATCAAAAATTGAACCTGTAAAACACTATTGGGACACAGGAATTGCCGCACGTAAAGGTATTGAATATTAAAAAGCCGCAAACGCGGCTCAATTCTACTTTACATAAACACGAGGGGATAAATAGTGCTGCCAATTATTTCTATGTAATCTCAACTATAGAGTTAATCAAAGAAGATAAATGGTATCACCGATTATTTTCTTATCATCTCAATTGTCAAGCTACAAAATTAACAAATATAACTTGATAAAAGCGATGCTCCCGATAATTTCATCTTTTTTAAAGCTCTCAATTCTGTCTGGCGAATACACTCTTTTGTTACACCATAAATATTTCCGATTTCTTCTAATGTATAACGTTCTGTATCATCAAGCCCGTAACGCATTTTAACAACTTCCTGTTCACGCTCTTTTAATGTGGAAATTACATTTTGAATATCATTTTTTAACGACTGAAACTCAATATTTTCAGATACCAAACTTGTATTATCTGCCAAAATATCTGCAACATTAAGCTCTTTTCCGTCATTTTTTTCTAAACCATTTTCTATTGAAATTGTTTTTGTATAAGCTGATAAAAACATTTCAATTTTATCAGGCGCAATATTCATTTTTTTCGCAACATCTTCTGTTTTTACAGAAGCATTAACCTCTTGTTCCATTTGAGATTTCACTTTAGAAAATTTAGATAAAGTTTCCTGAATATAAACAGGGATTTTCATGCAGTGAGATTGCTCCGAAATTGCCTTAAACATAGCCTGTTTAACCCACCATGCCGCATAAGTTGAAAATCGATAACCAAGTCTGTAATTATATTTTTCAGCCGCAATCATAAGCCCCATATTGCCTTCCTGAATCAAATCAATTACAGGAAGTACTGACATATGAATAGCCTTTCTCGCAACTGTTACTACAAGTTTTAAATTTGCCTGAATAAGTTTTTTCTTAGCTTCACAATCACCTTTTTCAATCAATTGTGCAAGTTCTTTTTCCTGTTCAAATGTCAGTTGCGGATAAGATGAAATTTCTCTTAAATAAGCACTCAAAACACTGTCTTTAGAAGCTTCCAACACTTCATTTTTCGCAGGATTAGAATTTTGCGGACCGATTTTCATTTCGATTAGTGAATCTTTTGTCATAAATTAAACTCCTCTTATTTTGGATAAATGTTATTATCAATTGTTTCCAAGCCACATCAACTATTGCTCTATTTATTTCATAGAACTTGGGGAAAATGTAACACGAGATTATATACTTTGTATATACCCAGATATATACTAAGTGTTACATCATGTTAACAAATATTAAGAAAAAAATTTGTTTGTTTATTCATATTATAATAATGTAATGAAAAGAGGAGAAAAAAATGGGATTTAATTTAAAAGAAAAACTTCAAAATGTTAGTAGAAAAAATGTTGCAATTTTTACAATAGTATTACTTTTACTAACAATTTGCGCATCAGCAGGCTATGAATACTATCACTACAAACAACTTGAAGCACAAAAACAAGAAATGTTTGAAAAACTAACTCAATCAGCTAATTTAACAGGCGAACCGCAAAAACCGTCTGAGTATAAAATCGGTGTAGAATACAACAAAGCTATGAAAAGCAAAAAACCGGTTTTAGTATTGTTTTATGCTGACTGGTGCGGATACTGTGTAAAATTCATGCCGATTTACAAAGAATTATCCGAAAAATATGCTGATGTTATGGACTTTTCTAAAGTTAACGTTGAAGACAAAAAATACGAAAAAGTTGTTAACGAAATCGGTATTACAGGATTCCCGACAGTATTTATCTTAGACCCGAAATACGATAATAAAGTATTATTATCAAATGCTTACCTTGGAAAAACAGAAACTGTCAGCAAAGAATTAGACCGTTATTTAAGAATCAGAAAGCTTCTTGATTCAAAAAAGTAATTCATAATTCTTAATAATATACTTTTAATTTTTTTATGTGTTTTGTATAATTGCAGTGTTTCCTCGTGATGGAAACACTGCGGGGGAATCCGGTTGTTTGGTGAGAAATAGCCGTAAAATCGTTTCTCTGCAATTAGGGAAAAAAGAGTTAAGGAAATCCATTAATATTTCTTTACAAATGCTAAATTTATAGCAATTTTTTCAATGTTTGGGATTCTATATATATAGAAGGTCATAGTAGGTGTAAAATGAGTATCGAAAAGATTAAAAATAGCCTGGAAACTACATCCGCGCAAAGATTATTTAACGGGCAAGCCGTTAAAAACAGAGTATACCTCGGTGTTCCGCATGACACTACAAGTTTTTCAGGAGCAGCTAAAGTCGTAACTCCGGCAGCTAAACCTTTAAAAGAATTTTTACTTGATATCATGCCGGGTAAAATAAAAAAAATGGTAAAAATTCACGAAGGAATGGGAGAAGTTCAAAACCAACTTATTAACGCAACAGGTACAGGTCTTGTTGCACCATTATTTATCAAATACAACCCGTTATCAGATACAGACGAAAATACCAGAACATATACTGCTTGGCGTCAGCCTGTTTCTGCAGTTCTTGCAGTCGCAACACAAGCAGCTATTGTTGTTCCTTTCAATAAAATCATTAAACATGCTGCAGACATCGGTTATTTCTCAACAAGATATAACTCTTCTTTATTCCCGTCAGATGACTATTTGAAAAAAGAAATTAAAGCACTTAACCCTGGTAAGAAATACACTAAACAGGAAATGAAAGACGCTATTGAAGCTCATAAAAATGCTAATTATGACAAAAAGCTAATAAATATGATTGAACAAGATAAAATTGTATTTAATACCTCAAACGGTAAAACAGCTTCAACTCTAGAAATGCCTGCTCAGGAATTTAAAAAATTATTTACTGAAACAATAGATAACATTATCCAATCTGAAAGTGCCGAAAAAGTAAAAGTTATTCAAAGAAAACTTCCACAAAAAATTGAAAGAGGAATTTTCTTCCACAATAACCCGGATGAAGCTAAATCTGTATTACAAAGATTACGCAGTAATGTAACTCAAATTTATAACCAAACAGATTTTGCTACAACTCCAAATCAAATTGCAGAAGCAAACAAAAAATTCAACAAAGACTGTAAAGCCTTAATAAAAGAATTAAAAACTGAAATCAAAAAAGATTCTTCTAAAAAATCTGTTAACACAGAACTTATTAAAATTATCAAAGAAATTAAAGATAAAAATACAGGAAATGATTCTTCTGCATTAAGAGTTCTTGGCGAAAAAATTGATAAAATGATTGAAAGTGTTAACACAATGCAATCTAAAAAATCAACCCAAGAAATTATGGAATATGTAAACGAAGTAATTTATAGAAGAACAAATGCGATTGATGAAACTATTGAAGCATTAACTAAAATTAAAACAAGATTAGAGACATCTGGAATAACTGTTAAAGAAGCTCAACAAATTATTGATGATACTATTGAAGCTTCCAGAAATAGTGTTAGAGCTAAATTGACAGATAACGGAATTGGTGAAGCTGATTTGAAAAAATCCATAGAATGGGTTGAAAGCGTAGGCACAAGACTTTCCGAAAAAGCAAAATCCATCTCTAAATGTATTGGTGACCAATTAAAAAAACATGCTAAATCAAATATTGATGGTTTAAAACGCTGGACAGGCTTAGGAGTATCACTTGCAATTCTTCCTGCAACTTGTTGGATGCTAAACAAGATTTATCCTTGGTTTATGGATAAGGCATTTCCTAATTTATCAAACAAAGCAGCCGCAGCTAAAGAAAAGAAAAATAATAACCAGAAAGTAGAGGTGAAATAATGAATCCAAAAATCAATCCTTTACTTGAGACTTGTGTATACAGACCTATTAAATGGTTCTCAAACAGTAAAATAGCTAAAAAAGCAGGTAACGAAGTATACAACAACAACAGAATGTATATTGACGGTCTTGGTGTATCATCAATTGTTGCAAAAGACGGTTTGGGATGTTACTTATACGTTACTCAAAGTATGAATAACAAAGACATTCCGGATGATAAACGTAAATTCGTTGCATCATTAGACTTAACAAACGGTGTTTTAATGATTGCATTACAGTTGTTAATGTTCTTCACGGTTTCTCACAAAGTTTGCCAAACTAAAATGTTTGATAAATTCTTCGGCAAAATGTTTGACAGACCAATTAAAAAAACTTACCAATCAATCGTTAAAAACCAACCTGGTTATGCCGATATGAACAGCATCAAATTCACTCAAGAATTTGAAAAAATCAGAAACAATGTTAAAGATGCATTCGGCGGTTTAACATCTCTTGCGGCAGCTACAATTGTCGGAAAACGTATGTTAGTACCATTCATTGCAACACCTCTTGCCGGCAAAGTTGAAAAGAAAATGGCAGAACGTGAAGCAAGACAAAACGGTACAGCTCTTCCAGCTCAAGTTGAAGATAAATCAAACCCTTCAATGCAAGGTGCTGCAAAAGAACCGATTAAAGCCGAAGCTCCGGCAAAAGTTGCTCCACAATTTGATACAGGAAGCACAAATTTATTAGAAAAATTTAAAAAATAATATTTTACATCTACGAGAGGGGCGAAACCTTTAGGTTTCGCCCCTCTTCAATTATAACAATTCGTCTACAAGCTGCTGAATATATTGTTTTATTGCAGGAGTAATCATTAAATTAGGCTCTGACATCGCAAATTCATCTAGGACAATAATCGCTTTTTTTGTATTACCGGTTTTTGCGTATAATAGTCCAAGCAATATTTTATCAAATGGATTTGAATCATTTTTTTTGTAAAACTCAAGCTTTGATTTAGTCTGCCCGAGTTTTTCATAGCATTCAACAAGATTTTTATAAAATTCAAAATTTAAATTATACTGTATAACCGCATTCTGAAAACAATCCAGAGCCATTTCAGGATAACCAATTGCGAGGTATACCTTACCTAAGTTATTAAAGTATACTGCTGTAGCCTGAGTTTTCGGGTTCAGACTAATCGCCATTTTAAACTCTTGAATCGCAGCATAATAACATTTTTCTTCCATATAAATTATGCCCATATTATTATGTTCAAATGCATTTTTTACCGGGTCAATAACATAAGTAGCTGTCGTTCCCGGTGCACAAACTCCCGGAAGCGCAGAAAATAATATAACTAAAAATATTAAAAACTTTTTCATTAATTACCTGTTTAATAAAAACTTATAAAAGGTCAAATTCCAAACCTTCATAAGCCATATGAACATTTTTATTACCTGATGTGTAATGTTCCTTAATTCTTTCAAGCTTATTATCATCGTAAGACGGGTCGTAATGAAAGAAAACAAGTGACTTTGCTTTTGCCTGTTTCATAACCTCAACTGCCATATCATATGTAGAGTGCCCGAAACCTTGTTTAGAAGAATAAGGACTCAAATAATCTTCTGTAGTATATTGTGCATCGTGAATAAGTAAATCACAATCTTTTGCAAATTTCACAAACTTTTTATCACCGCCAAAATAACATTCTTTATCTGTTGCATAAACAAGAGATTTACCTTGATATGATATTTTATAAATAATCACACCATCTTGAGGATGAACATAAGACTTATAAAATGTAATCAAGACATCATCATCTTCTTGTTTTACTTCTTCCAGATTTACAAGCTCAGGTGCTCTATCCGGTTTTATTAGGATTGCTTGAGAATCACAGATATCTTTAACTTCAAGGTTACAAGCGATATTACCGAGTTCTATTGGAAAAGTTTTGCCAAAAATAAGTTCCGATAAATCTGATTCAAGTGTTGAATTCTGACTTTTTGGACCAAATATATTTAACTTAGAATTTTTTAAATGAATAGGTTTAAAAAAAGTTAATCCCATCAAATGATCTTGATGAATATGTGAAATAAGAACTGTTGAATAAATAGGTTTTCTTTCTTCTTCTCTAACTGCTGATGCTATATAATTCTGCATCAAATCATCACCAATTCCAACAATACCAGTTCCTGCGTCAAGAATAATTATATGATTTCCTGCCTGAACTTCAACACAAGAAGTATTGCCGCCAAACTTTAAAAAATTTCTATCAGCAACAGGGAAGCTTCCTCTTACACCTCTAAATTTTACTTTAAACTCGCTCATTATATTTTCCTCAAAATTATTTTTTTATTTCATAAACACCGGTTTGATCTTTTTCTTCACCTGCGTAGAGTCCACCGGAGAATACAAGTATTTTCGCCATTTTTTGAATAGTAGTTTCTCTTGTTTCTTTCCATTCAAAATCAAAAACTACTTTATCTTTATGATTAGTAACGCTAACAACCCTAAATGCATTCGGATAAGACACAAGAGCCGGAGAATTTACATATAACACATTATCGTGCTGTGTAATTTTAGCCGCATGATAATGTCCTTGAAAAACCCCAATCGGATTTTTATAACTTTCAATAAGCTGTTTTAAAACGATACCGTTACGCATTTTATGATTAGGACTTGCAAACGGCTCAATAATCGGAATGTGCATAAAAATTAAAACCGTATCATTCCTAGACGAATCTAATTCTTTTTTAAGCCATTTCAACTGTTCATCATCAATATAGCCGTTTGAAGTTATTTCATCAGTAATAATATTATCAAGTACTATGACTTTATAATTTTTCTTTGGTTCAAAAGAATAATAAGCTTTTTTAAACTTAAAATCAGGGTTAGAGTTTCTGACCATATCAAGGTATACAAGAGTATTCAAATACCCGCCGACACATCTGTCATGATTACCAAACGCAAAATACCAAGGAGCATTAAGCTTTTCAACATGCGGCAAGAATGCTTTTAACTCTTTTTCAAAAGACTTATCAATCAAATCGCCTGTAAACATTACAAAATCAATATCATTATAATCATTAATCTGAGCTACTGCATCATCAAGCAGTCTTGGCGATTCTCCGGTCATTTTAAATGTAGTATTTGAGCCATCTGCTAAAAAATGGACATCGCTAAGCTGAGCAAACTTTAAACCTGCAGCTGTATTTGTTCCGGAACATGCCTGCAAACCCCAGAGCATTCCGGCAGTAAGACAAAGTGTTATCATACCGTTTACAACTCTGGTGAAAAAACCTTCTTTTTTCTCTTTTACTCTTTTACGTCTGCTCATCCTGATTCTTTTCCAATATATCTTTTATTTCATTATACTTAATTTCTAAAAACTCGTCATCGTCAGAGAGTATGAGAGCTTTATTTATATTCATCAAAGCGCTCATATAATCTTCAAGAGCTATGTCGCAATATCCCATGTATTCGTATATCTTTGATGTCTGAATATCCGGTAAAAGTTCTGTAAATATATCTTTTGCGGCTTTAAAAGCGTCTGATTTATATAAAATTTTTGCTCTGTCAAATTGATATTCAGGACAGTCATTAATTTGAATAGCTTTTTCATTATCTGCACGTGATTCTTCGAGCATTCCCATTTCAAATTCTGCACGGGATTTAACAGCATATGCTAAATCATCATTCGGATTAAAGGTTAAATACTTATCAATGGGATTTATAACGGCTTCATAGCGCCCAACATCAAAAAGCGTAACAGCTGATGCCAGATAAGCCTGCGCAAAATCAGGTTTAGCAGAAAGTGCCCCGTTATAAGCATCTAACGCCTTTAAAAAATTATTTTTATCTCTGAAAAAGTTCCCCAAATAATAATACGCAAGATAAGAATTTTCGGCTTGTGTACCTTCAATAAGCGAAGATTCTTCTAATCTTTCATCTCCAATTCGCTTAGCTTCCTGGGCTTGTTTTACAAGCGGGTTAACACCTGTAACAAACGTTTTTTTATCTTGTTCAATAACATGTGTCAAACCTTTTTTTAAATCAACGATTTTTTGATTATTCGGATTTATTGTTAAAATCTTATCAAGATAAATAAGCGCAGATTCATAATCACCTATAACACAGTAATTTGCAGCAATATCAAAATAATCTTCTTCAACTTCATCGGCTAAAACAGGAATATTACAACATATCGCTATACTTAAAATCAAAGATAGTAAAAACTTTTTCATAACTGCATTATACCACAGTGGTAAATATAATACCAGTAACTGCCGGTTGAATTCACTGACTGTTTGTTATAAAACATAAGCTATGGAAGTAAATAATCAAAAAATAGCAGCCGTTGCCTTATCCGGCGGTGTTGATAGTTCGGTTACTGCTCTTTTATTGCAACAAAAGGGTTACAAAGTAATCGGTGTAACAGGGAAAATGGTTAACACACCTGCCGCAGATATAGTTTGCCAAAACGCAAAAAATGTAGCCGATAAACTCGGTATAGAACATTATATAGTTGACGTTACAGAAAAATTTCAAAAAGAAATCATAGAATATTTTGAAAATTCTTACAAAAACGGACAGACCCCAAACCCTTGTATAATGTGTAATCAATTTATAAAATGGGGTGAAATTTTTGACTATGCAATAAATGAACTTGGCGCGGATATCTTTGCAACAGGGCATTACGCGGATATAAGACTTGTTGATGGAGTTTACAAACTTTATCCTGCAAAAGATGAACACAAAGACCAGTTGTATTTTTTATACCGTTTGGGGCAAAAACAGCTTTCTAAAACAGTTTTTCCGCTGTATGAATACGAAAAATCACAGGTTCGTCAAATGGCATATGATTTTGATTTACCTCCAAAATCTTCTAAAGAAAGTCAGGATATTTGCTTTATCCAAAAACCGGATACAACAAAATCCTATTTAAAAGACAAATTTGGCGACCAAAAAGGTGATTTCATTGAAATTCCGACAGGTAAAAAACTCGGCACCCACACCGGACATTACCAGTACACAATCGGACAGCGCAAAGGAATCGGAATTGCTGCGCCTTATCCGCTATATGTTATAAATATAGATTCAGAAAAAAATATTGTATATCTTGGCAAACGCGAAGACGATTTCCGCACAAAACTTGCAATAGAAGATTTGAATTTTTCATATCCGATAGGAAGTGAAAAATTTGATGCAATGGTAAAAATCCGCTACAATATGCCTGCTAAAAAAGCTCAAGTTGAAATTATTGATGATAAAGCTGAAATCACTTTTTACGAACCTGTAAACTCAATAACACCGGGGCAGGCAGGCGTAATTTACGACCTTAATGACGGTCACTTAATCGGCGGTGGTAAAGTTATTTAGCAAAAATTATTTTGACAGGTTTTACATAAAATATGCATCTTGTAAAACCAATATTAAAAACTATAACCCCGACAGATTCAAGAATCGTCAATACTTTGCACACTCGTCATGAAATTTTCGGCAACCTTGTAACAGATACTAAAATACATTATGACGGATATAATCGTTTAATTTCCGAAATAAAAAACCCTTTTGGAAAAACTCTCGGACATGAAATATTTTCGATTGACAATGATAATAAAACTATGACCGGCTATTTTATTGAAACACTGCCGGAATATCGCAAAAAAGGTTTTCGTTTGGGTGAACTTCTACGACTTTCAAGCATAATTACAATGCTTGAAAATAAGATAAAACAACTTGATATCGTATCAAAAGACACAGCAATTTATTTTCATTCAAAATATAAATTTCAACCAAGCACAACCGCTTTTGCAACAAGAGATAATATATTAAAAAATATCATACAAAACAGTAAAAATCCTCTTGATGAAATAATCCAAAACGCGATAGAATTTATAGAAAAGTTAAAACAAAAACCGTCAGCTGAAGAACAGCGCGCCATAACCCGTGAAACAAACAAACTTGCAAAAACTTATATCGATAGAGTAATGGCACAACAGAGTCAAAAGGAAAATATGTTTGACTGTGCTATACATATGAAATTAACATCGGAAAACATCATTGAAAACAAAGACTTTTTCAACGCACTTTTCAAACAACACGGAATTGATTATGAGATCTAAAAAATATCAAACCTTGAATCTAGTTCAGGGCGACATTTTCTCGCAGTTACTAATCCTCAAAAATAAACAATTTGTGAAGTTCAATGCCAAGTCCCTTAGCTAACATTCCGGCAGTTTCTATAGACGGAATACTTTCTGCCCGTTCAACAGCACCTAAATAAGCTCTGCTTATTCCTGCTAACTCTGCTAATGACTCCTGCGAAAGATCTTTTTTAATTCTTTCTATTTTTACCTTTTTCCCAAAATATTTTGTTATATTGGTAGCTATATTTTTCTTCATGATATTTATATTAGACTATTGACACTCGTTATACAACGTGCTATATTTATCTTGTAGATATATAAAGATAGCAATAAGACATATAAATGCAAGATAGTATAAACAAATTACAAGAAGATAGTTACAATCTCGTGAAAAAGCTCGAACTTATGAAATACGCCATTGCAGGCTTCATTGAAGAAAACAGCGATGCATATTTTTTTCAAGATTTTTGCAATGATATCTTATTACAGTTTTTCGAATTACAAGATGAAATAGATGAAATTGCTCAAAAAGAATTCAAACAACGACTGGATATTGTTTAAATAATCCCTTGCGGAACTTTGATTTTTTGGGCTTCAACTCTATCTTTAATCGCTCCAAGCGGTTCATAGTATGGTGAAACTGTCATAACCTGTGCCGCGATATCCGGGAAGTAATAAATAAACTTCAACTCACTTGTTGTTAAAGGTTTTTGAGTATGAACGTTCGCATAGCGCGCAAGTTCCAAAATATTACGCGCTTCATGTTCATCTTTAAATTCAATTTCAAGATTATCATAAACGTTTCTGAACCCTTTAATACCACCGTATTCACCTGTTGTAATCATTCTTCCGGTTTCAATAATTTCAGGTTCACCGCGTCCAAGTTCTTCAAAATCATAAAGCTCGTAATTTCTTCTGTCTTTTAAGGCGCCATCTGCGTGAATTCCTGATTCGTGCGCAAACGCATTATCACCAACAGCAGGCTGATTTATTGGAATATCAACCCCGAAGGCATAAGCCGTATATTTTGCTAATTGCCATGCTCTATCCAAACGAATATTTCCATCAATTTTGTATTTGTTTTTGAACCCTGCGGATTTCAAACACGCCAGAAGACAAGATACTAAATCAGCATTTCCTGCACGTTCTCCCATACCGTTAATTGCAGTGTTGATATAAGCATCAACCCCCGCGTCAATTGCTGCTCTTGCACCCATTACAGAACAAGCTGCTGCCATTCCCAAATCATTGTGAAAATGAAGTTCAATTGGCATTTCGGTCGCTTTTGCAATTTTATAGATTCTGTCATAAGTTGTCTGAGGGTCTTCAAAACCCAGTGTATCACAGTATCTAAACCTATATGCGCCTGATTTTTTAGCTTCAGATGCGTACTTAATTAAATAGTCAATATCACTTCGGGAAGCGTCTTCTGCGTTAACCCCGACAATTTTTGCACCTTTATCAATTGCACATTCCACGGCTTCTTTGGTCATTTTAATAATATCATCAGGAGTTTTCTTGCCCAAATATTTGCCATTAATCATTTGTTCAGAAGTTGATTGTGAAAGATTAACGTACTTAAGCTCCGGCACGTCGCGGAAAGACTGTTCAACATCAGCAGCTATTCCTCTCATCCAGCCTGAAAGCTTTGTTGTAGAGATAACACCGCGCTTTACAAGCTCAAGGTTACCGTTAAGGTAATTAAGTTCGTGCTTTGTTGTCGGAAACCCGAATTCTGATTGGGTTATACCCATATCGTTAAGCATTAAATTAATTATTGTTTTTTGTAATTTTGCTAAACCCAAACGTGAAGTTTGCACGCCGTCCCTATTTGTTACGTCTACAAAATATATTCTGTTATCTGTCATAATCTTTCCTCATTCTAATAAACTATA
This sequence comes from uncultured bacterium, assembly GCA_950022695.1. GTDB lineage: Bacteria > Cyanobacteriota > Vampirovibrionia > Gastranaerophilales > Gastranaerophilaceae > Zag111. The sequence continues at coordinate 14,329 of CATLLN010000001.1, read as the reverse complement.
TTATACACAAAATATGTTAATTAACTTGCAATTTTATATAATATTAATTAAAATAAGTGGTAAAGAGCTATTTATGAATATGGAAAACGATACAAAACTTTTAGATAAAAAAATTGAAAAACAAGTCAAAGGCGGAAATGTAAAATCAGCGATTGAATTATGTCAAATCGGTCTTCAAAAAGACCCGACAAATGCTGATTTACACCTCAGATTAGGGGATTTATATCTTGCGTGGCACTTAGATATTTATTCTTCTTGCCAGTATATTGATGAAGCAATTACAGAATATCAAATTGCGCTTGAATCATACATAAACTCTGCCAATATCTATTACAAAATAGGTATGGCACAGTTTTACAAAGGAGACCTTGACAAAGCAATCAACTACTTTGACAATGCTGTTGCAAAGAATCCAAAACACGCAAAAGCATACCACATGTTAGCAGAAGTTTACACAAAAAAAGCAAGATTTTTAGATGCAGAAATCAATGCAAAAAAAGCTATTAAATACGCACCGTTTGCAAGTTCTTGTTCACATTATCTTCTGCATAATATCTACAAAATTTCATCGTTTAGAGTATTCAAAAACAAAATTAAATCGTTCAATGAATATCTTATGTCTGCAGTAACCCTGCCATTTGACATAGCAGCAATGAAAAAAGTTAAAGACTCTTTAGCTTATACAAAATTCCTGCCGATACTTCTTAAAGGCTATCTTCAAGTGCAGACAAAAGGACTTAATGAAGCTCTAGATATTTACATTGACGCAATTGATAAAGCGCCGGGATTTGTTCCTCTATACTGTTTGCTTGGTGACATTTATTCATCACTTGGTCAGTTTGAAAACGCAATCACGGAATACAAAATGGCAATCTGGCTGGATAACTTAAACATCCCTGCTTACCGTCATTTATGCAAAGCTTACGAAGATTTAGGCGATTACGATAACGCGATTGAAGTTTACAAAAAGCTTATCCAAATTATGCCGAACATGCCTGAATTTCATTCAAATTTAGCAAATATTTTATATATTAAAGGCGATGTTGACGGTGCCGTATCACACTTCCAAACAGCCGTAACCCTAAATCCAAGCAAAGAATGGACAAGTGTTGTTAACCAGACTTTAGGTTTCGTTTTCCAAGAAGCTAAACAGGATTTAGATGCTGCAATTACATCTTATCAGAGCGCTTACTTGTTAACTCCGGAAGATATTGATATTTATATTAACCTTGGCAGTGCTTTTTATGATAAACAGGATTACGAAAATGCTCTTGCAATCTATCGCAACGCACTTGATCTTGACCCTCAGAACGCTAAAATTCACTGTAACCTAGGATTTTTATACTGGGGAAAAGGCGACACAGATGAAGCTATTCGCGAATACGAGCTTGCTATAGAATTTGACAAGAACTACGATATTGCTTATAACAACCTGGGCGTAATATATCTTGATGATTTAGGCAGAGTTCAAAAAGCAATGGAAATGTTTAAAAAATCAGTTGAATGTAATCCGAATTACGCGCTTGCTCATTTTAACCTTGCACGCTCAATTTCAATCACAGGCGATAAAATTGAAGCTGCTAAGCTTTATCAAATTGCACAGGATGTAAACAAAATTACAAACGAAATAGACCCGCAAGATATTACTGATAAAATCAATGCGCTATTTGATTAATATGATATTGCAATTCAAAGCTTATATTAATTCGTCATCCATATAAGCAATCGGCAAACTGAATCCAAATGTTGAGCCGCAATTTGGCTGAGATTCAACAAAAACATTACCGTGATGATGTTTTTCTATTGTTGTTTTAACTAAATGAAGCCCTAAACCTGTACCTTTAACACTATGTGTTTTATTTTCTACGCGGTAAAATCTTTCAAAAACCTTCTTCTGAAACTCAGGCGCTATCCCGATACCTTCATCCCGAACAGTAACTGTAACCTGATTTTTTTCTGATTCTTTAAATAATTTCACCTTTATTGTTGAATCCAGCGGAGCATATTTTATGGCATTTGAAAGATAATTAGTTAAAGCTCGCGCAATACTCTCATAATTAAAGCATAACAACGGAATATCATTGTCTTTATCTACATCAATTTTTAAATTGTGATCTTTCAAAAGCACCTCAACTTGTGACACACAAGAATCCACAAGCTGTGATAAATCATTTTCACATTTTTCAATTTTTGCATTAGAATCCAATCTTGAAAAATCTAAAATATCATTAACCATACTGTTAAGTCGAATGATTTCTGTGTTTAAAGTTGAAATAAACTCTTTTTTCGTATCAGTATCAAACTCATCACCGTAGTTATACAAAGTATCAATATAACTTCTTAATACAGTCACAGGAGTTCTAAGTTCGTGTGAAACATTGGAAATAAAATCAGATTTCATCTTATCCATTTCGGTTTCACGCGTCACATCAATCAGTACAATGATATAGCCGACATAATCGTGGTTTTGCGTAAACATTGGAGAAATTATTGATTTTAAAATACGACCATCAATTGTAATATTAAAAATTACAGGTTTAGATGATTTTTCTTCCAGAGAAAGTTTTTTATATTCTTCGATTTTATCAGTAAAACAATATTCGCCTTCTGTATCGACGTAATTTTGAATATTTGTATCTAAAAGCTGATCATCTTCAAGTTCAAGCATTTGTTTTGCATGATTATTTAACAAAACAACTTTATCGTTGTTATCACAAACCACAACCCCATTAACAATACTCATCAAAACAGCTTCAAGTTTGTTACGCTCAAGTGTTAACTGTTCAATATTTTGTTCTTCATAAACATTAAGCCTTGCAGACATATCGTTAAATGCGTTAAACAGTCCTTGAACTTCATCACTGACGTCTTTTCCTTCAATTTTATAACCGAATTCACCTGATGAAATCTTGCTTACACCATCGTGAAAAATCCTCAACTCACGTGTAATAAGATATGTGTTTATTAAAATTACAAACGCAAAAACCAACCACACAATTACAAAAACAAACAAGATTGAAGCGCGGGTAGTTGATGAGACTTTCCCGACAATTGACCCTGAAAGCCCAACAGTAACAGAACCGATATTAGAGTTATCAATAATGTTTACCATTGGTGAACTTACAGAAATATTAGGTTTTTTGGAAATTTTATGTAATTTATTTTTAGCGTTGTAAATTAATTTCCCGTTTTCATCACGGAATTCAATAAAAACAATGTCCTGATGAGATTTTAATATAGAATCAGAGTGAGTTTTTAATATCTCAAATGTTTCTTTACCCGTTGCATCTTTTGTAATTTCAACACTTTCAATCGCAAGAATTTTTGAAATCACTTGACCAAAATTCTGATAAGCTTCATTGAGATTTTTCTGAATATTAATCGTTGCAAAAACCGCAATTGCCATAATTAGCAATGTGCTTAACACCAATCCGAAAATTATTAAACGATTCTGAGTTGTAAAACTCATTCTATGACTCTCACTCATAAAATAATTATATCACAACAGTGGCGCGGAGCAAAGCTCCGCGCCATAAAACTTAATTCATCTGATCATAAACTCTGCGAACTTCTTGAATATCCTGCCACATTTGCCATTTTGGAGAGCCTTTTTCTCTGCTGTCATTTCTTAATAAATATGACGGATGGAAAATCGGCATCATTTTAGAAAAATTCGGACCTTCAAACCATTTTCCACGTAATTTTGTTATACCAAGTTTTGTATCTATAAACGAGTTAACCGCAACTCTTCCGCAAAGTAGTATTATTCTTGGTTTAAGAATTTCGATTTGTGCATCCAGATATTCACGGCAAGCCTCTTTTTCATCAGGCAGCGGACTCTGTTTTCAGGTGGACGGCATTTTAGAGTATTACAAATATAAATATGCTCTTTTCTTGAAAACCCGACACAGCCAAGAATTTTATCCAAAAGCTGACCGGCTTTACCAACAAAAGGTTCACCTTTCTGATCTTCATAATACCCGGGAGCTTCACCAATCAGCATTAACTTAGAATTCGGAACTCCACCGGAGAATACAGTATTCGTTCTTGTATGACAAAGTGAACATTTTTCACACTTTAAACACTTTTGTTTAACTAAATCCAGCTGTTGTTCAAATTCTTGTGTCATTTTATTCTCCTTGCGGTACAAGTACAGAAATTACTGCATTTTCAAGTTTCAAATATTTCTTTATTGAATCTTCCAAATCCTTAACAGTTATACTTTCCAAATCTGCAAGATAATCTTCAACAAGTTTCAAATCATCACAGACAGTCATATAATATCCAATTGTTTCACCAATTTCTGATACAGTTTCTGCTGCATTTGCAAAACGTGACTTTGTTCGTTTTTTTGCTTTTGAAAGTTCATCTTCTGTAATAGGGTTGGCAAGTAAATCAGCAAGTTCTTTTTTTACAAGTTCGATTGCTTTTTCTTTGAATTCAGAATCAAAATTTGCCTGAATAAAGAAATTATTACCGTCTTTAAATTGATAATGCTCTGAACCAATCAGGTTAAATATTCTTTCCGGTAATTTTTCAATTAAATTTTGACGCAAACGTGAACTTGAGCCTTCTCCAAAAATTATGCTCACTAAATCAAGACAAATTGAAGCTTTAAGTTCATTTGCACGAGGACCAAGCCAGCCAAACATTAAATATGATGTTTGAACATTTGCACTTGATTCAATATATTTTGTTTCACTAACAGGAGAATCAATCTCATTAACTGTTTTTGCTCCTTCAGTACGATTAGGGAAATCAAATTTTTCGCTAAGCAAATTTAAAACTTCCTCATGATTAAAATCTCCAACAACAATAGTTGTAATATTTTTAGGAGTATAGAAAGTTCTGTAATAATTATCTATATCTTCTCTTGTAACTTGGGAAATAATTTCCGGAGTTCCAATTACATCACGCCTGTACGGATGATTTGTATACATGTTTTTATTACAAACATTATAAACTTTTGTCCATGGCTGATCTTTTCTCATTCTAATTTCTTCAATAACAACGTGACGTTCACGTTTGTCAGTAACAGAATTATCATTCAAATCAAACGGTGCTCCGAGTTCTTCATATGGAAAAACCGGATTCATCATCATATCGGCATGAAGATTTAGTGCAAGTTCAAAATCTTTTCCTCCTGCGCCCTTCGGCAAAGTTACATAATAAAATGTATAATCTTTCCAAGTTGCAGCATTGACAATTGCTCCTTTAGCTTCAAGCATTCTGTCAAATTCGCCAACTTTATATTTGTTTGTTCCCTTAAACATCAAGTGCTCAAGAAAATGTGAAATCCCGTTATTTTTATCATCTTCATTTATTGAACCTGTCTTTACCCATGATGAAACATTAACCATCTCACCTTCTTTATGAGCCAAAACAATCTTATGACCGTTTTCACGTTCATAAATTTCTACATCTTGGGTCAAAAACGGATATTTCACTAAAGTTTTATTCATAAATAATTTCCTCATAATCTTATTACATTTATTATACCATAATGCAAAAAGTTTTGTTTAATATATAATTTATGTATGAATAATGTCGTTAATAAAATAAAAGGAACAATTGTTGTTTCTGTTCAGGCAATGCCATCTGAGCCTTTATATTTAGAAAAATGTATGGTCGCAATGATGAAATCTGTTGTAACAGGCGGAGCAGGAGCGCTTCGAGTTGCAGGAGTCAGAGATGTTACAAATGCCAAAAGGCTTTTTCACGTACCGGTAATCGGGCTTACAAAACCAAATGTAATTCCGAAAAACTGGAAGGAAATAGTCTACATAACCCCAACAATAAAAGATGTTATAGACTTGATTGAAGCAGGGGCTGATATTATAGCGTTTGACGGCACACAGCGTAAACGTCCAAACGGCGAAAAGCTTGAAGATTTAATAAAATATATTCACATAAATAAACGTATTGCGATGGCAGATATTTCAACTCTTGAAGAAGGCATAAAAGCAAAGGAAGCAGGGGCTGATATTTTATCAACAACACTTGCAGGTTACACACTTGAATCAACGAATTCACCTGATAAAGAACCTGATTTTGAACTTTTAAAACAACTTGTAGAACAAACAAACATGCCTGTTGTATTAGAAGGCAGAATCTGGGAACCTGAACAGGTTAATAAAGCATTTGAACTTGGTGCTCACTGTGTTGTAATAGGTTCAGCAATAACCCGCCCGCAATTGATTACAAAAAGATTCGTATTCAGAGGGTAAATATTGATACCAATTATTTCCAAGTAATTTCAATCGTATTCAGGAAGAGGTAAATTGATGAAAAAAGCACTTGCAATAGATGTCGGCGGAACAAAAATTTATAACGCAGTAATTGATGAAAAAGGTAAAATTCTTACAGAAGTTGAAAAACATTCAACTCCGAAAACCTTTGACGAGATTAAAAATACCTTCATATCAATTATAGAAAAATATGAAAATGAAGTCGATACAATTGCGTTTTCAACCTGCGGAGCTGTAAATAACCAAAACTCAGGAATCGTAGGTTCAACCGGCAATATTGCAAAAGAATACCCGTCAATGAGATTTCAAGAACTTTCTAAAAAACCTGTTTTTGTCGAAAATGATGCAAATTGTGCAGCCTGGGCAGAATACAAAATAGGAGCATCTAAAAATTCTGCAGTTTCAGTTATGATAACACTAGGCACAGGTGTCGGCGGCGGAATTATAATAAATGGGCACTTGCTGAAAGGACAAAACGGTGCAGCAGGTGAAATGCATTTCAAAATGTCAAATAAAAAACACCGCAAATGCTCTTGCGGTTCCTGGGATTGTTTTGAAATCTACGCATCAGGTACAGGATTAAAATTAACAGCAGAAGAAATGTCCCAAAACCCTGATATAACAACGTATGATGTTGTTGAAGGCGCAGCAAAAAATAATCAGTTAATGGTCGAAATTCTAAACAGATGGCAAAATGATATTACAGACGGTATAATTGGGCTTGCAAACCTTTTTGATCCGGATTGTATTGTATTATCAGGTTCTATGGCAGAATTTGTTGATATCAAAGCCATAGAAAAAAACGTTAACTCAACTATAGTTACAACACCGACAAAAATCAAAAAAGCCCAAGCCGGCAACTATTCAGGAATGATTGGAGCTGCACTTCTTGCACTGGAGGCTCAAAATGGGTAAATCTAAATCCAGAATTTTTAGAAAAGGTATTAACGATCAGTTTACCAAAATGACACGAGAAACAGCTATAACAGAAGCTGCAAAGTTTTTGAATTTAAACAACACTATAGAAGCAAGAAATCTAATTACAATGTTCGGGCTTAGCGCAGAAGAAATCCTTGAAGCCGGCGCCAGTTACGAATCAGTAAAAGCTATGAAAAATATCTTTGGAGAAAAATAATGCTCAAAAAATTTATCTTCTGGCTGAAATGTGCACGACTTTATTCTGCACCTATTACAATATTTAGCTGGGCTGTAATATTTATTTATTCTCTTAAAGCCGGAGGAAATGTATTTTATGGAATTTTGGCATTAATCGGAATGCTTTTTGTACATCTTGCAACAAACCTCTCTGATGATTATTTTGATTATAAAGTTTTAAGTAAAGATGAAAAATTCTTCGCATCTGCCAAAAATTGTAAATGCGCATATTTAAAAAATAATCAGGCAACAATCACTGATTTAAGAAACACAATCCTTGTTTTCCTAGGAATAGGCGGAATTATAGGTGCTTTTTTATTTTTTGCAGCAGGAAAATACGTTGCTCTTCTGGCAATTATCGGCGCAATAATTGCAGTATCTTATCCAAAATTTTCTCTCAACGGACTTGGCGAAATCGCAGTAATTATTGCTTACGGTCCGTTATTGTTTGAAGGTGTTTATTACGTTATGACAGGCAAATTTTCATTTGAAGTTCTTATACTTTCGTTTGCCTGCGCACTTATGACAAATACAATTCTTTACGCACATATGCTTATGGATTTTGATCAGGATGAATGCTCACACAAAAAAACCCTTTGCAGAAGTCTGAAAACAAAAACAAATGCACTTAATTTTATCCTCGTTTTTTATATCATAAGTTTTTTACTAATCGGATATTTATCTTTTAGAACACATAATTATCTGTATCTGCTTACATTTCTAACTATTCCGATGATTATTGATCTTTATTTTCACTTAAAATCTTATAATGAAGATAAAACATACCTGCCAAAAATTTACCCTTGGCACTACCCGCTTGACAGTTGGGAAAAAATTCTAAAAAGCGGGGATGCACCTTTTTATTTTAGATTTTTATATTCCAGAAACATCATGGTTCTTTTTATGTTTTTAACATGCATTGCTATAATATTTGGCTAATATTAAGAAATATTAACCACCAAAAAGCTTGTACTGCAAGGGTTTTACAAGTTATATATATTTCTTCTATACAAAAATAGCACTTTTTTATATACAAAATACTTTATATAAATGTAAGCATTTCAACAACAATATTAGTAAAAAAGGAGAATATATGGCGAGAGTATTAATTTCAATGCCGGAAGATTTCTTGAACAGAATTGATCAGGTTGCAGATGGTGAAAACCGTTCAAGAAGTGAACTTATTCGTGAAGCATTAAGAACTTACATTTACAAACAAAAAATTAAAGAATCAACAGGCGCACTCCAAAATGCTAATTTGTTAGAGTCATTGTTGAGTTAATCAGCGGCAGGAAAAAGGCGAAAGATTTGGGATAAACATTATGACGCCCTCAAAAATTTGAGGGCGTTTTTGTTTTAGTAATTTTTGTTTATCAATGAATCGTGTGTTTCATTTTCTAGTTTATCATCAAGCGGGGTAAGCTTAATTTTTTCGCCATAACGTTTTTCAAGAGCAAGCTCAATCAAATAATCTGCAAAATGAGGATTTTTCGGTAAAAGCGAACCGTGAAGATATGTTCCGAAAACATTTTTAAATCTTCCGCCTTCAAGCCCATCTTTGCCGTTGTTTCCGTTACCGACAACTACTGTACCTAAAGGTTTTGTTTCTCCTTGAAGGTAAGTAAGTCCGCTATGGTTTTCAAACCCTACAAGTGTTCCTAAATCAGTTTTTACGGTTACATTCCCGATAAAACGTTTTTTACCAGCAACTGTATAAGCATCCATCAGCGAGATTCCTTCTAATTTATCCTTATCGTGCGGTTGATAATAATGTCCAAAAAGCTGATAACCGCCGCAAATCCCAAGAAATACAGCACCATCATCTCTTTGTGCGGTAAGTTCATTTTTATGAGAATACAACTCCTGCGCAACTTCTTCCTGTTGCTTATCCTGACCACCGCCAATAAAATATAAATCGTGATTTTTTATAGAATCACCAATATTGATTTCTTCAAATTCAACATCAATCCCGCGCCATTCACAACGTTTTTTAAGCGTAATTATATTTCCCATATCACCGTATAAATTCAATAATTTTGGGTACAAATGCGCAATTGATATTTTTAAGTTTTTCTCTTCCATATCTGAATTATATCACATAAATAAAAAGGCGGCGCCGAATTTCGGCGCCGCCTTCCTTATAAAAGATTACACTATTCTTTTACATATTCTGCATCAATAACATCATCATCGTTATTATTTGAAGAAGATTCAGAGCTTGCAGATTCAGAGTTTGCACTTTGAGCTGTTTCGCCTTCTTTTTGAACTGCTTCATAAGCTTTTTGAGAAATACCAAACATAGTTTGTTGCAATTCTTCTGATAATTTTTTAAGTTCATCAGTTGATTTATTTTCGTCAATTGCTTTTTGAAGAGAAGCTTTTTGTTCTTCTAATTTAGATTTATCAGCAGCATCGATTTTGCCTTCAAAATCTTTCATAATTCTGTCAGCTGATGCGATTAAACTTGAAGCATTGTTTTTAACTTCTGCTTCTTCTTTTTTCTTTTTATCTTCAGCTGCGTTAGCTTCAGCTTCTTTAACCATTTTATCAATATCATCTTCAGAAAGGTTAGAAGAATTTGTGATAGTAATTTTTTGTTCTTTGTTTGTTGCTTTATCTTTAGCAGAAACATTTACAATACCGTTAGCATCGATATCAAATGTAACTTCGATTTGAGGAATACCGCGCATTGCAGGAGCAATACCTTCCAAACGGAACATACCTAAAGATTTGTTATCTCGAGCCATTGGTCTTTCACCTTGAAGAACTTGGATATCTACTGCTGTTTGGTTATTTTCTGCAGTTGAGAAAACTTGAGATTTTGAAACAGGAATTGTAGTGTTACGAGGAACAAGAGGTGTCATAACGCCGCCCAATGTTTCAATACCCAAAGTTAACGGAGTAACGTCTAAAAGAACGATATCTTTAACTTCACCTGCTAATACACCTGCTTGAACCGCAGCACCTACTGCAACAACTTCATCAGGGTTAACAGATTGGTTAGGTTCTTTACCTGTATAATCCTTAACAAGTTTTTGAACTGCAGGAATACGAGAAGACCCACCGACAAGAACTACTTCATTAATTTCTGATTTAGAAATACCGGCATCTTGAATAGCTTGTTCTACAGGTTTTTTACATCTTTCTAATAAGTCATAGCAAAGTTCTTCAAATTTTGCTCTTGTTAAGTTCAAGTCTAAGTGTTTTGGACCGTTAGCATCAGCAGTAATGAACGGTAAGTTGATATTTGTTTCAAATACAGAAGATAATTCACATTTAGCTTTTTCAGCTGCTTCTTTAACACGCTGCATAGCTTGTTTGTCACCTGAAAGATCAATACCTTCTTGTTTTTTGAATTCTTCGCAAATCCAATCCATAACTTTTTGGTCAAAGTCGTCACCACCTAAGTGAGTATCACCTGAAGTTGATAATACTTCGTGAACGCCGTCACCGATTTCAAGAACTGAAACGTCAAATGTACCGCCGCCTAAGTCGAATACTAAAACTTTTTCAGCTTTTTCTTTTTCAAGACCGTAAGCCAAAGCTGCTGCTGTCGGTTCGTTAACGATACGAAGAACGTCTAAACCTGCAATTTTACCTGCATCTTTTGTAGCTTGTCTTTGAGCATCGTTAAAGTAAGCAGGTACTGTAATTACAGCAGATGTAACTTTTTCACCTAAATAACTTGATGCATCATCAGCAAGTTTTCTTAAAATCATTGAAGAAATTTCTTGCGGAGTATAATCTTTTCCGTCAATGCTAACTTTATAATTGTCACCCATATGTCTTTTAATAGATGCAATAGTTTTATCAGGGTTAACAATAGCCTGACGTTTAGCTAATTGACCAACTAATCTTTCACCTGTTTTTGAAAAACCAACAATAGAAGGGGTTGTTCTTGAACCTTCTGCGTTAGCTATAACGGTAGGTTTACCACCTTCCATAACTGCAACAACTGAGTTTGTTGTACCCAAGTCGATACCAATTGTTTTTGCCATAATTTTTTATCTCCTTTACTAAAATAATCTTTTTATTATTCCATATTATTGTTATAACATCGTTTTTGCTAAATCCTTAAAAAATAAACAAAAAATTAACATTTCATCTTAAGATGAATTGATTTTTATAAACTTTAATGTAAAAATTAAAATATGATTTATAATAACCAAGAGCGCAAAACCCAAATATGGCTTAGCGGAGCACATTTTGTAAACGACATTTACACCGGGTTTTTAAACCCAATTATGCCTTTTATAGCTGAACAGATTAAAATTTCAATGCCTGTTGCTACAATAATTTTAAGCTGCTCACATATTTTTTCATCTTTATTGCAGCCTTATTTTGGATTTTTTGCAGATAAAATGAGGAAACGTGCCCTGATATTTTGGGGATTACTATTCACCTCAATATTTATTTCTCTGGTTCCCGCAGCATCCAAAATCCCTTTAATGATTTTATTTATTGTTCTGGGAAGCCTTGGTTCAAGCCTATTTCACCCTCAATCATTAGGATTTGTTGTCAAATTTTCAACATCCGACAGAGTTAAAAATATGGGAATCTTTATTGCAATGGGTACTCTCGGTTATTCATTAGGGCCTCTGCTATCCTCAACAATTGCACAATATTTTGGACTTAATAAAATGCCTTTCCTTGCAATTTTAGGTATTATATGGGCTCTTTTAATGTTCTCCAGTGTTCCTAAATTTTCAAATACCGAACAACCTAAATCAGATTTTAAATTAAAACAAGCATTTGTTGATATCTTATCAAACAAAAAATTGAATATTCTAAATATAATTGCAATGCTAAAATCACTTATCACAACATCTTGTTCAATATTACTTCCATTCTTGTGGAAAGCTCAAGGATATTCAAAGTTCCAAATAGGTTTAGCATTATTTTTCTTTTTATTCTTAGGCGGAATTGGTTCTTTACTTAGTCCAAAATTTGAAAAGAAAATCGGCACAGCAAATGTATTTTATATTTCAATGATTACAACTTTTCCAATGATGATATTATTTATGCTTACATATAAAACCTTGCCTGAATTATCATTTGTAATTTTTGCCTTGATGGGCTTTATAACTATGTTTGCAACCCCAATCACAATGAGCATGGCTCAACAAGTTTTACCGCAATATAAAAGCATAATTGGCGGCTTTATTAACGGATTTTCTTGGGGTATAGTTGCAATTGCAATGTCAATTATCGGATACATTGCACAAGCTACAAGCATAGTCCCGGTACTGACTATTATCGCTGCAATACCTGCACTTTGTTCAGTTCTCGTAAAATATCTTTTTGCTCAAAAAAATTAAGCTATTAAAGATAAATATTTAGAACTTTCATCTGCTCTGCTTTTATCAATAAGCGATTTAAAAGAATCTATAAAGGTTTTCATAAAACCTGAATCGCTATTTTGTAATTTATTTGATTGGTTAAAATGTCCAAAACCTTCTGATAAATTAACTTTTGTATTCTGATTTTTTATTACATTATCAGGAATAATAGTTTTTTTATGCTCAAAATATCCTATAGATGATACTAACATCTTAACCCCAGCTAATCTTTACTTTCAAATGATATTACAAATCTTTTTCAAAATCAAGTAACTATTTTTATAATTTTGAAACAAATTTATTATTTTTTATATAAAATCTCCACGGATAATCAGCAGCAACTTTAATTCCAATTCTTGTTGTAGTTACAATGTCGGATTCAGAATATTTTTTACAATCTTCTATCCATAACGAAGATTCATTATCTGTTACATCAACTTCGTTTAATTCTTTAGTAATCTCAAGTGCTCTGCATAACTTTCCCGGTCCGTTAGTATTTTCAATATTAATAGGATCTAAAGCTCTTATTAAAACAGCCCCTGCAGTTTCTTCCGGCTCAGTTGTGACATTAACACAATGATACATTCCGTAAATAAAATAAACATAAGAAAGCCCCGGCATCTTAAACAAAGTCGCAGAACGCGGCGTTTTACCGCGATAAGCATGACACGCCGGATCATTTTGTTTATAAGCCTCAGTTTCGACAATTATTCCTTCCAAAACCTTGCCGCCAATCCGTCTGCATAATTTACAACCTAGCAAATCTTTTGCAACAACCAAAGTATCTCTATTATAAAAATCTCTGTGAATAATACCCATACCAAAATTATACATAAAATTTCTTAATAAATACAGCCAAATAAGCAATTTTTAAATTCAGTATTCTTATTAAATGCAAAGGAATTTAAATGCAATTACAAACTCAAAAATATAATCCCCAATTTAAAGCACTCCACATCGCAAATTGTGGAGATTTAAAACTTTATAAAATTACAGATAGAGCTGATTTTAAATTTCTAAAAAGTTTACCCGATAGAATCCATACCAAAGATTTGATGCCAAATCTTACAAAAGATGAATATTCCCGTTGGGATGAAATGCTTCAATATGCTGTAGATAACAGCCAAAAACCAAAAAATATAACATATGTAGAAACACTTAATGATACGCCTTGTGGTATAATCACGTTCACTCCTGATAAAAATATTTTTAAACTTGATTGTATCTGTACTTGGCCTGTAGAAATTGGGAAAAAAGTTAAACTTGCAGGTCAAACCTTGTTTTACCAATTATTTAAAGATTTTCAAGAATCACACGGCAAAAAGCTAAAACTTGAAGCGATAACTAACGGGCCATATGATACAATTTCAAAATACGAAACCTTAAGCTTTATTCCGACCAAAACACATCTTACAAAAGTAGAAATGGAAACTACAGCAGCAAAATTAAAACCAATAATCAATTCATTAAATAAATTACTTAATTATAAAGAAGTTACAGTTGAAAAAGTCACTTTACATTAATTAAGCCAGATTAGTTTACGCAATAAAAAAGAGAATCAGGAGGTTTCCGTGATTCTCTTTTTTT